>NZ_CALART010000011.1 GCF_937888285.1 uncultured Aquimonas sp.
TGTCACTTCACGGACGGTGCCGCAAGTGTAGCCAATTATGTAGACACCCTCTCAGAGCGTGTGAAAAAACCGAACGCCTTGGCGAGGGCGTTGCTGGCGTTCGAGGCAAAGCGCGTTGCGTGAATTCAATGAAGCCCGGCGAGGCAGTGACCGCGGAATTCGCGGAGCGCGCTGCCGACACGGGCGTCCAGCGGCGGCCGCAGCAGGCGGATGGTTTCTGCACGGGCTCTCAGTCCCCGGGCTTCAGCCAGCGCGCGTCCTCGAAGCTGGCCACCCACTGCGGCCGGTAAACCACCATCAGCGCCAGCGCGCCGCCGGTGAGAAAAGCCTCGCCGAACACCATCAGAGGTGCGGACACCACGTAGCCCATCGCGGCGTCGCGCGCCGCGCCTTCAACGAGCGCGTGCGTGACCCCAGCCTTGAACAGCTGGCCGAGCAGCACGGCCGCGCCGGCACCGAAGAAGGCGATCAGGAAGACGTAGACGAAGGGGTTGCCCGGCAGGCGGCGCTCGACCTGCGCACGCACGAAGTGCAGGCACAGCACGGGGATCAAGCCGCAGGCGAGGAAGTCCGGGGCGAGCCCCAGCCACACGCCGGCCGGTGACAGCGCCGCGGCCAGCGAAGCCAGGGCCATGACCCACAGCGCAAAGGCCGAGCCGAACATCAGGCAGACGATGCCGGCACCCAGGAAATGCAGGTGCAACCCGGGGATACGGTCGAAGACCGCGAAGCGCAGCACGCAGACGGCCAGGAGCGCAGCGAACAGCACGTGCTGGGCCTCGCTGTCGCCGCGCAGCTTGAACCAGGGCAGCCGGCGTGCGGCCAGCGCCAGGGCGAGAAGCGACAGCCCCCACGCGGCGACTTGGAACACCGTCGGCAGCGTGGGGGCGGTCATGGGCTCGAAACCGGGTGGCGCTTACTGCGCGGCGCCCGCTGCAGCCGGGGCCACGTAGTCGTAGGTGGAGCCGATGCCCAGCGGAATATCCAGCGCCCAGAAGCCCAGCAGGAAGCTGGTCCAGATCACCAGCAGACTGATCGAGTACGGCAGCATCAGCGCCACCAGGGTGCCGATGCCCGAGGACTTCACGTACTTCTGGCAGAACACCACGATCAGCGGGAAGTAGGGCAGCAGCGGGGTGATGATGTTGGTGGTGGAATCGCCCACGCGGTAGGCGGCCTGGGTGAGGTCGGGCGACACCCCCAGCTCCATCAGCATCGGCACCATGATCGCGCTGATCAGCGCCCACTTGGCCGAGGCCGAGCCGATCAGGAGGTTCACCGAAGCGGTGAGCAGGATGATGCCGATCAGCGTCACCGAGGTCGGCAGGCCGAGCGCGCGCAGGCCACCGGCGCCTTCCACCGCGATCAGCGCGCCGAGGTTGCTCTGGCCGAAGGCCCAGATGAACTGGGCGCAGAAGAAGGCCATCACGATGTAGTAGCCCATGCCGCTCATCGCCTTGGCCATGCCCTGTACCACGTCGCGATGCGTCTTCACCGTGCCCGAAACCATGCCGTAGACCACGCCCGGCACCAGGAAGAAGATGAAGATCAGCGGCACGATCGACTGCATCAGCGGCGCCTGGGCCACCAGCAGGTTGCTCTGGCCGGGCAGCAGCGGCGTGCCCTCCGGCGCGCGCCAGGGCGAGGCCTCGGGCAGCAGGGTCAGCAGGAACAGCAGCGCCGTGACGCCCATCGCCGCGCCGGCCCAGACCAGGCCGTTCTTCTCGCCGGCTGCCAGCGGGTCGAGCTTGGGCATCTGCGAGGCGTCGCCGTCCACCGGCGTGCCGCGCAGGCGCGGCTCGATAATGCGGTCGGTGAGGAACCAGCCCACCAGGATGATCAGCACGCTCGAGGCGGTGGTGAAGAAGAAGTTGTTGAGCGGGTTCACCGTCACCGACGGGTCGGTGAGGTGCGCGGCGGTCTGGGTCAGGCCCGAGAGCAGCGGGTCGAGGCTGCTGGGGATGCCCATGGTGGCCGAGAAGCCGCCCGAGACGCCGGCGAAGGCCGCGGCGATGCCCGCCAGCGGATGCCGGCCGGCGGCGTAGAAGATCACCGCGCCCAGCGGGATCACCAGCACGTAGCCGGCGTCGACCGCGACGTGGCTGAGCACGCCGACGGCGATCAGCACCGGCGTCAGCAGCATGCGCGGAGTGAAGCCGAGGATCTTGCGCAGGCCGGCATTGATGAAGCCGGTGTGCTCGGCCACGCCCAGGCCCAGCATCGCCACCAGCACCACGCCCAGCGGATGGAAGGTGACGAAGGTGTTGACCATGGTCGCCATGAAGCTGGTCAGGGCGCTGCCGTCCAGCAGGCTCTTGACCACGATCGGCTGGCCGCTGCGCGGATCCACTTCACTGAAGCTCACGCTGGACAGCAGCCAGCTCACCACCCAGACCACGAACATCAGCAGCAGGAACAGCACCGCCGGATCGGGCAGCTTGTTGCCGACGCGTTCGACCACGTCGAGCGCACGCGCAAGCGCGCCGCGCGGGGCTTGCAGTTCAGAGGGTTGCGACATTCGGGTCTCCTTGGGTTTGCAGCAGGAATCGATGGCGGTGCTCAGCGCCCCAGCACGGTGCGCACGTCCAGCAGTTCGGGGAAAAAGGTCAGCTCCAGCGCCTGCTTCAGAAAGCCCACGCCCGAGCTGCCGCCGGTGCCGCGACGGTAGCCGATGATGCGCTCGACCGTCTTCATGTGGCGGAAGCGCCAGAGCTGGAAGCTCTCCTCGACATCGACCAGCTGCTCGCACAGCGCGTAGGCCGCCCAGTGCGTGTCGGTGTCCTCGTAGATGCGCTTGAACACCGGAATCAGGTCGGGCTCGCGGGTATGCGTCTGACTGAAATCGCGCTCCACGCAGGCCGGCGGCACCGCGTGGCCGCAGCGCGCCAGATGGCGCAGGAATTCGTCGTACAGGCTGGGCGCAGACAGCGCAGCGGCGAGCTCGGCGCGGATCGCCGGTGCGTGCTCGAACACGTCCAGCATGTCGGCGTTCTTGTTGCCGAGCATGAACTCGATCAGCCGGTACTGGTGCGACTGGAAGCCCGAGGAAGGCCCCAGCGAATCGCGGAAGCGCAGGTACTCGGACGGTGTCAGCGTCTCCAGCACCGACCACTGCTCGAACAGCTGGCGCTGCACCTGCTTCACCCGCGCCAGGATCTTCTGCACCGGGCCCAGCTCGTCGCGCTGCAGATGCGTGATGGCCAGACGCAGCTCGTGGATGATCAGCTTCATCCACAGCTCGGAGACCTGGTGCTGGATGATGAACAGCAGTTCGTCGTGGTTGCCGGGCTCGGACACCGGCTGCTGCGCCGACAGCAGGGTGTCGAGCTGCAGGTAGCCGCCATAGCTGAGGCGGTCCTTGAAGTCGCGGGTGATGCCCGCTTCGAGCTCGCGCTGGTTGGTCTCGACGTGCATGGTCTGCCGCTCCCCGACGGCCGCGGCGCCCTGCGGGCACCGTCAAAAGCGCGCAACGATACCGCAGGCGGCCACCCGGCCGCAGCGACAGTTTCTTGCGCACAGCAGCGCGAACGCCCGGTCATGCTTGCGTGAAGCGACCGTTCGACAGCGTTTTGCGGCAGTGCACCTTGCCCGCGACGCAGCAAAATCGTTTCCTGTGCAACTTCCTTCCGCTATCCGCATGGATGCCCCCCGCGCATGAGTACCGTCGCGCAGTTCTCCATCGAGCACCTGCAGTTCCTCGACCCCGAGGGCCGCGAGGTGGCCCCGCTTCCGGACTTCGTCGGCGACGGCCGGCCGGTGCTGGAACTGTTCAAGCAGATGCTGCGCGTGCGCAGCTTCGACGCCAAGGCCGTGGCCCTGCAGCGCACCGGCAAGCTCGGCACCTATGCCAGCTGCCTCGGCCACGAGGCTGCGCATGTCGGCATCGGCGCGGCGATGCGCCAAGAGGACGTGTTCGCCCCCTCGTATCGTGAGTACGGCGCGCAGTTCATGCGCGGCGTGCGGCCGCGCGATGTGCTGATGTACTGGGGCGGCGACGAGCGCGGCAACGATTTCGCCGGTCCGAAGCACGACTACCCCTGGTGCGTGCCGATCGGCACCCAGTGCCTGCATGCCGCCGGTGCCGCGCTGGCCTTCAAGCTGCGCGGCGAAGCCCGCGTGGCGGTGGCCTGCGTCGGCGACGGCGGCAGCTCGAAGTCCGACACCTATGCGGCAATCAATTCGGCCGGCGCCTACGGCCTGCCCTTCGTGCTGTGCATCGTCAACAACCAGTGGGCGATCTCGGTGCCGCGCTCGGCCCAGACCGGCGCGCAGACGCTGGCGCAGAAGGGTCTGGCCGGCGGCCTGCACAGCCTGCAGGTCGACGGCAACGACATCATCGCCGTCTACGAGGCCGTGCGCCGCGCTCTTGAACGCGCGCGCAGCGGCGAAGGCGGCACGGTGCTGGAGCTGGTGACCTATCGCCTGTCCGACCACACCACCGCCGACGACGCACGCCGCTACCGTGGCGAGGAAGAAGTGAAGGCCGGCTGGGCGCGCGAGCCTTTCCTGCGCCTGCGCAGCTGGCTGACATCCAAGGGCCTGTGGGACGACGCGCAGGAGGCCGAATGGAAACGCGCCTGCGACGCCGAGGTCGACGTCGAGGTCAATGCCTATCTGGAAACCCGCAGCCAGCCCGTGGAAGCCATGTTCGACTACCTCTACGCCGAGCTGCCCGCCGATCTCGCCGCCCAGCGCGCGGACGCGCTGCAGTGGGAGGGCCGCGGCCGATGAGCAGCCATGCGATCACCCTGATCGAAGCGATCACCCAGGCCCTGGCCTACGAGATCCAGCACGACCCGAGCGTGCTGGTGCTGGGCGAGGACGTCGGCGTCAACGGCGGCGTGTTCCGCGCCACCGCCGGCCTGCAGCAGCGCTTCGGCGCGGACAAGGTGCTGGATACGCCGCTGGATGAAACCACCATCGCCGGCCTCACCGTCGGCCTGGCCACGCAGGGCATGAAGCCCGTCGCCGAGGTGCAGTTCGACGGCTTCGTCTACCCGATGCTCGACCACCTGATCTGCCACGCCGCGCGCTTCCGCAATCGCACCCGCGGGCGCCTGCACTGCCCGATGGTGCTGCGCGTGCCCTGGGGCGGCGGCATTCGCGCGCCCGAGCACCACAGCGAAGCGAACGAGTCGATGTTCACCAACGTGCCCGGCCTGCGCGTGGTGATGCCGAGCAGCCCGCAGCGCGCCTACGGCCTGCTGCTGGCGGCGATCCGCGACCCGGATCCGGTGATCTATCTGGAGCCCAAGCGCATCTACCGCCAGTACAAGGAGGAGGTGCCCGACGACGGCGAGGCCCTGCCGCTGGACGTGTGCTTTGTGCTGCGCGATGGCAGCGACATCACCCTGGTGAGCTGGGGTGCGCAGGTCAAGGAAACGCTGGAGGCGGCCGAAGCGCTCGCACGCGAGGGCATCAGCGCCGAGGTCATCGATGTCGCCACGCTGAAGCCGCTCGACTTCGACACCATCGCCGAATCGGTGGCCAAGACCGGCCGCTGCGTGATCGTGCACGAGGCCGCGAAAACCGCCGGCTTCGGCGCCGAGATCGCGGCGCGGCTGGCCGAGCAATCGATGTTCGATCTGAAAGCCCCGGTCGAGCGCGTCACCGGCTACGACACCCACATTCCATTGTTCAGGCTGGAAATGAAGTTCCTGCCGAGCGTGGAAAAGATCCTGGCGGCCGCGCGCAGGGCGATGCAGTACGGCTGATCGGCGCAATACGGGCGTATCGGTGTCGCATGGCGGATTCCTCCACTGCTGCGCCACCTTCATTGCTCTGCGAGCAAACGGTTGGAAGCGAGCACCGCCAGCTCAACGTTCGCTACAGCTGAGCCCCTCTCCCCTTGTGGGAGAGGGGTTGGGGAGAGGGGGAGAAAACTCGCCGCAAGCGTTCCACCCCTCTCCCCCGACCCCTCTCCCACAAGGGGAGAGGGGAGAAATCCAGAAAGCGGGCGCCGTAAGCGCAACGCACGACACAGATGAGCCCCTCTCCCCTTGTGGGAGAGGGGCGAAAAGCAGCCCCTGAGGCGCCGCGCTGGCGACACCGCGCCGCCCGATTTCCACCCCACGACGCGCCGCGCGCGCTGGAGTCCGCAATGAGTTCGAACAAATCCTTCCACCTGCCCGACTTGGGCGAAGGCCTGCCCGACGCCACCATCGTCGAGTGGTTCGTCAAGGTCGGCGATGTCATCAAGCTCGATGAGCCGCTGGTGTCCATGGAAACCGCCAAGGCGGTGGTCGAGGTGCCGGCGCCCTGCTCGGGCACGGTGCTCAAGCTGGCCGGCGGCCCGGGCGACGTCATCAACACCGGCGCGGTGCTGGCGGAGTTCCAGATCGATCCCAGCCTGCCGCAGCGTGCGGATGCGCAGGACACCGGGCACGGGCATCACCACGCGCCCGCTTCGCAATCGGCCCCTGCTGCCGAAGCGAGCGCATCGCCCGCCAACGCCAGCGCATCAGCGCGCTCGACCTCCGGCAATGCCACGCCCGCCGCAGCCGAAACGGGCTCCACCGCGCCTGCCAAGGCCGAGCGCGCCGATGCCGGCACCGTGGTCGGCGCCATGCAGGTCAGCGACCAGGTGCGCAGCGAGGCGGCCGTCAGCGTCGGCGGCGTGCGCGCCATGCCTGCGGTGCGCGCGCTGGCGAAGAAGCTCGGCGTCGACTTGAGCCGCGTGCGCGCCACCGGCCCCGAAGGCGTGGTCTCGATGGACGACGTCAAGCGCGCCGCGGCCGAGGGCAGTGCGCCTGCCTCCGCGCGCTCGAACGCTCCGGCTTCGCTCCCCTCTCCCCGTGGGGGAGGGGCTGGGGGAGAGGGTCCGGGTCTCGCACCGCAGTCGGCCACCGCCCAGGTACAGCCCCAGCCTGCTGCCACCCGCACCCCCCTCTCCGCCTCCGGCAGGCCCATGGCCACCCGCCCGCCCTCATCCGCGGCCGCCACCGGCCAGCCGGAGCAGCTGAAGGGCGTCCGCCGCAACATGGCGCGGGTGATGGCCGCGGCACACGCGCAGGTGGTGCCGACCACGCTGACCGACGACGCCGACATCCACGCCTGGACGCCTGGCAACGACATCACCGTGCGCCTGATCCGCGCCATCGTCCGCGCCTGCAAGACCGTCCCGGCCCTGAACGCTTGGTTCGACGGCGAGAACCTGACCCGCACCCTGCATCCGCACGTCGATATCGGCATCGCGGTCGACACCGACGACGGCCTGTTCGTCCCGGCCCTGCGCAATGCCGACGTGCTGGACGCCGCTGGCATCCGCCAGTCGGTGGACCGCCTGCGCGCGCAGGTGATGGAGCGCAGCATTCCGTCATCCGAGCTGTCGGGCTACACCATCTCGCTCAGCAACTTCGGCATGTTCGCCGGCAAGTACGCGACGCCGGTGATCGTGCCGCCCTGCGTCGCCATCCTCGCCGCCGGCCGCGGCCGTCATCAGCTGGTCCCTGTGATGGGCGGCATCGAAACCCACCGGATCATTCCGCTGAGCCTCACCTTCGACCACCGCGCCGCGACGGGCGGCGAAGCGGCACGCTTCCTGCGCGCCGTGCTGGACGATCTGGCGCTGCCGGGCTGATCCGCGGCTTCGCCGTGGATCAGCCGGGATTCGGAATTCGGGATTGGGGATTCGTAGAAGCGCATTGGGTCGAGTGCCGCGCAAGGACCCATGGCCTTCTAACCGGTCGGGTGAGCCAAGCACACGCAGCGGCAGCCCACGATCGCTTCATCCAACCACCAATCTGGCGAGCTCGATTCCTCAGGGCTGATAGGCAGCCTGAAGTCCACCCATTGGCAGCCGCCCAAGCCATCGAGCGGAGCCAAGACTGCAAAGCCCCCTCACCCGCGATAGCCAGCTCTTGCGAATCCCGAATCCCCAATCCCATGCTCCTCATCCACAACCCCCGCTGCAGCAAGTCCCGCGGTGCGCTCGCCCTCCTCATCGAGCGCGGCATCGAGGTCGAGATACGCGAGTATCTGAAGGCGCCCCTGCAGGCCGCCGAGCTCGAGACCCTGTTCACCCGGCTTCGGCTGGAACCACCAGCCGCGATCCGCTTCAGGGACGAGCTGGCGAAGTCGCTGGGGCTGTCGGCCGACGACCCGCGCAGCCGCGAGGAGTGGATCGCCCTGATCGCCGAGCACCCTGCCCTGCTGGAGCGGCCCATTGCAGTCCGGGGCGCGCACGCGGTGATCGGGCGCCCGCCGGAGCGCGTGCTGGAACTGCTCGACTGATTGGACGGCGTTGGATGCGCGGGCTGCAGCATGAGCCCTGCTCGAATGCCCGTTTCGCTCTAGGTCCGGCTTCCGAGAGACCCGCCGGCGGATGCGCTGCGCTTATCCGCCCTACGAACTCGAACGACGCTTTGTCTCCGTCGAAGTCGGAAGCCCGCTCCGCTCAAGGTCCGGCTTCCGCGGGACCGGCCGGCGGAGGCGCTGCGCTTACTCGCCCTACGAATTCGAAATACGCATTGCATCCATCGTAGTCGCAAGCTCGCTGCGCTTGAGGCCCGGCCTCATCGCGACCCGCTGGCCGATGAGCTGCGCTTGTCCCTCATTCCACCGCGAGTGACGCGCTGCCTTGAACGAAGCGACGGACCGATGTGCGCGTAGGGTACATAAGCGCAGCGCATGTACCAGAGCCTCGCCCCACGCCCCGACCCATGCGGCAGAACCTCGCCGCACTCTCCGACCATGCGGCAGCGACGTGTGCCGCACTGCGGACAGCACACAGGCGCCCAAGCCCCCCTCAGCGCCGGTACTCCGACGAGGCCGCGAGTTCTTCCTCGCCCTGCGGCGAGGTGGTGTAGAGCCGCAGCTCGAGCTGGCCCGGCTCGGGACAGTCCAGCTCCAGTCGCCAGGTCCAACCGGCGGCCTCGTCGTCACTGCTTTGCCCGCTGAGACGCAGCAGGCCGGTGTCGTCGAGCCAGCCGCGCAGGGACAGCACCTCGGCGCCGCCCACCGCACCGCCCACGCCGCTGTCCATCCAGGCCGCGCTGGCGCGGCGGGTGGCGGGATCCATCGCCAGCAGGACGTGCCCCTCGCGGATGCGGTCCTCGAATGTCCAGACGTAGCGCAGGCGCGCGCGCATCGGCGTGCCCGCCTGCACGCAGCGCAGCCACGCCGGCGATGCATGCTCGGCCTGGTCCGCGTGGCCTGCGTGCAGTCGGGTCAGGCCCTGCCAGTCACCACGCATGGCCAGCAGCAGGTCCGTCTCGTTCTGTTCGGTCATCACCGCACTCCGCGCCCTTGGCCCCTGACGCTGCGCATGCTGGCGCCTGCGATGATCGCGGTCGCGTGACGGACATCACGCGCCGGCGCTGCAGCGACGCGAATCAGCGCCCCAGCACGTGCCCCAGTGCCGCCAGCACGCGGTCGACGCACTCCGGGCGGCTGCTCTCGCCCATCAATCCGATGCGCCAGACCTTGCCGGCCAGGGGGCCCAGGCCGGCGCCGATCTCGATGCGGTGCTCGTTGAGCAGGGCGCGGCGTACGCCGGGATCGTCGACGCCCTCGGGAATGCGGATGGCATTGAGCTGCGGCAGACGCGCGGCCTCGGGCACCAGCAGCTCCAGCCCCAGCGCATCAAGGCCGGCGCGCAGGCGAAGGTGGTTGCCCTGGTGCCGCGCCCAGGCGGCTTCGAGCCCTTCCTCGGCCAGCATCAGCAGGCTTTCGTGCAGGGCGTAGAGCATGTTGACCGGCGCGGTGTGGTGGTAGCTGCGGCCGCCCTCGCCCTGCCAGTAGTTCATCACCAGCGAAAGATCGAGGAACCAGCTCTGCACCGGTGATTTGCGCGCACGCACGGCGGCCACCGCGCGCTCGGAGAAGCTCACCGGCGACAGTCCCGGCGGGCAGGACAGGCACTTCTGCGAACCCGAGTAGATCGCATCGATGCCCCAGGCATCGACCTCGAGCGGGATGCCGGCGAGGCTGGTCACGGCGTCGACGATGGACAGCGCGCCGTGCGCCGCCGCCAGCGCACACAGCGCCTGCGCATCCGAGCGCGCGCCGGTCGAGGTCTCGGCGTGGACAAAGCCCAGCGCCTTGACGCCCGGGTTGGCCTTCAGCGCCGCCTCGACCTTGTCGACGCTGACCGGCTGGCCGAAAGCGTCCTCGACCACGATCGGCACGCCGCCGGCGCGCAGCACGTTCTCGCGCATGCGCCCGCCGAACACGCCATTGACGCAGACCACGACGCGGTCACCGGGCTCGACCAGGTTCACCACGCAGGCTTCCATGCCGGCCGAACCGGGCGCGGAAATCGGGAAGGTCAGCGCGTTCTGCGTGCGGAAGGCATGCCGCAGCAGCAGCTTGATCTCGTCCATCAGGCCGACGAACGCAGGGTCGAGATGGCCCAGGGTGGGCCGCGCCAGCGCGTCGAGCACGCGCTGCGGCACGGTCGACGGCCCCGGGCCGAGCAGCAGGCGCTGCGGTGGATCGAAGGATCGGTGCGGCAGGGTGGGGGCGGCGGACATGGCGGAACTCTCGGACGGCCAGTAAAGACCGCGACCGTCGCAGCCCGCCCCTGCAGCGTCAAGCCACCGTTGGGGAGACAGCTGCCCTCGTCATACCGGTCGCGCCATCGCGGCCCAGGCCTTGCATGCCCGGTCCGGGCTGCGCACTGCGGAGGGTCGGAATGCTGGGGCTGGTGTTCACCGAACTGCTGGACATGGTCGAGAGCCGGTTCACGCCGGAGCTCGTCGACCGCGCCCTGCAGCGGGCCGACCTGCCCCATGGCGGCGCCTACACCTCGGTGGGCTACTACCCGCACCAGGAAATCGAGCGGATCGTGCAGGCGGTGGCGGAGGAATCCGGCCTCAGCGCCGACGCGCTGATCCGCGCCTTTGGCGAGCATCTGTTGGGGCGCTTCGCGACGGCTTTTCCCGAGCTGTTCGCCGGCAAGGCGACGCTCTATGACTTTCTGGCCAGTATCGATGGCCACATCCACGTCGAAGTGCACAAGCTCTACCCGGAAGCGCAGCTACCACGCTTCGAGGTGCTGGAGCGCAGCAGCGCGCATCTGCGGCTCGCCTACCGCTCGCCCCGCCAGATGGGCGCCCTGGCCGAGGGTCTGATCGCCGGCGCGGCGCGCCACTTCGGAGAACCGCAGGCGGTGCGCTGCGTTCCCGACCCGACCCTGGGCGAGGACACCCTGGTGATCGAGCTGAGGGCGCAGCCGTGAACGCGCGCGCGCACTCCGCCATGGACTGTCCGCGCTGATGGGTCCCAAGCCCGAACCCGATCCGCAGCACGCCGCCGGTGCACCGGTGGCGGCGACCGCGACCACGCCCACGGGCGAGGCGCCGACGCGGACCGACACCCTGGAGCGCCTGCGCGCAGCGATGGAGGCGTTGGAGCGACGGCTGGGCCGCGAACGCGACGCCCGCAAACAGGCCGAACAGCTGCTGGAAACACGCAGCCGCGAGCTGTTCGTGGCCCTGCAGCAGGCCCGCGAGACCGAGCGCCAGCTTGGCCTGGCGCTGTGGGCCAGCGGCGAAAGCATCTGGGAGTGGCGCAACAGCACGCGCCGGGTCGAGGTGCGCAACTTCGGCGACGACAGCCTGCGCGAGCTCGAAGACGCGCCCCAGCTCCTGCTGGACGACGCCGACTCCATCCATCCGCTGGATCGCGAGATCGCCCATGCCGCCTGGCGCGAGCACCTGCGCGGCGAGCGCAGCGAGCTCGACATCGCCTTCCGGATGAATCTGCCGCGCGGCTGGTGCTGGGTGCGCGTGCGCGGGCGCGCGGTCGAGCGCGACGCCAAGGGCCGGGTCGAGCGCATCGTCGGCACCCTGCGCGACATCACCGCGCAGCGCCGGGCCGAGGAAGATCTGCGCCTGCTCAGCGACGCCTTCGACAACACCCGCGAACCGATGCTGATGTTCGATCGCGAAGCCCGCCTGCACGGCTGCAACCAGGCCTTTCTCGACCTGCTGGGCCTGCCGGCGCTAGCCACAGGCGCCACGCTGCACGAGCTGGCGCTGATCGATGGCGAGCAGATGGACCTGCTGCTGGAACAGGCCACGGAGGGCTGGCGCGAAGCGCTGGAGCTGCGCCACACCAACGGCTCGCAGGTGCCGGTGGAGCTCGCGGTAGCGCGCGTCTTCGAGCTGAGCGACGGGCCACCGCTGCTGGTGGCCTCGATCGAGGACCAGAGCCGCCGCCGCAGCGAACAGGCGCGCGTGCAGCGCGCCGCACTGCAGGACGGCCTGACTGGCCTGGCCAACCGCGCCCATTTCGAGAGTCGGCTGAAGCTGCTGATGGCGCGCAGCGAGGACGAGCCCCTGGCCCTGCTGTGGATCAACCTCGACGGCTTCCGCGCGATCAACGATCTGCTCGGCCACGCCGCTGGCGATGCCTTCCTCTACGAGGCGGCGCAGCGTCTGCAGGACCTGCCCGGCGAGCGCGACGAGCTGGCGCGCATCTCCGGCGACGAATTCGCCATCCTCATCACCGGCGAGGACATCAGCGGCCGCGCGTCGGCGCTGGCGCGGCAGGTGATCGATGTGGTCGGCGCGCCGATGCAGATGGGCGAGCGCATGCTCAGCGTCAGCGCCAGCGTCGGCATCGCCCTGCACCCCGAGGATTCGCGCGCGCCGGACCTGCTGCTGCAGCAGGCCGAGACCGCCATGCGCAAGGCCAAGCAGCGCGGCCGCGCGCGCGCCGAGTTCCACCGCGGCGAGCTGAGCAGCGAAGCTTCGCGGCGGCTGGAGCTGATCACCGAGCTGCGTCGCGACATCGAGCGCGATGCCCTGAGCACCGTACTGCAGCCCAAGGTCAGCGCGGCCGGTTTCGTGGTCGGCTACGAGATCCTGCTGCGCTGGCACAACGAGCGCATGGGGCCAGTCTCGCCGGCGGCTTTCATTCCCCTGTCCGAGGAGTTCGGCCTGGTCGGTCGGCTCGGCCGCATCGCAATGGCGCACGCAGCCGATTTCGCGTCCGAGCTGCTGCGTCGTGGCCTGCAAACGCCGGTCGCGCTCAATCTTTCGCCGCGCCAGGTGTTCGACCCGGACACCGAAGTGCAGCTGGTGGAGATCTGCCGCCAGCGCGGCCTGCCGCACGACATGCTCGAGATCGAGCTCACCGAGTCCGCCCTGCTGGAGAACATCGAGGCCGGCCGCGGCTTTCTGCGCCGCCTGTCCGAGCAGGGCTTCAAGCTGGCCCTGGACGACTTTGGCACCGGCTTCTCCTCGCTGGCCTACCTGCGCCGGCTGCCCTTCAACACGATCAAGATCGACCGCTGCTTCATGGACGACATCGACACCGATGCGCGCGCCCTGCGGCTGCTGGAGGGCATGGTGACGCTGTGCCGCTCGCTCGACATCGCCGTGGTGGCCGAAGGCGTCGAGACCCTGGCCCAGCGCAACCTGCTGGTGCGCATGGGCGTTGACCAGATGCAGGGCTACCACTTCGCCCGGCCGATGCCGGCGCAGGACGTCATCCAGCTCGCCACCCGTCGCCTGCCGCACGCGGAGTGAGGCGACCACCCCCGCAGACCGCAGCGCAACAGGCGCCGGCGCGACCGCGCGGCTATGCTAGCCGCCCCACCCTACGGAGGCGTATGCATGCTGCAGAAGATTACCCACGGCCGTGTCCTTGAGCTGCGCTTCGACCGCCCGCCCGCCAACGCCTTCAACCACGCCCTGCTCTCGGCCCTGATCGAGGCCATCGACGCCGCTCCGGGCGAAGGCGCCGAAGGCCTGGTGATCTCCGGCAGCCCGGGCCTGTTCTCTGGCGGCCTCGATGTGCCGACCCTGCTCACGCTGGATCGCGAGGGCGTGCTGGCCACCTGGGGCGCCTTCATGCAGGTCTGCGCCAAGCTCGCGGCCTGTCCGGTGCCGGTGGTCGCGGCGCTGACCGGCCACAGCCCGGCGGGCGGTGCGGTGATCAGCCTGTTCGCCGACTACCGCGTGATGGCGCGGGCTGGCGAGAAAGGGCCGTATCGCATTGGCCTCAACGAAACCCAGGTCGGCCTGGTGGTGCCGGGGCCGATCCAGTACGCGCTGAAGCGCCTGGTCGGCGAACGCATTGGCGAGCGCCTGCTGGTCGCAGGCGAGATGATCGAATCGACGCGCGCCGCCGAGATCGGCATGGTCGACGAGGTGGTCGAACTCGACCAGGTGGTGCCGCGCGCGATCGCCTGGCTGGAAGCCCACCTCAACCTGCCACGGCGGGCCATGCTGGTCACCCGCGCGATGTCGCGCGAGGCCCTGATCCAGGCGATCTGCGCGCCCAAGGCCATCGACCTCGGCCCCTTCATCGAGGGCTGGTACCACCCAGAAACGCAGGGCGTGCTGAAGGCGCTGGTGGCGCGGCTCGGCAAGTAGCCGGACCGCGCACGGGTAGGCGCGCAGCGTGCGCGCGCCTACCCTATGCGGCCCGCGTCCGAGTGTCCCCGCATGCCACAGTTCGCCGCCCACCCCGAACTCACGCCCGATGAACGCGCACGCATCGCGCTGGACGTGGTGCGCGCGCTCGAAGAGGACATCGGCAGTGGCGACGCCACCGCCGCCCTGATCGCGGCGGACGCGCGCTCGCGCGCCACGCTGGTCTGCCGCGAGCGCGCCGTGCTGGCCGGCCGCGACTGGTTCGAAACCTGCTTCCGTGCGCTCGACCCCGAGCTGCGGATCACCTGGCATGCGGTCGATGGCCAATGGCTTGAGCCCGGCAGCGAGGTCTGCGCCATCGCAGGCGCCAGCCGCGCACTGTTGTCGGCCGAACGCAGCGCGATCAACTTCCTGCAGACCCTCTCGGCCACGGCCACCCGCACTGCCGCCTTCGTCGAGGCTGTCGCCGGTACCCGCGCGCGCATCCTCGACACCCGCAAGACGCTTCCCGGCCTGCGGCTCGCGCAGAAGTATGCGGTGCGCTGTGGCGGCGGCCACAACCACCGCATCGGCCTCTACGACGCGGTGATGGTCAAGGAGAACCACATCGCCGCGGCCGGCGGCATCGCCGCCATCGTGGCAAGGGCGCGCAGCCTGTCGCCGGGCCTACCCATCATCGTCGAAGTCGAAAGCTTCGAGGAGCTGGCCCAGGCCATCGAGGCCCGCGCCGACCGCATCCTGATCGACGACTTCAGCGCGGAAGATCGCCGCCGCGCGGTCGAGTTCACCGCCGGCCGCGTGCCGCTGGAAGTCTCGGGCGGCGTCGGCCTCGACGGCATCCGCGCCATCGCCGAAAGCGGCGTCGACTGCATCTCGATCGGTGGGCTGACCAAGCACGTGCAGGCGATCGATTTCTCGCTGCGGCTTGCCGCCACTTGAGCCCCCCTGTTCAGGGGGTACTGCGGCCCTCCGTGCGCCTCTAGCCTGCGCGTGTCCAACCACGCCTACAGGGGGCGCCCCATGTTCGAGCAGATCCGCCGCACCTTCACCCGTCGCCGTCTGGCGCTGTCGCTGGCCCTGCTGCTGCCGGCTTCGGCCGGTCTTGCCCAAAGCGTCGACTACACCGGCGGCTGGTGGCGCGCCGACGAGTCCGGCTGGGGTCTGTTCGCCATCGACCAGGGCAATGTGCTGCTGCCGACCTGGTTCACCTATGACGCCCAAGGCCAGGCCAGCTGGTTCGTGATCGGCGCGACCACGCTGCAGGGCGACGGCAGCTACCGCGGCGACGTCTACCGCTATACCGGCGTGCCCTTCGCCCAGATCAACGGACGCGCCTCCGAAAACGGCACGGTGGTTGGCAGCGCGCGCCTGCGCTTCCCGGCGCGCGATCGCATGGTCTTCGACTACACGGTCGACGGCATCAGCCAGAGCAAGGAGCTCAACCGCTTCGTGTTCGGCGACAAGCAGCTGGAGTGCTCGGCCAGCAGCGCCGACCCGGCCGGCTTCAGCAACTACACCGCGCTGTGGTGGAACCCGAACCAGAGCGGCTGGGGCGTGCAGATCAACCACGTCGGCGACCTGCTCTCCGCCACCTGGTACACCTATGGCGAGGACCGCAAGCCGGCCTGGTTCATCTTCAACGCCACCCGCCAGGCCGACGGCCGCTACACCGGCCCGCTGCTGCGCGGACGCACCGGCACGCGCTTCGACCAGATCAACGGCCAACCTGCGATGGGCCAGATCGACGAAGTCGGCACGGTCAGCCTGAGGTTCAGCAACGGCGCCGCCGGTGAGTTCAGCTACACGATCGGCGGCAGCACCCGCAGTGTGCAGATCAGCCGCGCGGAGTTCGGCAACCGCCGCAGCGAATGCCGCACCGTACCGGTGACGCCGGTCGGCGGGCCGTCCTCGGGCGACGAATGCTATCCGCCGCTGCGCGTCGGCGACCGCTTCCTGCTGCAGGACGACCAAGGCGGTCGCATCGAGCAGCGCGTCACCGGCACCAGCACCTACAAGGGCCGCCCCGTGTTCGTGCTCGAAGACCGCATCGTCGGCGACAACAGCGCGACCGTGCGCGAGTTCATCGAACAGACCGACACCCATCGCGTGTATCTGGGCGGCGAAGGCTTCATCCGCGCAGCCAACGCCCAGGGCACCTACGAGTACGACCCGCCGGTGGAGATCCCGCGGCTGACCCCGGTCGGCACCGAGCTGCGCCGCAGCTACGTGGTGAAGAACCGCTACACCGCGATGGGCGTGCAGGTCGCCGCCGACGTGCAGACCGAGCAGCTCACGGTGCGCACGGGCAGCGCCGATGTCACGGTGCCGGCCGGCAGTTTCAGCGGCGCCTGCAGCTTCGACACGCGAGTCACCCTCAACAGCACGGTCAGCGTGGCGGGCTTCTCCGTCAGCACGCGCACCGAGGGCCGCACCCTGCAGTCGGCGCACCCCAGCGTCGGCGTGGTGCGCAGCGAGCAGGAGTCGACCAGCACCACCACGGCGGCCGGCGCGCCGCCGACCACCCAGACCTCGCGCACGACCAGCGTGCTGGTCGAGGCCGAGGTCAACGGCCGCCGCTATCCCTGAAGGATGCGAGCAAGCGCGACGCCCTCCCCTGCGACCCCGGACGCCAGCCACAAGAAGCCGGCGCCGGGGCTCCGCTCCACGGCAACGCTGATCAATTCCATCCTGTGCTTGCTCCGTGGTCGCGCCCTGCATTGCGCGCGACAACGCTGAGTAGCACAGCCTTGCTGCAAGCCGCGACTTGATCCGGATCATCGATCCGGGCGCGCACCTGCGGCAGCCTGAGCGACCCTGTTGCGTGCACCCGTGGAGGCAGAGCCATGGACTTCGACCTGATCGTGATCGGCGCCGGCCCCAGCGGCCTGTGCCTGGCGCGCGCGCTCGCCGATACCGGCCTGCGCATCGCCCTGGTCGACCAGCAAGCCCGCGCCCAGCTGGCCGAGCCCGCCTTCGACGGCCGCGAGATCGCGCTCACCCGCCACAGCGTCGAGCTGCTGAAGCGCATGGGCCTGTGGGAGCGGATCGCCAACGATGAACGCCACGAACTGCGGGCGGCGCGAGTGCTCAACGGCGATGCCACCCAGGGCATGGAGATCGAGCCACCGGGCGGCCGCTCGGATCGTCTGGGCTGGCTGGTGCCGAATCACCTGATTCGCCGCGCCGCCTACGCGGCGCTTGAGGACCAGGCGGGCCTGCACTGGTTCGACGGCCTGCGCCCGATCGCGGTCGACGCACGTTCGCACGGCGTCGAGGTGCAGCTGAGCGATGGCCGCCTGCTGCGCGCCCGTCTGCTGGTGGCGGCCGACAGTCGCTTCTCCGAGACGCGCCGCGCGCTGGGCGTCGCGGCCGACATGGAAGACTTCGGCAAGACGATGCTGGTCTGCCGCATGCAGCACGAGCTCGGGCACGAGCAGACCGCCTGGGAGTGGTTCGGCTTCGGCCAGACCCTGGCCCTGCTGCCGCTGGGCGAGCGCACCGCCTCGGCCGTGCTGACCCTGCCGGCCTGCGAGATCCAGCGCCTGCTGGCGATGGACGAGGCCGCCTTCGGCGCCGAGATCACCCGCCGCTTCGACGGCCGCCTGGGCGCGATGCAGCCGATCAGCAGCCGCCACGCCTATCCGCTGGTCGGCGTGTATCCACGGCAGTTCGTCGGCACCCGCTTCGCCCTGGTCGGCGATGCCGCCGTGGGCATGCACCCGGTGACCGCGCACGGCTTCAACTTCGGCCTGCTCGGCGTCGACCTGCTGGCGCTGCGCATCCGCCGAGCCCACGCCGCCGGGCTCGACATCGCCAACGCCCGCGACCTGTCCGGCTACCAGCGCGAGCTGCGCCGCGCCACCCGGCCGCTGTATCTGGCCACGCGCGCGATCGCCCGCCTCTACACCAGCGACAGCGCGCCGGCCCGACTGCTGCGCCGGGCCGGCATCGCCTTCGGCGCCCGCGCCCTGCCCTTCCGCCGCGCGCTCGCAGGCGCACTGTCGGCCAGTGGCGACAGCCGCGCGCAGACGCGGCCCTTGACCCAAGGGCTGAGGGCTTTGTTCCAGCCGGCGCCGGCCAGCCATGGAGGGAGTGAGCGGCTCATGCGCAGCCAAGACGCACAGCGGCTTGGGCGTTGATCGGGGTTCGGCGTCACTCGAAGCAGACCCTGGCGCTGACAGGGGGCAGCAAGCTTTGCTCTAGCCGCCGCCAGCCAGCCTCGAGGGGTGTGTGGCTCGCGCGCATAGCGGCTTCGGCTTCGATCGAAGTTTGGCGTCACTCGGAATTGTAGGTGCGCGACACGCGCACCCTACGACCGCAAACGACGCCCTGCGATGATCGGAGCCTGCGCGACAGTCGCGATAGGGTGCGCCTGCGGCGCACCGCTCTACCGCGAAAGCGTCAACAACCCGCGGCGGAGGGCTGCCGGGAGCGGTCAAGAGCCCGCGCCGGGGCTGCTAGACTGCGCGGCTACCCGAATCCAGCCTCGCTCCCATGTCCGACGCCGCTCCCGCCGACACCGCCGACAGCCGCCCTGCCCGCAACGACTTCATCCGCCAGATCGTCCGCGAGGACCTGGCCTCGGGCAAGCACACGGCGATCCAGACGCGCTTTCCGCCCGAGCCCAACGGCTACCTGCACATCGGCCACGCCAAGTCGATCTGCCTGAACTTCGGCATCGGCGAGGAGTTCGGCGGGCGCTGCAACCTGCGCTTCGACGACACCAACCCGGCCAAGGAAGACCCGGAATACGTCGAGGCGATCAAAGACGATGTGCGCTGGCTGGGCTTCGAGTGGAGCGAGCTGCGCCACGCCTCGGACTACTTCGAGGTGTTCTACTTGGCCGCCGAGAAGCTGATCCGCGAGGGGCTGGCCTACGTCTGCGATCTGAACGCGGAAGAGGTGCGCGCCTATCGCGGCACCCTGACCGAGCCCGGCCGCGAGTCGCCGTACCGGAATCGCAGCGTCGATGAGAACCTCGACCTGTTCCGCCGCATGCGCGCCGGTGAGTTCCCCGACGGCGCGCGCACCCTGCGCGCGAAGATCGACATGGCCAGCGGCAACATCAACCTGCGCGACCCGGCCCTTTACCGCATCAAGCACGTGCCGCACCAGAACACCGGCGACGCCTGGTGCATCTACCCGATGTACGACTTCGCGCACGCGCTCAGCGACGCCATCGAAGGCATCACGCATTCGCTGTGCACGCTGGAGTTCGAGGACCACCGCCCGCTCTACGACTGGTGCGTGGACAAGGTCGACCTGGCTGGCCACCCGGAGCTGCTGGAGCCGCTGCGCGCCCGCGGCTGGCACGACCGCGCCGCCAAACCGCGGCAGATCGAGTTCTCGCGGCTCAACATCAACTACACGGTGATGAGCAAGCGCAAATTGATGGCACTCGTGCAGGAAGGGCTGGTCAGCGGCTGGGACGACCCGCGCATGCCGACCCTGCAGGGCATCCGCCGCCGCGGCTACACGCCGGGCGCGCTGAGGCTGTTCGCCGAGCGCATCGGTATCAGCAAGCAGAACTCGCTGATCGACTTCTCGGTGCTGGAAGGCTGCGTGCGCGAGGATCTCGACGCCCATGCCGCGCGTCGCCTCGCGGTGCTCGATCCGATCAAGCTGGTCATCAGCAATCTCGATGCCAGCCACGAGGAATCGCTCGAGTTCTCGAACCACCCCAAGAACCCCGACTTCGGCACGCGCCGCGTGCCGTTCTCGCGCGAGCTGTGGATCGAGCGCGAGGACTTCGCCGAAGTGCCGCCCAAGGGATTCCATCGCCTGAAGCCCGAGGGCGAAGTCCGCCTGCGCGGCGTGGGCATCGTCCGCTGTGACGAGGTCATCAAGGATGGCGAAGCGGTCGTCGAGCTGCGCTGCACGCTGGACCTCGACACCCGCCCCGGCATGGCCGGCGCCGACCGCAAGGTCAAGGGCACGATCCACTGGGTCAGCGCGCGCCACGCGATCGCCGCCGAGGTGCGCCTGTACGACCGCCTGTTCAAGGTCGCCGATCCCGATGACGAGAGCCACGGCGGCTCGTACAAGGATCATCTGAACCCCGACTCGATCCGCACCGTGCAGGCGTGGATCGAGCCGAGCGCCGCTGAAGTCGCGCCGGAAACCCATCTGCAGTTCGAGCGCACCGGCTTCTTCGTGGCCGACCGCCGCGATCACAGCGCGGCCAGGCCGGTGTTCAACCGCGCGGTGACCCTGCGCGACACCTGGGCGGCGGGTTGATGCACACGCTCCGCGTTGGTGTCCGATCGCGCTCCGGCCGTAGGGTCACTCGCCTGCTCTCTGCCGTCGCCCCCGCGAAGGCGGGGGCCCAGCCAGGAATTGCCGCGGTCGCGAGCGTTCTCGGTGGCTCTTTGATCCCGGCAGCCACCCAGGGTCGTTCTCTCCTGTCGCACGAGTGCTGGATCCCCGCCTTCGCGGGGATGACGAATCAGGCTTTCTCGAGAGCACCTGATCGGCGAAGCCGGGCAAGTGAACTCGCAAGCCTCTTCCGTCTGAGGCGCGGGGCCGAGAAGCTCGTGGCGGTCTGTTTTCTGCTGACCCTGGCCGCCTGCTCGCAGGCACCAAACGAGCCCAAGGCGCCGGAGTTCGCTGAGGCGCCACCGCCGCCGGCGATGGCCGAAACGCCAGCGAAACCGTCCTTCCAGTTCGACGACGGCCGCGGCCCGGCGGGCACCTGCGGCGCCAACGGCGACGTCGGCTGTTCCGCACCAGACGCATCGCGCGACGACCTCGCCGCCAAGGCGACGCCCGCCGACCCCGACCGCAGCTGCCAGACCGACGACGACTGCGCGGTCAAGGATGTCGGCAACTGCTGTGGCTACTACCCCGCCTGCGTCAACGCGCAGGCTGACACCTTCCCCGAGCAAGTGAAGGCCGCCTGCGAGGCGCAGGGGCTTTCCGGCATCTGCGGGTTCCAAGAGATCACTGCCTGCGCCTGCATCGAAGGTCGGTGCGAGGCGGCACCGGGCGGTGGCGAACTGAAGTAAGCCCTCCCATGCTGTACGCCCAAGTCCACCTCACCCTGCCCGCCTGGGTGCACGAACTCGCGCCCGCCGGCAGCGTTTACGCCAGCGATGAAGACAAGATGCGGCTGGCGATCGAGCTCTCACGCCGCAATGTCGATGCGCGCAGCGGCGGCCCCTTCGGCGCCGCCGTGTTCGATGCCCAGCATCGGCTGGTCGCCGTCGGCGTCAATCGCGTCGAGCCGCACACCTGCTCGGTCGCACACGCCGAGATGATGGCCTACATGACCGCCCAGCAGCGCCTGCAGCGCTTCCGCCTCAACGAGGGCGCGCCGGGCGTGACGCTCGCGACCTCGTCCCAGCCCTGCTGCATGTGCTACGGCGCCACCTTCTGGGCCGGTATCGACACGCTGTTGATTGGCGCCCGCGCCGAAGACGTGATGACGCTGACCCAGTTCGACGAAGGCCCGCTGCCGGCCGACTGGAAGGGCGAGCTGGAGCAGCGCGGCATCGCGGTGCGCCGCGACCTGCTGCGCGAGGACGCCTGCGCGGTGCTCAAGCACTACACCGACAGCGCCGGGCGCATGTACTGATGAAACCCCTGGGCGACGCCGGCCTCTACCTGCCCTGCCGCGCCGGCTTCGAACCCGAGTGCGCGGCCGAAATCAGCGAGCGTGCGGCAACTTTCGGCGTGGGCGGCTATGCGAAGACCGAGCGCGACTCGGGCTATGTGCGCTTTCTGGGCCTCGACGCCGAATCGCAGTCGCAGCTCTGCCGCGCCCTGCCCTGGCATGCGCTGATCTTCGCCCGCCAGCGGCTGTCGGTGTTCGCCGAGCTGCAGAACCTCGACCCCAAGGATCGGCTGAGCCCGGTGCTCGACGCCATGGCCGGCAGCGGCCAGGTCTTCGGCCAGCTCAGCATGGAGCACCCCGATGCCGACGTCGGCCGCGATCTCGCGGGCCTGGCGCGCAGCTTCGGCAACGCCCTGCGCGCGGGCCTGCGCAAGCCGGGACACCTGAGCGCGAAAGACGACCCACGCAAGCCGACCCTGCACGTGGTGCTGCTGTCTGGCACGCACCTGCTGCTGGCGGCAGGCGACGCCGATGACACCCCGCCGATGCGCGGCCAGGGCGAACGCACGGCACCGTGGACCGGCGGCATCCCGCGCTTGAAGCTCGCCCACGACGCGCCCAGCCGCTCGGCGCTGAAGCTCGAGGAAGCCCTGCTCACCCTGCTCAGCCCCGACGAACGCACCCGCTGGATGAAGGCCGGCCAGCAGGCGGTCGATCTCGGTGCTGCGCCCGGCGGCTGGAGCTGGGTGCTGGCGCGCGCCGGCCTGTCGGTCACCGCCATCGACAACGGCCCGCTGGCCGAGAGCGCGATGGGCACCGGCCTGATCAAGCACCTGCGCTCGGACGGCTTCCGCTGGAGGCCGCCGCATCCGATCGACTGGTTGGTCTGCGACATGGTCGAGCAGCCCAAGCGCGTGGCCGCACTGATGGGCGACTGGCTGGTCGAGGGCGATGCCCGGCGCGCGATCTTCAACCTGAAGCTGCCGATGAAGAAGCGCTGGCAGGAAGTCCGCGAACAGATGGAGGTACTCGACGCACGCCTGAAACAGGCCGGCCTGAACCTCGAACTGCGCGCCCGCCAGCTCTACCACGACCGCGAGGAGATCACGGTCGCGACGGTACCGCGCTGAGCCTGCAGCACCGACCTCTCTCAAGAAACAGAACGCTTGCGACCCCATTGATCGTCGCCCCCACGCAGGTGGGGGCCCAGTGCTGCTTGCCTCAGTCGCACGAGTCCTGGATCCCCGCCCCCCGCCTTCGCGAGGGCAGGCTCTACGCGGGGATGACGTATCAATGTTTCTTCAGGAACACCTGGCTCGCCGCGCGGGGCTGGGAGCCTCTCACGCAGGCGCGACAAAGATCGAACGCGCGAAGCGTGACGGGGCGCACACGGAAGGCGGCTTTGTGACGTCTTCACTAAACCTGACATGAATCTGTAAGCCCCGACCGCTACACTCCGGCGGTTTTCCATCGTTTGCAGGGGTTGCGGCATGAAGGGTTTGAGGGCGGTACAGACGGCGCTGGTGGCGCTGGGGCTTGCGGGGGCTGCGACCGGATCGGCTCAGGTTGCGCTGGCGCCCGGACAAACTTACTCGCAAGACTTCAATTCGTTGGCGAATACGGGAACGACCAATGCGTTCGCCGACAATTCGACCCTCTTGGGGTGGTACTCGGCGCGAGCTGGCGGCACCGGCGGACCAGGAGCCAACACTGTCTATCTCGCAGGCAATGGTGGGACCACGAACGGTGGCGTATACAGCTTTGGTAGCACTGGGAGCAGCGAACGCGCGCTCGGTGCGCTGCCCACCAATGCCCTAGGCGTGTTCTGCCACGGGCTCCGAGTCCAGAACGCCAGCTCAAGCGCGATCCCCGGCTTCCAGCTTTCCTACACAGGAGAGCAGTGGCGCAACGGGGGGGTAGTGACGGCGAACACCCTGACGATCGAGTATCGAATCGTCGCAGCTGGTACCACTTTCGACCTTGGGTGCAACACTTCAACCGATTGGTCATCTGTCAGCGCGCTGACCTTCACATCGCCAACCACCAGCACAACTGCCGCAGCACTCGACGGCAACGCCAGCGCCAACCGCGCGGAACTTTCAGCGGCGCTGGGCGCACCGCTTATGCCGGGTCAAGAGCTTTGGATCCGCTGGACTGACATCAACGAAGCCGGCAACGACCACGGTCTGGCGCTGGACGATGTGACCCTCGCCGCAAGCCCCACAGCGGCGCCGGTACTCGACATCGCCGCAGCCAGCGAATTCGAAGGCAACTCCGGGCAGACCCCGCTCAACTTCGCCCTCACCCTGTCCAGCGCGGCGCCCGCCGGCGGGCTGCGCGTGCTGGCCACGACCTCGAACGGCACCGCCACCGCCGGCGATGACTACGTCGCGCTGACCGACGCCGAGTTCACCATCGCGGCCGGCGCAACGACCGCCAATGTGGTCGTGCAGATCCTCGGCGACACCACCGACGAGCCCGACGAGACGCTTACGGTCAGCCTGACGCTTCCCGACGGCGGCGCCACGTTTGGCGACAGTGCCGGCAGCGCGATCGGCACGATCCGCAACGACGATGCCTCAAGCGCGGTGCTGAGCATCGCGCCGGCCGCCGACGTTGCCGAAGGCAACACCGGAACCACGCCGCAAGTGTTCGTGGCCAGCCTGAGCGGGCCACTGCCGACCGACGTCAACCTGACCGCCAGCACCGCCGACATCAGCGCGACCGCCGGCCAGGACTACGTGGCCTTCAGCGATCGCCCCTTCGTGATTGCCGCCGGCCAGACCTCGGTCGAGATCGCGGTCGACGTGATCGGCGACCGCGTTGACGAGGCGAACGAGTCCTACCGCGTCAGCATCGCCAGCAGCAGCCCGGGCGTGACGCTGGGCACCGCGACCGCAGAGGGCGTGATCCTCGACGACGATCTGCCCTTCACCGAGATCTTCAGCATCCAGGGCAATGGCGTCTGCTCGCCTTTCGTTACCCCCTGCAACATCGCCGCCAACGTCACTGGCGAGCCGGTCCGCACCCAGGCCAATGTCGTCACGGCCGTTGGCACCGCCGGCTTCACCATGCAGACTCCGGACGCGCGCGATGACGGCGACGCCAGCACCTCGAACGGCATCTACGTATTCACCTCGGTGGCGCCGCGCAATGACGCCGGCGAGCTGCTGGCGGTCGGCGACCAGGTCGAAGTGGTGGGGCGTGCGGCCGAGTTCTTCAGCATGACCCAGATCGTGGTCAACAGCACCCGCGATACCGCCAACAGCATCCTCACCCAGGCCAGCAACCAGACCCTGCCGACCGCGATCGTGTTCGGCGAGGCGCCGACGCGCGGCAGCGTGCTGATCCCCTCGAAGGATCCGGACAACCTGAGCTGCGGTGCGCTCGGCAACTTCGAGTGCTTCGAAGGCATGCGCGTTTCCATCCCCAATGGCGCGGTGACCGTTGCCAACCAGCGGCGTGCGGCCAAGCTGTACGCCGAAACCTGGATCTCGCCCTACGGCGAGCGCGGCGTGCGCGAGAAGGGCGCACTGCCCGGCACCGTACTCACCCCCGACAACGCCGCTGCCGGCGTGTGGGACGGCAACCCGGAGATCATCGAGTTCGACGCCGACTTCCTGTCGGCGCCGACCAGCCCCGGCGTCGAGCTGGCGGGCGGCACCCGCTTCAGTGCGACCGGCGTGATCGGCTACGACTTCGGCGACTACGAGTTCTGGGCCAGCGAGCTCACCATCGTCGATGGTACGAACGAAGCTGTGCGCCCGGTGCCCGCAGCGAGCGAAGGTGAGCTGACCATCGGCAGTTTCAACGCCTTCCGCCTGTGCGACGCGGTGCGCGACAACCCGCCGCCCAGCACGGTCCTGTGTGCCGCCACGGCCGCGCTCGAAACGGATCCGAACCGCGTGACCCATCAGCTCGGCCAGGTCAGCGCGTATATCCGCCAGGTCCTGCGCAGCCCCGACGTGATCGGCATGCAGGAGGTGGAGAACCTTGGAATCCTGGAGGCCCTGGCGACGCAGATCGCAGCGGACGGCGGCCCGACCTATTCAGCGCATCTGGTCGAAGGCAATGACGTGGGCGGCATCGATGTCGGCTACCTGGTCAACACCGCACGCGTCACGGGCATCACCGTGACCCAGCTGGCGGATGCCGAAACCTGGAACGATCCGGGTGGCTCCGCGACCGCGACCCTGCACGATCGCCCGCCGCTGCTGCTGGCCGCCGATTTCATCGGCAACGGGCGGCCGTTCCGCTTCCATGTGATCAACAACCACACCCGCTCGCGCGGTGGTGTCGACGTCAGCGACGCGAACGGCGAGCGCATCCGCGCCAAGCGCTACCTGCAGGCGGTATCGATCGCGAACCTGGTGCAGGACCTGCAGACGGATGAAGCCACCGCCGATGTCCCGCTGTTCGTGATCGGCGACCACAATGCCTTCCAGTTCACCGATGGCTATGTGGACGTGGTGGGCCTGATCGCCGGTACCTACGTGAATGCCGAGAACACCTGCGCCCCGGCCAACCAGGTCACCACCTGCAAGCTGCCGGGCGGCGCCAACATCGTGGTGCCCGCGCTGGTTAACGCGGTCGACGTGATCGACGAGGACGAGCGCTACTCCTACAAGTTCACCGAGGACTTCGGTCCGATCCAGGGGAGCACCGGCCGCGACCTGGCCACCAACCAAGTGCTGGACCACGGCCTGTTCAACAGCGTTGCGGCGCCCTATGTGACCGGCATGGCCTTTGGCCGCGCCAACGTCGACGCGTCGACCCAGCGCTTCCGCACCTGCAACTACACCCTGCGTGACGCGACCTTCTGTCCGCAGGGCCCGGGCAGCTGGGTGCCCACCGGCAGCTCCGACCACGACGGCTTCGTGCTCTTCGTCAGCCCGCCGCTGCCGGACGCGATCTTCGCCAACGGCTTCGAGACGATCGACTGATCCCTCGGCTCCGGTGTTGAACGCAGACGCCCGCCTTCACGGCGGGCGTCTGCGTTTGCGGCACCGCACTTGGGCCAGGCGCGGCTTCGCTGCATGCTGCAAGCCCACATGCGAGCAGAAGAGACCCGAGACCCATGGCGACTGGCCCCGAGCGTTCCGACACAGCCGTGCACCTCGAGTACGACCTCGAACGCTCGCACCTGCAGGCCGCGCAGGCGGTGTCCCAAGGCTACCTCTGCGCGACGGCCACCCAGGGCGCCTGGCGGCCCATGCTGGCGAACCTCTTCCTCTGGGTCTTGATCGCCGCGAGCCTGATGTTTGTGTTCGCGGCGCTGAAGACCGCCGCGGAGCCCTTGCGAGCGCCTGCGTGGCTGGGATTGGCGGGGCTGCTGCTGGCCGGCTGTCTGGCCTACGCCGCCGAAGTCGCTCGCGCCCGGCGCATGAACCTGCGCCTGGTCGATCTGCAGGGTCCGTTCCCGCTGCGGGTGCAGCTCGGAATCGATGCGTCGGGCATCACGGCTCGCAGTCTCCACGGCGAGGGCCGCTACCCGGCCCGCAGCTACGTCGCCGTGGTGGAGAGTCGGGCCACGCTGGTGCTGCTGCTGCGCTCGGGGCTGGCGATGCCGATTCCCGATGCCGCGTTCATGTCCGCCGAGCAGCGCCAGACGGTTCTGCAACTGCTGTCGCCCACTCCCTCCGAAGCTTGATGGCGGTCGCGCCGCCCGCGCGTGCGCGCTAGTCCACCACGGCACCCACGCGCCGGCTCGACATGACGCGCCGGACTATAGGCGAGGGCAACACTGGTCCGCCCCCTGTCGCACCGCGTGCAATCCCCCGACTGCAATCCAAGGCCCCGCCATGATCTACAACAGCATCCTCGACACCATCGGCCGCACGCCGATCGTCCGCATCAACCGCTACAAGCCCGAACACGTCGATCTGTTCGTCAAGATCGAGGCCTTCAACCCGATGGCTTCGGTGAAGGACCGCCTGGCGCTGGCGATCATCCTGGATGCCGAACAGAAGGGCCTGCTGAAGCCGGGCCAGACGGTGGTCGAGGCCACCTCCGGCAACACCGGCATCGCGCTGGCCATGGTCTGCGCCGCGCGCGGCTACCCCTTCGTCGCCTTCATGGTCGAGACCTTCTCGATCGAGCGCCGCAAGCTGATGCGCGCACTCGGCGCCAAGGTGGTGCTGACACCGGCCGCCGAGCGCGCCACCGGCATGGTGCGCGCGGCCAAGGAGTACGCCGAGCGCGTCGGCGGTTTCCTCGCGCGGCAGTTCGAGAACCCGGCCAATCCGGCCTTCCACCGCAACACCACGGGACCGGAGATCCTGTCGGACTTCGCCGGCAAGCGCCTCGACTGGTACGTCACCGGCTACGGCACGGGCGGCACCATGACCGGCGCCGGCGAGATCCTCAAGCTGGCGCGGCCTGATCTGAAGATCTGCACCACCGAACCCGCGGGTGCGGCGCTGCTCGCCGGCAACGAGTGGAAGCCGCACAAGATCCAGGGCTGGACGCCGGACTTCATTCCGCCGGTGCTGAACCGCGAGATCTTCGATCGCAACATCCCGGTCGATGACGTGGTCGCCCGCGACACCTCGCTGGAGCTGGCGCGCAAGGAAGGCATCTTCGTCGGCATCTCGGCGGGCGCGACCTATGCCGCCGCGCTGGAGCTGGCCAAGGATCTGGAACCCGGCAGCCAGGTGCTGGTGATGCTGCCCGACACCGGCGAGCGCTACCTCTCGACTTTCCTGTTCGAGGGCATCAACGAGGGTTCGGACGAGGTGTGATTCGCGCCCTTGGCGCGGCGGGATTCGGGATTCGGGATTCGGGATTCGGGATTCGGGGCAAGCCTCGCGAAGCGGGGCTCGCGGTCAAGCCCATCGGATAGGGTGGGCCCTGGCCCACCATGAGCCCCGCGCCAGCCCCGGTCCTCGTCACCGCCTCAGTCACTTCGCGGGCGACTCGAATCTGTGCCACTTCGAAGGGCAAGCGTCGCGAGCAAGCCGGACCGACCGCACGGCTTCCCGCAGCTTGGAAGTGACGCTCCGAACGAATCCGCCGGCCGCGTGCCCTCAGGTCCGCGGCAGCGTCACCCCGGTCTGGCCCTGGTACTTGCCGCCGCGGTCCTTGTAGCTCGTCTCGCAGACTTCATCCGACTGGTAGAACAGCATCTGCGCCACGCCCTCACCCGCATAGATGCGCGCGGGCAGCGGGGTGGTGTTGCTGAACTCCAGGGTGACATGCCCTTCCCATTCGGGCTCCAGCGGGGTCACGTTGACGATGATGCCGCAGCGCGCATAGGTGCTCTTGCCGAGGCACACCACCAGCACGTCGCGCGGGATCCGGAAATACTCCACCGTGCGCGCCAGTGCGAACGAATTCGGCGGGATGATGCAGGTGTCGCCGACCACGTCGACAAAGCTGCTGGGGTCGAAATGCTTGGGGTCGACGATCGTGCTGTTGATGTTGGTGAAAATCTTGAACTCGCGCGCGCAGCGCACGTCGTAGCCGTAGCTCGAAGTGCCGTAACTGACGATGCGCTCGCCGGCCGCGTTCTGCTTGACCTGGCCCGGCTCGAAGGGCTCGATCATGCCCTGCTCGGCCATGCGGCGGATCCAGCGGTCGGACTTGATGCTCATGCGTGGCTCCAGGCCTTGAAGGGTGCCGCGCTGACAGTCGCGCGAAGGCCGCAAAGTGTAGCGGCCCGGCGTGTGCGAGGCACGCCGGGCCGCTGGGCTTGAAACTGCGCTGCGATCTCAGGGTGCTGCAGGCGCCTGCCCCGGTGCCTGCCAGCCGCTGCCGATGTGGCGATCGAGGAAAGCCAGCAGCTGCTGCTGGAACTTGAGCTGGTTGTCCGTCGCGTAGTAGCCGTGGCCTTCGCCCCGGAAGTACAGCGCCTCGACGGGCACGCCTGCTTTCTTGAGCGCGGACTCCATGCGCTCGGTGTGGATGATCGGGGCTCGGCGGTCGTTCTCACCGGCCGACAACATCACCGGCACGCGGATGCGATCCGCCAGCAGGTTGGGGGAGTGTTCGGCAAGGTCCTTTTCGCCCAGAGCGTCCTTGAGGAAGTTGCGGCCCGAGAAGCTGTAGGGCACATCGCCACGGCGATGCATGAGCGCAAGATCGTAGACGCCGACATCGCCGGCCGCACAAGCGTACAGATCCGGCTCCTTCGCCACCGCCATCAGGCTGGCGTAGCCGCCGTAGCTCGCACCATAGATGCAGATCCGCCGCGCATCGGCGATCCCCTGCTCGATGGCCCAGCGGGTCGCATCGGTGAGGTCATCCTGCATGGCGCCACCCCACTGGCGATAGCCGGCGCGCACGAACGCCTGGCCGAACCCGCCGGAGCCACGGAAGTTGAGCTGCAGCACGGCATAGCCGCGGGTCGCCAGCAACTGCACCTGGCGATCGAAGCCCCAGCGATCCTCGATGCCAAAAGGCCCGCCGTGCGGATGCACGACCAGCGGTAGTGCGCGCTCGTCCGCGCCGGGCGGCAGGGTCAGCAGGCCATCGAGTACGAGCCCGTCGCGCGCCGTGATCTGGATGGCGCGGGTCTCGCCCAACTGCTCAGGAACGATCTGCCGGCCGCGGCTGCCGATATGGCGAGCGTTCTTGGTCTCGCGGTCAAACAGGAAGTACTCGCCGGGGTTGCGGTCGCTCTGTACGAAAAGGATGGCGCGACGCCCGTCCTGCGTGGCGGACGTAATGTCCACGCTGTAGCCCTTGAAGGCCGCAGCCAGGCTGAGACGCAGCAGCGCCTCCGGGTGGTCTGGCTCGAAGAAGTGCATCTGCGGCATCGGGTCGAAGTACTTCACGCCGATCACCGACCGGCCGTCCAGGGTGCGGATCGCGCTGGCAGGGTCCCGACGCGCGTGCCGGAAGACCTCCGAGCGCGTCCCGCTGTCCACTTCGAACCGCTCGATAGCGTCAGGCCCCTCCGGACGGGAAACCCTCAGGTAGGCGCTCTTGCAGCCCGTAGCGAAACCGAGCACGGACACCCGCTGACCACTCTTGGTCTCGTCGTTCAGCAGCTGCCAATCGGCGGAGTCGTTCTCCCGGTAGTGGAGCACGGCGTCGTTGGTGACCTTGAGGCCGGCGACGAATCGCAGTTGCCCCTCGGCATCGGTGGTGAACTCGGCGCGCTGGGCAGGCGAGGTGCCCAGGCGGCTGCGCCGTCCATTCTCGGTGTCCATGCGTTCGATCGAAGCATAGGCCTCGCTGCGTCCCGAGGGCGGCAGCACCTGCACCAGCGCCTGGCGACTGTCGCCTGGCAGCAGGTCAATTGGAAACACGGCCACCAATTCGCTCTCACGCACCTTGATGCGGCTGCCCTGCCGCCCATCGCCCGCGCGCACGCCAGCCAGCGCGATGGGCCGGGTGCCATCGAAGTTGGCGGCGTAGATCTCACCGGTGAGGCCGGGCGCCTCGCTGCCGAGAAAGCGTTCCGCCATCGACATCAGCAGACGCTCATCGCTGGACCACCAGAAATCCGCGATCTCGCTGCGGCGTCCCGCGAAGAAATGCCCGGCCTTCTTGAGGGAATCGGTCTCCAGCACGAGCAGCGCGCTGCCCTCTTCCTGGGGCACGCTGGCGGCGAGATGCTTGCCGTCAGGCGAGATCTTGATGTCGAAGAAGGCGTCGCGCTCGACGAAATGTTCGATCGGCGGCGGCGCAGCAGCAGCCGCCGGAGCCGGTGATTCGGCCAGCGCCAACGCCGGCAGCAGGAGCGCACAGGCGAGCGCGCTGGGCGCGCGCAGGAATGCAGTCAACATCGATGAAACCCCTATGGAAGTGATCACAGCGGACACAGGCCCACGCCCCGCCACGGGCACACGCGGCGATTGAGCGCGCGCAGGTTGCCAGCAAGACAGCCGTTTGCAAAGACAGTTCTGTCGCCTCGTGCTCGTGCTGACCGACACCGCGAAGCCCACCGCCGCGCATGGATGCGATGCGACGCGCTGAAGCTCGTGACTGGCCCAAAGCACGATGGCAGCGGCGGCGATCCGCTGACAGACTGCCACTTTCCACTTCTCGCAAAAGGACGAAGCCATGGATCAGCCCCGCATCGCACTCGTCACCGGCTCCACCAGCGGCATCGGCCTGGCCGTGGCCGAAGCGCTGGCCCAGGCTGGCTGCCGGATCATGCTGAACGGGCTCGGCGCGCCCGAGCAGATCGAGGCCGCGCGCGCGAGGGTCGCGGCCCATGGGGTCGAGGTCGCTTTCCATGGCGCCGATCTCTCCAGCGCCGAGGGCGTCGAAGCCCTGGTGCGCGCCACCGAGGCACGCTTCGGTCGCCTCGACATCCTGGTCAACAACGCCGGCATCCAGCACACCGCACGCATCGAGGACTTCCCGGCCGAGCGCTGGGACGCGATCCTCGCGATCAATCTCTCCGCCACTTTCCACGCCCTGCGCTGCGCCCTGCCCGGTATGCAGACGCGCGGCTATGGCCGGATCATCAACATCGCCTCGGTGCACGGGCTGGTGGCCTCGGTGGAGAAGTCGGCCTACGTCGCCGCCAAGCACGGCATCGTCGGCCTGACCAAGGTGACCGCGCTGGAGAACGCCGAGGCCAACATCACCTGCAACGCGATCTGCCCGGGCTGGGTGCTGACCCCGCTGGTGCAGAAGCAGATCGACGCCCGCGCCGAGCGCGAAGGCCTCGATGGCCCGGCAGCCGAACGCGCCCTGCTGGCCGAGAAGCAGCCCAGCCTGCGCTTCACCCGCCCCGAGGACATCGGCGGTGCGGCGGTGTTCCTCTGCAGCGCGGCGGCGGACAACATCACGGGGACGACCCTGACGTTGGATGGGGGCTGGACGGCGCGGTGAGCCCCTGAGGCCGGGAATCCGGAATCGACGATCGCAGGCCTTTGCCAGTGGGTGATCCCATTGCGTGGGCCGGGCCCAGCTGCCGATGCCCGGCACGCAGAGGCTATAGTCCTGGTCCCGCGAGGGCTCGTCCCATCCTGAAGCGCAGCCCACGATTCCCCATTCCCGATTCCCCATTCCCGGCCCCCAAATGCGCATCGCCAGCTGGAACGTCAACTCGCTCAACGTACGTCTGCCGCATCTGTCGGACTGGCTGAAGTCGGCGCAGCCCGACATCGTCGGTCTGCAGGAAACCAAGCTGGAGGATCCGAAGTTCCCGGACTCCGAGCTGGCCGCGCTCGGCTACCGCAGCGTGTTCGCCGGGCAGAAGACCTACAACGGCGTGGCGCTGCTCTCGAAGACGCCGGCGAGCGAGGTGCAGGTCGGCATTCCCGGCTTCGAGGACGAGCAGAAGCGCGTGATCGCGGCGAGCTTCGGCGAGCTGCGGGTGATCGATCTCTACGTGGTCAACGGCAAGGCCGTGGGCGACGAGAAGTACGAGTACAAATTGCGCTGGCTGGCCGCGGTGCAGGACTGGGTGGCGCAGGAGATCGCGCGGCATCCGAACCTGATCGTGCTGGGCGACTTCAACATCGCGCCGGACGATCGCGACGTGCACGACCCGGTCGCCTGGCACGAGCAGATCCTCTGCTCCACGCCCGAGCGCGAGGCGCTGCAGCGGCTGTGCGGCCTGGGCCTGCACGACAGCTTCCGGCTGCACTCCGATGAAGCAGGCCAGTTCAGCTGGTGGGATTACCGCGCCGCCGGCTTCCGCCGCAACCTCGGCCTGCGCATCGATCTGATCCTGGTCTCAGAAGCGCTCAAGGCCCGCTGCAAGGCCTCGATCATCGACCGCGAGCCGCGCACCTGGGAGCGGCCGTCCGACCACGCCCCGGTGATCATCGACCTCGACTGATCCCTGCGTGCATCGCCTGTTCGCACGCAGTGCGCTGTTCTGGCCAGCCCTGCCGCTGATGCTGCCGCAGGCGCTGTGGCTGAAGCGCTCGGCACCGCGCGCGGCCGCGGCCGAAGGCGCGCGCGAGGGCTCTGAAGGTGCCACTGGTGCACCGCGCCTGCGCCTGCTCGCACTGGGCGATTCGCCTTTCGAAGGCGTGGGCATCGCGCGCATCGTGGATACGCTGCCGGTGCGCTTGGCTGGGTTGATCGCAGAGGCTCACGGCCTGCGCGTGGACTGGCGAATCCTCGCGAAGAACGGCGCCACCGCAGGCAGCCTGCGCGAGCGCCTGCTGCCCAAGATCGAGGCCCAGCCCTTCGATCTGATCCTCGTCTCGATCGGCGTCAACGACGTTACCGGGCTGACTCTCGGGCGCAGGTTTGCGCAGGCGCTCGATGGCCTGCTGTCGGACCTGCGCGCGCATTCGCCACAGGCGCAGATCGTGCTGCTCGGCATTCCGCCAATGCAGGCCTTCCCGCTGCTGCCGCAGCCGCTGCGCGCCTGGCTCGGCGGCCGCAGTCGCAGGCTCGAAGCGCTCGGCGTCGCCGCAGCGCAAAGGCACCAGGCCCTGCACTCGCCGGTGCGCGTGCAGCCCGCGCCAGAGCTGTTCGCCAGCGATGGCTTCCATCCCTCCGAGCTTGGCCATGCGCGCTGGGCCGAGGAGGTGCACGCCCAGCTGCTGGCCTTGCCGTGGCCACCACCTCGCCGCGACTAACCTGCGCGGCGAATTAGAACCTGCGAAGACCTCTGTGCTGATCGCCCTGCCCCTGCTGCTGGCCGCGCAAGACCCGGCTGCACTCGATGCCATCCACGTCACCGCCCGCGCGCCGCGCGCGGCCGCCGCCGAGACCGCCTCGGCCTCGCGCCTTGACGCAGACACGCTCGACCGCATCGCGCCCCAACACGCACAGGAGGCCTTCGCCCGCGTGCCCGGCGCCTGGGCCAGCCGCGGCAGCGGGCAGGAACAGCTGCTCGCCATCCGCTCGCCCGTGCTGGCCGGCACCGGTGCCTGCGGTGCCTTCCTGGTGCTGGAACAGGGCATCCCGATCCGACCGGCCGGCTTCTGCAACGTCAACCAGCTGTTCGAGCTGCCGATCGAACTGGCCGGCGCCGTCGAGGTGCTGCGCGGCCCCGGCGCTGCGGTTCACGGCAGCAATGCCCTGCACGGGGTCATCGAGCTGCGTGCGCCGCGCATCGACGCGCCGGCGCGCGTCGCCCTGCGCGCCGGCAGCTTCGACTATGCACAGCTGATCGCCGGCCTGCCCGGCGGCAGCGCGGCGCGCCCCTTCCGAATCGACGTCTCGGCCACCGACAGCGGCAGCTTCCGCGAGGACGAGGGCTACACCCAGCAGCGCGCACTGGCGCAGTTCGCGCTGCCGCAGGCGCCGGGCGCGCCGGAGTTCCTGTTCTCGGCGCAGGCCTTGGACCAGGACACCGCCGGCTACATCACCGGCGACCGCGCCTTCGCCGATGCGCGGCGGCGCCTGAATCCGAATCCCGAGGCCTATCGGAAAGCGCAGTCGGCGCGACTGTCCGGGCGCTGGCAATTCGCGCTCGACGCGCTCGATCTCTCGCTGACGCCGTATGCGCGCAGTGATCGCGGCGAGTTCATCCAGCACTTCCTGCTTGGCAAGCCGATCGAGGACAACGGCAGCGACAGCCTCGGCCTGCAGCTGGGCGTGGCCGCGCTGGGCGGCGCACTGCGCAGCGGCATCGACCTCGAGTTCGCCGAGGGCGATCTGCTGCAGCGCCAGGCGCAAGCGCTCACGAGCGGCACGGCGGCGCAGAACGCCATCCGCCCCGCCGGCCGCCACTACGACTATCGCGTGCGCTCGGACAGCACTGCAGCTTTCGTGCAGTGGGACGCCGTGCTCAGCGCGCTGTGGAGCCTGCAGAGCGGCGCGCGCATCGAGTCGATCGGCTACCGCTACGACAATCGCATGGACGCCGGCAACCTCGCCGAGGACGGCAGCGCCTGCGGCTTCGGCGGCTGCCTCTACCAGCGCCCGGAAGACCGCAGCGACCGCTACACCCGCCCGACGGCCAACCTCGGCCTGCTGCGTGTCGACGAGGACGGGCGTCGGCTGTTCCTGCGCGCGGCCAGCGCCTTCCGCGCCCCGCAGGCCGGAGAGCTCTACCGCCTGCAGCGCGGACAGTCGGTGGCGGATCTCGGCCCCGAGCGCGCCGAATCGCTGGAGCTCGGCGGCGGGCTGCCCCTGCCCGGCGGCCGCATCGAGGGCGTCGTGTACGCGATGGACAAGCGCGGCAGCATCTTCCGCGATGCCGCGGGTTTCAACGTCGGCGACGGCCGCAGCCGGCATGTCGGCGTCGAGCTGGAGCTGTCGCTGACCCTGCCGCTGGATGTTCAGCTCGATGCCAATCTCGGCTGGTCGGAGCAGACCTACCGCTTCGAACGCGCGCTCGGCGGCGGCGAAACCATTCGCCGCGGCAACCGCGTCGACACCGCGCCCGAATGGCTGGGCGGCCTGCGCCTGCGCCGCGCCTTCGATGGCTTGGGCGAGTTCGAGCTGGAGTGGCAGCACCAGGGCGGCTACTTCGCCGATGCGGGCAACACCTTCTGGCACGCCGGCCACGACCTCGCCCATCTGCGCTGGTCGCGCGCACTCCGCGAGGGCTGGCGGGTGAGCGCGGCGATCCGCAACCTCGGCGACATCCGCTACGCCGAGCGCGCCGACTTCGGCTTCGGCGAGCGCCGCTATTTCCCGGGCGCGCCGCGCAGTTATGTCCTCGGGCTGGAGTGGCGGGGCTGAAGCGGCGACACCGCGCGCTCACGCAAGAGTCGGCTCGCCACAACACCAGCTGCAGTCGCCTTGCGCGGACCGGCTGTTTGTAGGAGCGAGCTTGCTCGCGACCCAAAGCCTGGCTGCAGGATGCAGGCTGCAGTCGCCTGCAAGCAGGCTCCTACCGGTCGCGCAATCGGATGAAGTCGGATTTCTCGGGGAACACCTGGACCGCGATGGAGGGCAGAGACGCGCTCAGGCCATGAAGGCCTCGTAGGCCGCGGCTTCTTCCGCGATTTCAGCGCTGCGAATCGACTGCAGGAAGTCCAGCTCCAGCGCCAGTCCCGGCACCGACTGCACTGCGAGCCGACCCTGCCCGACGCGGATGTCGGCGGCTGCGAACTGTTCGCCCTCGCGCCGGTACACGGTGAGCACGCTGGACACCGGGTCGATCAGCCACAGCTCGCCGACGCCGGCCTGCTCGTAGCGTTGACGTTTGTCGACCAAGTCGAACGCGGCCGTGCTCGGCGACAGCACGTCGATGATGAAGTCAGGCGCGCCACGGACGCCGCGCGCATCGATCCTGGACGCATCGCAGACGACGAGCAGGTCAGGTTCGAAGACGGTGCGGATGTCATCGTCCGCTTCATCACCGACCGGGAAACGCACGCCCATCGGCGCTGAGAACCCTTGGCAAGGTGTGCCCTGCAGCTGGTTGCGAATCTGCGCGCCGAGCTCGAACACCACACGCTGATGTGCCGTGCTGGGCGGTGCCATGGCGTAGGCGTGGCCATCCAGCAGCTGCCAGCGCTCACTCTCCGGCCAGGCGAGGTAGTCGGCGTAGCTGAACTCACCGCTTCGAGGCTGGGCATGGGCCATGGTGGGCTCCCACTGGATGCGTGCTGGAGGATGGTAGCAGCGCGGGCCTGACCCACGCCCAGCGGCTAGAATCCCCCGCATGACCTCCCCCTGCAATATCGCCGCGAGCCTGCCGCGGCTGGCGCAAGAGCGCCCCGATCAGATCGCGATCCGCTGCCCGTCCGGCCGGCGCGCGGACGGCAGCGCCGAGTACGGCCTCACCCTGAGCTATGCCGAACTCGACCGCCGCAGCGATGCGATCGCCGCGGGTCTAGCGAGGATCGGCATCGGCCGTGGGGTACGCACGGCGCTGATGGTGCGGCCCTCGCCCGAACTCTTCCTGCTGATGTTCGCACTGTTCAAGTCGGGTGCGGTGCCGGTGCTGATCGACCCGGGCATCGACAAACGCGCGCTCAAGCAGTGCCTCGGTGAATCCGCGCCCGCGGGCTTCATCGGCATTCCACTGGCACAGCTGGCGCGCGTGCTGCTGGGCTGGGGGCGTGGCCATGTGCGGCACATCGTCACCGTCGGCCGGCGCTTTCCCTTCGGCGGCCACAGCCTGGCCGAAATCGAGGCGCTGGGTGCAGGCGCCGGGCCGCAGCTGGCGGACACCGCACCCGATGAAGTCGCGGCCATCCTGTTCACCTCCGGATCGACCGGCGTGCCCAAGGGCGTGGTCTACCGCCACCGCCATTTCGTCGCCCAGATCGATCTGCTCGGCAGCGCCTTCGGCATCGAGCCCGGTGGCGTCGACCTGCCGACCTTCCCGCCCTTCGCGTTGTTCGATCCGGCACTCGGCCTGACCAGCGTGATCCCGGACATGGACCCGACGCGCCCGGCCAAGGCCGATCCGAAAAAGCTGATCGCTGCGATCAAGGAGTTCGGCGTCGGCCAGATGTTCGGCTCGCCAGCCCTGCTGGACACGCTCTCGCGCCATGGCGAGCAGCACGGTGTCACCCTGCCGTCGCTGAAGCGCGTGACTTCGGCCGGTGCGCCGGTGCCCTTCGCCGTGGTCCAGCGCATGCAGGCCATGCTGCCGGCCGACGCGCAGATCTGGACGCCCTACGGCGCCACCGAATGCCTGCCGGTGGCGGTGATCGAAGGCCGCGAGCTGGCCGAGACCCGCGCCGCCACCGAGGCTGGCGCCGGCACCTGCGTGGGCCGGCCGGTCGCCGCCAATACGGTGCGCGTCATCGCGATCACCGACGAAGCCATCGCCGATTGGAGCGGGGTGCAGGAGCTGGCACACGGCACGATTGGCGAGATCACGGTCGCCGGCCCCAGCGCCACCGACGCCTACTTCGAACGGGAGGCGGCCACGCGGCTCGCAAAGATCCGAGAGCGCCTGCCCGACGGCGGCGAGCGCATCGTCCACCGCATGGGCGATCTCGGCTGGTTCGACGAGACCGGCCGGCTGTGGTTCTGCGGCCGCAAGAGCCAGCGCGTGGAAACCGCGAGCGGCCCGCTCTACACGGAGCAGGTCGAACCCGTGTTCAACACCCACGCCGATGTGCGGCGCACGGCCCTCGTGGGCGTCGGCAGCTTTGGCGCGCAGACACCCGTGCTGTGCGTCGAGCTGAAGCCCGGCACCACCCGCGAGCGCTCGGCCATCGAGGCCGAGCTGCTGAACCTGGGCGGCCAGCACGCACACACGCGCGGCATCCAGCGCGTGCTCTTCCACGCAGGCTTCCCGGTCGACATCCGGCACAATGCCAAGATCGGCCGCGAAGCGCTGGCGCGCTGGGCTGCGGACATCCTTGGCAGGGGCAAGGCATGAAGATTCTGGTCACCGGCGGCGGCGGCTTTCTCGGACAGGCGATCTGCACGCGCCTGGTCAATCGCGGGCTCACCGTCGTGAGCTTCAATCGCGGCCTGTATCCGGGCCTGGCGGCGCTGGGCGTCAAGCAGGTGCAGGCCGACCTCGCCAACTTCGATGCGTTGGCCGAGGCCAGCGTCGGCGTCGACGCGGTCTTCCATGTCGGCGCCAAGGCCGGCGCCTGGGGCAGCTTCCGCGACTACTTCGACGCCAACGTGCGCGGCACCCGCAACGTGCTCGCGGCCTGTCGACTCAACGAGGTGCGCACCCTGGTGTACACCAGCACGCCCAGCGTCACCCACCACGCCTCGACGCCGGTGGTCGGCCTGTCCGAGGCCAAGGTGCCGCTGGCCTCGGGCTTCAAGGCCTGGTATCCGGCGACCAAGCGCATTGCCGAAGAAACCGTGCTGGAAGCGAACGGCAAGGACCTCGCGACCGTGGCCCTGCGCCCGCGCCTGATCTGGGGCCCCGGCGACAACCACCTGCTGCCGCGCATGGTCGAGCGCGCCAAGGCGGGACGGCTGCGTTTTGTCGGCGACGGCCAGAACAAGATCGACACCACCTATATCGACAACGCCGCCCAGGCGCACCTCGATGCCTTCGACGCCCTGCACGGCAACCCCGGCGCGCGCTGCGCGGGCAAGGCTTACTTCATCTCCAACGGTGAGCCCAAGCCGATCTCGGAAATCGTCAACGGCCTGCTGCGCGCGGCCGGTGCGCCGATCGTCAAGGACCTCATGCCCTTCCGCGCCGCCTACTGGATCGGCGCCGCGATGGAGGCGGCGTGGACCGTGCTGCCTCTGAAGGGCGAGCCGCTGATGACGCGCTTCCTCGCCGAACAGCTGTCGACCACCCACTTTTACGACATCAGCGCCGCGCGCCGCGACTTCGGCTACCAGCCGCGGGTCAGCGTGCTGGAAGGCCTGCGCCAGCTCGGCCACTGGTGGCAGGCACAGGCCGCCGCCGACGCTTTCGAGAACGCCTGAAGCCGCCGCGGCGATGAGCAAATCGCCCGCGCGCTTCTACTACAAGGGCAGCCGGCTCAAACAGCTGCGCGCCTTTTGCCACGCTGCGCGTCTGGGCTCGGTCACGCGCGCGGCCGAGGCGCTGTTCCTGAGCCAGCCGGCGGTCTCGCTGCAGTTGGGCGCGCTCGAAAGCGAGCTCGGCCACAGCCTGTTCGAGCGCCACGGTCGGCGACTCAACCTGACCCGCGAAGGCCAGGTGCTCTACGAACTGGCGCGTCCGCTGGTGGATGGATTGGACGGCCTGGAGACCGAGTTCAACAGCCGCTTGAAGGGCCTGGAAGGCGGCGAACTCAACATCGCCGCCGGCGCCTCGACCATCCTCTATCTGCTGCCGGAGCTGATCGCCGAGTTCCGCCGCAGCCATCCCGAGGTCCAACTGCGCCTGCACAACGTCACCGGCAAGGATGGGCTGGCGCTCATCCGCTCCGACGAGGTCGACCTCGCCGTGGGCTCGATGCTCGACGTGCCCAACGACATCGACTACGCACCGCTGTACTCCTTCGACCCGGTGCTGATCACCCCGCCCGACCATCCGCTGGCGCGCGCGAAGCACCCGACGCTGGAGGACCTCTCGCCCTATGGGCTGATCCTGCCGCCCAAGCGCCTGACCACCTATCGTCTGGTCGACCTGATCTTCCAGCAGCGCAAGGTGCCCTACACCGTCGCGCTGGAAGTCGGCGGCTGGGAGGTCATCAAACAGTACGTGGCGATGGGGCTCGGCATCAGCATCGTCACCAGCATCTGCATCAACGAGGCCGACCGCCAGCGCCTGTTCGTGCACAACATGCGCGAATACTTCCCGCCGCGCAGCTACGGCGTGGTGATCCGCAAGGGCAAGTACCTGAGCCCCCAGGCCCGCGCCTTCGTCGACCAGATCAAACCCGCCGCCTTCGCCCGCGGCGGCTATGACGAGGCTGGGCATTCGGAGCGATGATGTGCGCCCACTCAACCCCGCGCGGAGCGCCCCTATGCGCCTGATCCTGCCGACCTTCCTGCTGCTTCTCGCCGGCATCGCCCAAGGCGCTCCCATCGAGAACAAGTGGCGCCTGCAGTTCAGCGGCAATGCCGAGTCCAGCGGTGAGCTGGTGCTGGCATTCACGCCCAAGGATGGTGCTGCCACCGAAGTGCGCGTCGAGGTCGAGCACCGCACCAGCGAGAACGGCGTCGCCCGCCGCGTCCGCGACGCGCTGCGCGAGGCCATCGGTGAGAACTACCGCATCGAGGTCGATGACGGCGAGGACGTGCTGGTCAAGCGGCGCTGGGGCCGGCCGCGCTTCAACGTGAGCCTGGTCAGCAACAGCGTCGAGGGTGTGCGGTTGAATCTGGACCAGGAGTAGCGCGGCGGGTCGGCGGGGCTCTGATCCAAGGCTCCGCCCGGTGGATGGCCGCCCGTAACTCGCAACTCGCATCGCGCGGGCCCGCGACAGGCGCGCAGCGATACGTCGCCTGCCGGAAGTGCAGACGGAAACCGGAGTCAATCGAAAGCAGCACGCAGACTGTCGCGCACCTCCACACCGGTCGCCGGGAAGTCGCAGAACGCGCCGTCCACGCCGAGCCTGAAAGCCGCGCGCAGCTCTTCTCTCACATCTGCATGGCCCTCGCCCACGCGGTCATCGCGATAGGTCCACGGGTGCACGCGAAGGCTCGCAGCATGGGCCGCCTCGACGAGCCCGCTGGCACGGGCCGGCGCACTCCAGAGCAGGCGCTTGTCGACCCCGAGCCCCCACAGCCACGCACCGTGTTCGGCGATGGAAGCGCGCCAGTCCGCGCCCTGCTCCAGCAGCAGGGTGCAAGGCAGGCCCGTCGCTTCACGCACGCGCCGCAGCGCGTCAGCCTCGAAGCACTGCACGCGCACTTCCACTCCCGACGGCAGAGCGCGCACTGATTCCGCGAACAGGGCGACAGGGTCGAGCCCGAGCGCGGCGAATCGCGCAGGGTGCTTGAGCTCCGGGTACAGGCGCAGCGTCTGCCCACGCTCCAGCGCCGCCTGCGCAGCCCAGTCGATCACGTCCTGCCAGCTCGGCACCGCGTGATGGCCATCGTGGCGGTCGCTGCGGCCCTCGAAGGGCTGGCGTGCACGCAGGCGACGACTCTCGTCAAGCGTGAGGTCCGTACTCCACCAGTCGCCCTCGCGCTTCAGGTGCGAGAACTCGCCGCGGTCGAAGACGTCAGTGCTGCGCGCAAGACCGGGCTCGTGGCGAGCGATCAGCGCGCCATCGCGGGTCGGCACGAGGTCCGGCTCGATCACGTCGGCGCCTTGGCCGAGGCCCAGCGCATAGGCCGCCAGGGTGTGTTCGGGCAGCAGCCCACTGGCGCCGCGATGGGCGATGACCTGCGGGGGCTGTCCGTCCAGTGTCTTCCAACTCATGCGCATCTCCGTGTCCGGCACAGCATGCAGGCCATCGATGAAACGCGGATGGCGGACGTTCCCCGACTGAACTTCAGGCCGCCCCGGCAGAGCGCGCCAGATATGCGCCGATGCCGTCGAGGAACATCTGCACCGACAGCGCCACCAGCAGCATGCCCATCAGGCGCTCGATCGCGGCCAGCGCGCGGCGGCCCAGCAGACGGTAGAGATAGGTCGAGGAGAACAGGATCACCGCCGTCGCCAGCCAGGCCAGGAACAGGGCCAGGCTGAAGTCGCCCATGCGCTCGGGCTCGTTGCTGGACATCAGCATCACCGCGGCCATGCCGGAGGGGCCGGCGATCAGCGGGATTGCCATCGGCACGATGAAGGGCTCGCCCTCGGGGGTCTCGCCGAACAGGCCTTCCGGTGTCGGGAAGATCATCTTGATGCCGATCAGGAACAACACGATGCCGCCGGCGATCGCCACCGATTCCTGGCGCAAGTGCATGGCCGAGAGGATGTGCTGGCCGCCCCACAGGAAAGCGAACAACACCACCAGGGCGATCAACAGTTCACGCGCCAGCACCCAGCGCCGCCGCGCGGGCGGCAGGCTCTTGAGCAGGTTCAGGAAGATCGGAACATTGCCCAGTGGGTCGAGGATCATGAACAGCAGGATCGCCGCCGACAGGGTGCTCACGGGGCGATGACCTCGCCATGGGGCGATGTGGCGGAGGTGTCGAACAGCGAGACGATGGCCGGTGCGCGCTCGGCCGCCGGCGGCAAGAGGCCCGGGTCTTCGCCGAAATAGGCGCGCGAGCGCAGGTTGGTGCGGGTGGGTTCCGGCCGCACCGCGTTCACCCGCACTGTCGAACCCTCAAGCTCCTGGGCGAGAATCCGGAAGGCACCTTCGAGCCCGTGCTTGCCGATGCCGTAGCCGCCCCAGTAGGCGCGGCTGACGCGCTCAAGGTCGTCGAGCATGAACACCAGCGAGGACGGCCGCTCCGAGCTGCCGCTCTCGCGCAGCAGGGGCAGCAGCGCGCGGCTCAGCATCAGCGGCGCGGTCAGGTTGACGTGGATGGCGCGCACCAGGTCCAAGGGCTCGCTGTTCTCGATCGAGGCCAGATGCTTGAAGTCGGCAGCGGCGTGCAGCACGCCGTGCAGGCCGCCAAGTTCGGCGCGCAGCGTGGTGGCGAGCTGCTCGTAGTCGGCGGGCGTGGCGCCTTCCAGATCCAGCGGATAGATGGCCGGCTCGGGCGAGCCATCGGCCACCAGCTGGTCGTAGACCTGGCCCAGCTTGGGCACGCGGCGCCCGAGCAGCACCACCTGCGCGCCGCCACGCCCGGCCGCACGCGCAACCTCGGAGCCGAAGGCGCCGTGCGCGCCGACGACCAGCAGCGAGCGCCCTGCCAGTGGCTTGGCCGCCTCGCTCATGCCGGCTTCTGCGCTTCGCTGACGATGCGCGCCAGCTCGCCGGCCTGGTGCAGCTCCAGGGTGATGTCGCAGCCGCCGATCAGCTCGCCATTGATGAACAGCTGCGGGAAGGTCGGCCAGTTCGAGAAGCGCGGCAGGTTGGCGCGCACTTCCGGGTCCTGCAGCACGTTGACCGCATGGAACTGGGCCTTGCAGGCCTTCAATGCCTCGACCGTGCGCGAAGAGAAGCCGCACATCGGGAACTGCGGGGTGCCCTTCATGAAGAGCACGATGGGGTGTTCGGCCAGCACGGCCTTGATGCGATCGACGGTGGCGTTCATGCGGTCTCCATCACGGCCCGGCGCAGGCACGGGCACGGTTGCGGGGAAAGTCGGGAGCGGCCCTGCGCGAACCTCACAAACGGGTCACACGGCCTGCTTGCTACAATTTTCCCACACCAGCCGGCCCTGCAGCGATTTCATCCTGCTCGGCCACCCGCCTCGCCGGCTGCGTGGCCCGCCGGCATCGCCGCCGGGCGCGATGCGAAGCACCCTTCCCTTTCCACGCTCGCCTGAAGGAACCGTCATGGCCATCGAACTGCCAGCCCTGCCCTACGCCCGCGACGCTCTTGCCCCGCACATCTCGGCCGAGACCATCGAGTATCACTACGGCAAGCACCACCAGACCTATGTCACCAACTTGAACAACCAGATCGCTGGTACCGAGTTCGAGGGCAAGGACCTGGAAACCATCATCAAGACCAGCAGCGGCGGCATGTTCAACAACGCCGCCCAGGTGTGGAACCACACCTTCTACTGGCACTGCCTGAAGCCGAACGGCGGCGGCGCGCCGACCGGCAAGCTGGCGGACGCGATCAACGCCGCCTTCGGCAGCTTCGAGGCCTTCAAGGAGAAGTTCACCCAGACCGCGCTGACCACCTTCGGCTCCGGCTGGGCCTGGCTGGTGCAGCGTCCGGACGGCAGCCTGGCGCTGGTCTCGACCTCGAACGCGGCCACCCCGCTGACCGGCGAGGATCGCGCCCTGCTGACCTGCGATGTGTGGGAGCACGCCTACTACGTCGACTACCGCAACGCCCGCGCCAAGTACGTCGAGGCCTTCTGGAACCTGGTCAACTGGGACTTCGTCGAGAGCCAGATGGCCTGACACCGCCGCGAAGCGGGGCGTTTCACGACGGGCGTTGTGATTCGCGAAGACGCTGTGTTAGAGTGCGCGCCCCGCATCGACGGGCAGTTAGCTCAGCGGTAGAGCACTACCTTGACATGGTAGGGGTCACAGGTTCGATCCCTGTACTGCCCACCAGCTCCAGACAAAGGCCTCGGCTCACGCCGGGGCCTTTTGTTTTTCGCGCCAGCGCCGTTGCGATCGCCCCGCGGACACGCGGCTCGATGCGGGGTGGAGGCCATGGTGGGCCGGGGCCCACCCTACGACACGCGCGCGTGGCAGGTGCTGCCGATCGCCGGACGTGCGCGGTCGATACCACTGCAGAAGCAGGTGACAGCGCGGCGGCCGCACGGCAGGCTGCGCGGCTTGTTCTCGAGTCCAGCGAGCCCCGCATGCAGCCCCGCTTCAACGCCTCCGGCCATCTGATCTCAGCCAGCCACGGCCAGGCCGACATCGATCCTACGGAAACCCGCGAGTGGCTCGATGCCTTCGATGCGCTGATCGCGCGCGAGGGCCGCGAGCGCGCGCAGTTCCTGTTCGATCGGCTGGCCGACCACGCGCTGGGCCGCGGCGTGCAGTCGGCGCGCGCAAGGGTCACGCCCTACTGCAACAGCATTCCGCTGGCGCGGCAGCCGCATTATCCCGGCGACGAGGCGCTGGAGGCCAAGCTCAACGCGGCCCTGCGCTGGAACGCGATGGCCATGGTGATGCGCGCCAACCGCGACGGGCTGGAGCAGGGCGGGCATATCGCTTCGTATGCTTCCGCCGCCGATCTGTTCGAAGTCGGCTTCCAGCATTTCTTCAAGGGCGATGGCCACGCCGAAGGCGGCGACCTGGTGTTCTTCCAGCCGCACTCCGCGCCCGGCGTGTACGCCCGCGCCTTTCTCGAAGGGCACTTGAGCGAGGCCCAGCTCGACCACTACCGCCGCGAGATCAGCGGACAGGGCCTGAGCTCGTATCCGCATCCCTGGTTGATGCCGGGCTTCTGGCAGTTCCCCACCGGCTCGATGGGGCTGGGCCCGATCAATGCGATCTACCAGGCGCGCTTCCTGCGCTATCTGCATCATCGCGGTCTGCGCGAGGGCGGCGAGCGCCGCGTCTGGGGTTTCTTCGGCGACGGCGAGATGGACGAGCCGGAGTCGATCGGCGCGCTCGGCCTCGCCGCCCGCGAAGGCCTCGACCACCTGACCTTCGTCATCAACTGCAACCTGCAGCGGCTGGATGGCCCGGTCCGCGGCAATGGCCGCATCGTCGACGAACTCGAAGCCCTGTTCACCGGCGCCGGCTGGCACGTGATCAAGGTGCTGTGGAGCTCGGACTGGGACCTGCTGTTCGCCCGCGACGCCACCGGCGAGCTGCTGCGCGCGTTCGCGCAGACCGTCGACGGCCAGTTCCAGACGCTTTCGGCCAATGACGGCGCCTACAACCGTGAGCGGTTCTTTGCGCAGTCGCCCGAGCTGGCCGCGCTGGTCGCGGATCTGTCGGACGCCGACATCGACCGCCTGCGCCGCGGCGGCCACGACGCGCGCAAGCTCTACGCAGCCTACGCCGCGGCCGTGGCGCATCGCGGCCAGCCGACCGTCATCCTCGCCAAGACCATGAAGGGCTATGGCATGGGCAGCTTGGGCCAGGGCCGCATGACCACGCACCAGCAGAAGAAGCTCGACGTCGAGCACCTGCGCGAGTTTCGCGACCGCTTCGGCCTGCCGCTGCGCGATGAGGATCTGGACGCCCTGCCCTTCTACCGCCCTGCCGAGGACAGCCCCGAGCTGCGCTACCTGCATGCGCGGCGGCAGGCGCTGGGCGGCTATCTGCCGCGCCGCCGGCCGCAGGCCAGCGCGCCGGTGCCTGTGCCGCCGCGCGCGCAGTGGGCGGGCTTCGCGCTCGAGGCCGAGGGCAAGGAGATGTCGACCACGATGGCGGCGGTGCGCATGCTCGGCAACCTGCTGAAGGATGGCGTGCTTGGCCCGCGCATCGTGCCGATCGTGGCTGATGAGGCGCGCACCTTCGGCATGGCCAGCCTGTTCCGCCAGGTCGGCATCTACTCGCCGCAGGGCCAGCTCTATGAGCCGGAGGACCTCGGCTCGATGCTCTACTACCGCGAGGAGACGCGCGGGCAGATCCTGGAGGAAGGCATCTCCGAAGCGGGCGCCATCAGCTCGTGGATTGCCGCTGCGACCAGCTACAGCACCCACGACGTGCCGATGCTGCCGTTCTACATCTACTACTCGATATTCGGCTTCCAGCGCGTCGGCGATCTGGTGTGGGCGGCCGCCGACCAGCGTGCGCGCGGTTTCCTGCTGGGCGCGACCAGCGGCCGCACCACGCTCAACGGCGAGGGCCTGCAGCACCAGGACGGCAGCTCGCTGCCGATGTTCGCCAGCGTACCCAACTGCCGCAGCTACGACCCGGCCTTCGCCTACGAGCTCGCGGTGCTGTTCGAGCACGGCATGCAGGCCATGCTGGAGCGGCAGGAGGACGTCTTCTACTACCTTACGGTGGTCAACCAGAACCTGCAGCAGCCCTCGCTGCCGCCCGGCGTGGACAGCGCCGACATCGTCCGCGGCCTGTACCGGCTGCCGGATGCCCATGCCGGGAATGCGCAGGTGCAGCTGCTGGGCTCGGGCGCGATCCTAGCCGAAGTGCAGCGCGCCCAGCGCCTGCTGCGCGAGGACTTCGGCATCGAGGCGGCCGTGTGGAGCGCGACCAGCTACAGCGAGCTGCAGCGCGAGGGCATGGCGCGCGAGCGCGAGGCCCGGCTGGGCATGGAAGCGGATGCGCCCTTCGTCACCCGCGCCTTCGCCGATTCCTGCGGGCCGATCATCGCCGCCAGCGACTACGTGCGCGCCTGGCCCGAGCTGATCCGCGCTTACCTGCCGCGTCGCTACACCACGCTCGGCACCGACGGCTTCGGCCGCAGCGACACCCGCGAGGGCCTGCGCGCCTTCTTCGAGGTCGATGCCGAATCGATCGTGATCGCGGCCCTGCAGGCGCTGCACGCGGAGGGCGCGGTGCCCGCTGCGGCTGTGGCGTCTGCACGGCATCGCTACGGGCGCGGGGAGATCCACGCCGCGCCCTGGACGCGCTGAGCCCGCGGCGCGCGCGGCGGACACGCCTGGCACAGGGCGCAGGCAGGAAATCTCCTACAGGGCTCGGGGCGGGTCCGGCGGGAAATGTGCGCTGCCGCACAGCGCGACGGGTGTCTGGCTCGCATTTTGGCCGGCGCCTTCCCGCCTCGACCACCGCGCCGCCCATGCCCGATCGCCAGACCCACCCACGCGCGTCGCAGCAGCGGTCGAACGCTCCGGCATCGGTCTGCCTGCGAAGGCTCGCGAGCTGGCTGCCGGGCTGCTTAGCGCTGCTGGCAATCATTGGCGGCGCCCAGGCGCGACCCCAGCACTACGACACCGGCGATGGCCTGCCGCAGCAGCAGGTGCTGGCCCTGCACCAGGATCAGGACGGCTACCTCTGGGTCGGCACTTACAGCGGCCTCGGCCGCTTCAACGGCCGCGAGTTCAGGATCTACAGCACCGCCGAGGGCCTGGCCAGCAATTCGGTGCAGGCGATCGCCAGCAGCGCCGACGGCCAGGTGTGGATCGGCAGCACGCGCGGCCTGTGCAGCCTCAAGCGCGGCGCGACGCGCTTCGCCTGCCCCGACCTGCCGGGCATCTCCACCAGTTCGGTGCAGGCCCTGAGCGCGCGCGGCGCCAACCTGTTGGTCGGCACCTCGCAGGGTCTCTACCAGCTGGAGCCGGTCGCGGGCTCCGATGGACTCGACCCGCCTGCGGTCCACACGATCATTTCCGATCTGAACATCACCAGCCTGGCCCGCGCTGAGGACGGCAGCGTCTGGGTGGGCACGCCCAACGGCCTGCTGCGCTGGTTCGCGGTCACCGGGCAGTACGCCTCCGTGCATCTGCCCCTGGCCAGCGCGCCGATGGTGTCGGCCCTGCACGTCGATGGCGAACAGGTGTGGATCGGCACCAGCTCAGGCCTGCTGCTGCTCGAAGGCGAAGCGCTCGGCCCGCCTGCCGGGCTGCCGCCGGCGGCCGAGGGCATGGCGATCAGCGGCATCGCGCGCGACAGCGCAGGCGAGCTGTGGATCACCGGCAATCGCGGACTGCTGCGCGGGCCGCAGGACCGTTTGCGTCTGGAGACGCCCGAGGACGGCCTGGCGAGCCTCGTCAATCACAGCGTGCTGCGCGACAGCGAGGGCGCGATCTGGGTCGGTGGCGACGGCGGCCTTAGCCGTTTCAAGGTCGGCAGCTTCGGCGCCTACACGCGTCGCGAGGGACTGCTGGCCGATTTCGTACGCACGCTCGACGAGGACGATGCCGGGCGGCTCTGGCTGGGCACCCGCGAGGGCGTGCAGGTATTGCCCCTGCACGCGGGCGAGCCGGACCCGCGCCGCAGCTTCACCTTGAGGGCAGCGGACGGGCTGATCGACGAACGCGTCTACGACATCGAGCTGCCAGCCGCGGACCAGGCCTGGATCGGCACCGAGCATGGCCTGGCCGAATGGCGCGCAGGCCGCGGCATCGTTCGCCTGTTGACCGAGAGCGAGGGCCTGCCCGCCAATGCGGTGCGATCGCTGCGCGCCGAGCCCGACGGCCGCCTCTGGATCGGCACCATGACCGGCGTGGCCGTCCTCCAGGACGACGTGCTCCGGCGCGCCGCGGACCCGCTGCTGTCGGTCGCGCGCGTGCTTGCCATCGACGCCACCCGCGACGGCAGCCGCTGGTTCGCGTCGCTGCATCACGGCCTGCTGCGGATGCGGCCGGACGGCAGCGTCCAGCGCCTCGGCCGCGATGAGGGCCTGAGCAACGAAATCCTCTGGGATCTCGATGTCGACGCAGAGGACGGCGTCTGGATCGGCAGCAATGGCGACGGCGTGTTCCGACTCGGCGCGGACGGCAGCATCCGGCAGTACACACGCGCGGAAGGCCTGCCCGACAACTTTGTCTGGAGCGTCCTGGTCGACGCCGAGAGCCAGGTCTGGGCCTACACCAGCCGGGGGCTGGCGCGCATCCGCGGTGATGAGGTCCAGGCCTATTCCGAGGCGGACGGGCTGCTGCATCCCGAAGGCACCGCCACGGCAGCGCTGCGGGCCTCGGACGGCAGCCTGTGGTTCGGCAGCGGGTTCGGCCTGGTCCGCCATGTCGGCAGCGAGCGCGGCGCGGAAGCACCGCCACGGGTGCTCATCGAGCAGGTCACCGCCGCCGGGGAGCGCACCCTGCCCGGCGCTCAGCTTGCCGCCGGCACGCGCGACATCAGCTTCAGCTTCGCGGCGCTCAGGCTGGGCCACAGCACGCAGCTGCGCTACCGCTATCGCCTGCGCGGAGACGGTGGCGAGTGGTCGACGCCGCAGCCCTACCAGCCGATCACCTTCCCCGCCCTGGCGCCCGGAAGCTATGTGTTCGAAGTGCAGGCACGCGAGGGTCTGCGCGAATGGGGGCCGTCCAGCGAGTTCGCCTTCGCCATCGAACCGGCGCCGTGGCAGCGCCTGTCCTCGCGCCTGCTGGCAGCCCTCGTGCTGGTACTGCTCGCGGCTCTGCTGGTGCGCCTGCGCCTGCGCCAGCTGGCCGCGCGCAGGCAGGCGCTCGAACTGCTGGTCGAGCAGCGCACGCAGGCCCTGGCGCAGGCCAACGCGCAGCTGGAGCAGGCCTCGCTGACCGACCCACTGACGGGACTCGCCAACCGCCGCTACCTGCTGCGGCAGATCCAGGCCGACCTCGCGCAGTGCCGTCGCAGCTATCGCGCGCCGGCGGCACCCGGGCTGCAGCGCGACATCCTGTTCCTGCTGGTCGACATCGACCACTTCAAGGCGATCAACGACCGCTACGGCCATGCCGCCGGTGACTGCGTGCTGCGGCAGTTCGCGCACCTGCTGTCGGAGGCCGTACGCGAATCCGACTATGCGGTGCGCTGGGGCGGCGAGGAGTTCCTGGTCGTGGCCAGACAGGCGGACGCCGCACAGGCCCACGTGCTGGCCGAACGCATCGTCAGCGCGGCGCGCGAGCGCGAATTCCTGCTCGACTCCGGTGAACGCCTGCAGTGCACCTGCTCGGTGGGCGCCGCCGCGCTGCCCTTCCTGCCCGGCGATCCGGACGCGCTCGACTGGGCCCAGGTGGTCGATCTCGCCGATGCGGCGGTCTACGCCGCCAAGCGCCGCGGGCGCGACGGCTGGGTGATTCTTGAGCCTGCTGCGGGCCTCACTTCCAGCGACCTGCCGGACCTGCTCGATGCCGCGCGCAACCGGCTGGATGCCGCCGCGTCCGAGCGACTGATCCAGCTGCGGACCTCGTCGCGTTCAGAGGTCCTTCGCTGACAGCACAGCGGCAGCGGGCGGCAAACGGGGAGGCGCTGCCGCCTCTGCAGTCGCGTGTCAGCCGTCCAGCTCGGCCCAGCGGGCATAGGCCACCTCCAGCGCGGCCTGCAGGCTCGACAGCTCGGCACCGGCCGCCGCGACCTCGGCGGCAGGCTGCTGATAGAAGCCGGGATCAGCCATGCGCTGACCCAAGCCAGCGATGCGGGTTTCGAGCTCTTCGATGCGTGCAGGTAGCAGATCGAGCTCGCGCTGGTCCTTGTAGCTCAGCTTCTTCCTGGGCGCGGCGGCGGCAGCCGTCACGGCACTCGCCGTCGATGCGCTGGCGGTCGAGGCAGTAGCGGCTGACGTGGCCGCGCCTGCCGCCTTCTGCGCATCGCGCGTCACCAGCCAGTCGCTGTAGCCGCCGACGTAGTCGCGCACCACGCCATCGCCTTCGAAGACCAGACAGCTGGTCACCACGTTGTCGAGGAACTCGCGATCGTGCGAGACCAGGATCAGCGTGCCGGGGTACTCGCCGAGCTTCTCTTCGAGCAGCTCCAGGGTTTCGACATCGAGGTCGTTGGTCGGCTCATCCATCACCAGCAGGTTGCTGGGCTGGGCGAACAGCTTGGCCAGCAGCAGGCGGTTGCGCTCGCCGCCGGAGAGCATGGTGATTGGCGCACGCGCGCGCTCGGGCGTGAACAGGAAGTCCTGCAGGTAACCCAGCGCGTGCTTGCGGCGGCCGTCGAGCTCGATGTACTCGCGGCCTTCGGCGACGTTCTCCAGCGCGTTCCAGTCCTCGCGCAGGCTCAGGCGGTGCTGATCGAAGTAGGCGATCTCCAGCTGGGTGCCGAGCTCGATCTCGCCAGCATCGGGTTTTGTTTCACCGAGCAACAGTCGGATCAGGGTGGTCTTGCCGACGCCGTTGGGGCCGACCAGGCCGATGCGATCGCCGCGCTGGATGCTCACCGAGAAGTCGCGCAGCAGCACCCGACCGTTGTAACCATGAGTGACATTCTTGGCCTCGGCCACGCGCTTGCCGGACGGCGCGGCTGCCGCCATCTGGATGTTGACCTGACCCTGCAGCTCGCGGCGCTGCATGCGCTCGCGGCGCATCGCCTTCAGCGCGCGCACGCGGCCCTCGTTGCGGGTGCGGCGGGCCTTGATGCCCTGGCGGATCCACACCTCTTCCTCGGCCAGCTTGCGATCGAAATGCGCAGCAGCCTGGGCCTCGGCATGCAGGCGCTCCTCGCGCCGGCGCAGGTAGTTGTCGAAGTCGCCGGGCCAGCTGGTCAGCTGGCCGCGATCGATCTCGAGAATCCGCGTGGCCAGCGCGCGCAGGAAGCGGCGGTCGTGGGTGATGAAGACCAGCGCGGTCTGCAGCGATTTCAGCGTCTCTTCCAGCCAGTCGATCGAGTCGATGTCCAGGTGGTTGGTGGGCTCGTCCAGCAGCAGGATGTCCGGCGCCGACACCAGCGCCTGGCCCAGCAGCACGCGACGCTTCATGCCGCCCGAGAGCGCCGCGAACTGCGCTTCACCGTCGAGGCCGAGGCGCGTCAGCACGGCCTCGACGCGCTGGTCGAGATCCCAGCCCTGGGCGGACTCGATGCGCTCCTGCAGGTCGGAGATCTCGTTGGCGATGGCGGGCTCTTCGATTCGCGGCAGCAGCGCGTGGTAGCGCGCCAGCCAGTGACCGAGATCGCCCAGGCCCGCGGTCACGACCTCGAAGATGCTGCCCGAGGTCGCCTGCGGCACTTCCTGCGCCAGCCGCGCCACGCGCACGCCCGAGGACACCCGGCGCTCGCCTTCATCCGGTGTGATCTCACCCGCGATGATGCGCAGCAGGGTCGACTTGCCCGCGCCGTTGCGGCCGACGATGCAGACGCGCTCGCCGGCTTCGATGGTGAGGTCGATGCGGTCGAGCAGCGGCGGACCGCCGACGCTGTGGCTGAGGTTGAGCAGTTGCAGTAGGGGCATTGGGAGGCCGGGATTGGGGATTCGGGAGTGGGGATTCGGAGCCGGCGGCGTCAGGGCTGTCGCCTGACCGGCCCCTCACCCCTGCCCCCCTCCCGTGGGGAGAGGGGTTCAAGAGCGCAGCCGCGTATTGTGCGGCACGAAGGCGTTGGGGCGGGCAGTGGCGTGGTTCGGCCTGTGGGATCGCAGGACGCGAGGCGTTTCTTGCCCTGCGCTTTGGCTCTGCGCTTTGGCTCTGCGCTTTGGCTCTGCGCTTCGGCTCTGCGCTTCGGCTTCATGCTCTTGCTGCTGCTTCTGCGGGCAGGAGCCCGCGCTCTTCTCGGGGCCCCTGGGGAGCGGCGGGAGGCCGTGGATCAGCCCGCAGGGGCGGCCGCAGGGATGCGGCCGATGTTCGTGACAGGCCAGGGACGGCCTGTCCACGAACACCCACGGACTCACGCGAACCCTTCGCGCACGGATGCGCGAAGGGCGCGGACGAGGGGTGGCCTTTCTTTGGCCTACCTTTCTTTGGCCACGCAAAGAAAGGTAGGTCGGGCAGCCCGAAGGGCTGACCGAAAGCTCTTGCTCTTCGCTTCGAGCGGCGAAGCGGCGAAACACGACAGAGGCGAGCCTGGAGCTTATGGTGGGCCAGGGCCCACCCTATATCCGTCGCGGGGAGCGGCAGCTCGAAGGGCTGACCGAAAGCTCTTGCTCTTTGCTTCGAGCAACAACGCGACGAAGCAATACCGAGGCGAGCGTGCAGCTCATGGTGGGCCAGGGCCCACCCTATGACAGCACCGAGGTCGGGCAGCCCGGAGGACTGACCGAAAGCTGTTGCCGTTCGCTTCGAGCTTCGCGCGACGAAGCGACGAAGCAATACCGAGGCGAGAGCGGAGCCCATGTTGGGCCAGGGCCCACCCCATGAACCCGCGGCGGCGTCTCAGCCCAGCAGCTCGACGATATCCCGCTCGATCGACTCCGGCGTATCGGTCGGCGCATAGCGCCGCACCACCCTGCCCTCGCGGTCGATCAGGAACTTGGTGAAGTTCCACTTGATCGCCTCGCTACCGAGGATGCCCTTGGCCTCCTTCTTCAGGTACTGGAACAGCGGATGCGCGCCCTTGCCGTTGACCTCGACCTTGGCGAACAGCGGGAAGCGCACGTCGTAGTTCAGGCTGCAGAAGTTCTTGATCTCGGCCTCGTCGCCGGGCTCCTGATGGCCGAACTGGTCGCAGGGGAAGCCCATGACCGTGAGCCCCTTGCCCTCGTACTTGCGGTGCAGGGCCTCAAGCCCCTTGTACTGCGGCGTGAAGCCGCACTTGCTTGCGGTGTTGACGATGAGCAGCACGCGGCCGGCGAAGTCGCGCAGGGACTGCGGCTTCGCATCGATGTCCTGCACGCTGAAGTCGTAGAGGGAACTCATGGGGCGCGGCCTCGCTGTGGGTGCGTTGATGTTGGGCGATGTGTTGCGCGGGATTCGGGATTCGGGATTCGGGATTCGGGATTCGGGATTCGGATGAGAGTGTGCCGCGGCGTGACTGCCAAGCCCTTGCTTGACCGGCGAGCTTGCGTACCCCGCTTGCGGGATCAGCTGTCCTTGAGGAACCTTGGCGGGTCATCCCCGCAAAGAGCCTGTTTTCGCGGAGGCGGGGACGGGATCCAGCGTTCCTGCGTCTGAGGCAAGCCGCTTCGGGGCGGCCACGCCTTGGTCCAGAAGGGCTTCGCTTGGGCGACCACCACATGCATCGATCGATGCATGCGTCGCTACTCAACCGAAGGCCGCGAGCGAATCCCGAATCCCCACTCCCGAATCCCGGCTCCGAGAAGCACCGTCAGGTGCTCTCCGGAGCCTCCAGCTGATCCAGGAAATCCACGCCGCGGCGCAGGTGCGGGATCACGATCGATCCGCCCACCACCAGCGCCACCGAGAAGGTCTCGAAGAACTCCTCGCGATTGACGCCGGCTTCCTTGCACTGGGCGATGTGGTAGCTGATGCAGTCGTCGCAGCGCAGCACCATCGAGGCGACCAGACCCAGCAGCTCCTTGGTCTTGTGGTCGAGCGCGCCGTCCTTGTAGGTCTGGGTGTCGAGCGCGAAGAAACGGCGCACCACCTGGTTGTCCTCGGACAAGATGCGCTCGTTCATGCGCTTGCGGAAATCGGTGAACTCCTGCACGCGGCTGCTCATGCGCCTGCCTCCAGCAGGGGCGCGAGGCCGCCCGCGCGGTCCAGCGCCACCATGTCGTCGAAGCCACCGATGTGCTGGCCGTTGATGAAGATCTGCGGCACCGAGGTACGGCCGGTCTTCTCCACGATTTCCTTGCGGACGGCAGGGTCGAGATCGACACGGACCTCCTCCCAGCTCTGGCCGCGCTGCTTCAGGAAGTTCTTGGCCGCCACGCAGTAGGGGCAGACGGCCGTGCTGTAGATCTTGATGTCGGGCATTCCAGTTCCTTGGGGCGTGCCGCGGGCAGGTGCTGCGTCACGGCGGTGTTTCGAGCCTGCATAGGGTGGGTCCTGCCCCAGCGAAACTCAACGCTGCGGCGGGGGATCGGCGATTCGGGATTCGGGATTCGGGATTCGGGATTCGGGATTCGGGATTCGCCGGAGCATGGCGCGGCGCGAGCCAACGCCGAGGGCATAGGGTGGGCCTTGGCCCACCATGGCCTTGAACCTTGCCCCGGTGCGCGAACAACGGGGCGACAAACACGGCGGACCGAGACGAGCACAAAGCTCACGGTGGGCCAGGGCCCACCCTATGACTCGTCTCTCCGAGCCTCCGGCGAGACTTGATGCCGCGGTGGGCCAGGGCCCCACCCTATGCTCCGGCGACGGGTCTCACCCCTGCAGCGCCCGCAGGGTGATGGCCGGCGGGGTGCTGACCACACGCCGCGTGGCGGCCAGCCCGGTCACCAGCACCGCCAGCACGCCGGCGCCGAAGCCTGCAGCCACGTGCCCCCAATCGGGCGCGAAGGGCAGCTCGAACACGATGTCCGCCACCAGCGCGGTCAGCCCGGTCGCCGCCAGCGCGGCGATACCGCCCGCGATGACGCCAATCGCCAGGAATTCGCTGGCCTGCGCCAGCCTCAGCTGCAGACCCCGCGCGCCGAGCACGCGCATCACCCCACCCTCGAGCAGGCGCTCGTCCTGGCTGCTGGTGACCGCGGCCACCAGCACCAGCAGTCCGGCGCCCAGGGTGAAGAAGAACACGTACTCCACCGCCAGCGTGGCCTGGCGCGCGGTGCGCTGGACCTGCTCGATGATGGCGTCGACGTCGATCACCGACACATTGGGAAAGCGCCCGACCAGGGCCCGCGTGAACTCGACATCGCCGCGGGGCACATTGACCGCGGTGATGTAGCTGGCCGCCGAATCCTTCAGCGCGGGCGCGTTGGCGATCACGAAGAAGTTGGGTCGGAAGCCCTCCCAGGTGACCTCGCGCAGGCTGGTGATCTCGGCCTCGAACACGCGACCCGCCACATCGAAGGCGATGCGGTCGCCGAGCGACCAGCCCAGCGTCTCTGCAATGCCCTGCTCCACCGAGACTTCGGGCGCGGTGCCGGCCGGATCCCAGGCGCGGCCGGCGACCACGGGGTTGCCGTCGACGGCCAGATCCTGGGCCCAGCTCAGGTTGAACTCGCGCTCGGCCAGCCGGCGCGCGCGCTGGCCGCGCTCTGCATAGCTTTCGCCGGTGACCGCCTCGCCGTTGTGCTGCACCAGGCGCCCGCGCACCATCGGCAGCAGGCCCGGCGCTTCGACGCCGCGCGCCTGCATGACTTCCAGCGCGCCCTCGACCTGGTCGGCCTGCACGCCGACCACGAAGCGGTTCGGCGCGTCCTCGGGAATGGCCTGCTGCCAGCGGTCCAGCAGCTGGCCGCGCACCTGTCCGAGCATCAGCAGCACCATCAGGCCCAGGCCCAGCGCACTGATCTGCGCCACGCTGACCGCCGCGCGCCGCGACACGTTGGCCAGCCCGTAGCGCCAGACGCCGCGCAGGCGGCCGCGCACGCGCTTCAGCACGGCCACCAGCGCCAGCGCCAGCAGCGCCAGCACGATGAAGGTGCCGAGCATGCCGCCAAGCATGGCCGCGCCCAGCTTGACCGAGCCGGCCTTCCACCACAGCAGCGCCGCCAGCGCGCCCAGGCCGAGCAGCGACACCGCGACCGCGCTGGCCTCGACGCCGCCGAGATCACGCCGCAGCACGCGCAGCGCCGGCACCCGCCGCAGCGCCAGCACCGGCGGGGCGGCAAAGGCGAACAGCACGATCAGGCCCACGGCCAAGCCCTGCGCCAACGGCAGCAGGCCGGGGGCAGGCACCGACAGACCGAGCACCTGCGCCAGCCAGGCGGTGACCCCGGCCTGCAGGCCGTAGCCGATCAGGGCGCCGACGATGCTGCCCATCAGCCCGAGGAACAGCAGCTCGCCAAGCTGGATCACCACGATCGCGCGCTGATCCGCGCCGAGGCAGCGCAGCACCGCGCAGGCATCGAGATGGCGAGCGCTGTGGCGGCGCGCGGCCATGGCCACGGCGATCGCCGACAGCACGACGGCGACCAGGGCGGCGAGGCCGAGAAAGCGGTCGGCGCGCTCCAGCGCATTGCGCAGCTCGGGCCGCGCGTCCTGCACGGTTTCCAGGCGCTGACCGCGGCCGAGATCCTCGCGCTGCGCGCGGATCCAGCTCGATACCGCCGAGGCATCGCCCGCCACCGCGAAGCGATAGCTGATGCGGCTGCCGACCTGCACCAGGCCGGTGGCTTCGAGGTCGGCGAGGTTGATCGAGACCTTGGGTGCGACGTTGAAGTAGTCGAGCGCAGCGTCCGGCTCCTGCGCGATCAGGGCCGACAGCCGCAGCTCGCTGCTGCCGATCTTGAGCGTATCGCCGATGCCGACCTGCAGGGCCTCGGCGCCGGCGCGGGTGATCCAGACCTCGCCGCGCTCGGGGATGCCGTCGGCCGCGTACTCACGGCCTTGTGCGTCGATCAGGAGGAACTCGCCGCGCAGCGGATAGCCCTCGGACAGGGCGCGGATGTCGGACAGGCGCAGGGCCTCGCCGGCGCGGACCATGCTCGGAAAGCCGTGGGTCTCGGCGACCTGCAGGCCGAGCTCGGCGGCCAGCGCGCGCGGGCCCTCGCCGATCGGCTGGTCGGCGCGCAGCACGGCATCCCCGCCGAGCAGGCGGTTGGCCTCCATCGCCAGCGCGCGCTCGGCGCGATCGGTGAGCGCAGCCACTGCGGTGACGCCGGCCACGGCCAGCATCAGCGCCGCCAGCAGCACGCGCACCTCGCCCGAGGCGAGGTCGCGGCGGGTGAAGCGCCAGGCGAGCTTGAGCAGCCTCATGCCAGCAGCCGCCCGGCATCGATGCGCAGCACGCGGCCGCAGCGGGCCGCGAGCTTGGGGTCGTGGGTGACAAGCACCAGCGTGGTGCCGCTGCTGGCGTTCATCTCGAACAGCAGCTCGACCACCGACTCGCCGGTCTTGGTGTCGAGGTTGCCGGTGGGCTCGTCGGCGAACAGCACCGCCGGCCGGGTGACGAAGGCGCGGGCCAGGGCCACGCGCTGCTGCTCGCCACCCGAGAGCTGGCGCGGGTAGTGGCTGAGGCGCTCGGACAGGCCGACCTGGCGCAGGATCTCGCGGGCCTGGGCCTCGGCGTCCTTCGCGCCCGACAGCTCCAGCGGCAACATCACGTTCTCCAGGGCGGTCAGCGAGGGCAGCAGCTGGAAGCTCTGGAACACGAAGCCGACATGGCGGCCGCGCACCGCGGCGCGGCCATCCTCGTCGAGCTTGGACAGCGGCTCGCCGGCCAGCTCGACCTCGCCCGAGGACGGCGTGTCCAAGCCGGCCAGCAGGGACAGCAGGGTCGACTTGCCTGAACCGGAGGCACCGACAATCGCGACGGTTTCACCCGCCTTGATCGAGAAACTGACGTCCTCAAGTATGGTCAGCGGCCCGGTCGGCAGCTGTACCCGCTTGCCCAGGCCCTGCGCATGCAGCGCCTCGCGCGTCGAAGAAGCCGCCCCACTGCCAGCGCCCTCGCGGCGCGGCTCGCTCGATCCATCCATCACGGGAACTCCATGTCTTTGATCCTGCAAACCCGCGTAGCCTCGCCCAGCCGATCTGAACGTGGCGTCGTCACATTCGTGGTGATGCTGCTGGCCCTGCTGCTTTCTGCGGCCTCGATGGCCGAAAGCCCAGTGCCCAAACGCACGGTGCTGGTGGTCGGCGATTCGCTCTCGGCCGCCTACAACCTGTCGAAGGAACAGGGCTGGGTGCATCTGCTGGGCGAGAAGCTCGCCCAGGAACACCCCGGCTGGAGCGTCGTGAACGCCAGCATCAGCGGAGAAACCACCGCTGGCGGCGCTGCGCGCATCGAGGCGGATCTGAAGGCGCACGAGCCCTCGGTCGTGATCATTGAACTCGGCGCCAACGACGGCCTGCGCGGCCTCGACCTGGGTCAGGCCCGCGCCAATCTGACGCGCATGATCAGCGCCAGCCAGGCCGCGGGCGCCAAGGTGCTGCTGATCGGCATGCATATCCCACCGAACTATGGCCCGGACTACACGCAGGCTTTCCACGGGATGTTCGCAGAGCTGGCGGAGACCCACGGCACGGCGCTGCTGCCCTTCCTGCTGGAGCCCATCGCCACCGATCGCGAGGCTTTTCTTCCGGACAACCTGCATCCAACGGCTGAGGCACAGCCCAGGCTGCTGGAGCATGTGTGGCCGCAGGTGCATGCGCTGGTGAAGGCAAGCGGCGAAGACGGTCGAGTGCTGCCGTGATCTTTCCGTGAAAGTTCCTCTATGCTGGCGCCGCCCAACCCTTGGAGTACGCCGCTATGAGCTTCGACCTTTTTATTCTTTGCCCCAACCTGGATCCTTCTGTCGCCGAGCGCTTCAACGCGATCCGACACCCGGGCCTGCCCGAGGGGCTCAAGATCGACCCTGATACCTGCACTGCAGACAACTCCTGCGTACTGATCGAGGAAAACGGCGACGAATGGGGCGAGCTTTACCCCGATCGCATCCGTTGGGCGAGCGAGCCGAACTGCCCGACCAGCATCAACTCCGAGTGGGTGGAACTGCACTTTCCCAGCCGAGGTGATCCCGATGTGTTCCATGTGGCGGCGGCCCTGGCCGAGGCTGCAAGGGGTTGGGTGTTCGATCCGCAGGGCGCGGCGCAAGAGGTCGACTTCCCCATCGGGGAGGATGAGGACTCGCAACACGCCGGGCACGGCTTCTACACTCCGGCCATAGCACGTCGCATCGGCGAGCTGCTGGCCACCAAGTTCCGGTGGGACTGATCGCACCAAACATCAGCGCCGAGGGCTACCATCGCCGGCCCGCATCCGTGTCGGCCTCACAATGACCAAACCCCACGCCGAACTCCGCCGCGCGCTTGGCAGCTTTGCCACCGGCGTCACCATCGTCACCGCGCGCGACCCCGGCGCTGAGGGCATGGCGGCCCACGATGTCGGCCTGACGGTCAACAGCTTCTCCTCGGTCTCGCTGGAGCCGCCGCTGGTGCAGTGGTGCATCGCCCGGCGCGCAGCCTCGTTCGAGGCCTTCCAGCGCGCCAGCCACTACGCGGTGCATGTGCTCGGCGCCGATCAGCGCGAGCTGTCGCAGCGCTTCGCCACCCACGGCATCGATCGCTTTGCGGGGATCGAACTCGAACGCGGGCCGGGTGGGCTGCCCCTGCTGTCGGGCTGCGTGACCCGCTTCGTCTGCCGCATCGTCGAGCGCTATGCCGGCGGTGATCACGTGATCCTGCTGGCCGAGGTCGAAGGCTTCGAGTCCTCCGAGCTCGAACCCCTGCTCTACCTGCGCGGCGCCTACCGGCGCTTCGCCCAGGACTGACATGCCGGCGAGCGCGAAGCGCGGCGCGTATCTCGCGATCGCGCTGGGTCTGGCTTCGGCCCTGTTCTTCAGCGCCACCTATGTGCTGAACCGCGCCGCCGCCGATGCCGAGGGCGACTGGCTGTGGACGGCCTGCCTGCGCTACCTGATCACCCTGCCGCTGATGCTGCCGCTGATGGCCTGGCAGGGCGGCGTGGCACCCGTGTGGGCGAGCCTTCGCCGCAGACCGGGGCCTTGGCTGCTGTGGAGCGGCATCGGCTTCGGACTGTTCTATGTGTGCCTCGCGTGGGCGGCCTCGACCGGGCCATCCTGGCTGATTGCCGGCAGCTTCCAGCTGACCGTAGTGGCGGGGATGTTGTGCGCGCCGCTGCTGTATCGCGACGCGAGAGCGCGCGTGCCGCCCGCGGTGTTCGCGGTGGCGCTTGCGATGATCGGCGGCGTGCTGCTGATGCAGTTCGATGCCGCCGGCGGCGCGCTGCGCCTGGGCGACTGGATCGCGCTCGGCGTGGTCGGGGTCGCCGCCTTCGCCTACCCGCTGGGCAATCGCGGCCTGCTGCTGCACTTGGAGAAAACCGGCGAGCGCTTGAACGCCACCCAGCGCGTGTTCGGCATGACACTCGCCAGCCAGCCGCTGTGGTTCGCGACCGCGGCGATCGCCTTTGCCCGCAGCGGCGCGCCGCCCGCGGAGCAGGTCTGGCTGGCCGGCGGCGTCGCCCTGTTCGCCGGCATCATCGCCACCGTGCTGTTCTTCGAGGCCACCGGTCGCGTGCAGGACCAACCGGGTGCGCTGGGGGCGGTGGAAGCGATGCAGGCGGCCGAGATCGTGTTCGCTTCGGTGCTGGGCGCGCTGCTGTTTGCGGAAGCCCTGCCCGGAGCGACGGCCTGGACAGGGGCTGCGATCGTGATGGCCGGCATCGTGATGCTCGGCCTGCTGGCGGGCCGCGAAGCGGCAGGACGTGAGGCGGCGCTCAAGGCCCTGCGCTCCGATCGCGGCGGCTGATCCCCGCGCACGCAGACGGGGCACGTCCACGGCCGACTATTCGGTGGCGGACAGCACCACGCGATTGCGGCCGCCGCGCTTGGCCGCGTACAGCGCGGCATCGGCGCGCACCAGCAGCTGCTCATGGCTGTTGACACCCTCCTCCGAAGCCAGGCCGATGCTGACGGTCAGGCGCAGATCAGGGTCGATGTCCTCGTAGCGCTGCTCCTCGAAAGCCGCGCGCAGCCGCTCGCAGACGCCCTCGGCGTCCTGCAGGCGCGCCTGCGGCAGCAGCAGGGCGAACTCCTCGCCGCCCCAGCGTGCGATGACATCCATGCCGCGGCACTGGCGCTTCATCAGCTGGGCCAGACGCACGATGACGGCATCGCCGGCCGCATGGCTGTAGGTATCGTTGACCCGCTTGAAGTGGTCGATGTCGATCATCGCGAGGCACAGCGGCGTGCCCATGCGGCGCGCGCGGCTGAACTCGCGGGCGGCGGTTTCGTCGAAGGCGCGGCGGTTGGCAAGCCCGGTGAGCGCGTCCTCGCGGGCCTGTCGCTCGAAGGCCTCGGCCTGCTCGCGCAGCTGCTCCATCAGCCGGGTCTTGTCGGCGTCGGCGGCCAGCAGGCGCTCGGTCGAGGCGCGCAGCTCGGCGGTCTTGCGCTCCACGGCGGCCTGCAGGCCTTCGGCGCGGGCCCGCAGTGCGCGCACCCTCAGGCGGTAGACGGCGAAGGCCAGCGCCAGCATCAGCAGGGCGATCAGGGCCTGCACCGCAGGCCGCTGCCAGGGCGCGGGCAGGATCTCGAACTCGAAGCTGGCCTCGGGTGAGTCCCAGGCGGTGCCGGCGTACGCGGCCTGGGCACGCAGCCGGTAGCTGCCCGGGGCGAGGTTGGTGTACTCGACCGCGTGCAGGCGCCCACGTTCCACCCAGTCGGTGTCGAAGCCTTCCAGCCGGTAGCGGTAGCTGATCCGCTCGGGCATCACGAAGCCGAGCCCGGCGACGCTGAAATCGATGCGGCTGGTGCCGGGCGGCAGCTGGGCGGGACGATCCAGCGGCAGCTCGCGGCCTTCCGCGGCGGCGCGCTCAAGCACGGTCGGCAGCGGCCGCGCAGTACGTTCGGCGAGGCGCTCGCGGCGGATGCGGACGGCGCCGATCGCAGTGCCGATCCAGACATTGCCCTCGGCATCGAGATCGGCCGGTGGGCTGCCGGTATTGCACTGGCTGCTGGCCATGCCGTGCGATTCGTCAAACAGGTCAGCGGTGAGGCGCGGCAGCCTGCCGCCCAGCACCGCCAGCGCGTCCTCGCGGCGAATGCGCACGGCGCCGCGATTGGTCGACAGCCAGAGGTGGCCACTGCCGTCGGCGAGCGCATGGAACACCTTCTCCATCGGCAGGCCCTGGGCGCGGCTGATCAAGCCAAGACGGCCGCTCTCCGGATGCAGGCGCATCAGGCCGCGATCGCTGGCCACCCACAGCGCGTCGTCCGCGCTGTCGGCGGTGATCGAGAATACCGAGCGCGCATCCGCAGGCAGGGCCACCCCAGCCTCCGCGCGACTGCCGTCGACGACCCGATCCAGACCGCGGGTGGTGCCGACCCAGATCCGTCCGTCAGCGTCCTCGTGAAGCGTGTTGATGAAATCGCCAGAGGGACCGACCGCGATCGTGCGCGTCTGCTCGGCGCCCGGGTCGAGCACGGCGAGCCCGGCAATGGTGCCGATCCACATCGCACCTTGGCGATCGACCACCAGGGCCCGCACCTGGTTGTAGGCCAGCCCGCGGCGTGTATCGATGATTTCAAGCACACGACCGCCGCGCGCGCGCAGCACGCCGCGGTCGAAGGTGCCGACCAGCAGGCTGCCATCGCGATCCTCGGCGAGGCTCAGCACCGAGGCGCCGGCGAGGCGCGGATCCTCCGGCGGCGGCTGCAGGCGGCCGTCCTTCCAGAGGTTCAGGCCGCGGCCCGTGCCGATCCACAGCTCGCCAGCCGAGGTTCGCAGAACTGCACGCACGAAGTTGTCGCTCAAGCCCTGGGCGTCGACCAGGGTCGAAAACGGCGCTGAGCCGAGCCGCATCAGACCGCCGTTGGTGGCGGTCCACAGGGCGCCTTCCTGGTCCAGCAGCAGGGACAGCACGCGGCTGTTGGGCAGGCCCTCGGCCGTGCCCAGCGTCTGCAGCTCGCCGTCCAGCAGGCGGCCGAGGCCATCCACCGCAAGGCCGATCCAGAGCGCACCGTCCGGCCCCTCGACCATACGGAACACGCCGCGGCCGCTGAGCTGCGGGTGCAGCGGCTCGAAGCCACTGGCGTAGTCCGCACTCAGGGTGCGGAACGCGCCGCGCGCGGTGGACAGCAGGATGCGTCCCTGCCGATCGAGATTCAGGCCAAGCACTGCGGGATTGCCGCCGTCCTCGCTGTAGCGCACCTCGATGGCGTGTTCGCCCTCGATCCGCACCAGTCCGCCAGAGGTTCCGGCGAACACGCGGCCGGACGAATCCATGACCAGCTCGAACACGCTGTCGCCCAGCATGCCCTGGGCCCGCCCATAGGCGTGGCGGCTGCCGTCCGGGTCCACGCGCAGCAGGCCACCGCCTTCCTGGCCGACCCAGAGGCGGCCGGCGCGGTCCAGCAGCAGGGCATTGACGAAGGCCGAGGCCGGCTCCAGCCGGGTCCACTCGCCGCGGTGGTAGCGCAGCAGGTCGCCGCGCACGCCGCCGACCCAGAGCCCGCCTTCGTGGTCCACATGCAGGCTGCGCATGGCGACGTCTTCCAGCGGCGGCAGCTGCTCACGGCCGAACAGCTTGAACTCGCGGCCGTTGTAGCGGGCCACGCCTTCCCAGGTCGCCAGCCAGAGGTAGCCGTCGGCGGTCTGCGCCAGCGCATTGATCGAGTTGTGCGGCAGGCCTTCGCGGGTGGTCCAGGTGCGCCGGGCCAACTCGTGCAGGGCCGCAGCCGGGGGCGTGGACTCCACGGCGTCCTCCACCGCCTCCTGCGCACGGGCCACGGCGCCGCCGAAGTGCAGCACGAGCAGCAGGATGGACAACAGGAAAAGGACGGAAGCGGGCGCGCGCATGGTCGGGAACCTTCCTTGCAATTGATGGACCAGAACGGGCGTCAAGGTCACAGCGCCCGGCGCACAACACGCGTAGCGGCCCACCGGAGAGGTTGGCCATAAGTCGCCTTAGGAACGCCGTGCCGAACGCCGATGACTTCTTTAGTCAAACGGACCATCAAAAGAAAACGGCGACTCAGAGCTCAATCAGCAACAAGGTAAAGACGCCCGAGTTGCTGGCAGCCGCCGGACACGGAAGGGCCACGTCCAGCATCTTAAACGGCGCCTCCCAAAGCGACCACTGACCCAACATCTGGCAGCAGAGCCCACCTTACAACCAACTGAATAGCACTTACAGTGCATCAATCAGTCAAGCTGACCCACGGTGATACTGCTGACGGCATTGTGAGCGATATCCGAGCTCGCGCTCACAGAGCCTAGAACACTGCAGACGACGTAGTCGCCCTGATCTTCACAGTTAAAATTCAGCGGTACACGCGAGCGAAGTTCGGCCCAAAACGGATCTCCGAGCACATAAACGCTTCCAGGATCCCATTGACCATGCATAAGCTTCTGAAACCGAGAATTACAGTCTTCCCGGAGTGCTCGACCGTTGTATCTCGCCAAATAGGCACTATTGACCAACAAACCATACTTGAGTGCGATTCTAGCTGCCTGCATGTCGTCAATCGGAACAGATCCGCACAAGCGCGCGGGTAGCAGCACGAGTTGTCGACGGCCGACCAACCGATCAACCCAAGCAGGCTCCTCGAGACTATTGACAACCCCTTCGCGATACAATACGTCACCAGCACGCTCACGGGGAGCAAGCTCCACTAGCTGCAGCACAAGGGCCGCCGGAATGACCCAGAACGCAAACCGCATCCGTGAAGACAAAACCAACAGCGCGCCAACCAGCAAAGCGTACAATGGGATCCAGACAAATCGCCCACTCGCGTGAAAAATCTCCAGAATTCTGGGAGTAGCGAAAGAAAGGTCGAACACCACCCAACTACCGATTGCAGGCCGCGGCCCCACCGCGAAAACAGCAGCAAGAAGCATCAGCATACCGAGCCAGAACCAAGAGGCAGTTCGAAAGCGCAATCTCAAATCAGGATCGCGCCACAGGAGCACGGCAGCGGACAGAATCATCAGCCACCCACCCGAACCCGGATACGCTCGCCCTTCGAACTGCCCGTCACTTGATAGCGGCAGGCCTCCGAACCAACGCGAAGCCCCTCCCGAATCAATTGGCGCCAGAAGATTGCTGGAGTAGGCACCCATCTCGACCCCAGCCATAGAACTGAGACCGCGCAACACAAAAGCACCAGACAGATACCAAAATAAAACCAGAACTCCAGCCCCCCCAATGAAAATGACGCCGCGAAGTCTAACAACGTCTCCGTTAGGAGTCGTCAGAGACGCAACGAAGACAGCAAACAGCGCTAGCACCATGACAGCCAAATACGGGTGAACCAACGCTGCGGTTGCGCAAAGCAGATACCAAGACCAAACTCGCGCCGAATGGACTTGCGAGCGCTCAACAAGCAAAAGCCAGAAACCAGCCAACAGCAACCAGTGCCATGTCAGTGATTCATGCACGACTCGGTTTAAAAGGACGGGTTGCAGCACGAACACTCCGGCGGCAGCCAGGCTGAGAACGGGGGGAAGCCCAGCGCGCCACGCGAGACTCGCCGCCACACCCGCCTGCAGAACCCACGCCAGCAGTAGCACAACGCCAAGATACTGCACACTCGGAGGCAACCATTCAGAAATCAATTTCAGCCCAATCGCCATCAGAGGCAGCGAGTCCGTGTAAACGACACTACTACCCACGGGATAAGGGAAGTCAGTTATCTTGCCCGGAGGCCAAGCCCACGGGGAGCGGCGAAAATACTCCCAACCGAGGTGATGCTGGAGTCGATCGCCCTCTACGATCCAGCTCGAGTCAGTCGGCCATACCACGGACATTCCGACCTGATGCACGAAAACCACTAAGCCAAGACCACACCCCGCAACAAAGAGAAATGCACCTTGCATGCCGAAGCTAAGCGCACCAACCACACGATTAGAGTGGGTCCGATCAGCTTCTTCAATCAAGCCTTTTCGCCCGCGCGCTGAGGAACCGAGAAGCGCACCAGAGTGGCCACAAAACACAACAGTGAACGACAGCACAAGACCCAATACAAGCGCCACATAATCCAACCACCCAAAAACAGCAGAACTCAGCACCGAGATCAGAAACATCCCAGCAAAGACCACCATGATCGGTATAACGAGAAGTCGCAACCGCAGAGAGGGCATTAGAGAACGCATCCGTGAAAGACTCGCATATAGGCCACAACCTCTTGACAGATTGAACCTTCCGAACGACTGCACGAGACCGAGCAGGCACCCTTAAAGGAGTTTGCACGTTGCTCACCTGCATCCCAAGCAATGTGCCGCTGGGAACCCCTGAAACACCCGGATAGAGCGATGCAATGCGGCAACAGTTGCACGCGCTGTCAGCCTTCACGCATCCGCAATCTAACCACGCAAAACGCAGCCAACGCGCCCAAGAGCGAGTGAGGCACGAACCGTAATCGAGCGCCTCTGCCTAAGTTACTGGGAACACTGCTAAGCATGCCTATTGAAGACGTAGACCGTCGCCGGCGGCACGTTCCACAGGGCGACGCCCGCACGTTTGACCTGCAGCCCGAGCGCGCGCTGCACATCACGGCCCACCGGGCAGGTCGGCCCGTAGGTGAACTGGATGAAACAGCCGCCGGGACGCATGCACTCGAAGGCCGAGGCGACGATCGCCTGCTGGGTGCTGCGGCTCATCGACAGCAGGCCCAGGCCCGAGACCACGGCGTCCGCCAGGCCGCCCTCGGCGAAGCCGCAGCGTTCGGCCAGGCTCGCCAGCTCGCGGGCGTCTCCGCAGGCGACGTGGGCACCGGGAAAGCGCTGGCTGAGGTGCTGGTGCAGTTCCTCGTTGAGCTCCACCACCATCAGGTCGGACTCGCGGATGCCGTGATCCAGCAGGGCCGCGGTAAACACGCCGGTGCCGCCGCCCAGCTCGATCACTCGACGCGCATCGACGGGCAGCTCGGCCAGCATCAGCCGCGCCAGCTGCGCACCGGAGGGCGAAATCGCCGCAGTCGCCAGCGGATTGCGCAGCCACTGCCTGAAGAAGGTCCAGTGGTCGGTGCGCGCCGGTCTGCGCGAAGGTGTGTGGCGCTGGTTGGACATCGATCTCCTCCCCGATTCTCTACGGCTGCCCCGTCCATGGGCAGACCGGGCGTCGAGTATGACCGAAGCGTGAACACCGCCGCCACGGTGAACCTGGCGGCGGCAATTTGCATCGGGATCAGCGGATCCAGAAGGCCCGGTGGATCTTCAGGTCGCGGGCGAAGTCCGGCGGCACGGATGCGGGGCCGATCTCCTCGACCTGGAAGTCGGCCTCGATCCCGGCGTCCATGCGGAAGCGCCGGTAGTTGTTGGAGAACAGCAGCTGGCCGCCGGGCGCCAACCGATCCATGCACAGGCGGATCAGGCGGGCGTGGTCGCGCTGCATGTCGAAATCCGCCGCGCGCGCGGAGTTCGAGAAGGTCGGCGGGTCGCAGAAGATCAGCTCGAAGCGCTCGCGGTTCTGCGCCAGCCAGGCCAGCACATCGGCCTGGATCAAGCGATGACGCTCGCCGGTGTAACCGTTCATGCCGAGGTTGCGCGCGGCCCACTCCAGATAGGTCGTCGACAGGTCGACGCTGGTGGTCGAGGCCGCCCCGCCGGCCGCCGCATGCACGCTGGCCACGCCGGTGTAGCAGAACAGGTTGAGCACGCGCTTGCCGCGCGCCTGCTGGCGGATCAGCCGCCGCGCCGGGCGATGGTCGAGGAACAGGCCAGTGTCGAGATAGTCGAACAGGTTGACCTGCAGCTTCAGGCCGTCCTCCTCGACCGGCAGCCAGTGCCCGCGCAGGTCCTGCTTCTGGTAGCGCGTGCTGCGGGTCTGCGGGGCGCGGGTCTTGAGCGCGATGCGCGCGCGCGGCAGCTCGAATACCGCCATCGCCGCCTGCAGCAGCTCCGACAGGCGCCGCCGCGTGGTCTCTTCGGGGATCTCGCGCGGGGCCTGGTATTCCTGCACGTGCAGCCAGACGCCGCGGTCCTCGACCGGCGCAGAGTCAGCCGCCGTGTACACGTCGATCGCCGCCGAATACTCCGGCAGGTCGGCATCGTAGGCGCGGTAGCAGCTGACGCCCTCGCGCTTCAGCCAGGGTGAGAGCTTCTTCAGGTTCTTGCGCAGGCGGTTGGCCACCATCTCGGCGCCGGCCGTGAGCTCTTTCGGCTGCGCCGGGGCGCGCTCGGGCTGCTCGGCCACCGGCGCGAAGCGCAGCAGCGAACAGGCGATGGCGCCGTTGTACAGCGCATAGCGCTTCTCGGCGCGCAGGCCGATGGCCTGGCCCGGCGCCTCGTCGGCGACGATGAATCCCGCCGCCCAGTCGCGGCAGGGCCCGCGCAGCAGCGCTCCCAGCGCGCGGTACAGGCCGGGGTCGGCGGCGAGTCGCGCGTCATAGGGCGGATTGCTCACCACCAGGCCTTTCGGCGCGGGCGCCTCACTGATGTCCTCGAGCACGCGCACATCGAATCGGACGAAGGCCGAGACGCCGGCCACGGAGGCATTGGCACGCGCCGCTTCGATCACCCGACGGTCGGCATCCGAGCCGAAGAAACGCGGCGACAGGGACTCGCGGCCGATCAGCGCGCGCTCGCGGGCTTCGTCCAAAAGGCCCTGCCAGAGCACCGCGTCGAAGCCCAGCCAGCCCAGAAACCCGTAGTAATCGCGCTCCAGCCCGGGCGCGATGTCGGCGGCCATGCGCGCGCCTTCGATCAGCAGGGTGCCGCTGCCGCAGAGCGGATCGAACAGGGCCTGGTCCCGCATGCGCTGCGGCCAGCCGGCGCGGATCAGCACCGCGCAGGCGAGGTTCTCCTTGATCGGGGCCGCACCCTGCTCCAGCCGCCAGCCGCGGCGGTGCAGCGCGTCGCCTGACAGATCGATGGACACGGTGGCGCGGTCGCGCTTCACGAACAGGTTGATGCGCAGATCCGGCTGATCGGTATCGACCGAAGGCCGCTGGCCGCTGGCCTGGCGGAACTGGTCGACGACGGCGTCCTTGGTCTTCTGCTCGGCATAGCGCGCGTGCTTCAGCTGCGACTGCACCAGGCTGGCGTCGACCGCGAGCGTGCCATCGGCGCGCAGGTGCGCGCTCCAGTCGATGGCCTGCACGCCTGCGTACAGCGCTTCTTCATCGGCACAGGCGAACTCGGCGATCGGCAGCAGCACGCGGCTGGCCAGTCGCGACCACAGGCAGGCGCGGTAGGCGATGCCGATCGGGCCCTCGAAGTAGACGCCGGCCAGGGCCTCGCGCACGCCCTCGGCGCCCAGCGCCTTCAGCTCATCAACCAGCAGGTACTCGAGCCCTTTCGGGCAGGTCGCGAAGTAGCGGCGGATTTCGGTCCCGCTCACGATAGCCGCTCCAGAAAGCGTGCGAAGGCCTGCGCGCCGTACTCGACGTTCTCGGCGAGACGGTGGCTGTCGTCGACAAGCGTCAGCTCATCGCAGCGCGGCGCCGCCCAGGCCACCACGTCCCCCGCGGGAATCAGCTCGTCGCGCCAGCCGTGCAGGATCGAAGTGGGCACGCGCGCGGCATCGAGATCGCGATAGCCGGCGATGCGCACCGGCGGCGCCAGCAGGAACAGGCCACGCACCTCGATCTCCAGCGAGGCCAGCGCCGAAATGAAGGCGCCCATGCTGGAGCCCGCCAGCACCAGCGGGCCGCGGCCCGCGGCGAGCGCCGCGCGACAACACCCGAGCAGGCGCGCCAACCGATCCGGCAGGCGCGCGACATCGCGGGTGGCGTCGAGATCGAGGTAGTCGGGGCGCTCGCTGGTCCAGCCCATGGCTTCTGCGGCGGCGGCCAGCGCGGTGACCTTGGTGGCCTGCGGGCCGCTCTCCAGCCCATGCGAGAGGATGACGTGGCCGCGAGGGCTCATGCGGGTTCCAGCGCCCTGCGGCGGGCTTTCGAGATGGGGCCGGATGGTAGCATGCGGCCCGCTTCCGGCCTTGCGGAGCGCGCCCTGGAACGCTGTCGATGACGCCCGATCTTCCGCCCTTCGATCCCGCCTGGCAGGTTGCTCCGCTGGCCTATGTGGAACGGCTCGAAGCGCGCCCGATCGAGGCCATCGAGCTGGTGGTGATCCACTGCACCGAGCTGCCGGACCTTGCCGAGGCGCGCGTCGCTGGCGAGCGCGTGCTCTATCCGAGCGGCACCGGCAACAGCGGCCATTTCTACATCGACCGCGACGGTCAGGTGCATGTGTGGGTGCCTGTCGAGCGCGTCGCCCACCACGTGCGTGGCCACAACGCGCGCTCGGTGGGCATCGAGCTGGTCAACCGTGGGCGCTATCCCGACTGGCTGGCCAGCGGCAGCCAGCGCATGGACCAGCCCTATACCCGCGAACAGATCGCCGCCCTGCGCGCGCTGTTGCGCGAGCTGCAGGCACGACTGCCGAACCTGCGCGAGATCGCCGGCCACGAAGACCTCGATACCGAGCAGGTGCCGGCCAGCGACAATCCGAGCCACCTCGTGTTCCGCAAGCGCGATCCGGGCCCGCTGTTCCCTTGGCGCGATGTGCTCGCAGAACTTCCGCTGGCGCGAATCGCCGCACCCGCAAACGGCGATTGAACCGGGGCTCGACAGGCGGGGCCGTATACTTCGCGGCCAACCCGTCTGCAGCCCGCCCCATGCATCCCCTGGTATCGGAACTGATCGATCTGCTCCGCCTGGAGCGCCTTGAAGTCAACCTGTTCCGCGGCGAGAGCCGCGACATCGGTACGCGCCGCGTGTTCGGTGGCCAGGTGCTGGGCCAGGCGATGTCGGCGGCCCAGCAGACCGTCACCGCCGAGCGCGCCCTGCACTCGCTGCACGCCTATTTCCTGCGCGCCGGCGACATCGAGCATCCGATCGTCTACCAGGTCGAGAACTCGCGCGACGGCGGCAGCTTCTCGGTGCGCCGGGTCACCGCGATCCAACACGGCCAGCCGATCTTCGTCGCCTCGGCCAGTTTCCATCGCCCCGAGGACGGGGTGAACCATCAGATCTCGGCACCGGACGTGCCGAAGCCCGAAGACATCGATCCGCCGTCGCCGATCTCGGCCGAAGCGCTGGCGCAGCTGCCGGCGATCACCCAGCGCTGGCTTACCCGCAGCGGGCCTTTCGAGTTCCGCTCGGTGTATCCGCGCGACGAGCTGCACCCCGCCAAACGTCCGCCCTACAACCAGGTTTGGGTGCGGCTGATCGACCAGATTCCGGACGACCCGATCCTGCACCGCAGCCTGCTGGCCTACGTGTCGGACTTCCATCTGATCGGTACCAGCACCTTCCCGCACGGCATGTCCTACCTGTCGCGCGACATGCACATGGCCAGTCTCGACCACGCGATGTGGTTCCACCGCCCGTTCCGCGTCGACCAGTGGTTGCTCTACGCCTGCGACAGCCCCAGCGCCCACGGCGCACGCGGCCTGGCGCGAGGCAGCTTCTACACCCGCGAAGGCGTGCTGGTGGCCTCGACCGCGCAGGAAGGGCTGATCCGCTTGGTCGAGAAGGAGGGCTGAGGCATGCGCCAGATCTTCCGCTCGCGCCGGCTGGAAAACGTCGAGGGGGTGGCGCGCCTGCTCGCCGAGCATGGCATCGAGACCCACATCAGCCAGCCGCGCTCCTACAAGGGCAACCGTCGCCGCAGCTTCAGCTTCACCGACGACAACGCCACGGAGTCCGCGCTGTGGATCGTGCACGGGGATGACATCACCCGCGCTCGGCAGGTGATGGCTGACGCGGGTCTTCTGGAAACAGAACGCAGAGAGTCAGCCTTGGCCCTTGGAGGTCATAACACCCCGTTGACTCTTGAAAAGAAACGTGTCTCGACGGCCAGCAAAGTCCGCCTCGCGCTGCTGATCGTGGTCGTGGTGCTGGCGTCGCTCAACTTCGTTCGCTGGATGCTCGGTGACGGCTGAGACGTCCGCACTGCGGCTCGGGCCAATTCACTGAATCCCGCACCATACGCTGCTCGCGAGGACATCGACCTCCGGCGCTCCCCAAAAGCAGCGAGGCGACGCCATTGGCGCCGCCTCGCGATTCCATCTCGACGCGACCGGGCTTCCCGGCCGGGCGCATCGCTGTCGGGATCAGGCCGCCGGCAGCGGCGCGATCTTCGACAGCAGCTTCAGCAGGGTCTGGCGATCACGCGGCCCCAGCACTTCGAAGACCTTGTCGTCGGAGGCCTTGGCCACGTCGACCAGCTTCTCCAGCGCCTTCAGGCCGCGCGGCGTCGCCACCAGGCTGTGCGCGCGACGATCGCCAGGCATCGGGCGACGCTTGACCTGGCCACGGTTCTCCAACTCGTCGACCAGAACGACCGCGCCGGAACGGGCGATGCCCAGCGCGCGCGCCAGATCGACCAGCTTCAGGCCCGGGCGTTCGGCCACGATCATCAGCGCCATCATGCGGGTGGGGGTGCTGTCGTGCGCATTCAGCTGCGCGGCCAGCTCTTCGGAAGCAACCGACTCGGCGCGCCGCAGGGACAGGCCGATCAGGTCATCAAGACGGGAGGTACCGGCCGGCATTTCGCCCGCCTGCAGGTCGGCGGCTTCGTTGGCCGCGGCTTCAGCTTTTCGCTTGCTCATGTTTTTCACCGATGGGTTGAGGCACGTGGGCGATGCCGGGGAGCGTTTCCAGGGGTGTCACAGCACCGTCAAGGAACCGACCCGATTTCGCCTTGGGCACCGCTTATGCACATTCCGTTCCATACCAGCCTGCTCAGCGGTCCGTCTGTTTCGCGGCGTTCGCGACGCAGTCAGGCAGTGACCGCAGCTGCATCGCATTGTTCAAAACGCGAAAAGCCGTTCGTGCGCGTCATTCAGCAGGGATGCGGTTTCAACGGACGCACACCCATGACTAAAGGCAGGGTCTCGGGCCGAATGCATTCGACGAAAGTCGAATGCTTCCGAGGACGATGACGCCAGCCTGCTTGCCAGTGGGGTCGACCGGGTCGACGATTTGTGGGGTCACAGCCGTCGCGACGGCCCGTCAGCGGCACCAGCCTCCGGACACCAAGACGCACATGAACGCAGAAGCCCTCGACCTGGTCATCACCGAACAGCTGCCGCGCGCCCAGAACGGCGACCGCGCTGCCTTCGGACGCATCGTCGCCGCCAGCCAGAACTCCGTCACCGCGATCGCGCTCGCGATCGTGCGCGATGTCCCCACCAGCCAGGACATCGCGCAGGACGCCTTCATCAATGCCTGGAACAACCTGCCGCAGTTGCGCAACACCGGCAGTTTCCTGCCCTGGCTGCGGCAGATCACCCGCAATCTCGCGCGCGACCATCTGCGCCGTCGCGCCAGCGAGAAGCGCTACAACGGGGACATGGACGACATTCTGGCCGTGGTCGCCGACCCCACGCCGGACGCGCCGGAACTGCTGTCGCGGCAACACGAGGAGCAGATCGTCGCCGAACTGATCGACGAGCTGCCCGAAGAAACGCGCGAGATCCTGCTGATCTATTACCGCGAGGGCCAGAGCTCCAAGCAGGTGGCGCAGCTGCTGGGCATGCAGGACGCCGCCGTGCGCAAGCGCCTGCAGCGGGCCCGCGACTCGCTGCGCGCCGACATGCTGAAGCGGATCGGCGAGTTCGCGCAGAGCACCGCGCCAGGCATCGCCTTCACCGCCCTGGTCGTCGGCGGGCTTTCGCTGGCGCCGGGCGCGGCAGTCGCCGCCACGGCCGGCGGACTGCTCGCCGGCAAGAAGATGGGCTTGGCCGCCGGCGGCGGCGGCAAGGGCCTGTCCAAGCTGGTGTTCGGTGGCGCCAGCGCCGGCAAGGGCGCCGGCAAGTTGCTGCTGGGCGCGGCGGGCAGCGCCCTGTTCGCCCTGGTCGCCGGCATTGCCGGCGTCGTCTTCGGTGTGCGTCGCTACTGGATCAGCGCCATCGACGAGGACGAGAAGCGCTCGCTGACCCGCTACTCGGCCGTGGCGATCGCCGTGGTCGTGCTGTTTGCCGCGGGCATGTTCGCGGCCGGCCTGGAAGGGGATCCGATCGCGCCCGGCATCGTCTTCGTGGTGATGATGGCCGCGGTCGGCGCCATGAACCTGCTGTGGCTGCCGCGGCTGCTGGAGCGCCGCCACGAGATCGAGCGCCGCCGCGATCCCGGCCGCGCGGAACTGGAACGCATGGCGGAACGTCGCTACGCGATCTGGAGCATGCTGGCCGGCATGCTGCTGGGCCTGCTGGCGCTGGCGATCGGCATCCTGACCGCAGCGCCGCCTGGCTGACCGGAGACTCCACCCCCGCCATGACCGCTGCCAGCTCGATCCGCATCTATCAGACCGCCGAGCATCCCTGCGGCTATTGGCCGGATCGGCGCGCCCGCGACATCGTGCTGGACCCGGACAGCCGCGCGCTGCCGGTGGTCTACCCGGCGGCGCTGGCGCAGGGCTTCCGCCGCTCGGGTGGTCATGTCTACCGCCCCCAGTGCGATGCCTGCATGGCCTGCGTGCCGGTGCGGATCGATGTGCAGGCCTTCACGCCGAACCGCAGCCAGCAGCGCTGCCTGCGCCGCAATGCCGACCTGCAGGTGCGCGATCTGCCGGCGCAGCGCGATACCGAGGTGTTCGAGCTTTATCGCCGCTACCTGGGCCATCGCCACCCCAAAGGCGGCATGGATGAGCCGCGGCCGGAAGATTTCGACAACTTCCTGAGCGCCCCGTGGAGCCCCACCCGCTTCCTCTGCTTCCACGACGGCTTGGGCGCCCTGAAGGGTGTTGCGGTCAGCGATCTGCTGCCGAACGGAGTGTCCGCGGTCTACACCTTCTTTGACCCGGACGAGGCCGGCCGCAGCCTGGGCACGTTTGCCATCCTTCGCCAGATCGAATGGGCGCGCACGCTCGGCCTGCCCCATGTCTATCTGGGCTTCTGGCTGCAGGGGCATCCGAAGATGGACTACAAGCGACGCTTCCGCGGCGTCGAACAGCTGCGTCACGGCGAGTGGGAAAGCCTGCCGGCGGATTCGCCCGGCGCCGATTGAACCGGCCGCCCCGACACCGATCGACGCTGCCTCAGCCTTCCATGCGGTCGCGCAGGAAGGCGCGTGCGAAGCGCAGATCGCGATTGACGGTCGCCAGCGAGACGTCGAGCACCTTGGCGACTTCCTCGTGCTCCAGGCCCACCAGATAGGTCAGCTCGATCACATCGGCCTTGCGCGCATCGTTGGCGCGCAGTTCCAGCAAGGCTTCATGCAGGGTTTCGGCCTGGGCGAACTCCGGCGCCGGCTCGTTCTCCGCTGCCCGGAAGGTGACCCGGAACTGGCCGCCGCCGTGCTTGGCCGCCAGCTGCTTGCGGCCCATGTCGCAAAGCAGGTTGCGCATCGCCACGGCGACCGTGCGGAAGAAATGCACGCGATCGACCCACTCGACGTGGGCCTCCAGCAGGTTGATGACCAACTCGTTGGCGAGCTCGGTCGGCTCCAGGCCATTGCCGGGATTGGCGCGCAGCTTGTTGGCCGCGAGCTGCCGGACGCGATCGTAGACCAGCTCCAACACGGCTTCGGCTGACGGAGAATCCCCCGCACTCCACGCGTGCAGGAGTCGGGTCAACTGCTGGCGATCGGTCGCGTTGCCCATGATCAGATCCGTCCGGCGCAAGTCGGCGGCGCGAGTGTAGCGCAGCGACGAGGACGCCCAGACGGCTCGCCCTGTCGCACCGCCTCCGCCCTCACGGCGGGCCCGCAGGCAGCGGGGCTACACTTGCGGGTTTTCACCAGCGGCAGTGCCTGCCGCCCTCAGCCACGGACGCCTCTTGAATACGGCCGCATCCAGCCCCGCCCCGCTCTCCCCGCCCCTGCCCGCCGCCGGCCAGCAGCGCGCCTACTGGCGAGCGCCGGCCAGCCCCAGCGCCCTCGCCCTGGCCGTCGCTGAGGCAGCATCGCGGCACAGCGGCCTGCTGATCGCGATCACCCGCGACAGCTTTCACGCGCAGTCGCTGGAAGCCGAGCTGGCCGTATTCGCGCGCGGCCTGCCGGTGCTGCACTTCCCCGACTGGGAAACCCTGCCCTACGACCCCTTCAGTCCGCACGCCGAAATCGTCAGCCAGCGCATCGCCACGCTCTACCGCCTGCCGGCCGTGCAGCGCGGCCTGCTGGTGGTGCCGATCGGCACCCTGATGCAGCGGTTGGCGCCGATCAGCTTCATCAGCGGCAGCTCGCTGGTGGTGAAAAACGGCCAGCGCCTCGACCTCGATGCCGAGAAGCTCAGGCTTCAATCCGCCGGCTACCGCAACGTGCCGCAGGTGCTGGACCCGGGCGACTTCGCGGTGCGCGGTGCCCTGCTCGACATCTTTCCGATGGGCAGCCCCGAGCCCTATCGCATCGAGCTGCTCGACGACGAGATCGACTCGATCCGCACCTTCGACCCCGAGAGCCAGCGAAGCCTGCAGAAGGTCAGCGAAGTGCGGCTGCTGCCGGCGCGCGAGTTCCCGCTGGACGAGGCGGCCTCGAAGCGCTTCCGCGCCACGCTGCGCGAGCGTTTCCCCATCGACCCGCGGCGCTGCCCGCTCTACCAGGACATGAAGGAAGGTGGCGCCGCCGCCGGCATCGAGTACTACCTGCCGCTGTTCTTCGACGACACCGCGAGCCTGTTCGACTACCTCGGCGCCGACACCCTGTGCCTGCTCGGCGAGGGCGCGATGGAAGCGGCGGACGCGTTCTGGAAGCAGGCCAGCGAGCGCTTTGAGCAGCGCCGCCACGACATCGAGCGCCCGCTGCTGCCGCCGGACGAGCTCTTCCTGCCGCCGGAAGCCCTGCGCCAGAAGCTCAACGGCGTGCGCCGCATCGAGGTCTGCGGCAGCGCCCATCCGCGCTTTGACGAGGCGTTGGCACTGGGCGATGCGCCCGCGCCAGTGACGCCGATCACCCGTCAGAACGAGCCCAGCGGCAGCGCCCTGCGCAGCCTGCTGTCAAGCTATCCGGGCCGGGTGCTGATCGCCGCCGACTCCGCCGGCCGCCGCGAGGCGCTGATCGAACAGCTCGGCGCGATGGACCTGAAGCCCGCCACGGTCGCCGACTGGTCGGCCTTCGCCGCAGCCGACGGCCCGCGCTACGCAATCACCGTAGCGGCACTGGAAGACGGCTTCAGCATCGTGCAGCCGGCGCTGTGCGTGCTCACCGAGCGCCAGCTCTACCCCGAGCGCGCCGCCCAGCCGCGCCGCCGCAAGCGCGCCGGCCGCGAGCCCGAGGCGATCATCCGCGATCTCGGCGAGCTGGAAATCGGCGCGCCGATCGTCCATGAGGATCACGGCGTCGGCCGCTACCGCGGGCTGGAGGTGCTGGACGTCGGCGGCAGCAAGACCGAGTTCCTCGCCATCGAGTACGCCAAAGGCGACAAGCTCTACGTGCCGGTGGCGCAGCTGCATCTGGTCAGCCGCTATGCCGGCGCCTCACCCGAAATGGCGCCGCTGCACTCGCTGGGCGGCGAGGCCTGGGAGAAGGCCCGCCGCAAGGCCGCCGAGAAGGTCCGCGACGTCGCCGCCGAACTGCTGGAGATCCAGGCCAAGCGGCAGGCGCGACAGGGCCTCGCGATCGATATCGATCGCCCGCAGTACGAACAGTTCGCCGCCGGCTTTCCCTTCGAGGAAACCCCCGACCAGCTGCAGGCCATCGAGGCGGTGCTGACCGACCTGCAGTCGAGCCTGCCCATGGACCGCGTGGTCTGCGGCGACGTCGGCTTCGGCAAGACCGAGGTCGCCGTGCGCGCGGCGTTTGCCACCGCGATGAGCGGTCGACAGGTCGCGGTGCTGGTGCCGACCACCCTGCTCGCCGAGCAGCACTACCGCAACTTCCGCGACCGCTTCGCGGACTGGCCGATCCGTGTCGAGGTGCTGTCGCGCTTCAAGACTGCGAAGGAGATCAAGGCCGAACTGGAGAAGCTGGCCGAAGGCAAGATCGACGTCATCGTCGGCACCCACCGCCTGCTGCAGGCCGACGTCAAGTTCAAGGATCTCGGCTGCGTCATCGTCGACGAGGAGCAGCGCTTCGGCGTGCGCCAGAAGGAAGCGCTGAAGGCCATGCGCGCCGAGGTGCACCTGCTGACGCTGACCGCCACGCCGATCCCGCGCACGCTCAACATGGCCATGAGCGGCCTGCGCGATCTCAGCATCATCGCCACGCCACCGGCGCATCGCCTGGCGGTGCAGACCTTCATCGCCCAGTGGGACGCCGCCCAGCTGCGCGAGGCCTTCCAGCGCGAGTTCGCGCGCGGTGGCCAGGTCTACTTCCTGCACAACGAGGTCGACAACATCGAGCGCATGCAGAGAGATCTGCAGGAACTGGTGCCCGAGGCGCGCATCCGCATCGCCCATGGGCAGATGCCCGAGCGCGAGCTGGAGCAGGTGATGCTCGACTTCCACCGCCAGCGTTTCAACGTCCTGCTGTGCACCACCATCGTCGAAAGCGGCATCGATATCCCCAGCGCCAACACCATCATCATCAACCGCGCCGACCGCTTCGGCCTGGCCCAGCTTCACCAGCTGCGCGGTCGCGTTGGCCGCAGCCACCACCGCGCCTACGCGTACCTGGTCATCCCGGATCGCAAGGCAATCACCAAGGATGCCGAGAAGCGGCTCGAAGCCCTGGCCTCGCTGGAAGAACTCGGGGCAGGCTTCACGCTTGCGACCCACGATCTGGAAATCCGCGGCGCCGGCGAGCTGCTGGGCGAGGGCCAGAGCGGGCAGATCGCCGAGGTCGGCTTCAGCCTCTACACCGAGCTGCTGGAGCGCGCGGTGCGCAGCATCAAGCAGGGCAAGATCCCCGACCTGGACGGCCACACCGATCACGGGGCCGAGGTCAGCCTGCACATCCCGGCGCTGATCCCCGACGACTACCTGCCCGACGTGCACACCCGGCTCACCCTGTACAAGCGCATCGCCAGCGCCCCGCACCGCGACGCCCTGCACGAGCTGCAGGTCGAGATGGTCGACCGCTTTGGTCTCCTACCCGATCCGGCCAAGCATCTGTTCGCGGTGACGGAACTGAAGCTCGACGCCACCGCGCTGGGCATCAAGAAGGTGGAGATGGGCGAACGCGGCGGCCGCGTGCAGTTCGACAAGCAGCCCAAACTCGACCCCATGAACATGATCAAGCTGATCCAGGGCCAGCCGCGGGTGTTCGCGATGGAAGGGCCGGACAAGCTGAAACTCAAGCTCGAACTGCCGGATGCACCCGCAAGGCTGCGCACGGCGCGCGATCTGCTGGCTGCCTTGGGAGGCAAGGCCGCCTGAGCGCCATCGCCGCAGGATGGACGCCCACGTTGCGAAGTCGCCGCCCGCGCTACTCGAAGCCGTCGCCGAAGATCCGCACCGGCAGCACCGGCGCCTGCTGCAGTTCGACCGCGCCGACATCGATGAAGGTGCCGAACACCCGCGGCTGGCCGTAGGCGTCGAGCGCTGGGACGCCGCCCGGCGGTGCGCCCAGGCCCGCATTGACCAGCGGCGAGGCGGGCAGCAGGGCGAGCGTGGCCGGATCCAGCTGCGGATCTACGAAGGTGTTGCCCTGGTTGCTGACGATGGTGGCGCGGTCGGTGGTCGGTGCGGAGGCGAAGTTGTTGAACAGCTGGCGCACCGAGGGATCAATGGCGGCACCGGCGCCGGTGATTGAGTTGGTATAGGCCACGCCGCCGCGCAGCACGTTGTTGATGACCCAGAAATTGCCGTCGCTCTGGATGCGCAGCGCTGGTGCGGACTCGCCGCCACCGGCGATCAGGGTGTTGTTGGTCAGATACCAGTTGCGGCCGCTGTTCAGGCTCAGAGAGGTGAACAGCACGCTCACCAGTGGAGATCCGCCGCCGATGAAGGCGCCGATGTTGTCGTAAACAAGGCTGTTGCGCAGGCTGATGTCATGGCTGGAGGCATCGAGGGTCATCGCCACGCCGCCGAGAAACTGGGAAGCCAGCGCGCGATGGCCATGGACGATGAGGTTGTCGACCTCGATGCGGCCGAAGCTGTTGGCGACGTACAGCCCGACCGGGGCGGAGTCGGCGCTGCCGTTGCGCAGGGTGAGGTTGGCGATACGGATCATCGGCGAGGCATTGCCGCTGACGCTGTTGCGGCGAACGCTCAGCACCGCCGAGGTGCCCTGCGCGTCCAGCACCGTCAGCCGCGCGTCCACCGTCTGCACCTCGCAGGGCGAGTTGGGGCCGGCACTCCAGCCGCCGCTGATCACCGTGTCGCCGGTCGGCCCGGAAACCTGCACCGTGAACGCCTGGGTGCCAGTGAAGAACACCCGGCGGGTGAGCCGCAGCTCGTTCGGCGCCGAATCAAAGGACGATCCCACGGTCGCCAGGGCGCTGCGCAGCTCGGCCTCGCTGCCGATACAGAACACCGCAGCCTGCGCCTCGATCGCCACCAGTCCCAACAGCGCGGCCATCGCCGCCATGCATCGCCCGTTCATTGCAGCAGCCCCCGCCAGTGATTCCAGCGCCGGATTCGGCGCACCCGTAGGGGCTGACGAGAAACGAGCCGCAAACGCATCAGAGCCGGCTCGCGGGACGCAAGCGGCTGCGTGGACTCAGAGCGTGTGAAGAATCCAGAGGCCGTAGCGAGGGCGTCGCTCGGCGGTCGTGACAAAGCGCGGCACGTGAGTTCGAGGGAGTTTGGCGAGCCAAATGACCGCGGAACTGGCGTAGCGCGCTGCCGCCATGGGCGTCCAGAGGCGGCCGCATCAGGCGGATGGTTCTCTCGCATGCTCTCCGACTTGGGACGACCCAGCGCGCTAGCGCAGCCCGGCCTCCAGCAGACGCCCTTCGCGCACCTCGACCACCAGGGTTTGCCCTGCCGAGGCCGGATACAGCCACTGCTCATGGCGCAGGTCGCGGGCCTCGTCGACGCGCTCGCGGCCGTCGACCACGGCCAGCCCGAGGTCGATGCGCTGGGCCGGCAGGCCGCAGCGGTAGACCACTTCGCCGACCGGCTGCGGGGGCGTCAGCGTCGCCAGGGTGCAGTCGCCGGGGCGTGCCGGGCCGCCGCGCTGCACCAGGGTATCGATGGCGACGATGCGACCCTGCCGCGAGCGCACGCTGAACAACTGCTGCCCCTGACCGGGATTGAAGTAGGCCTCGCTCCAGTCGATGCGCTGGCGCAGGCTGCGGCGCGCGTCAATATCGACATAGACCAGCTCCTGCCAGCGGTCGACGTAGTAGGGCGCACCGCACAGCGCCTCGGCCTGCTGGGCCCAGTCGCCCACCCGCAGCACGCGGCCATTGCAGCGCTTCATGTCGAGCGCGCATGCGGGAAGGCTCAGCGCTGCAAGCACGAGTGCTGCGAGTAGGCGCAGGCAAGAGACGGACATGTGGATACTCCTATCGGGGCGAACGCGGGCAGGGCCGACATTGTTCGGGCAGCGTCGGCAGACAGGGGCTGAACGACGCCGGCTGCACCAGAGGCGAGCGCGTCCATCTTGGCTCACAGGGGCTTCGAACCCACGCGAGCCGAGCCTGTGCGCGCCGACGCGGCCGACCCGGTCGGACGCCCGGGAGCCCGCGATCGGCAGCGTGCCCTGGCAGCATCCCGACACCGGGAATGCGCTGGGCGACGCAGGGCTCTTGACTGCCGCCGGTTACGATGCGCCACGACCGCGTCGACCCGCGCCTGTGATCCGCGCGGCCGAGCAAACCCGCAGCGGCGGGCGATGTTTCCGCCTCCCATCAGCCCCAGCAGCCAGACCCATGTCCATCGTCCTCACCGAATTCGCCCGCGCGCGCCTGTTCCCGCGCGACCGCCGCATCACCGCCATCCAGGACTGCGCGCCCGAGCAGTTCGTCGAACATCTCAACGCGCATCCGCCCCTGAGAGTGATCGCGGGCTACGCACCCTTCTGCCAGCTGCACGTGCACCGCAACTGGACGTCGACCCGCGGCTCGGTGGTGGCGATCACCGAGGACAACCGCCATCGCCTGCGCAGCGCCTACGAGGCGCGCACCCGGGACGAGCTGCCTGTGCTGGTGCGCTGGTTCGAGGGCATCGAGCCGCCTGTTGCGAACTACCTCGTGCCAATCCTCTACAGCCGCGAACAGATGGCCAAGGAAGGCACGCCGATCGAGGCCGACTGGGGCATCGTCGGCTGCCTGTACACGATGGAGCCGGAAGAGATCCCGATGGTGCCGATCACCCTGATGCGCAACGCGCTGGGCGTCGACGAAGGCGGCTCGGGCGTGCCGCTGGACCGCGAAGCCTACCGGCGCAGCGTCGAGTTCTGGGAGCGGCACGCGAACTGGCGGCCGTAGTCGCAACACTCGTCGGCACCGCATCAGCGTGGAGCCGAGTCTGTGATCTCGCAAAGTGGGCCAGCGTGGGTAGCGCTTGTGTTTCACAGACCGAGTGCATCACTGTTTGCGAGCGCCCCGCCGGAATTCCGCCAGCTCAGATGCAGATGCATGACGCCGGCGCTCCGCAGCACCTGTCCCCATGATATCTGGGATCCTCGAATGCCCACCCTGCTTGCTTCCTCCAAGCGTCTGTTCCTTGGCGCGATTGCGCTCGCTGCGTTGTGCGCAGACGTCCTCGCCTACCCCTTCGAACCGCTGCTGGAGCGGGCCACGGTCCTCGACCCAATATCGCCGTATGGCATTGTCGCCGCAGACTTCGACAGGGACGGCATTGATGAAGTGTTCGCGGCGACAGTGGCCAAGACGCCTGCCATCGTGGTGTTCTCGAACGCCGGCACACCGCTGGCGCAGAGGCAGGTCATCGCCTTGCCGCGACCACTCTCGACCTTCGTGGACCTGCACGCGGAGTCGACCGCGCAAGGCCCTGTTCTGACTGCCGTGACCGGAAACAGGTGGTACGTGGAGTCGGCACTGGTGACCGTGTATGCAGGCTGGCCCTTGTCGGAAATCGCCCGCTACACATTCCCCACAGGCCCGGTGGCCACGCGCGTTGCAGACGTGGATACCGATGGCTCGCCCGAGCTATTGAGTCTCTACCGGACCGAGCTCCGCGCGTCGGACCTGCTGAGCGGAGACCTGCACTGGTCGGTGCCCGTGAATGGGGGCGTTGCCATCACCACCCACAATCTCGACTCGGACTCGGCGCTGGAGATCCTCATCTCGGCAGCCGAGGGACAGGTCATCGATGGCGCGACGCGACTGCCGGAGTGGGCCTACCCGCAGGGCTTCGGCGGCATCGTCGCGGCAGGCAATGTCGGCCCACAGCAGGCCCCTGGCTTCGTTGGCGCACTTGATCGATTCACAGTGTTCCAGTCTGGGCCATGGTCCCCCGTCTGGAGCGAACCGCAGTATCGGACCGACCTGCTGCACATCGCAAACCTCGACGGAACCGGCGCCGATGAAATCATCACCTCGGAACACATCGGCGGGTGGATCAGAGTCTTCGACTCGCAGATGCGCTCACTGAAGCGAGAGCTGCAGCCCTCCGTCAATGGCGCAGGCAGTCTCGTCGCACCGCGCATCACCAGGGGCTCGCGACGCCATCTCCTGTATGCGCCCTCCAGCCTGTATCCCTCTCCGGACAGCGCGCTCACGCTCGCTGACTCGGACTCGGGTGCTGTGCTGAAATCACTGGGGTCGGATCAGCAGGGCACCAGCACGACAGCAATCGGCGACTTCAATGCTGACGGGCAATCGGAACTGCTTGTTGGAACCGGTGATGGTTGGTCGGGTCGCATGCGCATCGTGAACGCCCAGACAGGGGCAGTAGAGTGGCAGTCGCAGAGCAGCGGCGCCTCCACCTATCCCTTCAACATGCATGCCCAGCGGTTTCTCTCGACCCAACTGGACGACGATCCTGCCCGCGAGATTGTGATCGCCGGCAGAAGCGCGAACCGGAACAGGATCGTGGTGCTCGACGGTGCAAGCAGGATCGTCCAGCAGGTGATTGAGGACGACCTCGGAAACGGGCCGCTCATCGGGCGATGGATCTACGACGCCGTGCTACTCGACTTCGACGGGGACGGCCATGAAGACATCGCAGTGTCAACCGATGCATCGAGTGCCGACGAGTCAGACGTCCGACTGCATGTGTTCTCACTGCGTACCGGGCAGCTGCTGTGGGAATCACCGCGCATCCAGTCCGGCCGCTGGACATCGCGAGGGCTGTTCGTGATGAACAATGGCAGCGAGCGCTTCCTGGTTGCCGCAGTGACAACGGGGCTGCACGGTTTCAGCTTGGACAGCCAACAGTCGCAGTGGACGCATACAGCCAACATCCACCACGCGCTTTTCGTCCCGCATGCGCCCGCCGGCCCTGAGATCGTGCTTCAGGACAGCGCTGGCCGCATGACCCATCTGGATGCTGCAACTCACGAGCTGCGACGGACGTATAGCCTACCCGGCCCCAGCCGCGCGCTCGCAGCCATGCCGAGCGCGCCCTACCTGGTGGCGGCTTCCGACAGTTCCCTGCTGTTGCTGGACCTCGGAGGTGCAATGGTTGGCGAGACAGCAAACCTCGGCGCGCAATCCGGAACTGCATCGCTGGCGATCGCCCCTTCAGGGCTCAAGACCCTGGTGCTGGTCGGCACGGATTACGGCTTCCGACTCCTGAATCTCGTGCCAGACGGACTCTTCAAGGACGGATTCGACGCACGATGACCGCTTCGATCCCAACGGGGGGCGTTGCCCCAGAAACGGCTTCGAGGATGCCTGCGCTGAGCCTGGCTGTGGCTGCGATGTTGTGGCCGCAGCCACTGCCGCCTTGGCCCGCGATCAGCTCTCGGCGGTAGGCCGCAGGGCGAGGTGAGCATGGGGCGCAGGCGCTCGACGTGCTGGCGCAAGTGGCAGGAACTGCCGAAGCTTGGCTCAGGCGCGTCTCCTTTGGACCAGCGCGGACGCCGGCCCGAACGCATCGGGCAGGCACCCATTTGCCCTGCGCGTATCAGGATGGATTCAAATGCGCAGCGCCGACGCTGCGGTTCTGATGCTCTGCCGCGGTCTGCGTCTTCTCTGCAGGGTAGGCGAACATTGAGAGCTTCGGTCGCAGCACTGATATGGCCGCGCTTTGCCCGTGCGCAGCCGTCCGGGCACAGGAGATCAGTCGAAAGGTTCTGGCGTTCATCGGGGCCTTTGCTGCGCTTATCTCCGCGCGCCCCACATCGCTCGACCCGGCGTCGGGGCCAGTTGGTGATGGCGCTCGACCCTAGTGGGCGCAATCTCCTGCACGGGAGTGAGGCGCCCTGCATGGTCTACTTGACGTCAACGACAGGCGCACGCATGCATCAATCAGAATTGCCCAGGGCAGATCGCTTCCTGCTGGTGGAGCTTCTGGCAGACCGCTCTTGCCTGAGCGCAATCTCCACAGCAGAAGAGCGTCATTCGCTGCGCTCCGAGCCCCAGCGTACTTCTACACCAACGGATCCAGCGTAGATCTGGCGGGAACAGTCAGCAATGGATGACGACAACCAGCTGAGCATCAAGCGCTTCTTCGGCCGCGAGCGGATCGAACTAAAACAGGCCGAGTCGGGCTGGCGCGGCGTGGAGCATCGCTTCAATCCGCGCCGCAGGTCAGAGCCGGCGCTGCTGAAGGCGTCGCCCATTGCCCTATCCCGCTGGCCAGAATGCCGGAACTGGCGCAACTGCGATTGGCGCTTGGGCGGTGGCTTGGTCGAACTGGCCAACTACACGCGGATTGCGAGCGGAATCCAGCTGGACACGGTATCGCTGCTGAGACACCACCTTGAAGCCCGGGGCGTGCTTGGGCATCCCACCGATTTCCGGGCGATTGCATCGAACCAGGAGCGACGGACCACTTCGCGCATGGCGCGCACGTTCATAGAGAGCGTCTACACCAATCCATCCCCTGCAGCACACAGAGCACATGCACAGAACACGGCCGCGCTTTCGTGCCGCGGGAGACCCGATCAAGGTCATCGGCGAAGATCTCGAGCCTGCAGCATCCCTGCCCTGACTGCATAGCGCCCCATGGATCGTCCTGGCTCATTCGATCCCCAGCGGGCGCAGCCCATCCCCTGAGGCAGCGAAACGTCGATCTACGCGGTGCCGCCAGATCCGGGTGCTGCATGCCCCCCAGGTCGGCCGCCTCTGGTCTATTGCGCCATCGTCGGAGCACTGACCCTGCTGGCCGACTGATTGGGGTTCGCTGCTTGCCGCCGCAGGAGCCGGCCGGCGCTGAATGTCGGGCATTGTCCTGCTGATCCTGAGTCTCTGAAGCCTGAGCGCGCGGTTGAACCTGGTCAGCAGCGAGCTGCGCATGACGCATCTGTTCGCCCCCCGAGAAGCGGACTGGCTGCGGCTCGCGGACGATGCCCGGCAGCTGGCACGCGCAGCTGCGGCAGACGGAGAGCTGCCCAGGCGCTCGCACTTCTACGGCAACCGGAAATTTCTTCCCGAGCTGGCCAGGCGCCACCCGTTCCTGAATCTGAGCCTTGATCGCCCGACCAGACTCTTCATTGCCGAGGACTCGGTCGCGATCGACTGGGGCGGCGGCATGGCGGGACCGATGCTGGTCGGCATCCACGCCGAGCCCTTGGCCGAGGCGCTGCGTTCGGACGCCCTGTACACCACGCTGCGCATCCATCCGCGCGTCAGCCTGACCTGGGAGTAGCACGGCGGCCCGCCACATCGAAAGCGCTTGCGAGCCGTGCGGGCCACCAGCGCGGTGATTGCAGGCTGCACGATCGGCAGGCCGATGTCGTGCAGCCTCCCCTGATTCGACGTCCATCAAGGGCGCATGAATTCCACACAAACCCCTGTTCTCATTGCGTTTTTCGAGCAGCTTGAGCGCTGGCACGCCCCCTGCTGAACCCCTCGCGAGTTCCTCGAAACCCAAGGAGAACGCTCGTGAGAACACCACGCACCCTGCTCTGCGCAGCCCTGTTCGCGCTGCCGCTCAGCGCCTTCGCCGGTCGCAGCGAGGCCGAGCTGGAACTGACCTCGGCGCGCGCCAACGTGGCCGCCGCCGAACGTGCCGATGCGGGCACCCATGCGACCCAGGAGCTGCGCCAGGCCCGCGACCAGCTGGCACAGGCCGAAGGCTCGTTCAATGACCGCGACTGGGACGACGCCGAGCGCGAAGCGCAGCGCGCCAAGGCCGATGCGCGCCTCGCCGAGGCACTGTCGCGACAGCGCCAGGCCGAGGCCACGCTGGCCGAGATGGAGCGCACCCTCAACACACTCCGCGAAGAAATCACCCAGTCGGGAGGCCGTCCATGAACCTGCATCCGCATTCCACCGTGCTGTCCCGCGCCCTGCTGCTGGGGCTGTCGCTCGGCGCACTCGCCGGCTGTGCCGGCAACAGCGAGCGGCCGCCCGAGCTCGTTCGACTGGAGAGCGAACTGAGCCGGCTCGAATCCGATCCGGCGGTCGCTGGCTACGCCTCCCAGCAGCTCGCCGACGCGCGCGCCGCCGTGGACACGCTGGCCCGGGACGGCCGCGGCATGAAGTCCGACCTGTTCGATCGCAACGTGTACATCGCCGGCCGATTGCTCGGCATCGCCGAAGCCGATGGCCGCAGCGGCGCCGCGCGCGCCCAGCTGGAAACCATGGGCGTCGAGCGCGAGCGGCTGGTGGCGCAGGCGCGCCGCGCGGAGGCGGAGCGTGCCCGCGCACAGGCCATGACTGCACAGCAGCAAGCCGAGCAGGCGCTGCTGCTGGCGCAGCAGGAACGCATGGCCGCCGACGCCTCGCGCCAGGAAGCGGAAGAAGCGCGCGCGCGCCTGCTGGAGCTGGAGCAGACGCTGGCCGACCTGCAGGCCAAGCAGACCGAGCGCGGCCTCGTGGTGACCCTGGGGGATGTGCTGTTCGAGGTGGACCAGGCCACCCTCAAGCCTGGCGCCACACGCAATCTGCAGCCGCTGGTGGACGCCCTGGGCAAGCACCCTGAAACCACGGTGCAGATCGAGGGCCACACCGACTCCACCGGCAGCGCCGACTACAACCTGGGCCTGTCCCAGCGTCGCGCCGAAGCGGTGAAGACCTATCTGGTGTCGCAGGGCATCGATGCGTCGCGCCTCGCCACGCGAGGCCTGGGCAAGGACTATCCCGTCGCCAGCAACGACAGCGCTGCCGGCCGCCAGCAGAACCGTCGGGTCGAGATCGTGATCCAGAATCTCGAGGGCATGGACCAGCTCAGCAGCCGTCGCTGAGCCTAGCCTCCGGCGTGCCTGCGGGCCCGACCCATGCCGGTCGGGCCCGCAGCGCCCGTGCAAGCCAGCTCGTCCGCCGCAAATGGCTCACGGAGAGGCTTCCGTCTTTCCCGCGAGGGCAGGCCCGTAGCCGGGATGCAGGCCGATCGTGTTGTGGTCCACGCCATCGAGTGTCCGCAGCTCGACCGCAGCGTGAAGGAAAGCGCGCCGCAGCGCCTCGCTGCGCGCAGGCCGCACAAGGGTGTCCCGGGCTGCGACCAGCAGCAGCGTAGGCGCACTGACCTGCGATGCCAGACGCGCGCTGTCATAGCGATCCTGCAGCAGCCAGTCCACCGGCAGCCAGGGGAACTGCTCCGACGCCACGGCAGCGAGGCTGTCGAAGGGCGTGACCAGGACCAGGCGCGACACCGGGCGCTGACTGGCCAGGTGCACGGCAACACCGCTCCCCAGGCTGCGGCCGACGACGTCGACCTGCGGATGCCGCGCTGCGACATGCGCATAGAGCACCTCCGCATCAGCGAACAGAGTCGCCTCGCTGGGCTCACCCTCGCTGGCGCCGTAGCCGCGATAGTGCAGCAGGTAGAGCGCATGTCCGGGCAGGAAGCGCGCCAGCTCGGGCAAGGTGCGGGAGACATCTTCGGCATTGCCGCCGAAGTAGATCAGGGCCGGCGCGCCGGGCATTTCGCGCACGCTGACCTGCAGACGCGCCCCGGCGGCATCCAGCATGAGTTCATGCATGCCCGCCGGCAGCGCGCGCGGCTGCGGGAAGTAGATGAGGTCACGCTGCCCCAGATACACCGCGCTGCTCAGGCCCGCATAGGCGAGCATTGGCAGCAACAGGAGGGGCAGCAGTTTCGCGCGCATGGTTCGTCTCCTCCGGAACGTGCTGTGCGTGCACGAGTATGCCGCGCCCTTGCCTCTCATCGACCTCACCGATGTTCCGAGGCGCACCATGCCACGGCTTGCCGCGACAGCCGACTCTGTCCAGACTCGCGGCACTCCTGGGTTATCGATGACTTCACTGCCATGTCGACCGAATCCGCCAATCCGCTGCGCACCTATTTCGATGCCAACCCCGGCCGGCTGATGACGAAGTGGGACCACTACCTCGACATCTACCATCGCCACTTCGCGCGCTTCCGCGGCCAGCCGATCACCCTGGTCGAGTTCGGCGTGTTCCATGGCGGCTCGCTGCAGATGTGGAGGCACTACTTCGGGCCGCAGTGCCGCGTGGTCGGCGTCGACATCAATCCGCGTCTGCTGGAGCTCGGCGAGCCCGGCGTCGAGATCCACATCGGCGACCAGGGCGACCGCGGCTTCCTGCGCCAGCTCGCCGCGAAGATCGGGCCCATCGACATCCTGCTGGACGATGGCGGCCACCAGATGCACCAGCAGATCGCCACCGTCGAAGAGCTCTATGGCAGCGTCAAGCCGGACGGCGTGATCCTGGTCGAAGACACCCACACCAGCTACTGGCGCAGTCACGGCGGCGGCCTGCGCGCGCCGCACAGCTTCATGGAGTTCGCCAAGCGCCTGGTGGACGACCTGAACGCGTGGCACAGCCGCGATCCGCACAGCTTCGGCCCCGGCCCCTTCACCCGCGCGACGCGTTCGATGCACTTCTACGACAGTGTGGTGGTGATCGAGAAGGGCGAGCACCCGCAACCGCAGGAGCGCCACAGCGGCACGCCCAGCTTCGACCCGAGCCGCGCGGTCAACGAGCCGCTGCCGCAGGTCTGAGCCTGAACCGACGACGGCGCTGCACGTGGACCGCCACGTTTCCTTGGCGCACCTGCAGCAACAGTGGCGGCATGCGTTCAGAACTCCATCCAACTGCAACGCCCCGCCGCCCCGCTGGCAGCGCACTGCGTGTCTGCTTGCTTTGGACAGGCCTCAGCTCGGGAGTCGTCATGGCGCAAGAGAGCCTGCAGGTGCTGGATGACTTCAGTCGGACCAATGGGCTCTCCACCGTCGATACGCAGTGGCAGGGCTTCAGCGACCGCGTGATGGGCGGACTGAGCGAGCTGCGCGCGGGGATTGTCGAGAGCGAGGGCGGCCGCTGGCTGCGCATGCAGGGTCGCGTGCGGCTGGACAACAACGGCGGCTTCATCCAGCTCCGGCTGCCGCTGCGCGCCGACGGCGGCGACTTCGACGCCTCAAGCTACCGCGCCCTGCGCGTGCAGGTGCGCGGCACACCCGGTGCCTACTGGCTGCACCTGCGCAGCGCCGACACCCGGCGACCCTGGTCCTACTACCGGGCTCCGCTGGCCGTGGGCCGGGACTGGGCGACGCTCGATCTGCCGCTGGCGGACTTCGTGCCGGTGGCCCTGGGAGAGGCGCTCGACACGCAGCGCCTGCGCTCGGTCGCGCTGGTGGCCTACGGCGAAGCCTTCGAGGCCGATGTCGAGCTGCGCTGGATCGGCCTGCTGCGCTGACCACGCCAACGCGGACCCGCTACCAGGCCTTGAAGTCGCGCAGCAGCCTGCGGCGATCCACGCGCTGCTCGAAGCGCGCCCGCATGCGCGGCAGCGCCAGCTGCCGGCCCAGCCACAGCCAGCCTGTCAGCACGGCCGCAAGCCCCAGCACGGGCGCCGGGCCAGTCAGACCCAGGCCGAGGACCAGGCCCATCAACAGGGCCAGGCCTGCGGCCAGCCCAAGCCAGCAGCGCGGGTCGTGTCGCAGGGTTTCTCGGAGCGCCTCCAGGCGCTCCTCGCGGCTGATGGCGGGCCCGAGTTCGGGATGCATGGTGCTTGGGAAATCGAATGGGCGCATTGCACTGTCTCCTTGTGGCATGCCCGGCCCGGGACGCGCTCGACGCTCGCCTGTGACTTCGCCCGCGTATCCGGGCGCCACCGCAACCGCTACTCGAAGCCGTCGCGGAATAGCCCCGGATCGCCCTGCAGGCGCATCAGCGCCGCCTGCATCGCCGCTCCGGTCGTGGAGTTCTGATCGTTGTTGGCGCGGCCGGCGGCGAGGAAGTCGCCGTCGCTGGTCTGCGCGATCGCGTAGCCCTCGTCCGCATGCACCGACACCGGATAGGTCGAACGGCCCTGGCCGTCGCCGAAGCGCGGATCCGGCTGGCCACTGGCGGTGAGCCGCACCACCGCGAAGTCCTTCGAGGCAGGACCGCTGTAGCGCATGCTGGCGTAGCCGGTGGCGAGGATGCTGCCGTCGGCCTGCACGGCCAGCGCCGCCGGCTCGTCGTACTCGACCGTGCCGCTGAACTTGACCAGGGTGCGGCCGTTGCTGCCGAAGCTGGTGTCGAGGCTGCCGTCCGAATGGAAGCGCTGGAACACGAAGCCGCGCTCGTTGCCGGTGCCGAGCGCCAGCAGCTTGCCGTCGTCCAGCCACACCGCATCGATGACCGAGGCCATGCCGCGGCGCACGCCGCCGACCACGCTCTCGGTCAGCACGAGGGTGCCGCCGCTGCCGAAGCTGGGGTCGGGCTGGCCATCGGCGAGGTAGCGACGGATCAGGCCGGTGCTGCGTGCGAACACGTAGCCCACCGCGGTGATCCGATCCTCCGGCAGGCTGCCGTCGCGGCGGCGGGCGATCGCGGTGAGGTACTCCGCCACCTGGAAGGCCGTGGCCGGCGACACCACCCGCCCACCATCGCCGAAGCTGGTATCGAGCGTGCCGTCAGGGTGGAAACGCGCCAGCGCGAAGCGCTGGTAGTTGAAGCCGCTGTCATGGGCGAAACCCTCGCCGCCGAGCACGATGCGCCCGGTCGACTGCAGGGCCAGCGCGTTGGCGCCGTCATTGATCGCCGTGCTCGGCCCGATGTTGAGCCGCACATAGCCGCGCCGCGCGCCGTTGAAGGGCTCGCCGAAGCTGGTGTCGAGGCTGCCGTCCGCGTGCAGTCGGGCCAGCCCGAAATCGCTGTAGGCGCCGCTGTCCAGGCGACCCGCAACCAGCAGGCGGCCGTCGGGCTGGCGGATCAGTGCGCGCGCCGCGTCGCCATCATCGCCGCTGTCGATCTGGCTCAGGCCATCGAGGCCGAAGGCCGGATCGAGCTGGCCGTTGCGCAGTACCCGCAGCACCGACATGTCGTAGCCGCGGGTCGGCGCCTGCGCGGCATTGCGGTGATACAGCGCGCCGGCCACCAGCACCGCGCCATCGGGCTCGGCCAGCACATCGTGGAAGTACTCCTGGCCGCCGCCCAGGCCAACCAGAACCACGCCCTGATTGCCAAAGCTGAGCTGCAGATCGCCGGGGTCGGCGGCGGCCACGCCGCTCACCGACCCCAGCACCATGGCCAAACCCATGCCGGCCCATCCGGGCCTCTTCGTCGTGTGCATCCCTTCACTCCTTCCGTGGTCAGCACCCCGTCTATGGGGTGCGTCCGACCTAACGGCAGGGTGGAAAGGGACGTGTCAGCAGGACGGTGCAGCGTTCAGATTCGGCGTGATTGTGTTCAGCTTCGATCGCGTTGGCACCCGGATCTCTCGCAAGACAGAACGCTCGCGTCCCCACGGATCATCGCCCTCGCCAACCGCACTGTGGCGCAGTCTCCAGAGGTCCCCTTCCTCGGGCGCAGCACTGGATCCCCGCATTCGCGGGGACGACGGAAGAGATCATCGCCGGAGCAGGAATCCACGCAGCCGAGGCGTTGCGCAGCCTTTTGAGCCTTGCGCTCACGCGCTGGTCGTCCCCGCGCACGCAGGGACCCAGTCGAGCACCCGGTGACTGCATGCAAGTGCAGTCACGCCTGCGTCGCCAATCGGAGCTGCAGCAGCACTGGATCCCCGCATTCGCGGGGATGACGGAAGAGATCATCGCCGGAGCAGGAATCCACGCAGCCGAGGCGTTGCGCAGCCTTTTGAGCCTTGCGCTCACGCGCTGGTCGTCCCCGCGCACGCAGGGACCCAGTCGAGCACCCGGTGACTGCATGCAAGTGCAGTCACGCCTGCGTCGCCAATCGGAGCTGCAGCAGCACTGGATCCCCGCTTCCGCGGGGATGACGAGTTCAAGTCTCTGAAGAAGTCCCGGCCTGCGACACGGCGCGGGAACGCGCTCAGCGCCCGCCGCCACCGCCACCGCCTCCGCCGCCCCCTGCGGAGCCACCGCCGCCCCCGCCGGAGCTGCTGCCGGGCGGGCTGCTGGCCGAGGCGATCGAGCTGTTCAGGCCCGTACCGACCGCCTTGGCCAGGCTGCCGATGTCGTTGAAGCCGCCGCCGCGGTACCAGCGGATCGATTCCGTCGCCGCCGCCGCGGCTGCCGCACCCACGGCCGCGGTGAACTTGGCGGTCCAGGCGTCTTCCACATCCAGCGCGATCGCATACGGCAGCAGCGCCTCGTAGCGCTGGGCGTCCAGCCGCGGCGGCTGATCGGGGCCGGGCATCGCCGCCAGCTCGTCACGTTCGGCCACCTTCAGATAGAGCTTCAGGCCCTCGATCTCGTCGAGCAGCGTGCGGCCCTGCGCGGTCGGCGCCTTGACCAACCAGGCGAAGCCGATCACCACGATCAGCATCAGCACGCAGACGCCGATGATGGCGGGCTCGCCCGACCCGCCCGCGCTGAGAAAGGCCATCACCGCGCCGCAGACCGCGATCGCCGCGGCGAGCACGGTGTCGCCGCTGTTGTTGTTGAAGTGGCTGCGGTGCAGGCGCTTGTGCAGGGCGCGGGTGTGCTCGAGCATCGCCGCCTGCACGTGTTGCGCGGTGCTGCTGCTCTTTTTCAGCTCAAGCCTTGAACGCCCCGCTGGCAGCAGCTTGCCAAGCAGGCTGCGCACGGTAAAGGGCAGGCTCTCATCGACCGCGACTGGCCCACGTGCAAGGCTCCAGGTGTCGCCGAACAGCAGGCCCTTCTCGCGCTCGATCTCGGCCGCGCCGGCCACCGCACCGGCCAGCAGATCAGCCGTGAGACAGCGCGGGTCGTAGCTCATGCGCTTGAGGTAGCGAAGTTCGCCCGGCGAACGATCGGCCGGCGGCTGGTAGCGGGCGATGATCACGCCGGCCTCGGGATCGCGCCCGACCGCGCGCCAGCGCCAGACGCACCAGGCCAGCAGCACGCCGAGCGTAGCCAGCGCGACCAGCAGGCCACGGTTGTCCTGCAGCAGCCAGCCGACGCGCTCGGCGCGCGTGGGCTGCACGACCAGCCCCTTGGGAAAGCCCAGTGCGATGGTCAGGCCCTCGCCCGGCGCCAGCGGTGCGGTCAGCGTCCAGCGGGCGATGCCCGGCGAGATCACCTCACCGCGCGCATCGCCGCCCTGCGCGCCCTGCACGCCGGTGTAGGCATCGAGACGCATGTTGGCGGGATCGACCACCGCCGGCAGCCGAACCTCGACGCTGCCCTGCTCGATCGCAAACGCCCAGCCGGTGCCGATCGCGTTCCAGTACAGCTCGTCATGGGCCTCGAAAAAACCGAGCTGGCGGGTGGTGCGATAGCGCAGGGTGAAGGTGAACTCGCGCGGCAGGCCGGGCAGATAGTCGTCACCGCCGGTGTTGATGCGAACGCCGTTGTCCATGGCTTCCGTGAACCACCGCTCGGGCTGGCCGTCGCGCTCGACGCCCAGCACCTGCAGGTCGACCACCACCGCATTGCCGTAGCGGTCGCGGTAGCGGGTCGGGAAGTCGCGGTAGATGCCGCGGCGGATCTGCTGGCCTTCGGCGCGCAGGCGGATGTGCTCGGCGACCTCGATGCTGCCATCGCTGCGGATGTCGACCTCGACGCGGTAGTCGAGGATGCGCTCCTGCGCGGCGGCCGGCAGCGCGCAGGCGAGCAGCAGCAGTGCGATCAGAACTCGAAGCAAGCTCATGACAGCCGCACCTGCGCCGGCGCGCGCTCGCCCTCGCGGGCCTGGAAGAACTCGGCGCCACCGAAGCCGCCGAGCCGGGCGATGAACACGTCGGGCAGCTTCTGGGTGGCGTCGTTGTAGTCGCGCACCGCGCCGTTGTAGAAGCGCCGAGCGTACTGCAGGTGCTCCTCGATCGCCGCGAGCTCCTTCTGCAGGGCAAGAAAATTCTCGCTGCTGCGCAGCGCGGGATAGGCCTCGCCCAGCGCGAACACCTGCCCCAACGCCTGCTGCAGGCGGGTCTCGACCTCGCCCAGCGCAGTCGCGCCCTGCCCGCCCTTGACCTGCAGGCCCAGGGCCTGGGCGCGCAGCTCGCTGACCAGGGCGAAGGTCGAGCGCTCATGCTGGGCAGCCGCCTGAGCCACGCTGACAAGCTGCGGCACCAGGTCATGGCGACGCACCAGCTGCACGTCGATGTCGGCCCAGGCCGTACGCACCTGGTTGCGCAGGCGCACCAGCCGGTTGTAAGCGGTCAGCGCCCACAGCGCGGGCAGGACCAGCACGAGCAGCAGGCTCCACAGCATTCCGGCATCCCCCTTCGAACGGTCGCGGCGCACTGACCGCGAAGTATGCAATGCGTGACAGGGCGCAGAACGCACGCTGCCCTCGACTCCCACTGCAACGGCGCAGGCGGCCGCTGGGGGACATCCGGCGCCGGCGGCCGCACAATCGCCGCATGTCCGGCACTCCCATCAAGGGCCGCGGCGCGGCCAGCAATCGCGAAGGGCGCTTCGAGTCGGTGCGCGTCGAGGCCGAGGACGACGGCTGGCCGGGCGACGCCGAGGGCGAGGACCTGCAGCCTGCACGACCGCGCACCACGGTCAGCGAGGAGCGCGCGCGCAGCATCCTGAGCCACAACGACTCGCCCGACATCCCCTTCGAGCACTCCATCAACGTCTATCGCGGCTGCGAGCACGGCTGCGTCTACTGCTACGCGCGGCCCAGCCACGGCTATCTCAACCTCTCCGCGGGCCTCGACTTCGAGACGCGGCTGTTCGCCAAGACCAATGCCGCCGAGCTGCTGCGCGCCGAACTGGGCAGGCGCAGCCATCGGGTCAGCCCGATCAACCTCGGCGCCAACACCGATCCCTATCAGCCGATCGAGCGTCAATACCGTTTGACGCGCGAGGTGCTGCAGGTGCTGCTGGAAACGCGACACCCCTGCACCATCGTCACCAAGAACGCCTGCGTCGAGCGCGATCTCGACCTGCTGCACGAGCTGGCGTCGCAGCGCCTGGTGTTTGTCGCGGTGTCGGTGACCACGCTGGACAATCGCCTCGCCGCCAGGCTGGAGCCGCGCGCCAGCGCGCCGCACCGGCGGCTCGAAGCGATCGCCCGGTTGAGCGCCGCCGGTGTGCCGACCGGCGTGTTCGCCGCCCCGCTGATTCCGGCGGTCAACGATCCCGATCTGGAGGGCATCCTCGAACGCGGCCGGGAGGCCGGCGCGCTCTACGCGAACTACACCCTGGTGCGCCTGCCGCACGAGGTGAAGGACCTGTTCCGCGAATGGCTGGAGCTGCATTTCCCGCAGCGCGCCGCCCACGTGATGAACCTGATCCGCGACATGCGCGGCGGCCGCGACAACGACCCGCGCTTCGGCGCACGCATGCGCGGCGAGGGCGCGATCGCCAAGCTGATCCAGGCGCGCTTCGAGCTGGCGCGCAAACGTCTGGGCTATCTGCATCGCGACGAGATCGAACTCGACTGCAGCCGCTTCCGTCCGCCGCGCGCCGAGTCAGCGCAGGGCGAGCTGTTCTAGCGCGCCGCGCGGCGCCCATCGTTCTGGGGGGAGCCTCATGGCCGCGGGCGTTCGCTCGGTCAACCGCGGAGCGCGGCTGCAGCGCGCACCCCACATAGCCACTGCGAGCCGTGCGATCAGAAGCGGGAGATGGCGTGAAGTCGTTCCGGTCTCGCGGTTGGGTCAATGGCCGCCGGATCGTGTGAGGACCCGCGATCGCGCGGGGCGATGTGCATCGGGATGCTCAGCCCGCACTGGTGTAGGCGAGTCGGATCCAGCCGAGCAGCGCCTCGTCGATCTCGGAGGCATCGGAAACGCGCGTGCTGGCCTGGCACATGCCGCCGGGCGGCAGCACTTTGAGCCGCGAATCCTTGGGCAGGCTCCGGCAGTTCAAGCCGATCTCGATCTGCTTGGCGGTGGCCGGGCCAACCGTGGCGAACTGCTTGGCGCGGCGCAGGCTGAAGTAGCTCTTCTTGGGCGCGATCTCGAACTCGCCGAGCGCGTGGATGCGCGCCATCAGCGTCTCGTGCAGGTCGCGCAGCCCAGCCTTGTTGCCGGCGTAGATCGCGTCCAGCGGATCGCCGTCCGCGACTGCAGGCAGCGCCGGCGCGGCGCCGTCCAACGCCGGCAGCGGCTTGCCCTGCAGGGCGACAACCGTGTTGGCGTCACCGTAGCCCAGCCCGTAACGCTCCATCAGCCAGCTGCGCTTCTCGCCGTGCTTCGCCAGGCCGCAGCCTTCGAGCGCGAGGTGCAGCTGTGCGATGGACTGTCCGCTGCGCGTCTGGACGTTCCTGAGCTGGGTGATGAGGGCGGCAGTGGGGTCGGCCATGGAAGGCCTCCGTGGAAGGCGTCGGCCAACACTGCGCCGAGTGCCCGCGCACCCGCAAGCGCCACTTGCCAAGTGCAGACGCGAGGACTTCAATCGCGGCCACCGCTGACCGCCGGAGCCACCATGCGCCACGCCCTCGCACTGCCACTGCTGGCCTGCCTCGCGCCCGGCCTCGCGTCGGCGGAGGTGCTGTCCTCTTCCGCCAGCGGCTTCGCGCTGGAGCAGCGCATCGAGGTCGCGACGGATCCGCAGCGCACCTGGCGCGCCCTGGTCGAGGACATCGGCACCTGGTGGCCGCGCGACCACACCTGGTGGGGGGCGGAGTCGACCCTGAGCCTCGAAGCGCGGGCAGGCGGCTGCTTCTGCGAACGCGCCGGCGAGCGCTCGGCCGAGCATCTGCGCGTGGTCTTCGTCGATGCACCCAACACCCTGCGCCTGCTGGGCGGCCTCGGCCCACTGCAGGGCATGGGCCTGCACGGCGCGCTGGAGTTCAGCATCAGCGCGCGCGAGGACGGCGGCAGCGAGGTGCGCATGCGCTACACGGTCGGTGGCTACAGCGCCACGGATCTGTCCGGGTTCGCGCCCGTGGTCGATCGCGTGCAGGGGCAGCAGTTGGAGGGGCTGCGCGCGCATCTCGAAGCCGAGGGCTGAGAGCATGTGAGAACCTTCCGCCCCCAGCGGCCGTCGCTGGACGCGGGCGACGGGCGCGCTTGAATTCGCGGCGGCCCGCCCCCAGCCCTGCAAGCTGCGCCGGGATGTGCCTGTGCGCGTCCCCGGACTTCCCATGGAACTGCTGCTCCTGCTCGGCCTGATCCTGTTGAACGGCGTGTTCGCCGCCTCGGAGATGGCGCTGGTGTCCTCACGCAGCGCGCGCCTGCAGGCCCGCGCCGAGGCCGGCAGCGCCGGCGCGCGGGCGGCGCTCAAGCTCAGCGAGGATCCGGCGATCTTCCTGTCGACCGTGCAGGTCGGCATCACCACCATCGGCATCCTCAGCGGCGCCTTCGGTGAGAACGCGATCGCCGAACGGCTGATCGGGGTGTTCGAGCAGATGCCGCTGATCGCTGCGCACAGCCAGCTGCTGGCCACGGTCTGCATGGTCATCGCGGTCACCTACTGCTCGGTGGTGCTGGGCGAGATCGTGCCCAAGCGCCTGGCCCTGCTGGCGCCCGAGCGCTTCGCCAGCCTGGTGGCGCCGCCGATGACCGTACTGGCGAAGATCGCGCATCCGCTGGTCAGCCTGTTCAGCTTCTCCAGCAACCTGCTGCTGCGTCTGCTGGGCGCCAACCGCAGCGACGAGCCATCCGTCAGCGAGGAGGAGATCCGCACGATGATCGCGCAGGGCGCGGCCAGCGGTGTGTTCAAACCGGTCGAGCAGGCCATGGTCGGCAACGTGTTCCGGCTGGACGACATCGAGGTGCGCGCGATCATGACCCCGCGCCGCGACATCCGCTGGCTCGACGTCGAGGACCCGCACGCGGTCAACCATGCGGTGCTGCGCGAGGGCCGCTACCAGACCCTGCCGGTGGCGCGCGGCAGCCTCGACGAAGTGCTGGGCCTGCTCGATGCCAAGGACTACCTCGCGCGCTGCCTCGAGGGCGAACCGCCCTCGCTGGAAGTCGCCCTGCATCCGGCGATCTACGTGCCGGAGTCGATCAGCCCCTTCCAGCTGCTGGAGACCCTGCGCCGCAAACGCAGCCATCTGGCCCTGGTGGTCGATGAATACGGCAGCATCGAGGGCCTGGTCAGCCTGACCGACCTGCTCGAAGCCCTGGTCGGCGAGCTGCCGGAGCGCGGCGCCGAGCCCAGCGACTCGGCCGTACGGCGCGAGGACGGCTCCTGGCTGATCGACGGCATGCTCGCCATCGACCGCGTCGAGGAACTGCTGGGTGGCGATCTCACGCTGCAGCAGGACGAGGCGGATGTGCACACCCTGGGCGGCCTGGTCATGCACCTGCTCGGCCGCGTGCCGCAGGTCGGCGCGATCATCGAGCTGCCGGGGCTGCGCATCGAAGTGGTGGACATGGACGCCAACCGCGTCGACCGGCTGCTGCTGTCGCGTACCGTCACGCGCGCGGTGGCGGCCGATTTCGACGCCTGAGCGGGACGCCGCCGCGGCGGCTAGCGGGCGTTCCCGCGCAGGTCGATCGGGGCCCCGCCGCCCGCGGGCACGACCTCCATCCGCTCGTAGACCCAGTCCTCGGCACCCTCGGGCAGGTCGGCGCGCACTTCCAGCACGGCCTCGCCGCGCGGCCCGTGGAGCGGAATCGAGAGTCGTGCCTCGCCGCCGTGCCGATTGCTGACCTCGATCCTGCCTTGGGGCAGCCAGCCCGCTTCGACCGGCTCGCCCAGCAGGGCGCGCACCTCGGCCGAGGCCTGTGCGCGGCGCAGCGGCTCCTGATAGGCCTCGGCCTCGCCCAGCGCGGCACCGATCAGCCAGACCAGGCCAGCGGCGCCGGCAGCGACCAGCAGCAGGAGCACGAGGCAACCCGCGGGAATCCACCACAGCCAGCGCCGCCCGCTGCGGGGCGCCGCGTCGTTCGCCTGTGCCGACATGTCGACCTCCGGATCGGTTCGCTACAGCCTACGCGGGACGGTGGCGATTCCGCTCACGGCTGACGACTGCGCCCGCATGCGGGCCTACTCCAGCTCGAGGTTGAAGCCCGACTCGTGCAGGATCTCCCGCTCGGTGGCGAGGTCGGCGCGCGACAGCGGATGCTGCAGCAGCCAGCTCGGCGGCAGCTTGAGGCAGAGGCCACGCTCGCGGGTCTCCACCTCGAAGCGCGGCAGGCCGCCCGATTCGTGGCTGCGATGCAGCAGCACCGCCAGCCGCAGCAGGGCGACGCAGCGCAGGGTGGTGAGCGGATCGCGACCGCCAGCGCCGGTCTGCACGGACTTGTGCATGCCGCGACGCTGCGAGCGCACCAGCGCGGCGAGGAACTGCTGCTCCTGGTTCGAGAACCCGGCGATGTCGGAGTGCTCGATCAGATAGGCACCGTGCACATGGTGCTGGCTGTGCGCGATGGTCTGGCCGATCTCGTGCACGCGCGCCGCCCAGGCCAGGCTCAGGCGCTCGTCCTCGCCCAGCTTCCAGGCGGCCGCCACCTGGTCAAACAGGGCCAGCACCGTGGCTTCGACGCGCGCGGCCTGGGCCGCATCCACGCCGTAGCGCTGGGCCATGGCCTGGATCGAGCCATCTCGTGGATCGCGCAGGGCCACGCGCCCGAGCATGTCGTAGAGCACGCCCTCGCGCATCGCGGTCTGCGCGACTTTCATCTGGGTGAGACCCAGCTCGTTGAAGGCGGCCTCCAGCACCAGCACGCCGCCGGCGATCACCGGTCGGCGCTCTTCGGACAGCTCGGGCAGCTGGATGAGGTCGATGTCCTCGAAGGCCAGCAGGGCCTCGCGCACGGCAGCCAGGCCCTCCAGGGTGATCTCGCCGCGGCCGAGCTTCATGCCCTTGATGATCTTGCCGATCGCCTTGACCGTGCCGGAGGAGCCGATCACGTCCTTCCAGCCGCGCGCACGATAGGTGGCCGCGAACTGCTGGAACTCGGCCGAGATCTCGGTCAGCCCTTCCTTCCAGCGCTTGCGCGACAGCCGGCCGGTGCCGAAGAACCGCCGCGTCGTCGCCACGCAGCCCATCTGCAGGCTTTCGCGCTCCAGCGGTTCGAAGCCCTCGCCGATGATGAACTCGGTGCTGCCGCCGCCGATGTCGATCACCAGGCGACGGCTGCTCTTCGGCGGCAGGCCTTGGGCGACGCCGAGGTAGATGAGTCGCGCCTCCTCGCGGCCGGAGACCACTTCGATGCGATGACCGAGCGCGGTCTGACCGGGTATCAGGAACGACTGCGGGTTGCGCAGCTGGCGCACGGTATTGGTGGCGATCGCGCGAACCCGGTTGGGGGCGATGTTGCGCAGTCGCTGGCCCATGCGCTCCAGGCATTCCAGCGAACGCCAGAGCGCTTCCTGGGTAAGTTCGCCGCGCTCGGTCAGGCCCGAGGCGGTGCGCACCGACTCGCGCAGACGGTCGACCACGCGCAGCTGTCCAAGCGTGTGACGGGCCACGATCATGTGGAAGCTGTTCGAGCCGAGATCCACCGCGGCCAGCAGCTCGTTCTCGGCGAGGCCCGCGGTGTCGGCCTTGAGCAGGGTCTCGGGCATGCGCGGATCCTTCAGTGGCAGAGCAGGGCGAGCAGGAACTGCTGGGCCGAATGCGGCATCTCGTCGCCCTCGGGAGCGAGCCGCTCATAGCTGCCGTCGGACTTGAGCTCCCAGGCCTGGGTGTTGTCGCGCAGGTAGTTCTCCAGGTCTTCGGTGCGCACGCGCTCGGCCAGGCTGGGATCGAGGATCGGGAAGCAGGTTTCGATGCGGCGCAGCAGGTTGCGCTCCATCCAGTCCGCACTCGATGCGTACAGCTCGGGCTCGCCGCCGTTGGCGAACCAGTAGATGCGGCTGTGCTCCAGGAAGCGGCCGATGATCGAGCGCACCCGGATGTTCTCCGATACACCTTTCACGCCCGGCCGCAGGCCGCAAGCGCCGCGCACGATCAGCTCGACCTTCACCCCCGCCTGCGAGGCGTGGTACAGGGCGCGGATCACCTTGGGCTCGTTGATCGCGTTGAGCTTGGCGATGATGCCGCTGGGCTTGCCGGCGCGCGCATTGGCGGCCTCGCGCTCGATCTTCTTGAGCAGGCCCGGATGCAGGGTGAAGGGCGACTGCAGGATGCGCTTCAGGCGGATCGCCGGCGCCAGGCCCGACATCTGCTGGAACAGCAGGTGCACGTCCTCGCCGATGTCGGCGTTGGCGGTGATCAGGCCGATGTCGGTGTACACCTTGGCGGTGCCGCTGTGGTAGTTGCCGGTGCCGAGGTGCACATAGCGCTGCAGCTTCTTGCCCTCGCGGCGCACGATCAGCAGCATCTTGGCGTGGGTCTTGTAGCCAACCACGCCGTAGACCACCTGCACGCCGGCTTCCTGCAGGCGATCGGCAAGACGCAGGTTGGCCTCTTCATCGAAGCGCGCGCGCAACTCGATGACGACGGTGACGTCCTTGCCGTTGCGCGCGGCCTCGATCAGCGAGCTCACCAGCGGCGAGTTGTGGCCGGTGCGGTACAGGGTCTGCTTGATCGCCAGCACGTTCGGATCGTGGGCGGCGGTCTTCACCAGGTCGAGGATCACCGCGAAGCTGTCGTAGGGGTGGTGCAGCAGCACGTCGCCGCGGCGCACCACCTCGAACAGCTCCTCGCCGGTCTCGTGCGGATGCAGGCGCGGCTTGAAGGCCGGGAACTTGAGGTCCGGCCGATCGACCATGTCGTAGACAGCGGTGACGCGATTGAGGTTGACCGGGCCGTTGATGCGATAGATCGCCGACTCCGGCAGCTCGAAGTGGCGCAGCAGCTGTTTGACGATGGGCTTGGGGCAGGTGTCGGCGATCTCCAGCCGCACCGCATGCGAGTAGCCGCGGCCGACCAGCTCGTCGCGCAGCGCCGAGGCCAGGTTCTCGACCTCGTCCTCGTCGACGAACAGCTCGGAGTTGCGGGTCACGCGGAACTGGTAAGTGCCCTTCACCGTCATGCCGGGGAAGAGGTCCTCGACGAAGGCCGAGAGCACCGCCGACAGCAGCACGAAATCGTGGCTGCCGCCGGAGACGCTGGCCGGCAGCTGGATGATCCGCGGCAGCGAGCGCGGCGCGCGCACCAGGGCCAGGCCGCCGCTGCGGCCGAAGGCGTCCTGCCCCTGCAGCACCACCACCAGGTTCAGGCTCTTGTTGAGGATGCGCGGGAAGGGATGCGCCGGATCGACCGCCAGCGGCGACAGCACCGGCGTGATCTCGCTGTCGAAGTAGTCCTTCAGCCAGCGCTTCTGCTTGGCGCTCCAGGTGTCGCGGGTGAGGATGCGGATGCCGGCGTCGGTGAGCGCCGGCCGCAGGGTCTCGTTCCAGTAGCGGTACTGCGCATCGACCAGCTCGCCGGCGCGCGCGTAGATCTGCGCCAGCGCCGCGGTCGGCGCGATGCCGTCGGCCATGCCGCCGCCGCCGAAGTCCTGCTGGTGGCGGATCGCGGCGACCCGGATCTCGAAGAACTCGTCGAGATTGGTGCAGCTGATGCACAGATAGCGCAGCCGCTCCAGCAGCGGCACGCGCTCGTCCATGGCCTGGGCCAGCACGCGGAAATTGAACTCGAGCTGGGACAGCTCGCGGTTGATGTACAGCGAGGGATCGGTGAGATCGCGGTCCTGGGCCATGGCGTGGGCTTCGATTCGTGTTCTGCGGCGCATGCGCGCGTGGGGGCCCATGATGCCGGAACTGCCGGCGCGGAATGGGGGAGATCCTCCGACCCGTGCCGGCTGTGTCAGGCGGCGTCCGCGCCTTTCGCGTCGCGGAGGAGACGGTGACGGGCATCGAACACGCAGCAGAAGCGGCTGCCGACGCCGACTTCGCTTTCGATCGTCAGCTGCGCCTGGTGCAGCTGCAGGATGTGCTTGACGATGGCCAGCCCGAGCCCGGTGCCGCCGGAGTCGCGCGAGCGGCTGGATGACACGCGGTAGAAGCGTTCGGTGAGGCGCGGCAGGTGCTGGGGCGCGATGCCCGGGCCGGTGTCGATCACGCACAGGCTGACGCCGCCGGCCGCGGTCGGCTGGAACTCGACGCGCACCCGTCCGCCTTCGGGGGTGTAGCGCACCGCATTCGTCACCAGGTTGGAGAAAGCGCTGTGCAGCTCCTTGGCCGAGCCGAGCAGATCGCAACCGGCGGCATCCTCGATCTCGATGCGGTGGCGACCGAGGCTCATGGCCTCGGCCTCGCTGCGCAGGGCGGCCAGCATCGGCCCCATGTCGACGCGCTCGTGCGGCAGCGACTCGCGCGCCTCCAGCCGCGACAGGGTCAGCAGGTCCTCGACGATCTGGGTCATGCGTCCGGACTGCCGGCGCATTTCGCCGAGCATGCCCGCCCACTCGGGCACGTCCTCGGGCTCCAGCATGTCGAGGTAGCCGTGCAGCACGGTCAGCGGCGTGCGCAGCTCGTGCGAGACGTTGGCCACGAAATCCCGGCGCACCTGCTCCAGGTGCAGCAGCTTGCTGATGTCGCGGGCGATCAGCAGCTGCTCTTCCGGCGTGTAGTCGAGCAGGCGCATCGAGAGGCGCAGGCCTTCCGCGCCGGTGCTCGGCACATCGATCAGCGGCTCGGCAGCGCCGGATTCCAACCAGGCCGTGACCTGCGGGGAGCGCACCAGGTTGCTGAAGCGGCTGCCGATGTCCTGCGGATAGGACAGGCCCAGCAGGTGCTCGGTGGACTCGTTGAACCACTCGATGCGCTGCTCGCGCCGGTTCAACACCACCACCGAATCGGGCAGCGCCGCCGCGGCCTGGCGGAAGGCGCGCAGGGTGCGCAGCAGGCGACGCTTGCGCTCGCGGTTCTCGCGCTGGCGCAGGTAGAGCACGCGGGTCAGTTCGGTGAACACGCCCTGCCCTTCCGGCCGCTCCAGCCATTCCCGGCGGTTGAGATGGCCCAGCAGGGCGTGCAGCTGCGCGTAGTGCCAAACCAGCACGCCGAGCAGGCCCGCGCACAGCAGGGGCCAGGGCTGGCCGAGCGCGAGGCCGAGCAGCAGGCTGCCGAGTACGACCAGGGCAAGCCGCCAGGCGGTGTGCTGCCAGGCGCGCTTCGAGCTGGAGGGAGGTGAGAACCGGGTCTTGCGCACGGATGTCATCGGCGGCGGTGGCGCGAGCAGCTTACGCGGGCCGCGGGCGCGGATCAGACATCGGTGGAGAAGCGGTAGCCGGCACCGCGCACGGTCTGCACCAGCGCGTCCAGCGCATGCGGCTCCAGGGTCTTGCGCAGGCGGCGGATGTGCACGTCGACCGTGCGCTCCTCGACGTAGACATTGCCGCCCCAGACGTGGTCCAGCAGCTGGGTGCGGCTGTAGACGCGCTCGGGATGGGTCATGAAGAAATGCAGCAGGCGGTACTCGGTCGGGCCGATGTGGATCGGCGTCTCGCCCGCGTAGACGCGGTGCGCGGCGCCGTCGATGCGCAGCCCGCCGAGCGCCACGCTGCCGTCCTCCTCGTCGCCGCGCGAACGCCGCATCACCGCCTTGATGCGGGCCAGCAGCTCGCGCGCCGAAAAGGGTTTCACCACGTAGTCGTCGACGCCGGCTTCCAGCCCGCTGACGCGGTCGTTCTCTTCGCCGCGCGCGGTCAGCATGATGATCGGCACCTCGCGGGTCAGGCCTTCCTTGCGCAGGCGGCGGGCGAACTCGACGCCGCTCATGCCGGGCAGCATCCAGTCGAGCAGGATCAGGTCGGGCACGCGGCTGACGATGGCCGCCTGGGCTTCGCGGGTGTCGCCGGCATGCACCGGCTCGTACTCGGCCTTGCGCAGGGCGAAGGCCACCATGTCGCGGATGGCGGGCTCGTCGTCGACGATGAGGATCTGCTTCTGCACGGGGCGTCCTTGGTGGGGTTTTCAGCCGCCGGCAAAGTAGATAACAGTTTTATGTCCCTGGCATGACAGCGTTTTCGGCGTCGAAGCCGAGCCCCGAACTGGAGCGCGTCTCGCGGCCGGCGCGGATGCCGCGCTCGCGCAGTTCAAGCACCACGGGCGTGAGCTCGGCGATGCGCGCGTCGATCCGCGCGCGCTGGTAGTAGTCGAGGTCGTCGCGCTGCTTGAGGGCCTGCAGCTGGTTGAGCGCGTCCTCGGCGCGACCCGCGAGATAAGCCGCTTCGGCGTGCGCTTCCGAGGCGCGCACCGGGTCGCCCGCGAGCTCGCTGGCGCGGCCGAAGCTGCGCTGCAGGGCGATGTCGCTGGCCGCGCTCAGCAGCAGCGGGCGCAGCACGGCCTGGGCGCGCCGCCCCTGCTCGGCGCCACCGGTGCGGATCAGCGCATCGGCATAGCTCAGGCTGACCGGACGGCTCTTAGGATGGGCCTCGTACAGCGCCTGGTACAGGCGCTCGGCCTCCTGCTGGCGGCCGCCCAGGTGCAGGGCCTCGGCGCGCGCCAGCTCCAGCCAGTAGCCCGGGGGCGGCTGGCTGATGGCCTGCAGCTGGCGCAGTGCGCCGGGCGTATCGCTGGTCCGCGCCAGCGCCAGCGCATAGCCATAGCGGTCATGGTCGGACAGCCCCGCGCCCTCGGCGGCGGCGCGCTTGGCGAACTCGTCCAGGGCCTGGCCGGGGCTGTCGGCGCTGAGCACGCGCAGCCGCGCCTGCACCCACGGGAACAGGGCGCGGCTCGGCCCCGAATGCAGGCCCTCGACGGCGAAGTGCCGCTCGGGCAGCAGCGGATTGATCGGCCGGGTGTCCAGCCGCGGCGGCGGCTGGAAGCCCAGCGGCATGCGGCTGCCCTCGGCGCGGCCCTTGGCCTCGCTGATGCGGCTGCTGGTGACCGGGTGGGTGCGCAGGAACTCGGGGGCCTCCAGCTCGCCGATCGTCGAGCGCAGGGTGCGGTGCATGCGCGCGAAGAAATCGGCCATCGCCATCGGCTCGTAGCCGGCGCGGGCCAGCGTCAGGATGCCGATGCGGTCGGCTTCGTACTCGTTGCTGCGGGTGTGGTTGATCTGCCGCTGCTGCATCAGCGCCATGCCGCTGACGATGGCCGCCTGCGTCGCATTGCTGCCGCTGTTGCCGCCCGCGCTCTGCGCCACCGCGATGGCACCGAGCGTCGCCAGCAGGATCGGGATCGCATCCTTCTGCTGGCGCTCGACAGCGCGCACGATGTGGCGCTGGGTCACATGGGCGATTTCGTGCGCCATCACCGCCGCCACCTCGTCCTCGCTGGTCGCCGTCAGCACCAGGCCGGAGTTCATGCCGATATAGCCGCCGAGGGTGGCGAAGGCGTTGATGTCGCGCGAGCGCATCCAGAAGAAAGTGAAGTCCTGCTGCGGCCGCTCGCTGACGCTGGCGAGGCGCTGGCCCAGCGCCGTCAGGTACTCATCGAGCAGCGGGTCTTCCAGCAGCATGCCGTAGGCGCGCAGCTCGCGCCGCGTGTATTCGCCGTACATCGCCTCTTCGGCAGGCGTGATCAAGGTACCGGCCGAAGAACCCATGTCCGGCAGCGCCAGCGGGTCACGCGACTGTGCGGCGGCGCCGGCGGCCAGGGTCAATGCCGCTGGCAGCAGCAGCACGCCAAGGCGACGCGCGAAGGTGGAGGGCAAGGCCATGGGCCGGATTCCTGGGGAGCAGCGAAGAGGCATCTTGGCCGGCGGCGGGCGCGGCGAGGTTAACCCGCCGTAAAGACCGCGGCCGCCAATCAGGCGACGTTGCGGAACACGATGAAGTACATCAGCACCACGTTGGCCGCCAGCAGCAGCAAGGCCGTCGGGATCTGCACGCGAATGACCGCGTAGGGGTCGCGCAGTTCCAGCAGCGCCGCCGGCACCAGGTTGAAGTTCGCCGCCATCGGCGTCATCAAGGTGCCGCAATAGCCCGAGAGCATGCCGATCGCGGCCAGCGAGGCTGCATCCGCGCCGTGCATCTGGACCAGCAGGGGCAGGCCAATGCCGGCGGTCATCACGGGGAAGGCGGCGAAGGCGTTGCCCATGACCATGGTGAAACCGGCCATTCCCAGCGCATAGGCCAGCACCACCACGAAGCGGTTGTCGACCGGAATCCACGCCCGCACCAGCTCGGCCACCGCCTCGCCGACGCCGGCGGCCGCGAACACGCTGCCCAGCGTTGCCAGCAGCAGCGGCAGCAGCGCCGCCCAGCCGATCGCGTCGACCAGGCCGCGCGAGTGTTCGACGGCTCGCAGGGGTGAGGTGCGCGTCAAGGCGCAGGCCGCCAGCAGCGCCAGCAGGCAGGCCAGCCCCAGGCCGACCTGGGTGAGCATCTCGCTGCCGAACAGCCGCCACTCGCCCCAGCCGATGTCGGCGCCGAACAGCACCACGGCCACGGTCACCAGCGGAATCACGAGGGCCGGCGCGAACAGGCGATGGCCGAAGCGCGCCGCCGCGGCGGCCAGTCGATCCGCGGACGCCGGCTCGACGCGACCGGCGCGGACGCCGCCGAAACCGGCGAGCAGGGCGAGCGCCACCACCACCCCGCCCATCCAGACCGCGGGCAGGCGATCGCCGATCAGGAAGGACAGCGCCAAGAGGCCCCAGAAGGCCGCGGTCATCGCCCGCCGCGGATTGCTGGCGTCCAGCGCCGACAGCCAGGCGATGCGCGCCACGAACAGGCCGGCCAGCAGGTAGATCAGCGGCAGCGAGATCATGGCTGCGTCCCTGCCGCTGCGCGCGCGGCCTCGCGCGCCAGTCGCGCATCCAGCCGCATCAGCCGCGCACCGTGGATCGCGAAGGCGCAGAGCGCGGTCGGGATGCCCCACAGCGCGATGTCGATGGGCTGCAGCTCGATGCCGTTGTCGGCGAAGAAGCTCTGCATCAGCAGCACCGCGCCGAAGGCGATGAACACGTCCTCGCCGAAGAACATGCCGACGTTGTCGGTGCCGGCGCACAGCGCGCGCAGGCGCTCGCGCTCCGCCGCCGGCAGCAGGCCGTGGCGCGATTCGGCGGCGGCTTCGGCCATCGGCGCCAGCAGCGGCCGCACCGTCTGCGGATGCCCGCCCAGGCTGTGCAGGCCGATCATCGACAGGATCTGCCGCAGCGCGAGGTAGAACAGCAGCAGCCGACCCGCGGTCGCCGCGCGCAGGCGCACGATCACCGTCTGCACGTGCTGCTTCAGGCCGTGCCGCTCCAGCACGGCGATCACCGGCAGGGTCAGCAGCAGCAGCGCGAGAAAACGGTTCTTGACGAAGGCCGTGCCCAAGAGCTCCAGCGTGGCCACCGGCGCGATGCCGGCCAGCAGCGCCGTGGCGAAACCGGCGCCGACCACCACCAGGGCCGGGTTCAGGCGCAGGGCGAAGCCCAGCACCACCAGGCCGACGCCGGCCAGCGGCAGCAGATTGACGGTCGCGCTCACGGGGCGGCGATCACCACGCCGGCCGCCGCGAGACTCGCGCGCAGCCTTCGCGCAAAGTCGACGGCATCCGGACGATCGCCGTGCAGGCAGAGAGTCTCGGCCTCGACCCGCACCACGTCACCGCTGCGTGCCAGCACTTCGCCGCGGGCGATCAGGCCCAGCACCTGCGCCTCGGCGGCGGCGAAGTCGTGCAGCACGGCCCCCGGCAGCGCGCGCGGCGTGAGGCTGCCATCGGCCTCGTAGGCGCGCTCGGCAAAGGCCTCGCCCACCGCCTGCAGGCCCTGCGCGCGGGCGGCCTCGAGCAGGGCGCTACCGGCCAGACCGTAGAGCTTCAGCTGCGGATCGAAGTCGCGCACCGCGCGGGCGATGGCCTCGGCCAGCGCCGCATCGCGCGCGGCCTGGTTGTACAGCGCGCCGTGCGGCTTGACGTGGTGCAGGCGCCCGCCAGCCGCGCGCACGAAGGCCGCCAGCGCACCGATCTGGTACAGCACATAGGCGTAGGTTTCAGCCGGGCTCGCGGCCAGCGCGCGTCGCCCGTAGCCCTGCAGATCGGGCCAGCCGGGATGGGCGCCGATGGCGACGCCGTGTTCGAGGCAGAGCGCCACCGCAGCCCGCATGTGCAGAGGATCACCGGCATGGAAGCCGCAGGCGATGTTGGCGGACGAGGCCAGTGGAATCAGCGCGGCGTCGTCGCCCATGCGCCAGTCGCCGAAGCTCTCGCCCACGTCGCAGTTGAAATCGATGCGTCCGCGCATGCCCTGCCCCTCACCGGAAGGCGGCAGTCGAGCATGCGGGCGAGAGGCCTGTAAAGGCGCGGAAGTCGCGGCGATCGGATGGCGGAGGGAGTGGGATTCGAACCCACGGTGACATCGCTGCCACGCCGGTTTTCAAGACCGGTGCCTTAAACCGCTCGGCCATCCCTCCGCGAGCCGCGAAGTGTAGCGAGTCAGCGACGGCGCGGCACGCCCTGCCCTCGCGCAAGTCAGAGGTTCGGGCCCACGGCATGACCGGGGCGCTTGCCGGCGGCGCGTTCGCTGCCCCACCCGCGCCAGCGAAGTGGCAGCGCTGCGGCGCGCGGCAATTGCCGGTTGCGCGAGCGCGGTCACGCGACCTGCGCGCACCACCCCACTAGACTTGCAACAGTTTTTTGCAATTTGGCGCTCCGATGTCCCTGAACTGTCACCCCGCCCGTCGCCTGCTTGCCGGGCTGCTCGTCTCCAGTGCGCTGACTGTCCCCGCGCTCGCGGCGCAGCCGCAGATCGAGGCCGACGCGCTGCGTGTCCATGCGCATGCGGCGGCGCGGATCGAGGCCGATCCCATCGATCCACGGCGCCTGCGGCTGCACACGGCCGGCGAGACCCTGCTGCTTGAAGTGGAGGACAATCACGCCCTGCTTGCAGAGCTGCCGGAATCGCAGCGTCTGCAGCTGCGCGGCAAGAGCCGCTTCCTGCAGGGCCATATCGTCGGCATCGAGGGCAGCTGGCTGCGACTGTCCGAAGTCGACGGCCACTACAGCGGCGTCTACTTCGACGGCAGCGAGCTGATGCTGCTGGACCGCGTCGACAGCCTGGGCGCCAGCCTGCTGCAGCGGACGAGCGAGGCAGACGACGCGCTGGTGGTGTACCGGCTGCGCGATGCCGAGCTGCCCGGCCTGCTGGACGAGGAGGTCAGCGTGCCCGGCTATGCGCCGCCGAGCGCGGCCAAACGCGTGGACTACGCCGCGTTCAGCCGCCACCTGGGGGCCACCGTGCAGTTCGAGGACACCCGCAACCCGGTCCGCCAGCTGCGCCTCACCGTGGTCACCGACACCGAGTTCGCCAGCGTGCACGGCAGCAACCGCGATGCGGTGGTCGCTTCACGGGTGAACGTTGTCGACGGCATCTACAGCGCCCAGTTCCAGACCCGCATCGTGGTCGGCACCCTGCGCCATCTGAGCAGCAACGGCACGCTGAACACCACCGTGGTCAGCGGCAGCGACACGCTGCTGACCCGTTTCCGCACCTACATGGTCAGCGGCGAGGGCAGCGGTATTCCCAAGGGTGGCTTGAACCACCTGTTCAGCGGCAAGGACTTCGACGGCTCGACCGTCGGCGTGGCCTATGTCTCGACCCTGTGCAGCACCACCTTCGGCTACGGCATCAACCAGGTGCGCGCCGCCAACACCACGACCGCGCTGACCATCGCGCATGAGATGGGCCACAACTTCGGCGCCAGCCATGACGGCCAGACCGGCAGCGTGTGTGCGTCCCAGACCGGCAGCTGGCTGATGAGTCCGAGCCTGAACGGATCGAGCACCTTCTCGCCCTGCTCGCGCGACTCGATCCAGCCGCGCATCACCGCGGCGACCTGCTTCCAGCCGGTCACGGTCGAGGGCGCGGTGTTCCGCAACGGCTTCGAGCCGCAGTAGCGCGGGCGATCAGCGCAACAGGAACAGCAGCACGACCACTGCCAGCACGACGGCGGCCGAGAAGGCCAGGGGGCGCATCCATCGACGCCGCGGCAGCCGAGGCGCGCGCAGCAGGCGCGAGGTGCTGCGCGGCGCGATATCGGCCGCGGCCGGCTCCGCGAGCACCAGGGTCTCCAGCACCTGCACCACCGCGCGGGCGGAGTCGAGCCGGTCTTCGCGGCGCTTGGCCATCAGGCCGTCGACCAGCGGCTGCAGCCACTCGACCGCGCGCGGCAGCTGCGGCACCGGCGCGTGCTCGTGGAGCTCGGCCAGGGCCAGCGGATCCTCGGCCTGGAAAGGCAGACGCCCACTCAGCATCTCGAAGGCCATGACGCCCAGGCTGTAGAGGTCGGTACGCGCGTCGGCGCGCTCGCCGCGAGCCTGCTCCGGTGCCATGTAGGCGGCGGTGCCGGCGATCTGCCCCGAGCGTGACGAGCCCGCGCCCAGCGCCGGCGGCAGCACGCTGTCGGCGGGCGCCGGCGCGCCCTCGACGCGGATCGGTTGCAGCAGACCGAAGTCGGCCAGCACCGCGCGCCCTTCGGCGTCGAACAGCACGTTGCCCGGCTTGACGTCGCGATGCACCAGGCCGCGCGCATGCAGCGCGGAGAGCCCCGCCAGCACCTGCCGCAGCAGGTTCAGCGCCTGCGCGGCCGGCAGCGCGCCGTCGGTTTCGATGCGCTGGCGCAGGCTGCCGCCCGGCAGGTACTCGCTGACGATCTGCACGCTGTCCTCGGCGCGCTGCACTTCGATCAGGCGCTCCAGGTTCGGATGCTTCAGGCCGCGCGCCAGCTGCACCGCGCCCAGCAGTTCCTCAAGGCTGTCGGCATCCGCCTGCAGGTCGCCGCGGACCAGCTTGACCGCCACCGGTCGATGCCGCAGCGGATGCTCGGCGAGGTAGACGCGCGTGCTGCTGCCGCCGCCCAGCAGGCGCTGGATGCGGAAGCCGGCGACTTCGCGCGGCGTGTCCACCGGCAGCGAGCGCGCCTCGCGCTTCACGCCTCGGTGGCCTCTGGCCACAGGCTGCGGCCGCCGCTGGCGCCGCGCAGCTTGTCGACCCAGGCGCGATGGGCGTCAAGGTCCTCGGGCGCCGCGGCCACCACGCGCAGCAGGGCCGGATCGAAGCTGACCCGGCGCGCGCTGGCCGCAGCCGCGCTCTCGACGGCGACCGCGAGACCGAGGTCGGTCTGGCCCGAGGTCATCGCGAGATAGACATCGGCGAGCAGTTCGGCGTCGAGCAGCGCGCCGTGCAGGTTGCGGTGGCCGTTGTCGACGCCGAGGCGCTTGCACAGCGCATCGAGGCTGTTGCGCTGGCCGGGATAGCGCTCGCGCGCCATCGCCAGGGTGTCGGTCACGATGGCGAGGTCGCGCACGCTGGGGCCGTTCGGCAGGCGCGCCAGTTCGGCATTGAGGAAGCCGACGTCGAAGGCCGCGTTGTGGGCGATCAGCTCGGCGCCGCGCAGGAACTCGATCAGCTCGTCGGCGATGCCGGCGAAGCGCGGCTTGCCTTCCAGCGATTCCAGGCTGATGCCGTGCACCGCCTGCGCGCCCTCGTCGATCTCGCGCTCGGGGTGGATGTAGTGGTGGAAGGTGCGCCCGGTGAGGCGCCGGTTGACGATCTCGACCGCGCCGATCTCGATGATGCGGTGGCCGCGCTCGACCGGCATGCCGGTGGTTTCGGTGTCCAGCACAACCTGCCTCATGCGGCCTTCTCCTTGATGCGCAGCGCGGCCTCGCGGGCCAGCTGGTCGACGCGTTCGTTCTCGACGTGGCCGGAATGCCCGCGCACCCAGCGCCAGTCGACCTTGTGCGGTTTCTGCGCGGCCAGCAGCGCGCGCCAGAGATCGTCGTTCTTCACCGGCTTGCCGTCGGCAGTCTTCCAGCCGCGTCGCTGCCAGCCGCCGATCCATTCGCTGATGCCCTTCTGCACGTACTGCGAGTCGGTGTGCAGCACCACCCGGCAGGGCTCGCGCAGGGCTTCCAGCGCACGGATCGCGGCCAGCAGCTCCATGCGGTTGTTGGTGGTGTCGGGCTCGCCGCCGGCGAGTTCCTTCTCGTGCTCGCCATGACGCAGCAGCGCACCCCAGCCGCCGGGGCCGGGGTTTCCGAGGCAGGCGCCGTCGGTGTAGATCTCAACCTCTTTCATGGAGCTCCCAATCGTGCGGCCGCCAGCGCGCGGCGCGCAGGCAGCGGGGTCAGGCCGGGGCGACGGCGCTTGAGCTGCATCAGCAGGCTGGCGCAGAGCGTGGTCGACTGCAGCACCGCCGGCGCCGGCTCGCTGCCCAGCGACCACGGCCAGCGCGGGCCCAAGCCACGCACCGCGCGCAGCTCGAAGCCGGCGGCCTGCGCGCGCTGGCGCATGCGGTTCACCGACAGCGGCAGCAGGCCATAGCGCTGCCAGTGCAGGCGCCAGGCCGACAGCCCGTTCAGGCCGACCAGCACCAGCTCACCCTCCGGCTGCAGCAGCTCCGCGGCCTCGGCGAAATCGAAGCGCTCGAAAGCGGCCTGCGCGGGCAGATGCCAGGCGAGGATCAGGCCGAAGCTCTCGCGGCAGAAAGGCAGGCCGTCGATGCCTGCCCGCAGCGGCCCGGCGAGCACGCCGCTGCGGGCTTCGAAGCCCACCGACAGTGCGGCGCGCGGTCCTTCCAGCGCCACCTCGAATCCGGCGGCGCGGCTGCCGCAAAGGACCAGGGCGCGGCTGCCGACGCAGCGGCTGCCCAGCTCTTGCAGGCCCGGCGCCTCGCAGGCCAGCAAGCGCGCGCCGGCGGCGCTGGCGAACCAGTCGAGCGAAGGCGCGATCGCGGCGGCGGAGGTGGCAGGCATCGGCGGCATTGTCGGCGATTCCTCCGCCTTTGGGCGACGCCGCGGCAAGGCGCGGGCTGTTCGCCCCGCCTCAGGGCGTGCGGCGCACGTCGCTGACGCCCGGCACCGCCGCCATCTTGCCGAGCAGCTCGCCCAGCTGCTGGAAGTCGTTCACGCGCAGCGAGAAGCGCAGCTCCGCCTTGGACGTGTCGGGATCGACCCGGCTGTTCACCCCCAGCACGTAGGCGTTCGCCACGCCGATCACGTTGCTGAGGTCCTTCAGCAGCCACTTGCGGTCGATGCCGCGCACCAGCACGTCGACCTGGTAGCTCTGGCCGCCGCGACGGCCCCACTCCACCGGCAGCACGCGCTCGGGGTGACGCGCGGCCAGATGCTGCATCGAGGGGCAGTCCTCGCGATGAATGCTGACGCCGCGGCCGCGGGTCAGGAAGCCGATGATCGGGTCGCCCGCCACCGGCTGGCAGCAGCGCGCCAGCTGGGTGAGCAGATTGCCCACGCCCTCGATGGTCAGGCCGCGATCGGGCTTCGGCGGCTTGGCCGCCGACACCAGCGGCCGGTGCTGCTCGACCTCGGCCTTGGGGTGGGTGACCTCGTGCAGGGCGCGCGCGACCTGGCTGGGGCTGATGTCGCCGAGCGCTACCGCGAAGTACAGGTCTTCCACCCGCGGCAGCCGGAACTTCGGCAGCACCAGGTTCAGATCCAGCTGGTGCAGGGCGAGGCGCTTCAGCTCCTTGTCCAGCACCTCGCGGCCCTCCTGCAGGTTGCGGGCCTGGTCGAGCTTGTGGAACCAGGCGCGCACCTTGTCGCGGGCGCGGCCGGAGATCAGATAGCCGGCGCCCTGCAGCAGCCAGTCGCGGCGCGGTTCCGGGACCTTGCCGGTGAGGATCTCGACGCGGTCGCCCGAGCGCGGCGCATAGGTGAGCGGCACGATGCGACCGTTGACCTTGGCGCCGCGGCAGCGGTGCCCGACCTCGGTATGCACGTGGTAGGCGAAGTCCAGCACGGTGCCGCCGCGCGGCAGGTCGATCACCTGTCCCTGCGGGGTCAGCAGGTAGACGCGGTCTTCGATCAGCTCGGTCGACAGCCCGGCCAGCAGGGCGGTGTCCTCCTCGCCCTCCTTGCCTTCGAGCAGCTGGCGCATCCAGGCGATCTTGCGCTCGAACTCGGCGTCACCGCCGCCGCCCTCCTTGTAGCGCCAGTGCGCGGCCACGCCGAGCTCCGCGTGCGCATGCATCTCGTGCGTGCGGATCTGGATCTCCAGCGTCTTGCCCTCGGGCCCGAGCACCGCGGTGTGCAGGCTGCGGTAGTTGTTGCCCTTGGGATTGGCGATGTAGTCGTCGAACTCGGCGGGAATCGGCGACCACAGGCTGTGGGCCACGCCGAGCGCGGCGTAGCAGGCGGTGAGGTCGTCGACCAGCACGCGCACCGCGCGGATGTCGTACAGGTCGGAGAACGGCACGTCCTTGCGCTGCATCTTCTTCCAGATGCTGTAGATGTGCTTGGGCCGACCGGCCACGTCGGCGCGGATGCCGGCCTCGGCCAGGGCCGTGCGCAGGCGTGCCTTGGCATCCTCGATGAAGCGCTCACGGTCGCCGCGCTTCTCGTCCAGCAGCCTGGCGATGCGCCGGTAGGTGTCGGGCTGCAGGTAGCGGAAAGCGAGATCCTCCAGCTCCCACTTCACCTGCCAGATGCCCAGGCGATTGGCGAGCGGCGCGTGGATGTCGGCGGTGAGCTGGGCGAGGCGACGACGGGACTCTTCGTCCAGTTCGGCGGCCGCGCGCATCTTCGCCAGCTGCCGCGCGAGCAGGATCAGCACCCCGCGCAGGTCGCGGATGATCGCCAGCAGCAGGCGCCGCAGGCCCTCGGCGCTGCTGCGCGCGCCGCGCTCGCCCCACAGTGCCCAGACCTTCTCGGCCTCGTGCTGGCCATCGAGCAGGGCCTTGACCACCGGCGACACCGGCCAGGGGGCAGCCGATTCCGTGCTCGCAGCGGGCGCGGCCTGCGCGCCGACGCCCACGGGCGCCGCAGCAGGTGCGGCGGCATACAGCAGCGCCGCCTGCAGGGTCTCGGCATCGGCACCCAGGCGATCCAGCAGGGCCAGCGTGTCGGCCAGCTCGGCGGGCGCAGGCAGGGTCGGGCCACGCTCGCGGATCCACGCGCACACGTCCTCCCCCAGCCGGGCCGTCTGCGGAGTGCGCGACGACAGCCAGTCGGCAGGCGAGGAAAGGGCGGGCTTGCTCATGCGCGACAGTGGACTTCAAAAGCAAACGCCGGAGCAAGCTCCGGCGTCTACGTCAAACGATTTGAACTTGATCGCTCGGGTTGGCAGTCAAGGTCGGTAGCGGATCGTGACCGTCTGGGTGACCGACTGGGCGGGGCTGCCAGTGTCGGTCAGGCGCACGGTACAGCTGACAGTAGCTGCCGAATTCAGATCCTTGTACGGCAGCTTGAAGTGCGTGAAAGCAAACGAGAATGCTGTGCTCGCACTCGTCGGCGTCGTCGGCGAAATGGTCGGTGGATTGAGCAGGATGCCCGTCGGGTCGGAGCAGGACTCCAGCGAAGCGATGACCTGCTGGCCCGGGGATTCCGGCTGTGCGCCAACGCTTACGCTTCGCAGGAACGAATTGAACGTGACCGCACAGATCCCCTCACCAGAACTGAAACACGTGCTCGACCTCGTGTACTCGCCGTTCGGAATCACGACGCTCTGGTCGTCCAGAATCGCGCCACCTGTCGCCGAGGCCGAAACCTGCAGCGTGGGGGTAAGCAGCGCGAAACTCGGCGGCGCATTCACATCGCGCACTTCGACATTGATCCGCACGCGCCCCGTGCCCTCGCGGACATCGGTGGCGGTCTGGGTGATCAGGGCGGTGCCGATCTGATCCGACGGCGGCGCGATCCGCACGTCGAAGTGACCGGTGCCGAGCGAGGTGATCAGGCCAGCGTTCGGAACCAGGGTCGGGTTGGTGTTGGTCGGCGCGGCGGCGAGGGTGAAGGCCTCAGCATCCAGATCGCGGACGCGGCACTCGAACTCGACCGGCGCACCCGCCTCGTCCATCACCACATTGACCGGCAGGTCGCTGTTCCAGACCCAGAGGGCCTGGTCGACCGGCAGGACGCGAGCCGGGTAGCTGCAGGCGAACTGCGGCACCTGGTTGGGCACCAGGGTCAGGATGAGCGGCGCGCTGTTGTCGGTCAGCACGCGGTCGCCGCCGCCGGCGGTGTCCTGCGGGTCGAAGAACAGCGCCGCACCCAGCAGGGTCTTCTGCGGCGGCGCGCCGTCGCTGACCGTGCGGCTCAAGGTGAAGGTGTAGGTCTCGCCGGCGCCGATGGTCAGGTTGCTCAGGTTGAGCACGCCGGTGCCGGACGCCGCACCCGGACAGGGGGCTGCGCCGGTGCTGCAGGTCCAGGCGCCGGAGCTGACGACCGGCTGGATCAGCGACTGCTGGGCATTGGTCGGCACGAACTCGCGCACGCGCACGCCGCTGGCAGCGACCGCGCCGGTATTGCTGATGCGGATCTGGTAGGCGAAGGCCTGGTCGCGGGCGACATCGAGCTGGCGAATCGACAGCGCGCCGTCGCCGGTGCGCAGGTCCAACACCAGGTTGGCGCCGTCATCGAAGCCCGAGCGGAAGATCAGGTCCGGATTGACCGGCGCCGGCGGCGGCACCGAAGGCGGGTTGGCGATCAGGCTGGCGAAGGGGAAGGCGTGGCACTGGACCATCGAGCCCACGCTGCCGGCCACCGGCTCGGGCACGAAGCGCGCGGTGCCCGGCGTGTAGTCGATCCGACGGAAGCCGCGCAGGGTCTGCTGCACGAGATTGGTGTCGGTCAGCTGGATCGCCAGTTCGTCGTTGCCGGCGTAGTAGCTCTCGCACAGCACGGGCTCGGCCAGCGAGAACTCGGCCGAGCGCGGCGTCGCGCCCAGGCGGTAGTTGACGGGGCCCGCCAGCAGCAGGGCGCTCTGCCCCGGGAACTGCACGTTGAGGCCGGCGCCGGTGGCCAGCAGGGTGCAGCTCTGGCCAGCCTTGACGGTGCCGAGGGTCAGTCCGCGGCCGGTGTCGTACCAGCCGAAACCGTCTGCCAGGGCTTTGTCCTGGCCGGGCGCACACAGCAACTCTCCGGCGATGCCGGGGGCAGCCTTGCTGACCGTCGCTGCTCCATCGGTGGGCTCCCCGATCCGACTGTCCACTGCCGCCTGCGAGGCGAGACAGAAGACACAGGTGGACAAGGCGAGCGCGAGCGTGGAACGGCGGACAGGAAAGAAGGTCATGGAAGGCTCCGAAAGCTAAGTACGCATAGGGTAAGGGGTTGCCGTGGCGCGTGCCATGGGCGGCCGTGGTCGTCCGGCAACCCTGCGAGTGTAGCCCGGACGCCGGGAATCGACTGAACCCCCTGTAAATACTGACCTCCCCTGGCGACGAAAGCGGCGCTTGCACCGGCCGTCGCCGGACAACACCATCCACCGCATGCCTGCCCTGCCCGCCCTGAAGTCCCTGCGACCCGCGCTGACGCGCGCCGCACATGCCTTGCCGATGCGCCGACTCGGGCAGGGCCGGCTCGAACTGCTGCCGGCCACGCTGATGCGCGGGCGCGGGCTCGCCACCCAGCGCGCGCTGGCCAATGCCCCATGGCTGCTGCGCGACGCCGCCACCGGCGTCTATCTGGCGACGGTAGATGGCAAGGCCCAGCTGGCGCTGCTGCTGCGGGGGCCGGCAAGCCACCCCCTGCGTCAGCGACCGGCCGGCGCCGGGCTGCAGGTGCTGTGGCGTGAGCTGGGCATCCGTCACTCGGACGCTGCCGCCGGCGGCCTGCGGCCCTGTGCGGAACCCACGGAACTGTGGCTGGCCGGCCGCGATCGCTACGGCAGGCCGCTGTGGCTGGCGCCGCAGGCCGCACGCGCCTGGCGCAGCATGCGGACCGCAGCGGACCGCGATGGAGTCCCGCTGCAGGCGATCTCAGGCTTCCGCAGCGTCGCCTACCAGGGCGAGATCATCCGCAGGAAGCGTCGTCGGGGCCTCAGCGTGGAGTCCATCCTCGCGGTCAACGCCGCACCCGGCTACTCCGAGCACCACGGCGGTCGCGCCCTCGACATCGGCTCTCCGGGCGAGCCACCCGCCGAGGAGAGCTTCGAACACACCGCGGCCTTCGCCTGGCTGCAGGCGAACGCCGGGCGCTTCGGTTTCCGACTGAGCTATCCGCGCGACAACCCGCACGGGATCGTCTACGAGCCCTGGCACTGGTGCTGGCACCCGCCCGCGGCGGGCGCGCTCGCGCTGCCGCGCTGAAACACACTCAGCCGGTCGCGCCGGGCCTGTCCGCATCGGTGCCGCGCGCCGCGACATCCCTGCGCTGCGGGTGCCCGGCGGCCCTGGCGTCGTCCGCGGATGGGTCGGCATCGGCCCCGCTCCACTTCGCTTCGGGCAGCGACGCCAGCGCCCGCTCTGCAGCCTGCGCAGCGCGTCGACCGGCGCGCTCGCGCAGGCGGCGGCGCCAGGCGATGCGGGCGTTGAGGCGCCACAGCGCATTGACCAGCCCGTGCGCGAGCAGCCCTCCCGCTACGGCCATCACCACCAGCCCGACCAGCAGCGGTTTGCCCAGCGCCTCGACCCGCGCCCAGGTGGCGGCGAAGAAACCGAGTTCGCGGGTTTCGGTGACATGCTGTTCGAGCAGCAAGGGGTCGGGCCAGGCACCGTGGTCCTCGAAACCGGGCGGCGGCGGCGCGGACTCGTCGACGCCGACCAGCAGCACGCCCAGCTTGTAGGCGAGGTAGTAGATCGCCGGAAAGGTCACTGGATTGCTGATGAAGGTGCTGGCCATCGCCACCGGCACGTTGGCGCGCAGCAGGATCGCGGCGCCACCGGCCAGGGGGATCTGCCCCACCGGGATCAGCAGCCCGAAGAAGATCCCCAGCGAGAAGCCCAGCGCGATGCCCTTGCGGCTCAGATGCCACAGCCGCGGATGGTGCAGCCAGGGCCCGAGCCAGCGCGCCCAGCGGGCGTTGCGGATCGCTTCGGGCTTGGGCAGCCAGCGCCGCAGCCGCGCCTTCATGCGCAGCCCGCCCGCCTGTCAGCCGGTCGGCCTTCGCCATGGCCAGGCGCGTCGAGGGGGCTCATGTTCGGATTCAAGGGCGAGTCTGCTCCGCAGGCGGGGTCGGTGGCGCACGCCGCGGGGATCAGCGCGCCGGGTACACCCGCACGCCGTCCACCCAGGTCGACTCCACCTTGAGGTCCAGAATGGAGGCGGGGGCGAGATCCTCAAGGGGACGTGAAAGCACGACGAAGTCGGCGCGCTTGCCCACCTCCAGGCTGCCCACTTCGCTTTCGGCGAAGCCGGCATGCGCGGCATCCAGGGTGAAGCCTCGCAGCGCCTCCATCAGATCGAGCTTCTGCGAAGCGATCCAGCCGCCTTCCGGCCAGCCGCGCGCGTCCTGGCGGGTCGCCGCCGCATGTAGGCCCAGTACCGGATCGACGGCTTCGACGGGGAAATCCGAGCCCAGTGCGAGCACGGCGCCGGCCTCCTTCATCCGCCGCCACGCATAGGCGCCGGCCAGCCGATCCTCGCCCAGCCGCGCCTGCGCCCAGCGCATGTCGCTGGTCGCATGGGTGGGCTGCATCGAGGCGATGACACCGAGCTGGGCGAAACGGGGAATGTCGCCCAGGGCCACCACCTGGGCGTGCTCGATGCGCCAGCGATGGTCGGTGCCGCGCGCCTCGCCCAGCACGCTCTGCATGCCGTCCAGCACGACCCGGTTGCCGCGATCACCGATGGCATGCGCCGCCACCTGTACGCCGCAGGCATGGGCCTTGGCGAGGATCTTCTCGAAGGCCGGCGGCTCGGCGAACAGCAGGCCGCGATTTCCGGGCTCGTCGCTGTAGTCCTCCAGCAGGGCGGCGCCGCGGCTGCCGAGCGCGCCGTCGATGTAAAGCTTCACGCTGCGCATCTGCAGGCGACCCGAGGGATGCCGGTAGTGGCCCATCGCGCACAGCGCATCCAGCGCCTCGGCATCGCCATTGGCCATGGCATGGATGCGCAGCGGCAGGCGCCCGCTGTCGGCGAAGCGCCGGTACAGGGCGAGCTGCTTCAGCGACACGCCGGCATCGTGGACGCCGGTCAGGCCGAAGCGCGCGGACTCCGCGAGCGCGCGCTCCAAGGCCAGCGCATCGACCTCTTCCGAGGGCGCGGGAATCGCTTCGACGATGAACTGCTCGGCGCTGTCGATGAAGACGCCGGTCGCTTGTCCCTGGTCGTCACGCAGGATGCGGCCGCCTTCGGGCTGCCAGTCGCCCGACAGGTCACGCGTCGACACCGCCAGCGCCAGCGAATTGCCCCAGCCGGCGTGGCCGTCGACGCGCTCCAGCCACACCGGGCGATCCGGGAAGTGCGCATCGAGATCCGCTGCAGTCGGAAACTCGGCCTCGGGCCACAGGGTCTGGTCCCAGCCGCGGCCGAGCAGCCAGGCGCCGGTCGGCAGGTCCTGCGCGTGCTGACGCAGCCGCTCGACGATCTCGGCCTTGCTGCTGGCGCCCATCAGATTGGCGCGCAGCAGGGCGTGTCCGAGGTTCATCAGATGGCCATGGGCATCGATCAGCCCCGGGATCACCGTCTGCCCGCCCAGCGAAACCTCGCGCGCACCGCGGAAGCGCTCCCGCAACTCGGCCTGCGTGCCCAGCGCCAGCAGCCGACCGTCTTCGTCCCAGGCCATGGCTTCGGCATGGGGCGCCGCAGGGTCGAGCGTGTGGATGCGCGCGTCGACGAGCAGGGTCGGCGCCGCGCACGTGCTGCTGGCAGCGATGAGCCCAAGGAGCAGGAAAGGTGCGCGGATCGACATGCGGAACTCGCGTGGCGGGTATGGGCCGTCACTCTGCCGCAGCGCCCCGAAAGCGACAAGCCGCGCATCGCTGCGCGGCTTGTCGGGTGCGAACTCCGATTGGAACTCAGTAGCGCACAGGTCGTACGTCCACTTCGACGCGGATGCGATCGCCGGGGTGATAGTCGGTACGCGTCCAGTGGGTACGACCGTTGTAGCGGTAGGCGACGTCGTAGCCGACCACGCGGTCCTCGTGGCGGTAGTCGGTGACCACGCGGCAGCGGTCCTCGTAGCGGGTGTATTCGCGGCCACCCACGTAGCCGCCGCGGTGGCGCTGGGAATCACGCACTGCCGCATAGCCGAGTGCGGCACCCGCCACCGTCGCCGCGTCGCGTCCACGGCCACTGCCGAACTGGTTGCCGATGGCGCCGCCGATGATGCCGCCGAGGATCGCCGGCGCGCGATCGCGGGAACCCCCGGCATAGCGCACCGGCTCGCGGTAGGTCACCGGCTCGCTCCAGCACTGCTCGCTGCTGACGGGCTGCCGGTAGCTCTCGATGATGGGTCGCACCTCGACCACCCGCGCGTACTCGTGCGCGCCGTGCTGATAGCGCCCGCCTGCCGAGGCGGCGCTGGCGAACACGAGGGCGAATGCAGTGGCACCGAGGGTGAGGACACGCAGTCCGGTACGCTTCATGACGAACTCCACGCTGTCGATCGCCGGGGCTCCGGCGAGGGGGACGCTAGGGTCGCGGGACTTAATCACCAGTGAACTCCGCCAGCAGTGTTCAGCGCGCAGGAAGCAAGGCAAGCCGCGGCTGAACAACGCTGCCAGGGGAGCGACGGAAACCTGCAGGGCGCGCCGTATGCGCTGATGCGCGCAGACGGCACCGCCCTTCCTGCGATGCACCCGACACAGTGCTCAAGCGCTGGGCAGATCAAGCGTCGCGAGCCATGCCTCGACGATATTGAACGCTGCCGACCAGGCATGGCCCAGCAGCGGCGACACGTGCGAACCGGGCAACTCGACCAGGCTCGCCGACCATGCGGCCGCGAGCGCCGACAGCGCGGCGCGGTCGATCTCCGCATCCTCACGCGAAGACAGGATCAGCACGGGACAGGCAGGCCGCGCCGGCATCGGCAACATCTGCACCTGTTGGATCATTTGGGCGCTGAAGTCGCTCCAGCGGCGGAAGCCAATGGCGACCTCGGCGTCGGACAGCTCCGGTATGGCCCGCCGCGTGCCTGCTGCGCTCGCCCGCAGGCCCCAGGCCCGCATCGGACCGCGCTGCGGCGGTGCAGCAGAGTGATCGCCGCTGGGCAGCAGCGGATTCAGCAGCACCAGTGCGCGCGCACCAAGGTCCGCCGCGAGCGCGCAGGCGACGAGGCCGCCGAAGCTCGCGCCTAGCAATACGGATGCGGAATGCCCGGCATGCACCTGTCGCAATGACGCCAGGAGATGACACCATTCGATGTCCGGCTGCGCTGCGGCGCGACTGAAGTCGGCCGCCCGGAAGCGGCCACCACGGGCCTGCCAGGCGCGCGCCCACTGCGCCCATTCCCAGGCGCCGCCACCGGCACCATGGAAGGCCAGCGCTGTTGGCAGCGCGTCATGCGTGCCTGCCGGGCATCTGCCAGACTCTGCGCCCCTCGATGCTGTGCCTTCCCGCGTGCTCACACTCGCTGCCCTGCCCATCTTCGACGACAACTACGTCTGGCTGCTCTCCGCAGCCGACGGCTCGGCCATTGTCGTCGATCCCGGCGACGCCGAGCCGGTGCTGCGCGCACAGGCCGCGGGTCTGGACATCCGGGCGATCCTGGTCACCCATCACCATGCGGACCACGTCGGTGGCGTCGAGCAGCTGCAGGCGCGGATCGGCCTGCCCTGCTTCGCGCCGGACGACGCACGGATTCCGGGTGACCTCAACGTGGTTCGCGACGGCGAAGCGCTGGCGATCGCAGGATGGAACGCGCCAGTGCAGGTCATCGCCACGCCCGGCCACACGCGATCGCACCTCAGCTATGTCTGCGCCGGTCATCTGTTCTGCGGCGACACCTTGTTCAGTCTGGGCTGCGGTCGACTGTTCGAGGGCAGTCCGGAGCAGATGCACGCTTCGCTGCAGCGCCTCGCGTCGCTACCAGGCGACACCCTGGTCTGCTGCACGCACGAATACAGCGCCAGCAATGCCCGCTTCGCACGCTCCGTCGATCCGCACAACCTGGCGCTGCGTGAGCGCGAGCGGGCGATCGCCGAGGCGCGCGCTGCGGGGCAGCCCAGCCTGCCGGTCAGCCTCGCCTCGGAGCTTGCATGCAATCCCTTTCTTCGCGTCGATCGGCCCGAGATACGCGCTGCCGCCGAAGCCTGGTGCGGGCGCGAGCTGCCTCTGCCCGAGCAGGTCTTCGGCGCGCTGCGCGCCTGGAAGGACGGCTTCCGATGAGTGCGGTCGCATGAGTCGCGGTCGCCACCCCGTCCCATCCTTGCGTGTAGGGCTGAGACACATCGCCAAGCGCTGGCGTCCCGCCGGCGGCGCCGTGCTGGCGCTGCTGCTCGCCGCCTGCCAGGCGCCGCTGCGTCCGCAGCCCGCGGCTCCCATGGAGCCTGCGGAAACGGCGCCATCGGTGCCCGCACCCGCCCCCTCCGCAGCGCCAACGCCGCCACCCAGCCCACCACCACCGCCACCGGATCTGTTCGAGCGCCTGCGCGCGAGTCTCGGCTCAAGCCACTGCGAGGGGTCGCAGCAGCAGGCGCAGTGGGTGCGCCTGTACGCACCGCAGCCCGCGCGCTTCGGCAGCCGCATCGAATCGATGCTGCCCCTGCTCGATTACGTGCTCGGCCAGATCGAAGCCGCCGGGCTGCCGGGCGAGTTCGCGCTGATCCCGATCATCGAGAGTACCTATCGCCCGCAGGCACGCTCGGCGCAGGGCCCGGCGGGCATGTGGCAGTTCACCGCCGACACCGCGCGTCATTTCGGGCTGCAGGTCTCAGCCGAGCGCGACGAGCGCTACTCGGTGGTCGATGCCACCGAAGCCGCGCTCGACTTCCTCGGAGACCTTCATGCCGATCACGGCGACTGGGCCCTGGCCGCAGCCGGCTACAACGCCGGTGCGTTCCGGCTGCGCAAGCTGCTGGAGCGACTCGAGGCCCCGCCGCCGCCAGGACAGCTTCCGCAGGGCCTCGCCCGTGGCACCTACGAGTACGTCGAGAAGCTCAAGGCCTGGGCCTGCATGCTCAGCGAACCCGAACGTTTCGGCATTGAACTGCCGGATCCGCAGGGCTTCGAGCCGCTGGCGCGGGTGGCAGCGCCGCGGCGCTTGCAGCGGCTGGATCTGCTGAGCGAGGCCTCGGGCGTACCGGCTGACACCCTGCGGAGCCTGAACCCCCTGCTGCGACCGAACACGCCCGCGCGCGGCGACAGCGAACTGCTGCTGCCCGAGAACGCCGCGGCCGAACTGCTGGCCTTCGTCGATCGCGTGCAGAGCGGCGCAATCCCGCTGCCCGAGCCGCGCGTGTATACCGTCGTGGCCGGAGACACGCTGTCGACGATCGCGCGCCGGCACGGCGTGCGCGTCGCGGAACTTCAGCAGTGGAACAAACTGTCGGCGAAGTGGGTGCTGCGCATCGGTCAGCAGCTGCATCTGGAAGCGCCGCCGCAGGCCCGCTAGTGAAGGTCTGAACAAGTCCATCCTGGACTTGCCAGCCCACGCCGCGTCCGGCGCATGTCCGGACGCGGCTTGCACGAATCAAGCACTTACGTGCTTGATTCGCGAGCCGGCCCTCCATGGCCGGCGGAACCTCCGAACAAATCAGAGGCTCCCTAGAGCGCCCCCCAGGCAGTGGCTGCTGCCGCGACGCGTGGTTCTTGCGCGCGTCCTGGGATCACTGCAAACGGCAGACACCGCGGGCTCCGGAGACTGAGCAAAGCAGTGCTCGGATAGCGCCTGCCGGCCGCTGCGTGCACACTTGCGCGCCTGCGGACGGACGTACGACCGCATACGCCAGCGTATTCGCCGCGCAGCGGCAAGCGCATCCACCGGCAGCGGCGCCAGCTCCTGAAGAACGGCCCGCCGCCGCACTCGCACAGCAGGAGGAACTATGGGATTCATGCAGGGCAAACGCGCGCTGATCGTCGGCATCGCCAGCCAGCGTTCGATCGCCTGGGGCATCGCCGAAGCCATGTACAAGCAGGGCGCAGAGCTGGCCTTTACCTACCAGGGCGAAAAGCTGCGCTCGCGCGTCGAGGAAGCGGCAGCGGAGTTCGGCGGTGGCCCGGTGCTGCCCTGCGACGTCGCCCACGATGACCAGATCGACGCGGTGATGGCCGAGCTCGGCCAGCGCTGGGGCCACCTCGACGTGCTGGTGCATTCGGTCGGCTTCGCACCGCGCGAAGCGCTGGATGGCCAGTTCCTCGACGGGCTGACCCGCGAGAACTTCCGCATCGCGCACGACATCTCCAGCTACAGCCTCGCCGCCCTCGCCAAGGCCGCCCGTCCGCTGATGCAGGGTCGCAACGGCAGCATCCTCACCCTCAGCTACCTTGGTGCCGAGCGCGCGCTGGCCAACTACAACGTGATGGGCCTGGCCAAGGCCAGCCTCGAGTCCTGCGTGCGCTATCTGGCCCTGAACCTCGGCCCGGAAGGCACCCGCGTCAACGCGGTGTCCGCGGGCCCGATCAAGACGCTCGCCGCGTCCGGCGTGGGCAGCCTGCGCAAGATGCTCACCCATGTTGCCGAGTACGCGCCGCTGCGTCGCAACGTGACGATCGAGGATGTCGGCAATGTCGGCGCCTTCCTGTGCTCCGACCTCGCGGCGGGCGTCACCGGCGAAGTGACCTATGTCGACTGCGGCTACAACGTGCTGGGCATGACCGGCATCGACGTCTGATCGACGACGCGTCCCGCGAATCGCGAAACGCAAACGGCCCGCGCGATGCGGGCCGTTTGCGTTTCAGGCGTAGCGTGTGCCGGAGATCAGAGGCGCTCTTCCGCCAGCGTGACGGGTACGCGCTGGCGCAGCGCCGCGGCGAGCTCCTTGGCCTCGGCCTCGCCCAGCGCCTGCGCGATCTGCTCGGCCAGTGCATCGCGCTCGGCCTGCGGCACAGCGGCCGCATCGCCCGCCTGCACCGAAGTGAGCTCGACCAGCGCATGCGCCGAGCCGCCGACATCGAACTGCGCGCGCGTCGGCGCCTCGGCACTGGGGGCCTGCATGCGGAACACTTCCTGCAGCAGTGCGGGGTTGACGGTGAACGCGTTGCGGCCCAGGGCATCGCCAGTCTTCACCTCCAACTCGCGCGCCTCGGCGGCGGCATCGAGCGTCAGCTCACCGCTCTCGATCCGGGCGAGCAAGGCGGCGGCCTCGGCCTCAGCCTGCTCGGCGAGCATGGCCTCGCTGACTTCGGCCAGCACGCGTACGCGAACCACGTCGAAGGCCAGGGTTTCCGGGCGGGCATGCTCGGTGACGCGCAGCGCGACGCGCTGCCCGTTGGCAAGTTCCAGCACATCGCTGACCAGGCGGTCCTCCACCACCGGCGTCGAGAACGCGGCTTCTCGCACGCGCGGCTCCTGGGTGATCGGATCAACACCCGCCTCACGGGTCAGCGGGCCTGCGGTCTTGATCTCGAGGCCGAGGTCGGCGGCGGTGGACTCCAGCGCGGTCGGATCCTTCAGGATCAGGTCGTACATGCGCGCCGCGCGGTCGCTGAGTTCACGCTCACGCTCGGAGCTGATGTACTCGGCGCGCAGCTCTTCGCGAACCTCCTCGAAGGGCTTGGCGACTTCCGCGCGGACTTCGCGCAGCTGGATGACGTGCCAGCCCTCGGCCGACTTGACCGGCTCGCTGATCGCGCCGGCCGACATCGCGAACAGCGCTTCCTCGAAAGCCGCATCGGTAAAGCCACGCTCCAGCCAGCCGAGATCGCCGCCAGTGTTGCGCGAGCCGGGATCTTCGGAAACCTCGCGCGCAATCGCGGCGAAGTCGGCACCCTCGGCGCGCGCCTGGGCCAGTGCCGCCTCGGCCTTGGCCAGGGCTTCGGACTCGGTGGCGGCATCGGCGTTCGCGGGCACGCGGATCAGGATGTGCGAGGCCAGGCGCTGCTCCGGCTCGACGAAGCGGCGGCCGGCTTCTTCGTAGCGCTGGCGCAACGTTTCGTCGTCGACTTCCTCGACCACCGGCACGCTGGCCGGGTCGAGCACGATGTATTCGATGCTGACGGTCTCGTCGCTGCGGTACTTGTCGACATTGGCCTCGTAGTGGGCCTTCAGCGCCTCCTCGTCGGGGCTCTGCGCCAGCACCGGCGCCGGCAGTTCGAGGTAGCGGAAGCTGCGCTTCTGGTCCCGCAGGGCGATGAAGCCATCGATGTAGGCGGGAGGCACGATCGCGCTGCGGCCGATGGTTTCCGGCAGGATCGAGGACTGGATGTCGCGCGCCAGCAGCTGCTCCAGGCCGCTGGCCGTCAGGCGCTCGCGGGACAGCAGGTCGCGGTAGAGCTCGGGACTGAACTGGCCGGCCACCTGCAGCGAGGGAATGCCCTGGATTTCATCGCGCAGTCGCTCCGGCGTCACCTGCAGGCCGAGCTCCTGGCCGGCGCTGCGGAACAGGGCCTCGTCGATCATCCTGTCCAGCACCTGGCGGCGCGATTCGGGTGTATCCACCAGGCTGCGCTGGAAGGACTCGCCCATCATCTGCTGCGCCTGCGCGACGTAGTTCTCGAAGCGTCGGTTGAAGTCGTCCCGGCTGATCTCGATGTCGCCCACCTTGGCGACATAGTCAGCGATCGAGTCGGCTCGATAGTTCTCGATGCCGACGAACGCGAAGGGGATGGCGAGTGCACCGACGATGACGACGGCGACCCAGCCGGTGGTTTTCTCACGCAGTGTCTGCAGCATGCGAATTCGACCGTGCTCGGGTTGCGGGCACGGGAACCGTGCCCGGAAAAAAACAAGGGCGCCACGCGGGCGCCCTTGAAGAGATGGCGGAGTGGACGGGACTCGAACCCGCGACCCCCGGCGTGACAGGCCGGTATTCTAACCGACTGAACTACCACTCCGCGCTAAGCCCAGCATTATGCTGGTCAACTCTACCGCTGTCTACAACTTTTTTCGACAGCGCCCCGGATGACTCCGTGGTGGGTGCTGAGGGTTTCGAACCCCCGACCCTCTCCTTGTAAGGGAGACGCTCTACCACTGAGCTAAGCACCCGAGAAGGCCGCGCAGCTTACAGCAAGCGCGCGGCAAAGCCAACATTGGATTTCCACGTCGAGATGCGCGCGGCGAAATGCGCGCGTCTCCCATGTCAATGCGGTCGACGCGCCTTTTCCGCCACCCGCCGACGCGCCACCGTCTTGGCCACCTTGGCAGGCTTGCGCGCGGCGCGAGCCGTCGGCGCAACCGGCTTGCCCGGCTGCGCGACCGGCCGCACGAGGGCGATGTCGAGCACCTCGTCGATCCAGCGCACCGGCCGGATGTCGAGCCCCTCGGTCACGTTGGCGGGGATGTCGGCCAGGTCCTTGGCGTTTTCCTCGGGGATGATCACGGTGCGGATGCCGCCGCGCAGGGCCGCCAGCAGCTTTTCCTTCAGGCCGCCGATCGGCAGCACGCGGCCACGCAGGGTGATCTCACCGGTCATCGCCACGTCGGACCGGATCGGCACACGGGTAAGCACGGAAACCAGTGCCGTGCACATGGCGATGCCCGCACTGGGACCGTCCTTCGGCGTTGCGCCCTCGGGCACGTGCACGTGGATGTCCAGCTTCTGATAGAACTCCGGATCCAGCCCCAGCCGTTCAGCACGCGAACGGACCACGCTCTGCGCGGCTTTGATCGATTCCTGCATCACGTCACCGAGCTGGCCGGTGTGGATCAGCGCGCCCTTGCCAGGCACGACGGTCGCTTCGATCTGCAGCAGGTCGCCGCCCACCTCGGTCCAGGCGAGCCCGGTGACCAGACCGATCTCGTTGTCCTTCTCGGCGCGACCGAAGTCGAAGCGGCGCACGCCCAGGAAGTCGGACAGGTTGTCGGCCGTCACCGCCACGCTGGCCTTGGCCGGACGCAGCTTCGGCAGCTTCTTCGCCTTGCCCTTTGCGGTCTTGGCTTCCGCGCCTTTGGCGGCCGAAGGCTGCAGCAGCAGCGACTTCACCACCTTGCGGCAGATCTTGGACACCTCGCGCTCAAGGTTGCGCACGCCGGATTCGCGCGTGTAGTAGCGGATCACCGCACGCAGGGCTTCGGTATCCACGCTGAGCTCGCTGGGCTTCAGGCCGTTGGCCTTGATCTGCTTCGGCAGCAGGTAGCGCTGGGCGATGCTGAGCTTCTCGTCCTCGGTATAGCCCGGGATGCGGATGACCTCCATGCGGTCCAGCAGCGGGCCGGGAATGTTCAGCGAGTTCGCGGTCGCCACGAACATCACCTCCGACAGGTCGAAGTCGACCTCGAGGTAGTGGTCGGCGAAGGCGCTGTTCTGCTCCGGGTCCAGCACCTCCAGCAGGGCCGAGCTGGGGTCGCCGCGGAAGTCCATGCTCATCTTGTCGATCTCGTCGAGCACGAACAGCGGGTTGCGGCTCTTCACCTTCGACAGGTTCTGGATGATGCGGCCAGGCATCGAACCGATGTAGGTGCGGCGATGGCCGCGGATCTCGGCCTCATCGCGCACCCCGCCCAGGCTCATGCGCACGAACTTGCGGTTGGTGGCTTTCGCGATCGACTGTCCCAGCGAGGTCTTGCCCACGCCGGGCGGGCCAACGAGACACAGGATCGGCGCCTTCATGGTGCGCACGCGCTGCTGCACGGCAAGGTATTCGAGGATGCGCTCCTTGACCTTCTCCAGGCCGTAGTGGTCGGCGTCCAGCACCTGCTGGGCGCTGCGCAGGTCGCGGCGGACGCGGGTGCGCAGCTTCCAGGGCGCGCCGACCATCCAGTCGATGTAGTTGCGCACGACGGTGGCCTCGGCCGACATCGGCGACATCTGCTTCAGCTTGTTGAGCTCGGTGCGCGCCTTGGCCTCGACTTCCTTCGGCATGCCGGCAGCGTTGATCCGGCGCGCCAGCTCCTCGATCTCGTTCGGCGCGTCGTCGAGCTCACCCAGTTCCTTCTGGATGGCCTTCATCTGCTCGTTGAGGTAGTACTCGCGCTGGCTCTTCTCCATCTGCGACTTGACCCGGCCACGGATGCGCTTCTCGATCTGCTGCACGTCGATCTCGCCTTCGACCAGGCCGATCAGCAGCTCCATGCGGCGGCCGATCTCCAGCGCCTCCAGCAGGTTCTGCTTCTCCGACAGGCGCACGCCCAGATGCGCAGCGACGGTATCCGCCAGGCGACAGGCGTCGTCGATACCCCCCAGCGTGGACAGCAGCTCCGGCGGGATCTTGCGGTTCGACTTCACGTACTGCTCGAACAGGCCGAGCAGGGACTGCTGGATCACCGCCAGCTCGCGCGGCTCGCGGTCGTGGATCGAGTCGACGACATCGGCGCGCGCATACAGGGCGCCCTCGCGCACCTCGACGTGCTCGACGCAGGCGCGGGCGACGCCCTCCACCAGCACCTTGACCGTGCCATCGGGCAACTTGAGCAGCTGCAGCACCTGCGCGAGCGTGCCGGTGGCGTAGAGGTCGGCGGGCGACGGGTCATCGATATCGGCCGCCTTCTGCGCGATCAGCAGGATCTGCTTGTCGCCGGCCATCGCCGCATCCAGGGCGAGCATGGACTTTTCGCGCCCGACGAACAGCGGGATGACCATATGCGGATAGACCACCACGTCCCGCAGCGGCAGGACGGGCAGCTCGACGCGCGCGGTGATGGATGCATCGCTCATGAGATTCTCCTGTTCGGCCGACGGCGAGATCGCCGCGGCCCATGGGCCTATCAGATGCGGGCGCGAACGCGACACGCAAGGGGCGGGCCATGGCTCCTTGGAGCTGCACGGCCAGCATGCAAGAACTCCACCGCAGCTGCCTGAACCGGCACGTCGCCCGCCCGGATCGGACTGCGGAAAAGAAAAGCCCCCGCGGTGGGCCCGCGAGGGCTGGACTCTTCGCTGCCGCCGGCGCTGCTGGCCGCTACTCAGAGGCCGCCTTGGCCGGGGCCGGCGCGGTGTTCTCGTAGATGATGAAGGGCTCGGACTGGTTGTTGATCACGCTTTCGTCAACCACCACCTTGGACACGTTCTCCAGCGAGGGCAGCTCGAACATCGTATCGAGCAGGACCTGCTCCAGGATGGTGCGCAGGCCGCGCGCGCCGGTTTTGCGCGCCAGCGCCTTGCGGGCGACGGCGGTCAGCGCGTCCGGGCGGAACTCGAGCTCGACGCCTTCCAGCTCGAACAGACGCTTGAACTGCTTGGTGATGGCGTTCTTCGGCTCGGTGAGGATGCGCACCAGCGCCGCCTCGTCGAGTTCCTCCAGCGTCGCCAGCACCGGCAGGCGGCCGACGAATTCGGGGATCAGACCGAACTTGATCAGGTCCTCCGGCTCGACGTCGGCCAGCAGGCGGCCGACATTGGGCTTCTGGTCCTTGCTGCGCACGTTGGCGCCGAAACCGATGCCGGAGTTGTCCAGCGAACGCTGCTGGATGACTTTCTCCAGCCCGGCAAAGGCACCGCCGCAGATGAACAGGATGTTGCGGGTGTCGACCTGCAGGAACTCCTGCTGCGGATGCTTGCGCCCGCCCTGCGGCGGCACCGACGCGACCGTGCCTTCGATCAGCTTCAGCAGGGCCTGCTGCACGCCTTCGCCGGACACGTCGCGGGTGATCGACGGGTTCTCGCTCTTGCGCGAGATCTTGTCGATCTCATCGATGTAGACGATGCCCGTCTGCGCCTTCTCGACGTCGTAATCGCACTTCTGCAGCAGCTTCTGGATGATGTTCTCGACGTCTTCGCCGACGTAGCCGGCTTCGGTCAGCGTGGTCGCATCGGCGATCGTGAAGGGCACGTTGAGCAGGCGGGCCAGGGTTTCGGCCAGCAGCGTCTTGCCCGAACCGGTCGGGCCGATCAACAGGATGTTCGACTTCGACAGCTCGACTTCATCGTTGCGCGAGCGGCTCTCGACGCGCTTGTAGTGGTTGTAGACCGCCACCGCCAGCGTACGCTTGGCGCGCGCCTGGCCGACCACGTACTGGTCGAGCGCCTCCATGATCTCGCGCGGCTTGGGCAGATGGCTGCGGCTGGCAGCGCCCTTCTCTTCGAGCTCTTCGCGGATGATGTCGTTGCACAGCTCGACGCACTCATCGCAGATGAACACGCTGGGCCCCGCAATCAGCTTGCGCACCTCGTGCTGGCTCTTCCCGCAGAAGGAGCAGTAGAGGATCTTGCCGCCTTCGCCCGTCCTGCCCTGTCGCTCGTCACTCATTCGTCTGTCGTCCCGATGGACCTGTGGAGATGCGTCGGAGGCCGCCTTGGCCTCCCGGTGGCGCCCATCGATGCGCCCCGATTTGCAGCCTGTTCAATAACTTGGATCACCGGAGGCAGGCTGGAGGCCGTGCTGCGGGCGAATGGCCCGGAGAATAGCACAGGCCTCCCGGCGCGCTCCGACGCAGGCTTCACGCCTGCGCGAAGCCCGCGCTGGCCAGGTCAAGGCCTCAGCCGGCCTTGACGGTGTCGTCAGCGCGGCGCTCGAGCACTGCGTCGATCAGGCCGTAGTCGCGCGCCTGCACCGCCGACAGGAAATTGTCGCGATCGGTATCGCGGGCAATCTGCTCGACCGGCTGGCCGGTGTGGTGGGCGAGGATGTTGTTCAGACGATCGCGGATGGTCAGGATCTCGCGCGTGTGGATCTCGATGTCGCTGGCCTGGCCCTGGTAGCCGCCCAGCGGCTGGTGGATCATCACCCGCGAATGCGGCAGCGCGTAGCGCTTGCCAGCCTTGCCGGAAGCCAGCAGCAGCGCGCCCATGCTCGCGGCCTGGCCGATGCACATGGTGCTGACGTCCGGCTTGATGTATTGCATGGTGTCGTAGATCGCCATGCCGGCGGTGACTACGCCGCCGGGGCTGTTGATGTAGAGGTGGATGTCCTTGTCCGGGTTCTCGGACTCCAGGAACAGCAGCTGCGCCACCACCACATTGGCCATGTGGTCGTCGATCGGGCCGACCAGGAAGATCACGCGCTCCTTCAGCAGCCGGCTGTAGATGTCATAGGCGCGTTCGCCGCGGCTGGTCTGTTCGACCACCATCGGCACCAGGTTGAGGTTGGTGATGCTCATGGGAATGCGTCCTTCGTGGGCGTGTTCGATGCGCCGGCGTCGAGGTGCGGGTTTCGATGGGCCGGCCTTGATGTACATGTGCCAGTGTCGCTTGCCGTTTCAGCCTAGCCGAAAACGAAACGGCCGCCAGCGGGTCGCGCGGCGGCCGTTGCGATCAGGAGCCGGAGGTCGATCAGGCCGCCATCGGGCGCATCACGTCCTGGAAGTCCAGCTTCTGCTCGGTGAGGTCGGCGTGATCGGCGATCCAGTCGATGACCTGATCCTCGATGACGCGGCTCTGCAGACCCTGCATCAACTGGGGTTCGCGCCTGTAGAGTTCAACCACCTCGCTCGGGTCCTCGTAGGTCGAAGCGATCAGGTTCAGGGTTTCGGTCAGGCGGCCCATGTCGAGGCGCAGCTCGTTCTGGCGGGCCAGCTCGCCCAGCAGCACGGCGGCGGCGACGCGACGCTTGGCGGTGTCCAGGAACAGCGCGGGGTCGGCCTTGGCGCCCGGGTTGCCCTGCTGTGCGGCCTGCTGTTCGGCCTGGCGGGCCAGGGCCTGAGCTTCGGATTCGATCATGCGCGAAGGCAGCTCAAGATCGGCATGCGCCGCCAGCAGCTTGTCGACGACCTGCGTCTTCAGGCGCGCCATCAGCGCACCCTTGAGCTCACGCTCCAGGTTGGCGCGCACTTCGCGGCGGAAACTGTCGACATCGGCCTCGGCCACGCCAAAGCTGCGGATGAAGTCGGCATCGATCTCGGGCAGCTTCGGCTCGGAGACGCGGACGATCTTCACGCTCATCTTCGCGGTCTTGCCGGCCAGCGCGGTGGCGCGGTAGTCGGCCGGGAAGGCAACCTCGAACTCGGATTCCTGGCCGGCCGCCAGGCCGATCAGCTTTTCCTCCAGTGCCGGCAGGATGGCGCCGGACCCGATAATGGTGCCGGCGCGCTCGACGCCCTCGGCGGGCACGCGGCCGGCGTCGGTGCTGGCGCTGGACTCGAACATCACCATGTCGCCGGCCTCGGCGGCGCGCTCGACCGGGGTCCAGCTGCGGCGCTGCAGGCGCAGGGTCTCGATCATGCGATCGACGTCGGCGTCTTCGACGCTCGACACCGGCTTCTCGATCTTGAGGCCGGACACATCGATGGTGCCGATCTCGGGCATGACCTCGAAGGTGGCGATGAAGGCCACTTCGCCATCTTCGCCGGTGGAAGTCGCCTCGATGCTCGGCGCCACGGCCGGACGCAGCTTCTGCTGCTCGACCGCTTCGCTGAAGCCCTGGCGGATGACTTCACCCAGGGCTTCCGCGCGCACCTGCGCGCCAAAGCGCTGCTCGATCACCTTCGGCGGCACCTTGCCCGGGCGGAAGCCAGCCAGGCGCACGGTGCGGCCCAGCTCGCGCAGGCGATTGGACACCTGCGACTTCAGACCTTCAGCGGGAAGGCGGACGGTGAGCTTGCGCTCGAGCTTGCCGACGTTTTCAACCGAGACTTGCATGACGACTCCTGGAATGGACAAGGGCAGCCGCCGCTCCGGGATCGCTCGCCCGGATCGCGCAGCCGCCCACTCTCAAGCTGGTAGGCACAGGCCGGGCACCCGCCGCTGCCACGCCGCGCTCGTGTTCGACGCCGTCGGACTGGTGCGAAAGGAGAGACTCGAACTCTCACGGGGTACCCCACTGGAACCTAAATCCAGCGCGTCTACCAGTTCCGCCACTTTCGCCTGATCCGGTCCGGGGTGCCTCCGCGAGCGCGGAGAAGAGGGTGGTGGGCCGTCTAGGACTCGAACCTAGAACCTACGGATTAAGAGTCCGCTGCTCTACCAATTGAGCTAACGGCCCGACCTGGACTGTAACCGCGTCAGCGCCCCTGCGAGGGACCTGCTGCCGCGGCGGACGCGCATTGTGCCGCATCCGGGTGCTGGGGTGGAAGACGGGACTCGAACCCGCGACATCTGGAATCACAATCCAGTGCTCTAACCAACTGAGCTACATCCACCATTGAATCTGTACTGCTGGCGCGCCTGGCAGGAATCGAACCTGCAACCACCGGCTTAGAAGGCCGGTGCTCTATCCGATTGAGCTACAGGCGCATGCAATCGGCAGATATCGGTGTCCAAACCCTCGGCGCTGCCCGGAAGATCGCTGGCCAGACCGACGCTTTCGCGGCGGCTGGTCGGGGTAGAGGGATTCGAACCCCCGACCTTCTGCTCCCAAAGCAGACGCACTACCAAGCTGTGCTATACCCCGGGGCTTGCGCAGCAGCCGGCACCGCGCTTGCGCGCCATACCGTGAGCCGCGGAAGCATAATGATCCGGCACGCCCGCGTCAAACCCCTTCGACGAGATCCCCTTCGACATGCGCTTCGATGGCACCCAGCGATACATCGCGACCTCCGAACTGAAGCAGGCGGTCAATGCCGCCATCACCCTGCAGCGTCCGCTGCTGATCAAGGGCGAGCCGGGCACCGGCAAGACCCTGCTGGCCGAAGAGCTCGCGACCAGCCTCGACGCCCCGCTGATCAGCTGGCACGTGAAGTCCACCACCCGCGCCATCCACGGCCTCTACGAGTACGACGCGGTCAGCCGCCTGCGCGACTCGCAGCTGGGCGTGGCCGGCGTCGAGGAGGTGCGCAACTACATCCGCCCTGGAAAGCTGTGGGAAGCCTTCACCCATGAGCGCCGCTGCGTGCTGCTGATCGACGAGATCGACAAGGCCGACATCGAGTTCCCGAACGACCTGCTGCAGGAGCTCGACCGCATGGAGTTCTTCGTGCACGAGACCGGCGAGACCGTGCGTGCGCAGCATCGACCGATCATCCTGATCACCTCCAACAACGAGAAGGAGCTGCCCGACGCCTTCCTGCGCCGCTGCTTCTTTCACTACATCGCTTTCCCGGACCGCGAGACCCTGAAGCGCATCGTCGACGTGCACTTTCCCGGCATCTCGGGGAGCCTGGTGCGCGAGGCGCTGGAGGTGTTCTTCCAGCTTCGCGAGATCCCGGGCCTGAAGAAGCGGCCGTCGACCTCGGAGCTGATCGACTGGATCAAGCTGCTGCTGGCGGACGAAGTGCCCGAGGCCGTGCTGCGCGAGCGCGATCCGCGGCGCGCGATTCCGCCGCTGGCCGGCGCCCTGGTCAAGAACGAGCAGGACGTGCAGCTGCTGGAGCGGCTGGCCTTCATGACCCGCCGCGGCCAGGGCTGAGCCTGTGTTCATCGGCCTGTTCGAACGCCTGCGCAGCAGCGGCGTGCCGGTCAGCCTGCGCGAGTTGCTGGACCTGCACGCTGCACTTGAGCGGGGACTGGCCTTCGCCGACCTTGAGGAATTGCACGCATTGGCGCGCGCCCTGCTGGTCAAGGACGAGCGTCACTTCGACCGCTTCGACCGCGCCTTCGGCCAGTGGCTGGCGGCGCAGGAGGTGATCGGCGAAGGCCTGCGTGCCGAAGTGCCGCCGGAGTGGCTGCAGCGCGCGGTACAGCGACAGCTCAGCGACGAGGAGAAGGCGCTGATCGAATCGCTGGGAGGGCTCGACAAGCTGCTGGAGGCCTTCCGCGAACGCCTCGCCGAGCAGAAGGACCGGCACAGCGGCGGCAACCGCTGGATCGGTACCGGCGGCACCAGCCCCTTCGGCGCGCACGGCTACCACCCCGAAGGCATCCGCCTGGGTTCGCAGTCGGCCGGCCACCGCCGCGCGGTCAAGGTATGGGAGCAGCGCAGCTTCCGCGACCTAGACGACAGCGTAGAGCTCAACACCCGCAGCATCAAGCTGGCCCTGCGCCGCCTGCGCCGTTTCGCCCGCGAGGGTGCGGCCACCGAGCTGGATCTTGACGGCACGCTGGCCGGCACCGCCCGCAATGCGGGCCTGCTCGACATCCAGCTGCGTCCCGAACGCCACAACGCGGTCAAGGTGCTGCTGCTGCTCGACATCGGCGGCTCGATGGACGACCACGTGCGCGTTTGCGAGGAACTGTTCTCGGCTGCGCGCAGCGAGTTCAAGCACATCGAGCACTACTACTTCCACAACTGCGTCTACGAGTCGGTGTGGCGCAGCAATGCGCGCCGCCGCAGCGAACGCACGCCGACGCTCGACCTGATCCATCGCCTGCCGCCGGACTGGCGCCTCGTCATCGTCGGCGACGCCGCGATGGCGCCCTACGAGATCACCCACGTCCACGGCAGCGTCGAGCACGACAACGCCGAGGCCGGCGCCGCCTGGCTGCAGCGCCTGTTTGCCCACTTCCGCCGCGCGGCCTGGATCAATCCCCTGCCCCGGCCCGCCTGGGACTACACGGTCACGGTCGGGCTGGTGCGTCAGCTGATCGAGCAGCGCATGTATCCGATGAGCCTGCGCGGCCTGGACGAAGCGATCCGCACCCTTTCACGCTGAGGGCATGCGAGAACCCCGCTGGCTGCGGCCGCCTCTCGACGCGCCAGCTACGGCGCCTGCAACCTTGATTGCACGGGCTTCGAATCCCGAATCCCCGATCCCTAATCCCCGCTCGCATCCACCCGCGCTTCGATCTCGGCCTGGGTCACCGGCCCCAGCCAGCGATGGGCGATGCGGCCCTGGGGATCGATCAGGTAGGTCATCGGCATGCCGCGCGGCACCTCGAAAGCCGCCGGCGGCGCGTACACATCGACGATCGCGATGGGGTAGCTGACCGGGCGCCCGGCGAGGAAGTCGCGCATGTCGGCCGGCTCGATCTCCTCAAACGCGAGACCCAGCACCTCGATGTCCTCGCGCTCGCGATGCAGGGCATCGAGCTCAGGCATTTCCTTTCGGCAAGGCGCGCACCAGGTCGCCCAGTAGTTCACCACCACCCAACGGCCGCGCGCATCGCCAATGTCGTACTCGCCATGCTCCAGGGTCGGCAGCGCGAGCTCGATCGCTGCGCCGTCTTCAGGCAGCGGTGGAGCGCCGACGGCACCCGCGGCCCACGTCGCAAGGGCAAGCCCTGCCGCAAGCAGCAGGCCGCGCGCGACTCCGCCCCTCCGCGCAGCATCGCCCTGCGGGTCGAGATCGGACCGCGCAGAGGAAGGGAGACTCGACAGGGGCAAAGGCAGCAGACTCATCGGGCGGTGTCCTCGAAGGCTTGAGGCGGCACTGATGGCATGGCCTCGATGGCCGGAGTGTCGCGCAGCCAGTGCGAGAGCGGCGTGTCCAGTGCCGCTGCGACATCGTCTGCGAGGGACTGCAGGCGCGCGCCGATGCGCTGGCCGATGGCGTCCTCCAGCAGCTCCGCAGGTGGCGCTTCCAGAGGCACGCGCAGACGGGCGCCACGGTAGAGCTCCCCCAGGCTCAGGTGATCGAGGTCGCGCACCAGAAGCCACCCACCGGCCTCCGCGCGCTGCACCACCTTCAGCTCTGTCAGGCGCTCCAGCATGCGCATGAGCGTGTCATCCGACAGCGACGATTCCAGGCGACGCAGCTCATCCACCTCAAGCGCACGACCATAGATCTGGGCCTGGGCGAATCGCCCCAGCAAGCGCAGAAGGCCGAGCAGCTCCAGCCCCTCGGGCAGCCGACGCTCGCTCGGCAGGTAGCGAAAGGCGCTCAGTGAAGCCGCCAGTGACGCTCCCAGCAGCACGGCAATCCATACCAGGTACACCCAGAGCAGGAAGATGGGAATCACCGCCAGCGCGCCATAGATCTGCTCATAGGTCGGCACCTGGCGCAGATACAGACTGAGTCCGCTCTTGCTGGCTTCGAACAGCAGGGCCGCGAGCAGGCCGCCCGCCAGCGCATCGCGCAGGCGAACCCGACGGTTGGGCACGATCAGATAGGCGCAGCTGAAGCCGAACAGGGCGAGAAGAAAGGGCGTGAGCCGGAGCAGGGTTCCCGCTGCGCGCGCGCCGTCGGCAAGCATGGGCAGCGAGAACAGGTAGGACGACAGCGCCAGGCTGACAACCACGAGCAGCGGCCCCACGGTCAAGGCGGCCCAGTACATCAGGAAGCGCGCCACCGGCCCGCGGCCGCTCGGCACCCGCCAGATCCGGTTGAAAGTGTCCTCGATGCCCTTCATCAGCAGCAGCGCGACGACCAGCAGGCCGATCACGCCGGCCAGCGTCATCTTCGAAGCGCTGGCCGCCGATTCGCGCACCCAGACCTCGACCGTGCGAGCCGCTGCCGGCACGAAATTGCTGAACAGGAAGCCCGTCAGCCGCTCGCTCCAGGCCTCAAAGACCGGGAAGGTGCTGATCACGCCGAACGCAGCCGCCGCAAAGGGCACCATCGCGAAAACGGTCGCGTACGCCAGACCGCTTGCAGTCTCGAAGCACCGATCCTCGACGAAACGGCGCGCCAGGAAGCGGGCGAAAGCCTGCAGCCGCCCTCGATCCAGCAGCAGGTGCAGCAGATGTCGCAGCTCGGTGGTATCCATGCGAGGGCAAGCCTAGCAGGCGAACACGCGCCTCCCGAACGCCCGCAGGCGAACGCTTGGGGCCGCTTGCGCTGCCCGCGCGCGCTTGCGACCCTGCGGACACGGCCCGGACCGCTGCTTGAAACATCCATGCTGCAGTGCGATAAACCGGCCAGCCCCCTCCCGATACCCATGAACAGCGCTCCAAGGGGCAAAGAGGCCAGCATGCACAACCGACTTGCACGTTCCATTCGCGGGGCCGCGGGCGCCCTCGCCCTCTCCGCCCTGATCGCAGGCCCCGCCAGCGCCGGCGAGTTGTCGGGCGACCTCGGCGTGGTGTCCGACTACGTCTTCCGCGGCGTATCCCAGAGCAACCAGAATCCGGCAGTCCAGGCCGGCCTCAGCTACAGCTTCGACAACGGCTTCTATGTCGGCACCTGGGCCTCGCAAGTGGACTTCAACAGCGAGGCCGATGCCGAGGTCGATTTCTTCGCCGGCTACGCGTTCGACATCAGCGACAACATCGCCGCCGATGTGCAGGTGTTGCGCTACGTCTATCCGGACGAAGGCGCGCTCAACTACAACGAGCTGATCTTCACCCTGACGGTACTGGACAACCTCAGCGCCACCCTGGCCTACACCGACGACATCTACAACTACGACGTGGACGGCTACTACGTCGGCCTGGGCTATGACATCGCGCTTCCGGGCGAACTGACCCTGACCCCGGCAGTCGGCTATTCCCGGTTCGCTGCGGGCTCGCTCAGCGACAGCAGCGAGTCCTACGTGGACTGGAGCCTGGGGCTCTCGCGCGACTTCGGTCCGGTGAGCGCAAGCCTGAGCTATCACGACACCAACTCCAAGGGTGAGGCCCTGTTCGGCGAGACGGCGGAATCGCGCGTGGTGCTGGGTTTCAGCGTCGGTTTCTGACCGCCGCCACCGCGGGCGCATTGGCGGGCGCGTCCCGCAGGGTCAGCTGATTGCCGGCCCTGCGGCACTCCGCGCGGGCTTCGTGGGCTGGCGGCTGCTGCGGTGACTGCATAGACTCGGCGCTCCCGATCTTCAGGACCGTTCCCTCATGCGCGCCACCCGCCTCGCCCTCGCCTTCGCCCTTGCGGGCGCCAGCCTGAGCCTGCATGCGCAGGACTTCTCCAGCCTGGAGGAGCGCATGAGCCAGCGTGAGTTCGAACGTGCCGGCCTGCAAAAGCTCAGCGCAGAAGAACTCGCCTTCCTCAATCGCTGGTTGGTCGACAAGGGGCTGACAGCCATGCCGGCCGAGACGGTTCGCAATGACCGGATCGGCCTGCCGGCAGAACGCAATGCGGCGAATGACGAGGTTCGCAGCCGGCTGCTGGGCAGCTTCCGCGGCTGGACCGGCAACACCGTGTTCCGACTCGAGAACGGACAGGTTTGGCAGCAGACCGATGGCGGTCGGCTGGCCGGAGTCAATCTGGACTCGCCGGAGGTGAAGATCGAGAAGAGCCTGTTCGGTGCCTGGTATCTGAGCGTCGAGGGCTACAACACGCGCGCGAAGGTGCGTCGCCTGGAATGATCCGCGCTCGGCGACTCACCCCGCCGCCCGCGCCTGCTCCAGCAGCCGCGCCAGGCGTTTGGCCGACACGGTGTCGCGGGTGCCCAGCTCCTGCGCGAACAGCGAGACCCGCAGTTCCTCCAGCGCCCAGCGCAGGGCCTGCCAGGGCGCTCGCCCATCCACGCCGCGATGCCGCGCTTCGTCCAAGGCCTCGCGGAACTGGATCAGCTCCAGCATGCGCGCCTGGTCCTTGATCGGATCCTGGCGCAGGCGCTCGCCGCGCAGTCGCATGGCCTTCAGATACCTCGGCAGTTCGCTCAGGCGCTCGTAGGGCGTGTCGCGAAGGAAGCCCGGATGCACCAGCGCTTTCAGCTGCGCACGCAGGTCCTCGTAACTGGCGGTGCCGTGGCCCATCAGCTTCTGTTCCAGCGCCGGCACCAGCTCGGCGTACGAAGCGACGATGCGTTCGGTCAGCTCCAGCCGGCGCATGGCCTCGGCAAACAGGCCGCGTGAGACGTCCGCGACCAGGGCGTCAAAGGCCTCGCGCGTGCGGATGCGCGCCGGCCGCTCGCCGGCCAGCGCGTTCAGCGCGGCCTCGACCAGGTCCTCGCGAAGGCGTTCGCTGCTCTCGATGGCGGCATACATCAGGCCGGTCTTGGGCGACAGCGGCAGCTGCTTGCGCGCCTGCTTGAGCTTGTCGGCCAGCGCGCGCCGCAGCAGCGCCTGCACGCCGCCGGGGTGCGCGGCCTGCGCCTGCTCGCGATCGGCGTAGACGCGGATCCGCACGCCTTCGCCTTCCGCACTGAGCGCCGGAAATGCAGGCACGCCAGCCGCGCCGCGGATCTGCTCGGCCACACCCGCCTCGGGGAATTCATCGACCGCCTGGCCATCCAGCCTGCGGCCCGCTTCCGCCGCAAACGCCGTCTGCGCGCGCTCGCCGAATCGCGCCTTCAGATCGGCCAGATCGCGCGACTCCTCAAGGATCCGCTTGCCCTCGGACAGGCGCAGGTTGAAGCGCAGGTGCGCCGGCACCGCGGATTCGTCCCATTCGGACACCGGCACGTCGACGCCCGTGCTGCGCTTCAGGAATTCGCCCAGCGCGTCGGTGACGGGACGGTCATGGGAATGCGCACCCGCCGCTTCGACAAAGGCGCGGGCGAAGTCCGGCACCGGCACGAAATTGCGGCGCAAGGCCTTGGGCAGACCGCGCAGCAGTTCGGCGACCTTGTCCTCCAGCAGCCCTGGCACCAGCCAGGACAGCCGCGTGGCATCCAGCGCATTGAGCAGATGCAGGGGCAGATGCAGGGTCACGCCGTCATCAGACGCTTTCGGCTCAAAGCGATAGGACAGGCGCAGGCTGACATCGCCGATCCGGAAGCTGTTCGGAAAGCGAGCGGCATCGGTTTCGTCCGCAGGAATCAGGTCAGGCAGCGACCACTCCAGCGCCGCCCGCTGCTCGGGCGAGAGCCGCTTGTACCAGGCCTCCAGGCCCTGCGCGGTGTTGACGTCCTCGGGCAGGCGCTTGCCGTACCAGGCCGCCTGCGCATCGGCGTCGATGACGATGCCGACGCGGCGCAGCTTGGCCTCTTCCTCCATGGCCTGCTGCAGCACGCGCTGGTTGCGCTCCAAGAGCGGGATGCGCAGGTTGACCTCGCCCGGCACCAGGCCTTCGGCGATGAAGATCTCGCGCGCGTGCCGCGCGTCGATGCCGGCGTAGCTGATCGGCCGCTTCGGCGCCAGCACCAGTCCGTGCAGGCTGATCTGCTCGGAGGCGATCACCCGGCCCTGGCTGCGCGACCAGTGCGGGTCGAAGTGCTTGCGGGTGAGCAGGTGATCGGCCACTTCGATCACCCATTCAGGCTCGATGCTGGCATTGATCAGGCCATAGACCTTCTGCGTTTCCATCACCACCGCCGACACCACCCAGGGCGGCGGCTTGCGGGCCAGGTTCGAGCCCGGGAAGAGCGCGAACTTGCGCTGCCGCGGCGCCTCGAACGGCCCCTTGTCGACGCGCTTGCCGATCTGCGCGGGGATGCCGGTGAGGATGGCCTTGTGCAGACGTGCGTAGCCGCTGGCCACGGCCCCTGGCGCGGGCTCGGCCTCATGCGCCAGCGCGGCAGTGCTGGTGTCGATGCCAAGCTCGGCGCAGTTCAGCAGCAGCTGCCGGTGCAGTTCGCGCCACTCGCGCATCCGCAGGAAGTTCAGGAAGTGCTTGCCGCACCAGTCGCGCAATTTGTTGGCGGTGAGGTCTTCGTGCGCCGTCTGGTAGGCCTCCCACAGCTTCAGCAGGCCGACGAACTCCGAGCGCGGATCGGCGAACAGCGCATGCGCATTGTCGGCCGCCTCGCGCGCTTCGCCGGGACGCTCGCGCGGGTCCTGGATGCTGAGGAAGGCCGCGATCGTGACCAGCTCGCGAGTGCAGCCGTAATCCTTGGAGGCGATCAGCATGCGCGCGAGCTTGGGATCGATCGGCAGCCGCGCCATCTGTCGGCCCAGCGGCGTGATCTGCCGGTTCGGCGCCACCGCACCCAGCTCGATCAGCTGCTGCCAGCCGTCGCGGATGGCGCGCTCGTCGGGCGCGTCGATGAAGGGGAAGTCGTCGATGCGCCCCAGGCCGAGAGCCAGCATGCGCAGGATCACCCCGGCCAGCGAGGAGCGCAGGATCTCGGGGTCGGTGAACTCGGGCCGGGACGCGAAATCGCTGTCGGCATAGAGGCGATAGGCCACGCCCGGCGCCGTGCGACCGCAGCGGCCGGCGCGCTGGTTGGCGCTGGCCTGGCTGATCGGCTCGATCTGCAGGCGGTCGAGCTTCTGTCGCGGGCTGTAGCGCTTGACGCGCGCCTGGCCGGGGTCGATCACATAGCGGATGCGCGGCACCGTCAGCGAGGTTTCGGCCACGTTCGTCGCCAGCACGATGCGGCGCTGCGGGCCGGGGTTGAACACGCGGTCCTGGTCGCGCGCCGACAGCCGCGCATACAGCGGCAGCACGATCGTCTCGCGGTAGTTGCGCCGGCTGAGCAACAGGTGGGTCTCGCGGATCTCACGCTCGCCGGGCAGGAACACCAGCACATCGCCTCTAGGGTCTTCGCGATTGATCTCGTCCATGGCCGCGGCGATGCCTTCGGGCACCGTGCCGCCGCCCTCGTCGCGGCCCAGCAGTTCCAGCGGCCGGTAGCGCATCTCCACCGGATAGCTGCGGCCCTCGACATTGATCACCGGTGCGCCGTCGAAGTGCTTGGCAAAGCGCGCGGTGTCGATGGTCGCCGAAGTCACGATCAGCTTGAGATCGCGGCGCCGGCGCAGCAGGTCCTTCAGGTAACCCAGCAGGAAATCGATGTTGAGGCTGCGCTCGTGGGCCTCATCGATGATCAGGGTGTCGTAGGCCGAGAGCATGCGGTCCGACTGGATCTCGGCCAGCAGGATGCCGTCGGTCATGAACTTGATGTAGGTCTGTTCGCCGACTTGCTCGGTGAAGCGCACCTGGAAGCCGACCGCGCTGCCGAGCTGGGTGCCGAGCTCTTCGGCGACGCGCCGGGCGACCGAACGCGCGGCGATGCGCCGCGGCTGGGTGCAGCCGATCATGCCGGCCGCGCCGCGACCCGCCGCGAGGCAGAGCTTGGGCAGCTGGGTGGTCTTGCCCGAGCCGGTCTCGCCGGCGATCACCACCACCTGGTGCTGCTGGATCGCTGCGAGGATCGCGTCAGCTTCGCGCGCGATCGGCAGCTCGGCGTCGAACTCGGGCTTGGGCAGGGCCTGCGCACGCGCCTCGCGCGCAGCGGTCGAGACCACGATGGCCTTGCCAAAGGCTTCACGCCGGCTTGCATTTTCCGGTTCGCGCTCCCAGTTCGAGAGAAGCTGACGCAGCCGCCGCTGGTCGCGCGAGAGTGCACGCACCAGCGCGCTGCGCGCTCTGGACAGGGCGCGCTGGCTTTCCTGCGTGTTGGACACGCTGGGGTCCGGCGGGAGTTCGGATGTACTGCTCACGCTTGATCCGGCGCAAGGCCTGGCCTTGATGGGTCGGCGATTCTACCGGCATGCGCGCGGCAGCCATGCCCAAGCGTCAGCGTCCACCTTTCCTTCCCAGCCTTGGAGGTTTGCATGAAGATCGATATCGGCATCAGCGACAAGCAGCGCAAGAAGGTGGCCGAAGGCCTGGCGCGCTTCCTCGCCGACAGCTACACCCTGTATCTCAAGACCCACAACTACCACTGGAACGTCACCGGGCCGATGTTCAACAGCCTGCACCTGATGTTCCAGACCCAGTACACCGAGGCCTGGAACGCGCTCGACGAAATCGCCGAGCGCATTCGCGCGCTGGGCTTCTCGGCCCCGGGCTCGTACGCGCAGTTCGGCAAGCTCAGCAGCATCAAGGAGCAGGACAGCGAGGTGGTGCCGGACTGGAAGACCATGGTCGAGCAGCTGGTGCTGGGCAACGAGGCGGTCTGCCGAACCGCCCGCAAGGTGCTGGAGGCCGCGGGCGAAGCCGGCGACGAGCCGACCGCCGACCTGCTCACCCAGCGCCTCAACATCCACGAGAAGAACGCCTGGATGCTGCGCTCGCTGTTGGCGTGAAGCCGTCAGCGGGCCGCCGGCCTGCCATGGCGGCCCGCGACGCCTTCAGCCCTCGAAACTGTCCTTGAACACTGCGTCGCCTTGGGGCGTGAGCAGCCACACGTCCTCAAGATCCTGCTCGCGGAACGCCATGACCGGCCGCCCCTTCGGGTCCAGGGCAAGCGGACCCGTGAAACCGCGATTGGGCGCGCCGCCATCGCTGATGATGATGTGGCGCTGGGCGCTGCTGCAGGCAGCGTCGACGCACTGCCAATAGCCGCCATGTCCGATCGAGCCAGAGCTGTAGACCGGGCGCTGTTTGGCGTCCAGCACCAGCGCTTCGATCCCGTCGAAGGGATTGGGAAGAGGCGAACGGGCAAGGCTCAGGCAGGCTGGGGTATCGCAGGTCAGAAGACTGCGCTCCTGGCTCAACTGTTCCAGCAGCACCGGTCGCCCGTCGCTGCGCACCGCGATGGGCACCCGCCCAAACGTGGGGGACGCATTCAGCGAGCGGACGCTTGCACTGCTGCAGTCAGGATCGGCGCACTGCGCCAGGCGCAGACTGCCCTGGATCCGGTTCCACGCCAGCAGAGCGCGGCCGTCTGTACCAAGCACCATATTGAGGCCGAGGATGAAGGTGCTGTCGGCAGACTCGTCAGCGACCAGATGCTCGCTTCCACTGCTGCAGTTCGCGTCCGCGCAGCTGAATACGCGTACCACACGCCCGTCGCTCTGAGTGCTCAGGTATGCCAACAGCGGCCTGCCGTCGGCACGGATCACGAGTTCGGTTCCGCCGCCATTCGGGTTGCCGCTTGCGCCCACCTCGCGCAGCGTGCTGCTGCTGCATTCGGCGTCAGCACAGTCCCACACGAGGTAGCCCCCGAAGTAGCTGTAAAAGGCAATGGGGCGACCGTCAGGACGGATCGCGAGCGAAGGCGCTGAGGTGAAGCTGTCGGGAGCCTGCGGGGCCTCGCGAATTGTCACAACGCTGCACGCAGGGTCACCGCACAGCGCCATTCGCGGCCTGCGAGCGCGCATCCAGATCGCTACCGCGCGTCCGTCGCTGCGCAGGGCAAGACGCGGGAAGCCGGCGTCCACGCCGTTGCTGCTGATTCCGCGACTTACGCTGACACATTCCGCCGAGCTGCAATGGCTGTGGCGCAGGGTATGGTCACTGCCATCGAAAAAGGCCAACGGGCGGCCATCTGAAAAGCCCATCGCCTGCGAACGCTGGCCGACATCGGCGCCTGGCTGCAGCAAGAATGTCTGCGGGCTGGTACACGCGGAATCTGCGCAGATCAGCCCTTTGAGGTCTCCAGTCTTGACCCGGTGGCTGACGAAAAGGCGTCCATCAGCGAGCACGTGAGCGGACGGCGCGCCGCCGCTGCCAGCGTCGAGCGTGAGCGCACCTGGATCGAAGGGCAGCGCACAGGCCCCATCGTTGCAGCGACGCCGTTCAAGCGCGCCGCTCGCTCCGCTGAACAGGATCTCGGCGACGCCGTTCCACTCGACCAGAGTCGGTGCGCTGCCGACTGCCAATCGAACGGTTGAAAAAGCCACGAAGGGCGGCCCCGAGCTGGCCAGCCAGACCTCACCGCCGCGCTGGTAGGCGATGACCAGGCTCCCTTGCAGGAAGCGCGCGACCGGCGCGCGACCGGCGTCGCCCTCGCCATCCACCAGCACGCTGCTGCCGCTTTGGCATCCTGGCGTGTCGCAGCGGTACAGCCTGAGGTCACCATTGCCGACGTCGTAGTAGGCAATACGCGGCAGGCCGCTGACAGGGTCAACGGTGGTCGCGGTGCCCGCCCCCACGTCGCCAACCGTCTCCAGAACGCGAGCCTCCGCAAAGCTGCAAAATGGGTCGAGACAGTCAATCGCTTCCAGATCGCCACTGTGAGCATTGTAGAAGGCAACGAACGGGCGATTGTTCAGAGCGGTGCGCACATCGGCACTGACAAAGCTGCCGCGGTCGGAGCCATGCGTCAGGCGCACGCTCGCACTGCACTTGGGGTAGCAGGAAGCCCTGTACAGCGCGCCCTCGTCTTCAAGGTAGACGAAGCCGAGGGCGGGATCCCCATTGGATCCTTGCAGCATGGTGAAGTGCGGACCCAACCGGTTGATCCCATCCAGCGCACGCAGGCTGTATCCGGGCGCGACCTGCGCCTGGGCCTGGGCCAAACGCGTATCCGCAAGCAGGCCGATCATCAGAAGTAGGCAAAACAGGGAGTATCGCTTCACTAGTTGCCTCGGCGCGCTGCATGCTGACGGGTGGACGCCAAGTTTACGCAACGGACGAATCATGGATCGCTCAGGCCCAAGCCAGATGCCACACTGCGCTGACCAGGGCCCACTCCATGCTTGCCGTAGTGGCGCGGCGCGGCCCAAGCCTCAGGGACTGAACTCGCCCTCGATGGCGTAGCGGTCACCGGGGTGCAGCAGGCGCGCGCGGGTGATCATCGCGCTGCGGCTGAAAGTTTCGCGGGTGATCAGCAGGCAGGGCGACTCCGCACTGATGCCCAGCCAGCGCGCTTCCTGCGCACTCGGCTGCACCGCCTCGATGGCATAGCGCGCGCGCCACAGGGTGGTGGCGCCGAACAGATAGTGCGTGGGAGTCACCTGGCTGAAGTCCTGCGCGAGATAGTCCGGCGCCTCGTCCGGATTCACCCAGCGGTCCTCCAGCTGCAGCGCGCGGCCTGCTTCGAGGTGCAGGATGACGCTGTGGAACAGCGCACGCCCGGCGGACACGCCGAACGCCTCGGCCAGCGCGGGCTTGGGCACTTCCTCACGCAGCAGCTTCACCTCGGCCGTGTGGGTGTGGCCGCGGGCAGCGATCTCCTCGTGCAGGTCGCGCAGGGTCAGCGTGCTCGACACGCGATCGAGCGCGCTCGCAAAGCTGCCCACGCCCTGAACCCGCTCGATCAGGCCTTCGGCGGCGAGTTCGTTGAGCGCCCTACCGACGGTCATGCGGCTGACCCCGAACTCGGCCACCAGGGCCGATTCGCTGGGCAGCTGCGCGCCCGGCGCGTAGTCGCCGCGCGCCAGCGCATCCTTCAGCACGGCCTTGATCCGCGCATACGGCGGCAGCTTCGATTCCGCGCCCATGCTGCACCTCGACTTGCCGGGTCTTGTCTAGACAGGTAGCGTAGACCTTCCCGAGACCCACCGCCAGCGCAGTCGCCGTTCCGCAACGCGGCGTTCGATGCCCCCACCCGGCCCCCGGCCGCAGGAGTCACGCATGAGTTCCTCCACCGCGAAGGCCCAGCCGCGCCGCGTCAGCGCGCCCCGTGGCAACACTCTGCACTGCCGCAGCTGGCTGACCGAAGCCGCCTGGCGGATGCTGCAGAACAACCTCGACCCCGAGGTCGCCGAGAACCCGGATGCGCTGGTGGTCTACGGCGGCATCGGCAAGGCGGCGCGCGACTGGGACAGCTTCGAGACGATCCTGAAGACGCTGCAGCGGCTTGAGGACAACCAGACCCTGCTGGTGCAGAGCGGCAAGCCGGTGGGCGTGTTCCCCACCCACCCGGACGCCCCGCGCGTGCTGATCGCCAACTCGAACCTGGTGCCGAAGTGGGCCAGCTGGGAGCACTTCGATGAGCTCGATCGCAAGGGCCTGATGATGTACGGACAGATGACCGCCGGCAGCTGGATCTACATCGGCAGCCAGGGCATCGTGCAGGGCACCTACGAAACCTTCGTAGAAGCCGGTCGCCAGCACTACGGCGGCGATCTCAGCGGCCGCTGGGTACTGACCGCGGGCCTGGGCGGCATGGGCGGTGCGCAGCCGCTGGCGGCGAGCTTCGCCGGGGCGTGCTCGCTCAACATCGAATGCCAGCAGTCGCGCATCGATTTCCGCCTGCGCTCGCGCTACCTCGACGAGCAGGCCAGCGATCTCGACGACGCGCTGGATCGCATCCGCCGCTACACCGCTCAAGGCAAGGCAGTGTCGATCGGCCTGCTCGGCAATGCGGCCGAAGTGCTGCCCGAGCTGGTGCGCCGCGCGCAGGCTGGCGGCATGAAGCCGGATCTCGTCACCGACCAGACCTCGGCCCATGACCTGGTCAACGGCTACCTGCCGCCGGGCTGGAGCGTCGAGCAATGGCAGGCCGCGCAGCGCGATCCCTCGAAGCATGCCGAGCTCCGCGCCGCCGCAGCGCGCGGCTGCGCCGAGCATGTGCGCGCCATGCTGGCCTTCCAGCAGATGGGCGTGCCGACCTTCGACTACGGCAACAACCTGCGCCAGGTCGCGAAGGACCAGGGCGTGTCGAACGCCTTCGACTTCCCCGGATTCGTGCCGGCCTACATCCGCCCGCTGTTCTGCCGCGGCGTGGGGCCCTTCCGCTGGGTGGCGCTTTCGGGCGACCCCGAGGACATCGCGAAGACCGACGCCAAGATCAAGGCGCTGTTCCCGGAGAACCGCCACCTGCACCGCTGGCTGGACATGGCCGGCCAGCGCATCGCCTTCCAGGGCCTGCCCGCGCGCATCTGCTGGATCGGCCTGGGCGAACGGCATCGCGCCGGACTTGCCTTCAATGAGATGGTGCGGAAGGGTGAGCTGAAGGCGCCGATCGTGATCGGGCGTGACCATCTCGACTCCGGGTCTGTCTCCAGCCCCAACCGCGAGACCGAGGCCATGCTCGACGGCTCGGATGCGGTGTCGGACTGGCCGCTGCTGAACGCGATGCTCAACGTCGCCGGCGGCGCCACCTGGGTCAGCCTGCACCACGGCGGCGGCGTCGGCATGGGCTACAGCCAGCACAGCGGCGTGGTGATCGTGTGCGACGGCAGCGAGGCAGCAGACCAGCGCATCGCCCGCGTGCTGTGGAACGACCCGGGCACCGGAGTGATGCGCCATGCGGATGCGGGCTATGCGATCGCGCAGCAGTGCGCGCGCGAACAGGGGCTGGATTTGCCGATGTTGGGGTGAGGCGTGCCTTCACCCGGCTCGCTCGTCGCAGAGGGGTGACGCTGACAGTAGCAATCCGTCATCGCCACAAATCAATCACGCGCAGCCCTGCTCCCCTCTCCCAATGGGAGAGGGGTCGGGGGAGAGGGTTCGGGAGCCCTCAATCCCCCACGTTTGATCAGCGTCAGAACTGTGCATGCGATGTTTTCCACCGAGGGGTGCCCGGACCCTCTCCCCAACCCCTCCTTCGCTTCGCTCGGGCTCTCGGGCCCATCGGCTGCCACCGGCAGCCGATAACCGGCCCCGAACCGCTCCACGGGGAGAGGGGCTCAAGCTCGCCTCCGTTCCACGGAATTGCCGTGCAACTGACGCTTCACCTTCGAACGCAGCCCACCTTCGAACGCCACCTTCAGCGCGGACCTCGCCATGACCCTCACCCTCACCCCCGGCCACCTGAGCCTTGAGCAGCTGCAATCCATCCATGCCGGCGGCGTGCGCGTCGAGCTGGATCACCAGGCCCGCGCCGGCATCCGCGCCAGCGCCGAGCTGGTGCAGCGCCACGCTGCTGGCGATGCGCCGGTCTATGGCGTCAACACCGGCTTCGGCAAGCTGGCCTCCACCCGCATCAGCAAGGCCGACCTCGCCCAGCTGCAGCTGAACCTGATCCGCTCGCACTCGGTGGGCGTGGGATCTCCGCTGTCTCCCGAAGTGGTGCGACTGATGCTGGTGACCAAGGCGGCCAGCCTGGCGCGCGGGCATTCCGGCGTGCGCGAGGAGGTGATCGACGCCATCCTCGATGTCTACAACGAGGGCCTGGTTCCCCATGTGCCGGCGCAGGGCTCGGTCGGTGCCTCGGGCGATCTCGCGCCGCTCTCGCACATGACTCTGGCCCTGCTCGGCGAAGGCGAGTTCCTGGTCCACGGCGAGCGCCGCCCGGCGGCCGAGGTGCTGGCCAACCACGGGCTCAAGCCGCTGACGCTGGAAGCCAAGGAAGGTCTGGCCCTGATCAATGGCACCCAGACCTCGACTGCGCTGGCCCTGCACGCGCTGTTCGCCTTCGAGCCTGTGCTGGAATCAGCGCTCGTCATCGGCGCGCTCACGGTGGATGCCGCGCGCGGCAGCGATGGTCCCTTCGATCCGCGCATCCACGCCGTGCGCGGCCAGCCGGGGCAGATCGATGTCGCCCAGTACTACCGCGCCCTGCTCGCCGGCAGCGCGATCCGCGCCTCGCATGCAGAAGGCGACGACCGCGTACAGGACCCGTACTGCCTGCGCTGCCAGCCACAGGTGGTCGGCGCCTGCCTCGACCAGCTGCGCTACGCCGCCCGCGTGCTGCTGCGCGAAGCCAATGCGGTCACCGACAACCCGCTGGTGTTCGCCGACGAAGGCCTGATGGTGTCGGGCGGCAATTTCCACGCCGAACCCGTAGCGCTGGCCGCCGATGCCATGGCCACCGCCATCGCCGAAGTCGGCGCGATTGCCGAACGCCGCATCGCCATGTTGATCGATGCCGGCGTCTCACGCCTGCCGCCCTTCCTGACCCGCGACGCCGGTTTGAACAGCGGCTTCATGATCGCCCACGTCACCGCGGCGGCACTCGCGAGCGAGAACAAGTCGCTGGCGCATCCGGCCTCGGTCGACAGTCTGCCGACCAGTGCCAACCAGGAAGACCATGTGTCGATGGCCACCTTCGCCGCGCGCCGCCTGCAGGCCATGATCGACAACGTCGCCCACATCCTCGGGGTCGAGTACCTCGCTGCGGCGCAGGGCGTCGAGTTCCTGCGTCCGCTGACCAGCTCGACCACGCTGGAAGCCGCACATGCCCTGCTGCGCGCACAGTGTCCGAGCGTGGAGATCGATCGCTACCTCGCGCCCGATATCGAGCGCGCCGCGGCCATCGTCAAGCGCGGCGAACTGATCCCGCTGCTGCGCGCTCTGCCTGGCTTGCCTGCGCTTTGGGTCGCGGCCTAGGCGAAGGATCACTGGGTCGAGGGCCTGCGGTCGCTCTGGAGCCAGAAGCCAAGCGGTGCGCCGCAGGCGCACCCTACGCGATGACGACATCGGCTTCGATTCTCGCCACGCGTCACTCGACGTCGTAGGGTGCGCGTGTCGCGCACCTGCCCTCGCGAAGGGCGCCGAGTGAGAGCCCAAGCCTCGCCCACGGCAGGTGCGTCTTCTGTTCTCACCCGCGCGCGCACGCCGAAGTGAAGCGGTGCGCCGCAGGCGCACCCAATGTATTGAGCAGATTGGTCGAGAGACCCCTACTCGACCGTCAGCGTCCGCATGAACTCCACGATCAGCCCTGCGCATAGCCGGGGCTGGGTCTGCAGCAGCAGGTGCGGCCCCTCCACCTCTCGCATGTGCGCCGTCTGCAGCGCGTTCGCAAGCTGCCTGCGTGCATTCGCGCTCAGAAGTCGGTCCTGTCTGGCCCAGAGCACCATGGCAGGGCGCTTCATACTCATTGACGCCTCAACAGCGTCCACCTGCAGCGCGTCAAAGGCTCTGCGACTGAGCACGCTGACGGGAACGCCAGCCAAGGCTGCGGCGAGTTCGGATCGCAGGGTTTCATTCGACCAGCGCCCGAGCAGAAACCAGTCGAGCAGGAACATCGGGGGACGCACTCGCGCCCACCACAGGCAGCCCGACAGCGGACCGAGCAGGGAGGTCGGGCGGGCAGCGAAAGTCGTCGAAAGGATGACACCCTTCATGTTGTCGGGTGGCGCCGCACCAATTCGCAAAGCGATGGGCCCCGAGAAGGATTCCGCGAGCAGCACGAAGGCGCTGGACTCGGGCAACTCGGCATGCACGTGTCGCTCCAACGCGACGTAGTCGAGTGCGTCATGCGTCGGATATCCGATGACCCTCGCCGAAACGCCGCACCCAGCAAGCGACTCCATCAATGGCGCGAACAATCGCCCCGTGCCGTCGAGTCCGGGCAGCAGGATCAGCTCAAGGCGAGGCATCCCGGCATTCACCCGCAAGGATCACAACAGCTTCTGGGTGATGGCCTTCAGCACCGCATGCGTGCGGTCGCGGCAGTCGAGCTTCAGCAGGATCTCGGACATGTAGTTCTTCACCGTGCCTTCCGAGAGGTGCAGGACGCGGGCGATTTCTTTGTTGCTGTAGCCGCCGGCCACCAGCCGCAGGATGCTCTGCTCGCGCTCGGTGATGCGTTGACCGGGCGTGGCTTCGGGCGCGCTCCAGCCGGCGCGTACGGGCCCGAGGCTGATCGGCTGCAGCAGGGTCTCGCCGGCGGCGACGCGAACAATCGCAGCGCGCAGGTCTTCGGGCGAGGCGTCCTTGAGCAGGAAGCCCTGGGCGCCGGCCTCGACCGCGCGCAGCAGCAGCTCGCTGTCGTCGAAGGTGGTGAGCAGGATCACCGGTGTGGCGTCACCGCGCTCGCGCAGGGCGCCGATCAGGCCGATCCCGCCCATGCCGGGCATTCGGATGTCGCTGACGATCACGTCGACCGGCCGCTGCGGCAGCGCCGCGAGCAGGCTTTCGGCATCGGGCGCCTCCAGCGCGATCTCGATTCCGAGGTCACTCAATAGAGCGGACAGGCCGCGCAGCACCAGGGCCTGGTCGTCGCATAACGCGATGCGTGCGCTCATGCAGCCTGCTCCGGCAGGTAGGCGCGCAGGCGCAGGCCGCGCTCGGCGCCGGCATCGAGCTCAAGCCGGCCGCCCATCGCCTGCAGGCGCTCGCGCATGCCGGTCAGGCCGTTGCCGAACTCGATGCGGCGCGGCGGCTCGCCGTCATTGGCGACCTCCAGCAGCAGGCCCTCGCCGCTGCGCGCGCAGCGCAGCCGCACGTGGCTGGCGCGGCCGTGGCGCAGGGCATTGGTGATGGCCTCCTGCGCGCAGCGCAGCAGGGTTTCGGCGGTAGCCACCGACTCCACCCGCAGGCCCTCCTGCACGTCGACCTCGATGTGGGTGCCGGCGATCGGACGGGCCAATGCGCGCAGGGCGGCATCAAGCTCCAGCCCGTCGTGCTGGCGCAGCGCGCTGACCACGCTGCGGATGTCGGCGAGCAGCTCATCGGCGAGCTGCGCGCTGACGCTGACCTCCTCGCGCGCGGCCAGCGCGGGATCGCGCTGCAGGCGCGCAAGGTTGAGCTTCAGCGCGGTGAGCTTGTGGCCAGCGACGTCATGCAGCTCGCGCGAGAGCTTGAGGCGCTCGCCGCTGCGCGCGCTTTCCTCCAGCAGGCGCTGGGTGGCGAGCAGCTCGGCATTGACCTGGGCCAGATGATCCCGCGCGCGTTCGCTCATGCCGGCGTAGTAGCCGGTCAGCGTGGCGAAGGCCTGGAAGCCAAGCAGCGGCACCAGATTGAACAGCGCCTGCAGCGGCGACCAGCCGCTGCCGATCCAGCGCTGGGCCACTGCGGCGTTGAATGCGAGCAGGCAAAGCAAGGCCCAGCGCACCGGCATCAGCAGGACCAGCTGGGCCGACACGATCACCAGCAGCACGGTGACTTGGCCCTCCATCAGCAGGCGCTCGGCCAGCACCACCAGCACGCCCTGCGCCACGCTGTTCCAGCGTGCGCCGCGGCAGTCGACGCCGCTGTCGCGCAGGCTGCGCCAGACGAACAGGCCAAGCATGCCGATGAGACAGGCCAGGCCGCTCCATTCGCGGAGCAGGCCGGACTGCAGCTTGTCGACATCGACGGCAGCGAAGGTGATCGCCGCCCAGGTGATGTAGGCCGCGAAGCTGAGCGGGGCGAGCCAGCCCGACCATTGGGCGGGCGCCTTTGCGCGTTCGGGCGCGGTGCGGGTGATGTCCATGGCCGCAGCATGGCAGCGGCCGCGCCGCGGTGAAACCGGTTTGGGCACCCAGGTGACTTTACTCACCCCCTGCGGATGACCGCGGGCACCTGCTGGCCGTGACCGTAGATGTCGAGACTGTGGCCACACCCACCGCGACGGAGCCGCACCATGGAAAGCCTGTATCCGATCCTCGTCAGCCTGCACGGCCTGGCCGGCGCCGTGTCGCTGCTGACCTTCTGGATGGCGGCCTTCGCCCGCAAGGGCAGTCCGCTGCATCGCGGCAGCGGCAAGGTCTATCTGGTCGCGATGCTGGGCATCTGCATCACCGCGCTGCCGATGGCCGCCACGTTCTTCCTGCGCGGGCAGAGCGGCATCGGCACCTTCCTCGCCTATCTGGTGGTCATCACCGCGACCTCGATGTGGCTGGGCTGGCGGGCGATCCGCCGCAAGCGCGACCAGGCGTCGTTTCGCGATCGACGTTACGCCGTCGTCGGCGCGCTCAACCTGGCGACAGCGCTGCTGGTGCTCGCGGTCGGCATCGCCAAGGGCAACCCCCTGCTGATCGGCTTCTCGGCCGTCGGCGCTTTTCTCGGTGCGGGCATGCTGCGTCGCCTGTGGCGCCCGATCGACGCCGGCAACTGGTGGCTGCAGGAGCACTACGGCGCCATGCTGGGCTGCGGCACTGCCACCCACATCGCCTTCTTCGCGATCGGCCTGAAGAGCCTGCTGGCCGCCTTCGGCCTGCAGATGAGCGGCTATCTGCAGCTGGCGCCTTGGGCCGTGCCCGTGCTGGTCTCGGTGATCGCCGGCGTGCTGCTGGATCGCCGCTATGCGAGGAAGCCTGCTGCGATCCCGGCGCCCACTGTCGCACGCGGGGCGCTACCGCAAGGCTGACGGAGCGCAGTCGCCCGTCCACTGACTGCGATAAGGAAGGTGGGCCTTCCGTGGCCCCGTGCGCGGATCGCTCCGCTCACGAACTACAGGCTGCCGGCGGATCGGTCCGCCGGCAGTGCTGGCTCAACGTCGCGCGGCCAACGCCTCCGGATCGAGCCCGGCGAAGTCGCCGGCCAGGGCCTTGTACAGCGCCGCCAGCGCGGTCGCCCGCTGCACCTCGGCGTCCACGGCCCGCAGCTCGAAGTCGATGCGCGTGCGCTCGGCGTCGAGCAGGCTCAGCGCGTCCTCGCTGCCGGCATCGAAGCGCAGGCGCACCAGGCGCGCGGCCTCACCGGCGGACTCGGCCGCAGCGCCGAGGTCGAAGGCCACGCGATTGGCGGCACGGTAGCCGGCCATCGCGTTCTCGGTTTCCTCAAGCGCCCTCAGCAGGGTCTCGCGGAACAGCGCCTCGGCGCCGTCGGCGCGGGCCTCGGCGGCCTGCACGCGCTGCCGTGTGCGGCCGAAGTCGAGGATGCTCCAGCTGATCGACGGCCCCCAGCTCCAGCGTTCCGACGCCTCCTCGCCGAGCTCACCGAAACTCTGCGAGGTCCAGCCGAAACCGCCGAGCAGGGTCAGCTTGGGATAGTAGTTGGCCACTTCGGTACCGATGTCGGCGTAGGCCGCCGCCAGGCGACGCTCGGCCTCGCGCACGTCGGGCCGGCGCTTCAGCCAGTCCTCCGGCGTGCCGGCCGCCACCAACGGCGGCAGGTCGGGAATGCCCAGCTCGGCATCGACGAGGGCGCGCACGGCGTCCACCGGCTGCGCGGTCAGCACCGCCAAACGCTGCTCGGCACGCACGACCGAGGCCTCGGTCTGGGCGTATTGCGCCGCCAGGGCCGAGCGCTGCGCCTGCACCGCGGCGACGTCCTGCCCGCTGCGGCGGCCGTTGCGCTCGAGCGCGGTCATCAGGTCGACGCTGCGCTGCCAGCCTTCCAGGTTCTGTTCCAGCAGGCGCAGACGGGCATGCGCACCGCGCAGTTCGAACAGGCCCTGCGCGACTTCGGCAACCACGCTGATGTGCACATGCTCCAGCGCCGCGGCGTCGGCCTGCACGCGCCGGTCGATGGCGCGTTTCGGATTGCGCAGGGTGCCGAACAGATCGATCTCCCAGCGGGCGTCAAAGCCGGCCCGGTAGGTGTCGGTGCGGCCCTGCTCCGGCGGCAGGAAGGGGTCGCGGCCGCTGGGGCGACTGCGTTCGCCACTCAGGCCGGTATCGACGGTCGGGAACAGGCTGTAGGTCGACAGGCCGGCCAATGCGCGGGTCTCGTCGAGGCGGGCGAGCGCCTGCGCCAGCTGGGTATTGGCCTCCAGCGCGCGGGTGATCAGCGCGTCCAGCGCGGGATCGCCGAAGGCGCGCCACAGTGCCGGCTGCACCGCTTCGGTGGCGGCATGGCTGCCGGCCTGATCGAAGCGCTGGGGCAGCTCGGTGCTGGGCCGGACGTACTCCGGCCCGACCGTGCAGGCGCCCAGGGAGAAGGCGATTGCCAACGCAAAGGCGAGCGGATGCTTAGGCATGGGCGGGCGCCTCCTCGGCGGCGGCCAGTCGCGCGCGTCGGCGCTCGACCAGCTTGCGGATGACGACATAGAACACCGGAGTGAAGAACAGGCCGAAGAAGGTCACGCCGAGCATGCCGAAGAACACGGTCACGCCCATGACGTGGCGCACCTCGGCGCCGGCGCCGCTGGCGAAGACCAGCGGCAGCACGCCGGCGCAGAAGGCGAAGCTGGTCATCAGGATCGGCCGCAGGCGCAGGCGGCAGGCCTCCACCGCGGCGTCGACGATGCCGCGGCCCTGCTCCTCCAGGTCGCGGGCGAATTCGACGATCAGGATCGCGTTCTTGCAGGCCAGGCCCATCAGCACGACCAGGCCGATCTGGGTGAACACGTTCATGTCGATGATGGTGGGTGGCGCTGCGGTCATCGGATTGATCCAGCCGAGTCCTATCTGCGCGCCGAACCACAGGCCGTTGATCATGTTGAGCACCCAGATCCCGCCGAAGGCCGAGAGCATGCACATCGGCACGATCAGGATCACCGCCAGCGGCAGGCTCCAGCTCTCGTACAGAGCGGCCAGCACCAGATAGACCAGCAGCACGCAGAGCGGCAGCACCAGGAACTGCGCGATGCCCTGGTTGACCTGCTGGTAGGTCAGCCCGGTGAACTCCATGGTCATGCCGCGCGGCAGCACCTGGTCGGCGGTGGCGCGCGCCATCTGCACGGCGGCCGCGGCGCTGACGTCGGTGCTGAACGGCGTGGCGGTGACGTCCGCCGCGGGGTAGCCGTTGTAGCGCACCACCGGATCCGGACCGAAGCTCGGCACCATCTCGACCACGCTGCCCAGCGGCACCATCTGGCCCTGGTCGTTGCGCACCTGCAGCCGCGCCACGTCCCCGACTTCATCGCGGAAACCCGCATCGGCCTGCGCGTACACCGAGAAGGTGCGGCCGAACAGGTTGAAGTCGTTGACGTAGGCCGAGCCGAGATAGACCTGCAGCGTATCGAACACGTCGGTCAGGCGCAGGCCGCTTTCCTTGACCTTGCTGCGATCCACCACTGCGTCGATCTGCGGCACGTTGGCCTGGAAGGACGAGAAGGCCGAGCCGGGGCCGAAGCCGGGCAGCTGGCTGATGGCACCGGCAAACGCCTGGGTCTGCTGGTTCAGCTCGCCATAGCCCATGCGCTGGCGGTCCTGCACATAGGCCTCGACGCCGGCCGCATTGCCGTAGCCGAACACCGGCGGCGGCATGAAGGCGAAAGCCATGCCGTCCTGGATGCCGCCGAACTTGGCGGTGAGCTCACCGGCGATCGCCGCCGCCGGCTTGGGCAGCAGGTGCGGCTCGTCGAGGCCGACGAACATGACCCCGACATTGGGCGTGCTGACGAAGTGGATGGCGTTCAGGCCCGGGAACTGCACCACGTCGGCGACGCCGGGGGTGGCCAGCGCGATCTCGCCCATGCGCTTCATCGCCGCCTCGGTGCGCTCCAGCGTGGCGCCTTCGGGCAGCTGCACGCCTGCGAACAGGTACTGCTTGTCCTGGGTCGGAATGAAGCCCGCCGGCACCTGCAGGAAGCCGAACACGGTCGCCACCAGCAGCAGGCCGTAGATCACCAGCAGCCGCGGCGCGCGGGCGATGGTGCCGCCGATGCGCCCGGAGTAGCGCTCGCTGCTGCGCTTGAACTTCGCGTTGAACCAATTGAAGAACCGACCCAGCACGCGATCGATGAGGCGGGCGAGCCGGTCCTTCTTCGCGCCCTGGGGCTTGAGCAGCACCGCCGACAGCGCCGGGCTCAGGGTCAGCGAGTTGAAGGCCGAGATCAGCACCGAGACCGCGATGGTCACCGCGAACTGGCGGTAGAACTGGCCGGTGACGCCGTCGATGAAGGCGATCGGCACGAACACCGCGGCCAGCACCAGCGAGATCGCGACGATCGGGCCCGACACCTCCTGCATCGCCTTGTGCGCCGCATCCAGCGGCTTCATGCCCTCCTCGATGTGGCGCTCGACGTTCTCGACCACGACGATGGCGTCGTCGACCACGATGCCGATCGCCAGCACCAGGCCGAACAGGGTCAGCACGTTGATCGAGTAGCCGAGCAGCAGCAGCACCGCGAAGGTGCCGACGATCGACACCGGCACCGCCAGCAGCGGGATGATCGAGGCGCGCCAGGTCTGCAGGAACACCACCACCACGACCACCACCAGGGCGATGGCTTCGAGCAGGGTCATGATGACCGAATCGATCGACTTGCGAACAAAGACCGTGGGGTCGTAGGCGACCTCCCAGGCGATGCCCTCGGGGAAGGTCTTCGCCAGCTCGGCCATGCGCGCGCGCACCGCGTCCGACAGCGCGATCGAGTTGGCGCCGGGCGCCTCGAAGATCACCACCGCCGCGGCCTGCTGGTTGTTGAGGTAGGAGTTCAGGGCATAGGTGTTGGAGCCGAGCTCGACGCGGGCCACGTCACGCAGGCGCGTGATGGCGCCGTTGTCGCCGGTCTTCAGCACGATGTCGCCGAACTCCTCGGCGCTCTCCAGGCGGCCGCGCGCGTTCACCAGCAGCTGGATCGACGCGCCGGCAGGCTGCGGCGAAGCGCCAATCGCGCCGGCCGAGACCTGCACGTTCTGCTCGCGGATCGCGCCGACGATGTCGAGCGCGGTCAGGCCGCGCTGCGCCGCCTGGTCGGGGTCGATCCAGATGCGCATGGCGTAGTTGCCGGCACCGAAGGCCTGGGCCTGGCCGACGCCGTCGAGCCGCGCCAGCTCGTCCTTGACGTTGAGCGTGGCGAAGTTCGACAGGTAGAGACCGTCGTAGCGCCCGTCCGGCGAGACGATGTGCACCACCATGGTGATGTTGGGCGAAGCCTTGGCGGTGGTGACGCCGAGCTGGCGCACGGACTCGGGCAGGCGCGGCAGGGCCTGGTTGACCCGGTTCTGCACCTGCATGGCGGCGAGGTCGATGTCGGTGCCGAGCTTGAAGGTGATCGACAGCGACAGCGTGCCGTCCGAGGACGCCGCCGACTTCATGTAGATCATGTTCTCGACGCCGTTGATCGCCTCTTCAAGCGGCGCGGCAACGGTGTCGGCGATGGTCTTGGGGTTGGCGCCCGGATAGATCGCGGTGACCTGCACGGTCGGCGGCGAGACCTCCGGGTACTCGGTGATCGGCAGGTTGGGGATGGCGATCAGGCCGGCGACGAAGATGACGATGGACAGGACCGCGGCCAGGATCGGCCGGTCCACGAAGATCCGGGAAAGGTCGGCGTGGGCCATCATCAGCCCTCGCTGCCGGCCGCGGCAGGCGCTGCCGCGGGCGCTGGCTGCACCGTGTTCGGCTGGTCCATGGGCACCTCGACGGGGGCCAGCGGGGCACCGGGGAAGAAGATCTTGCGCATGCCGTTGACCACCACGCGGTCGTCGGCATCGAGGCCCTGTTCGACCACCACCAGGCCGTCGATGGTCGGCCCGAGCACCACGTCCTTGCGCACCGCGCCGAGGTGCGGCTGACCATTGCCGCCCATCTCCGGCGGCAGGGTCACCTGGTCGGCCACATAGACATAGCGGCGATCCTGATCGGTCAGCACCGCCTGCGGATGCACCAGCAGGGCATTGTCGAGTTGCTCGCCGAGCAGCTGCACGCGCGCGAACAGGCCGGGGGTGAACACGCCATCGGGATTCGGCAGCTCGGCGCGCGCATAGATCGTGCCGGTGGCGGGGTCGACGGCGTTGTCGAGGAAGACCATGCGGCCTTCGTGCGGGAAACCCTGCTCGTCGGCGAGGCCGACACGCACCGGGTTCGGCGCCTCGCGGGAACTCGCGCGCTCGCCGCTGCGGGCCAGCGCCTGGTGACGCAGGTAGGCGCGCTCGTCACCCTGGAAGCTGACGTAGACCGGATCCAGAGAGACCACCGTGGTCAGCACCGGCTCGCCGGGCGAGACGAGGTTGCCGACGCGCAGGCGCGCCACGCTGGCGCGGCCGTCGATCGGCGCGGTGATGCGGGTGAAGCCCAGGTTCAACTCGGCCTGCTCCAGGCGGGCGCGGGCGGCCAGCACATCGGCCTCGGCCTGGCGCGCCTCGTTCTGCCGCGTCTCCAGCTCACCGGTGCTGACCGCACGCGCCTCGACCAGGGTCTGGCTGCGCTTGAACTCGGTGTCGGCCAGTGCACGCCGCGCCTCGGCGCGAGCCAGATCGGCGCGGGCGCTGGCGACGGCCGCCTTGTATTCGCGGTCATCGATGGTGAACAGCAGGTCGCCGGCCTTGACCGCTCGGCCTTCCTGGAAATGGATGCCGGTGAGATACCCGGCCACGCGCGGGCGGACCTCGATGTGCTCGACGGCCTCGATGCGGCCGGTGAATTCGTCCCACTGGGTCACCGGCTTGGAGACCACGGTGGCGACGTTGACCTGGGTGGGCGGCATCTGCATCGGGCCAGCACCGCCGCCGGAGCAGGCGGTCAGTGCGAAGACGATCAGAGAGGCAAGGGCAAGCCGCGGATCAATCCGGAATCGCGGAGCTGCAGTCATGGAAATTGTCCTTGGGGAAGGGTAGACGCTGACGGGAATCAGCCCGTTCGCGTGTCGTTGTCGTGCGGGGGAGTCGGGTTTTCGACACCGCTGGCCCAGTCGAGCAGCAGGCGTTCGATCAGCGCCTTGAGGCGTTTGCGCGCCTCGGCAGGCACCGGGTTGAGGTTGAACATGTCCTGCCAGAACAGGCCCTCGGCCGCCGCCAGCAGCAGGTAGCGCCGCAGGTCGGCCTCGTCCCAGCTCCAGTCTGCGAAGTCGCGGGCCTGGTGCTCACGGATCGGGTTGAGCAGGCTGTCGTCGACCATGCCTGCGCTGAGCATCCCGCTGACGAAGCGCTTGTGGCCCTCGTCCTCGCTGAGATGGCAGCGCAGGTGGCCGAGTGCTGCCGCCGTCCGCGGGCAGGGGCACGACCCGGCAAGGTCTTCCGGCGGCACCGAGGCCGACTCCCACTGCTCGATGTCGGACTCGATCAGGCCGCGCAGCAGGTCTTCCTTGGTCGGGAAGTGGTAGGTGATGCCGCCGCGGGTGACGCCGCTGACGCGGGCCAGTTCCTCGAAGGTCAGATGGCCGGCACCGCGCTCTTCGACGATGCGACGGGCGGCGTGCAGTACACGTTGGCGGGCTTTGGGGGGGCGCGTCATGGGCGCGGAACTGTACAGAACGATTTGTACAGAAATAGGTGCGATCCATTTGCGCGATTCAGCCCCTGTTTAGACGCGCCGCCGATCCCCCGGCGCCCCGCGGGGCACGGTGCTTGCACTGCCTCACGCCATGAACACGCCCGACCCTGGCCCTGCCGCTGCGAAGACGTGCAACCCGGCGCGGCACCACCACCGTCAGCGGTCCAGGCCGTGAAGCAGGCCAGGAACCACGCGCCGGCCAACGGGCTCGACCTGTTCGAGGGCACGTCCGTGGGCGCTTTCCTCGCCGATCCGGACGGCCGTCTGCGCGGCATGAACACCGCCCTGGTCGAGCGTATCGGCATGCTGCAGCCCGGCACCGTTGGCGAGCTGGTCACTGACCTCGACCGCGATCGCTGGCAGCGCCTGATGGCCGGCATGGAAACCAGCCCGACCGCACTGATGGCGCCCGCGGCGCTGAACGGGAGTGAGGGCCGACTCGAAGCCATCGAGCTGCGACTGTGTCGGCATCCGCGTCTGAACGGCGTGCTCGGGCTGGTGTTCCCCTTGCTGGATCGCCAGCAGGAGGCCGCCGTCAACCTGCTGCAGCGCGATGTACTGGAGTCGGTGGCGCTGGGGCGGCCGCTGCGCGCGGTGCTGGATCTGCTGTGCCGCCAGGTCGAGGCGCTGGCACCCGAAGTCGTCTGCTCGGTGCTGCGCATCGACGGCGAAGGCAAGCTGCGGCCGCTGGCCTCGCCGAGCCTGCCGATCGCCTACTCGGGCGCACTGGACGGCCTGGCGATCGGGCCTGTTGCCGGCTCCTGCGGCACGGCGGCGTTTCGCGGCGAGGAGGTCGAAGTCCAGGACATCGCCAGCGACCCACTGTGGGCGCCCTACCGGCACCTGGCCCTTCCGATCGGGCTTGCGGCCTGCTGGTCGACACCGGTGATGGGCCGCGAGGGCAAGGTCATCGCGACTTTCGCCTTCTACTACCGCGAGCCGCGCGGTCCGAGCCGCTTCCATCGGCGCATGGTCGACGCCTGCATCCAGCTCTGCCGCGTCGCGATCCAGCACGATGACAACCAGGCCGAGATCGAGCGCCTCGCCTTCTTCGATCCGCAGACCGGGCTGCCCAACCGCGCCCTGCTGATGGATCGCGCGCGCATGGCACTGCAGCAGGCCGCGCGCGATGGCCGCAAGCTGAGCCTGGCGGTGCTCGATATCGATCGCTTCAAGAACATCAACGACTCGCTGGGGCACGCCGCGGGCGACGAACTGCTGCGCGAGGTCGGCCAGCGCCTGCGCCGCACACTGCGCGACTCCGACACTATCAGCCGCGTCGGCGGCGACGAGTTCGTGATCCTGTTCCCGGACAGCGACGCCAATGAAAGCGCGGTCGCCGCCGAGAAAGCCCTGCGCGCCGTCGCCCAGCGGCTGGAGATCGGCGGCCAGGTGCTCATGCCCAGCGTCAGCATGGGCATCAGCCAGTTCCCCGATGATGCCCGCGACTACGAAACCCTGATGCGCAACGCCGACATCGCGATGTACGAGGCCAAGCGCGATGGCCGCGGCTGCGTGCGCTTCTTCCTCGCCTCGATGAACGAGAATGCGCGCTGGCGCATGCAGATGGAAAGCGCGCTGCGCAACGCGATGAGCCGCGACGCACTGGAGCTGCACTACCAGCCCAAGGTGCTGCTGGGGCGACCGGGGCTGGCCGGCGTCGAGGCGCTGGTGCGCTGGACCCATCCCGAATTGGGCCGGGTACCGCCCGACCAGTTCATTCCGCTGGCCGAGGACTGCGGCCTGATCAATGCGCTGGACGCCTGGGTGCTGGAGCGCGCCTGCGCACAGCTCGCCGAATGGCAGTCGCAGGGGCTGCCGATCCCCGCGGTGGCGGTCAACCTGTCGGCGCAGCGATTCCGGCAAGACGATGTGCCTGCGCACGTACGCCTGGTGCTACAGCGCTACCGCCTGCCGCCGAACGCGCTGACCCTGGAGATCACCGAGCGCCTGATGCTGATCGACGAACCGCGCATCCGCGCCGACCTCGACAGCCTGAACAGGCTCGGCGTGCATCTCTCGGTCGATGACTTCGGCACCGGCTACTCCAGCCTGTCCTACCTGAAGCGCCTGCCGGTCGATGAGCTCAAACTCGACCGCAGCTTCGTGCGCGATATTGAAACCGACGAAGGTGACCGCGCACTGGCCACCGCCGTGATGGGCATCGGCCGCAGCCTCGGCCAGACCGTGGTCGCCGAAGGCGTCGAGACCCTGGAGCAGCACCAGTTCCTGCTGCAGGCCGGTTGCCCGGTCGCACAGGGCTACTACTACGCGCGGCCGATGCCGGCCTCGGACATCGAAGCCTGGCTGGCCGGCGACGGCCAGCGCTGGCTGCGGCCGCAGCTGCGCCCGGTGCCCTGAACCGCGCGAGGCCGCAACAAGGCCCAAGCACTGTTTTCACACAGCGGTGACCTTCGGCGGTTCTTGCGCCCATCAGGGGCGCGTCATACTCCGACGGATGCTCTCCACTCCTGATAGCCACGCCCGCGCTGGCGGCTCGTTTGCGGGTCGATTCCGCACCCTTCTGCTGCTGATCCCGCTGCTGCTGGCGCTGGTGGCCTGTGCCAGCCGCGCGCCCGAACCCAAGCTGCCTCGGGAACGGCCGCTGCCCGTGCTGCTGATCGGCATCGACGGCTTCCGCCCGGATTACCTAGCCCTGCCGGAGGCGCGCACCCTGCGCGCACTGGCGGAGGGTGGGGGCCATGCCGAGGCCCTGCAGCCCGCCTATCCCTCGCTGACCTTCCCCAACCACTACACCCTGGTCACCGGCCTGCATCCGGACCGCCACGGCATCATCAACAACAGCATGCGCGACCCCGACCTGGGCAGCTTCGCCATGCATCTGCGGGCGGCGGTTGCTGACGGTCGCTGGTGGGGCGGTGAGCCGGTGTGGATTACCGCCAAGCGCCACGGTCTGCGCAGCGCCACCCTGTTCTGGCCGGGCAGCGAAGCCGACGTGGCCGGCCAGCACCCCGACGAGTGGCTGCCCTACGACGCCAGCCTCGGCAGCGCGCGCCGCGTGCAGCAGGTGCTGGAGTGGCTCGCGCGGCCGCAATCGAGCCGGCCCGACTTCATGACGCTCTACTTCGAGCAGGTCGACAGCATCGGCCACGATGTCGGCCCCGATGCGCCCGAACTGCGGCGCGCTGTCAGTGCCGTCGACAGGTCGGTCCGTGAACTGCTGGCGGGTATCGCGGCCGCGGGCTGGGCCGATCGCATCAACCTGGTGCTGGTCTCAGACCACGGCATGACCGCGATCGATGAATCGCGGCCGATCCTGCTCGACGAGCTGGTGGATCCGCGCAGCTTCGAGCTGGTCAGCTTTGGCGCCTCGGCAGGCATCCAGCCCCGGCGCGGGCGCAGCGCCGACGTCGAAGCCGCCCTGCTGCGCCCGCACGCGCACATGCGCTGTTTCCGCCCGGACGAGTTTCCCGCCGAGTGGCGCTTCGGTGAGCATCCGCGGATTCCGGCGATCACCTGCCAGGCGGAGCCGCCGTTCGTGGTCGGCACGCGCCGCGTGTACGAAATGCCCGGACGCAAGCGCAAGCGCGGCGGCCACGGCTACGACCCCGCCCTGCCCGACATGCAGGCCCTCTTCATCGGCCATGGTCCCGCCTTCGCGCCGGGGACGCGCATCGATCGCGCGCACTCGGTGGACGTCTACGCCCTGCTCTGCCGCCTGCTGGGCATCGCGCCCGCCGAACACCAGGGCGACCCGCGCGCTTTCGACGCGCTGCTGCGCCCGGGCGTCTGAGGCTCTCGACTCAGGCCGCCTCGGACGGGGCCTCGGCAGTGACCTGACGCGCCACTTCAGGCGTGATCTTCAGGATCGAATGACGCAGCTCGCGCGACAGGATCAGGCGCGCGTCCTTGGCCCAGGCCTCCAGGCGTTCGTCGTACTCGAGCTTGCTGTTGGCATCCAGGCGGATCAGGCCGAGCTCGCGCAGCTTGCCGATGAAGCCGCGGAACAGGGCGCGGTCGAAGAACTCCGGCGCGGCCTGCGAGTACAGCAGGGACAGGCGCTGCGCAGTGAGCTGGCAGAAGTTCTCGAGCTCGCCGGTGGACAGCGTGCCCGAGCCGTTCTTCACCAGCACCGCGATCGCGATGTAGTAGCGCTCGAAGGCCTGCTGCAGGCTGTGCGCGACGATGCGCAGCTGGAACACCTCGTCGGTCTGGCCCGGGCCGCGCTGCAGGGCGCCGGACTCATCCAGCACGAACAGCCCGCGTTCGATGAGCAGATCGACGGTGGCCTCGATGCGCTGCCCGAACTCCTCGCCGGTCCAGGGCAGGAACAGCTCCTCCTGCACGAAGGGATACAGCAGGCGCCCCAGCCGCACCACCGCCGAGCGGCTCATGCGCCGATTGTTCTGGAAGCAGCAGGCCACCCACGAGGCCGCGGCGAACAGGTGCACGACGTTGTTGCGGTAGTAGGTCTGCAGCACCGCGAGGTCGGCCGGGAAACGCAGCACGTCGCCCAGCGGATGCTGGACCCGCTCCAGCACCTGCACCGACTCGCCGTAGCGAACGATCTCGGCGGGACCGAGCGCGGTCACGGTCATGCGCTCGGAGTAGGGTGCGCGCTCCAGCAGCGCCTTCATCAGATCCAGTGCCGACAGCAGGTCGGCTTCGGCCATCGCATGCTTGGGCGTCGCCAGCAGGCACAGCGCCAGCAGGTTGACCGGGTTGACGTCCGCGGCCTGGTTGATGTGGCGCTGGATGCGGGTCGAAAGATCATCCACCGCACGGTTCAGCCACTGCGGCTTCTCGTCCGGCGCGCTGGCGAAACGTCGCCACTCGGCGTCGTGCTCGTCGAGCACGCGATCCAGGAAGATCGGCTCGCCGAAGTTCACCGCGACCTTGCCATAGCGCTTGCGCAGCACGTTGCCAACCGCGCGCAACAGGCCGAACAGGGATTCCTTCTCCTTGGGCGCGCCGGAGAGTTCGGCGATGTAGCTCCTGCCCTCCATCACCTTCTCGTAGCCGATGTAGACCGGCTGGAACACCACCGGCCGCCGCGGCTGGCGCAGGAAGGCGCGGAGGGTCATCACCAGCATGCCGGCCTTGGGCTGCAGCAGGCGGCCGGTGCGCGAGCGACCGCCCTCGATGAAGTACTCGATCGACACGCCGCGGGTGATCAGGCTGGCCACATACTCGCTGAACACCGCCGAGTACAGCGGATTGGCCTTGAAGCTGCGGCGCAGGAAGAACGCCCCGCCGCGGCGCAGGATCGGCCCGACGATCGGCAGGTTGAGGTTGACGCCGGCGGCGATGTGCGGCGGCACGATACCGTTGACGTAGAGCAGGTAGGACAGCAGCAGGTAGTCGATGTGGCTGCGGTGGCTGGGCACATAGATGACCTCGTGCCCGGGCGCGACCTGCTTCAGGGTCTCGAAGTGGTGCATGGTCACGCCGTCGTACAGCTTGTTCCAGAACGGCGTGAGGATGAACGAGGCCGAGCGCACCGCCGGGTGCGAGTAGTCGGCGGCGATCTCCAATGCATAGCGGCGCGCCTTGCCGCGCGCCTGCTCCAGGCTGATGCCATCGCGCCGCGCCTGGTCGGCAATCGCCGCGGCCACGCCTTCGGCCGAGATCACGGCATCGACCAGGGTGCGCTTGTGCGAGAGGTCGGGGCCGATGACCGCCGTGCGCACGCGGCGGAAATGCGCGCGCAGCACGCGCGAGACCTTGCGCACCGTGCGTTCGCGCGGCAGCCCTTCGGACAAGGCCTCGCGCAGTGACACGGCGGGCGCGAACTGGACGATCGTGCCGCGGCCGTTGAGCAGCACCGAAAGCGCCCGCCGGAAGCGGCCGACCATCGCCCAGTTCTCGGAGAACAGCACGCGGAACCAGCCGCTTTCGCGGTCGGGTGCGCGGCCGACGAAGATCGATACCGGCACGATCTGCACGTCCAGGTCGGGGTGTTCTTCAAGCGCCTGCACGAGCTTGGCGAGGCTGGCCGAATGCGTGCGCGAGCGCGGACGCCCGAACCAGGTACTCTGCCGGCGCGACAGCGCCACCAGGGCGCGCTCGTCGCCGAAGGCCGCATGCGCGCCGATCGACAGCAGCGGCGAGGGCAGGCCGGCTTCGGCGCAGGCCCGCGCCAGGATCGCGGTATTGGACAGGCCGTAGCGCTCGACCACGTAGCAGACCGGCAGCTCGGGGCGCAGCAGCTGCTCGACCGGCGTCGAGGGCTCGCGACGGATCGCGATCCAGGGGTGCATGAGGCGACCGAGTAGGCGCATCAGCAGGGGTTCTTTGACGGCAGGGCTTGGGCTCATCGCGGGATTATCGCCGAAGGCAGGGAAACCAACCGTTAGGCGGTCGTTTGCTGATGCGTGCCCGGAACGAGGAAGGGCGGCCCTGGGGCCGCCCTTCCGTCGCATCCGAACGGGAGAGTCCCGACTTACTCGGTGACTTCCTCGTCGTCTTCTTCCATCGGTGCCGGCTCTTCGGTCACTTCCTCTTCGGCGATCTCGGCGGGGGCGGCAGGCTGGTCCAGCGCGTCGCTCAGCGCCTTCATGGTGTCCTTGCCGTACCAGCGGCCGTTCTCACGCACCATGTCCTGCTCGCTGGTGATCGCGGTGCCCAGCAAGGTGTAGCTCAGTTTGACGCGGGCGGCGTCGCCCTCGCTCTTCAGCACTTCCACCTGGGTGCTGTCCAGCGCGGCATTGACGTCGAAGCCGTACACGCCCAGCACGTCCTTCAGGCCGCCGAAGGCGATGCCGGCCTTTTCCATGGCCTGGTCGAAGCTCAGCGCGTTGACCTGCTCCAGCGTCTGGAGGTCGAGCTTGCGGGCCGCGGCGACAGTCTTGGCGATCGCCTGCTTGGCGAGCTCGCGATCCCCCAGCTTGACGCCACTCAACCAGTTGCCCATGGCGTCGACCAGCTGGGTGGCCTGGCGCTTCTGGTCCTCGCTCATCTCGGCGTTCTGCTGGATGCCCTGCACGGCGATGCCGCGGCCCATGCCGATCATCATCGGCATCTGCGGCGCCATCTCGGCTTCGAACTGCGCGATGTGCGGCTCCAGCTCGGCCATCAGCGCGGTCTCGGCGTCAGCCGCGGTCAGCTTGGCCATCATTTCCGAGAACTCGGCGGCTTCGCCGGCCTCGGGTGCAGTGCGCTCGCGCGACTCGAACTTGGCCTTGACCTCGTTGTAGCGGGCTTCCGGCAGGACCAGCTTGACGAACTGGCCGATGTCGTTCTGCCGCAGCGCATCGGCGGAGGCCTTGACGGCCGCGTCCGGCGTGGCGGTGGCTTCGGCCGGGCTGGACGATCCGCCGCCGCAGGCAGCCAGACCGAGCGAGAACAGGCCAGCAGCGGCCAGTGAAACGAAACGATTCATGCGTGAACTCCGGGTGGAAAGCGGCGGGACTTTAACAGTTTGCCGACGCGGTTGCCGCCAAGCGCACGCTTGGCGGATCGGATCAATCGAGCGGGCTCCAGGGCCGGCTGTCCTCGTCTTCCTTGATCGCCGCGCGCTTCTCGGCGTCGAAGAACTCCATGACCTGCTGGGCCACGGGCCAGGTGCCCTCGCGGCTGATCGCCGAGATCAGGAACCAGGGCGACTTCCAGTCGAGCGCCTTGACCACGGCTTCCGCGCGCTCGCGGCGGGTGTCCTCGTCGAGCAGGTCGCCCTTGTTCAGCAGCAGCCAGCGCGGTCGGCCCATCAGTTCGGCGTCGTAGCGCTCCAACTCGCGCTCGATCGCGTGGACTTCGCCGACGATGTGATCCACGGCCTCGTCGCCTTCCAGCATCGGCGCCATGTCGACGATGTGCAGCAGCAGGCGGTTGCGCTGCACGTGCTTCAGGAACTGCACGCCGAGCCCGGCGCCTTCGGCGGCGCCCTCAATCAGGCCGGGAATGTCGGCGATGACGAAGCTGCGGTCCTGCTCGACGCGAACGACGCCGAGGTTGGGATAGAGCGTGGTGAAGGGGTAGTCGGCCACCTTCGGCGTCGCCGCCGACACCGCGCGGATGAAGGTCGACTTGCCGGCGTTCGGAAAGCCCAGCATGCCGACATCGGCCAGCAGCTTGAGCTCCAGCCGCAGCTCGCGGTCATCGCCCTCGCTGCCCGGCGTGGCCCGGCGCGGCGCGCGATTGGTGGACGTCTTGAAATGGATATTGCCGCGGCCACCCTCGCCGCCCTGGGCGACCTTGAGCGTCTGGCCGTGCTCGGTGAGGTCGCCGATCACCTCGTCGGTGTCGACCGCCGTGACCACGGTGCCGACCGGCACGCGGATGACCACGTCCTCGCCCTTCTTGCCGTACATCTGCCGGCCCATGCCGTTCTCGCCGCGCTTGGCGCGGAAGATGCGCTGGTGGCGGAAGTCGATCAGGGTGTTGAGGTTCTCGTCGGCAACCAGGAACACGCTGCCGCCGTTACCACCGTCACCGCCATCCGGCCCGCCCAGCGGGATGAACTTCTCGCGGCGGAAGCTCACGCAGCCGTTGCCGCCGTTGCCTGCGATGACGCGGATGTCTGCTTCGTCGACGAGTTTCATTTGAGAGCCGGGAATGGGGAATCGGGAATGGGGAATCGTAGGAGCGGGTTGCGGCAAGCTTGGGAGGTGCATGCCAGATCGACAAGCAGGGCAAACACAGGATCAGCGCCGCCGACGCGAGGCCTGCTCTGACGATTCCCCATTCCCAATTCCCGATTCCCGGCCCCTAAACGAAAAACCCCGCACTAGAGGCGGGGCCTTTCGCGTGTGCTGCGCGGCGCGATTACTCGCCGATGACGCTCACGGTGCGGCGGTTCTTCGGGCCCTTGACCGCGAAGTTGACCACGCCGTCCTTCAGCGCGAACAGGGTGTGGTCGCGGCCGAGGCCGACGCCCGGACCCGGGTGGAACTGGGTGCCGCGCTGGCGGACGATGATGTTGCCGGCTTCGATCGCCTGGCCACCATAGATCTTCACGCCGAGGTACTTCGGGTTGGAATCGCGGCCGTTACGGGTACTGCCGCCTGCCTTTTTATGTGCCATGGAAGACTCTCCTTGCTTGGGGCTTCAGACGGCGCCGATCAGGCGCTGATGCCGGTGATTTCGATTTCGGTGTAGTGCTGGCGGTGGCCCATCTGCTTGCGATGGTGCTTGCGCCGACGGAACTTGATGATGCGGATCTTCTCGCCGCGGCCGTGGGCCTTGACGGTGGCGGTGACCTTGGCGCCGGCGACGGTCGGGGTGCCGACGGTCACGCTCTCGCCCGAGCCCACCAGCAGGACCTGGTCCAGGTCGATGCTGCTGCCGGCTTCCACGTCGAGCTTCTCGACGCGCAGGGTCTCGCCCTGCATCACGCGGTACTGCTTGCCGCCGGTAACGATGACTGCGTACATGTTGCGGATTCCTCTGTAGTTATTGTCGGCTGCCTGGGCCGGGGAGACCCCGTGACCCCGTCCTTGGACCCCGCAAACACGGGAAGGACGGCGCAAGGGCGCCAGGACAGCCGCGGGAGTATAGGTTCGTGCTGCGCCCGGGTCAAACCCGGTCGCAGCGGGATTCGGGATTCGGGAGTGAAGAGGCGCGCTTGCGGACCACTGGTCCGCGCGCCGATGAACGCGCGAGCGCAGCGCGCGAGGGCCTCGGGATTCGATCGGCATCCCCTTGCGCGACCCTGCGCTGCCGCGTCATGCGCCAGATCCGAGAGCCAACCCCGGAAGCCTGCCGGACGCGCTCTTTCGAATCCCGAATCACCAATCCCGAATCCCGGGGCGGGGGCGCTGCGCCCCCGACATACTGACATCACGATGACAGCAGCCAAGCAACAAGGTCGTGCCTTCTACCTGCGCGCCACCCCGGGTCTCGCGGAGCCTGCTCTAGCGAATCCCGAATCCCCAATCCCGAATCCCGGCCGGGGCGCGCTCGCCCCGGCCTCACGCCCGCCTCCTACAATGCCCAGTTCCCCAAGCCCTCCCCGGCCCAGCATGAACACCATCCGCATCCGCGGCGCGCGTACGCACAACCTGAAGAACCTCAGCCTTGAGCTGCCGCGCGACAAGCTGATCGTGATCACCGGCCTGTCCGGTTCGGGCAAGAGCTCGCTGGCCTTCGACACGATCTATGCCGAGGGCCAGCGGCGCTACGTCGAGTCGCTGTCCTCCTACGCGCGGCAGTTCCTGTCGATGATGGAGAAGCCCGACATCGACCACATCGAGGGCCTGTCGCCGGCGATCTCGATCGAGCAGAAGTCGACCTCGCACAATCCGCGCTCGACCGTCGGCACCATCACCGAGATCCACGATTACCTGCGCCTGCTGTTCGCCCGCGTTGGCACGCCGCGCTGTCCGGACCACGGCCACCCGCTGGAAGCGCAGACCGTCAGCCAGATGGTCGATGCCGCGATCGCGCTGCCGGAAAGCCAGCGCTACATGCTGCTGGCGCCGGTGGTGCGCGAGCGCAAGGGCGAGCATGTGCAGGTGTTCGAACTGCTGCGCGCGCAGGGTCTGGTGCGCGTGCGGGTCAACGGCACCGTCCACGAAATCGACGAGGTGCCCAAGCTCGGCCTGCGCAACAAGCACACCATCGAGGCGGTGATCGACCGCTTTCGTCCGCGCGCGGATCTCAAGCAGCGACTGGCCGAGAGCTTCGAAACCGCGCTCAAGCTCGGCGACGGCCTGGTCAAGCTGGTCGACATGGACGACGCGAATGCCGCCGAAGTGCTGTTCTCCTCGCGCTTCTCCTGCCCGGTCTGCGACTACTCGCTGTCCGAGCTGGAGCCGCGGCTGTTCTCGTTCAATTCGCCGATCGGCGCCTGCCAGAGCTGCGACGGCCTCGGCGTCACCCAGTTCTTCGACCCCGCGCGCATCGTCGCCCATCCCGAACTGAGTCTCGCGGCCGGCGCGATCCGCGGCTGGGACCGGCGCAACCCCTACTATTTCGCCATGCTGAACTCGCTGGCCAAGCACTACGGCTTCAGCGTCGATGTCGCCTTCTCGCGTCTGCCCGAACCGGTGCAGCAGGCGGTGCTGTACGGCAGCGGCAAGGAAGAGATCAAGTTCAGCTACCCCGGCGACAACGGCCGCTCGCAGACCCGCATCCACCGCTTCGAAGGCATCGTCAACAACCTGCAGCGGCGCTACCGCGAGACCGAGTCGCAGATGGTCCGCGAGGAGCTGTCGAAGTACATCAGCAATCGCCCCTGCCCGGAATGCGACGGCCAACGCCTGAACCGCCCGGCGCGGCATGTGTTCGTGGCCGAACGCACGCTGCCCGAGCTCAGCGCGCTGTCGATCGATGCTTCGATGGACTTCTTCGAGCAGCTGGCCCTGCCCGGCTGGCGCGGCGAGATCGCGGTCAAGATCGTCAAGGAGATCCGCGAGCGCCTGCGCTTCCTGGTCGATGTCGGCCTGGATTATCTGACCCTCGACCGCCAGGCCGATTCACTCTCGGGAGGCGAAGCGCAGCGCATCCGATTGGCCAGCCAGATCGGCGCCGGCCTGGTCGGCGTGATGTACGTGCTGGACGAGCCTTCGATCGGCCTGCACCAGCGCGACAACGAGCGCCTGCTGGGCACGCTGACCCGCCTGCGCGATCTGGGCAATACGGTGATCGTGGTCGAACACGACGAGGACGCGATCCGTCTCGCCGACCACATCCTCGACATCGGCCCCGGCGCCGGCGTGCACGGCGGCGAGATCGTCGCCCAGGGCACGCTGAAGGACGTGCTGAAGTCCGAGCGCTCCTTGACCGCCGCCTATCTGTCCGGGAGGCGCGCGATCGAAGTGCCGGCGGTGCGCAAGGCGCCGGACGCCAAACGCTGGCTGCGGCTGCTCGGCGCCACCGGCAACAACCTCAAGAACGTCGATCTGAATCTGCCCGCCGGTCTCCTGACCTGCATCACCGGCGTCTCGGGTTCGGGCAAGTCGACCCTGATCAACGACACCCTGTTCCGGCTGGCGGCGAATCGATTGAACGATGCCAGCCACACGCCCGAGGCCTTCCGCGAGGTCCAGGGCCTGGAGCAGTTCGACAAGGTCGTCGACATCGACCAGAGCCCGATCGGGCGCACGCCGCGCTCCAACCCTGCGACCTACACCGGCCTGTTCACGCCGCTGCGCGAGCTGTTCGCCCAGGTACCGGAAGCGCGCGCCCGCGGCTACACGGCCGGGCGCTTCAGCTTCAACGTCAAGGGCGGGCGCTGCGAGGCCTGCCAGGGCGACGGCATGATCAAGGTCGAGATGCACTTCCTGCCCGACGTCTACGTGCCCTGCGATGTCTGCCAAGGCAAGCGCTACAATCGCGAGACGCTGGAGATCACCTACAAGGGCCACACCATCCACGACGTGCTCGACATGACCGTCGAGGACGCGCTGAAACTGTTCGAGCCGGTGCAGACCATCGCCCGCAAGCTGGAGACCCTGATGCAGGTCGGCCTGTCCTACATCAAGCTCGGCCAGCAGGCGACCACGCTGTCGGGCGGCGAGGCACAGCGCGTCAAGCTCTCGCGCGAGCTGGCCAAGCGCGACACCGGCAACACCCTGTACATCCTCGATGAGCCCACCACCGGCCTGCACTTCCATGACATCGAGCTGCTGCTGGGCGTGCTGCACCGCCTGCGCGAGCACGGCAATACCGTGGTGGTGATCGAACACAACCTCGATGTGATCAAGACCGCCGACTGGCTCATCGACCTCGGCCCCGAGGGCGGCCACCGCGGCGGCCAGATCATCGCCGAAGGCACGCCCGAAGCCGTCGCTGCCAATCCGGCCTCGCACACCGGCGTGTTCCTGAAGAAGCTGCTGCCCAGCCTGAAGCCCGCGAAGTCCGAGGGCGTGGGCGAAGCCAAACCGATGCAGCGCGGCCGCAGGAAGCTGGCATGAACGAGACGCCGATGAAGCCCGTGTTCGAGAGCGAGATGGACGTGCGCTGGGGCGACATGGACGCCTTCAACCACGTCAACAACGCCAGCTACCTGCGCTACATCGAGGAAGCGCGCGTGCTCTGGTTCAAGCAGATCAGCCCCGATTGGGCCGATCCCGACTGCGCGCCGATCCTGGCCGCCGCGCAGATGAACTACCGGCGCCCGATCGGCTGGCCGGAACGCCTGCGCATCGTGATGGGCGCCGAACGGCTTGGCGGCAAGAGCCTGACCCTCAGCCATCGCATCGAAAGCGCGACGCAAGCCGACGTGCTCTACGCCGACGGCCACACCGTGCTGGTCTGGGTGGACCGCAGCGGCGCCTCGATGCTGCTGCCCGACTTCGTGCGCGCGGCGGCCGAGTGAGCGCGAAGCCGCGCACGCGCCGCATCAATCTCGCCCTGCAGGGCGGCGGCGCGCATGGCGCCTTCACCTGGGGCGTTCTCGATGCGCTGTTGGAGGACGGCCGCATCGAGTTCGAGGGCCTGAGCGGCACCAGCGCAGGCGCGATGAATGCGGCGGTGCTGGCCGATGGCCTGCTGCGCGGCGGCATCGATGGCGCGCGCGAGGCGCTGGACGGCTTCTGGGGCGATGTCGCCGCCAGCGGCCTGCTGTTCAGCCCGACGCGCCCGACGCTACCTCTGCCGCCGGCCTTCGAAGGCTGGGCGCGCAGTCTTGGATTCGCCGCGTTCGAGACCTGGACGCGCCTGCTCTCGCCCTACCAGTTCAATCCCTTCGACTTCAATCCGCTGCGCGAGGTGCTGGGCCGGCGCATCGATTTCGAAGCCCTGCGTGCGCCCGGCTGTCTGAAACTGTTCGTGGGCGCAACAGCCGTGCGCAGCGGTCGGGTCAAGGTGTTCGGCAACGACGAGATGAGCGTCGACGCCCTGCTCGCCTCGACCTGCCTGCCGCAACTGTTCCAGGCGGTGGAAATCGACGGCGAGCCCTACTGGGACGGCGGCTACATGGGCAACCCCGTGCTGTTCCCGCTGTTCTACGAAACCGCAAGCCCGGACATCCTGGTGGTGCACATCAACCCGATCGTGCGCGAGCAGACGCCGCGCTCGCCGATGGAAATCGCCAACCGGGTCAACGAGATCAGCTTCAACGCCTCGCTGATGCGCGAGATGCGCGCAGTCGCCTTCGTCGCCAAGCTGAAGGACGAGGGCTGGCTCAAGCCGGAATTCGAGCAGCGGCTGAAGCGCATCCATCTGCACGCGATCCGCGCCGACGCGCTGATGGCCACGCTCGATGTCTCCAGCAAGTTGAGCCCGGACCGGCGCTTCCTGCTCGGCCTGCGCGACAGCGGACGACAGGTGGCGCGTGAATGGCTGGAGGCCAACTTCGAGGCGCTGGGCGTGCGTGACAGCGTCGACGTGCGCGGCGAGTACCTGTAGCACCTGCGCGTTCAGCGCGCCGCGGCCAGGTCCAGATAGCGCGCATGCAGCGCATCGACCGCCGCGGCCAGCGATGCCAGGCTGCCGCTGTTGTCGACCACGTCGTCCGCCAGCGCCCGCCGCTCTGTCCGACCGATCTGCGCCGCCAGCGCGGCACGCGCGCCGGTTTCGTCGACGCCGTCGCGCCGCGTCAGCCGTTCGATCTGCTGGGCTTCGGGCACATCCACCACCAGCACGCGGTCGATGAAGGGGTAGCGGCTACCGGCCGTCAGCAGCGGGATCGCCAGCACCACGTAGGGCGCAGCCGCGGCGCGCGCGCGCGCGCGCATGCGTTCGCGGATGCGCGGATGCAGGATGGCTTCGAGATCCCCACGCGCCCCGGCATCGCTGAAGATGTGCTGGCGCAGCTGACGCCGGTCCAGCCGGCCCTCGGCATCAAGCACGCCGGCACCGAAGCGCTGCACGATCTCGCCCAGCGCGGCCTCGCCGGGCTCGACCAGCTCGCGGGCGATCAGGTCGGCGTCGATCACCGGCACGCCGAGCTGCTCGAAGCGCGCGGTCACGGCCGACTTGCCGGAGGCGATGCCGCCGGTGACGGCGACGATGTAGGGCGATGCACGCATGAGGGGCCTGCAGGGAATGAGGAGCGTCGCGCGAACGAAGGCCTGCAGGCGTCGTCGCGCTGCGGCTTGAACTTCGTCGTGTCCGGGATGGGCATGTGAGTCTACAAGGCAGGGCATCTGGGCCCCCGCCTTCGCGGGGGCGACGGCGATCGTGATCGCAGGTCTTCACTCCGTCGACGGACTGACCGCTGGCCTCCGTCCACGGCCGCGCTCGGGGAGCCCGTGGCCCGTGGCCCGTGGCCCGTGGGGACGGATGCTCCCGCAGCTACTGACCAGGCGCATACCGACAGGCGCCCGTGCCGCGCTTCGCTACCATGCCGCGCATGCCCGACACCCACACCCTCCCGCTTGATGCCGGCGCCCTGCCGCCCGAAGCAGGCCTTGCCGTGGCCTTCAGCGGTGGGCTGGATTCACGCGTGCTGCTGCAGCTCCTGGCCGAAGCCAAGTGGGCGCGCGCGCGCGGGCTGCGCGTCCTGCATGTCGACCACGGCCTGCATGCGGATTCGGCGCGCTGGGCGGAGCACTGCCATCGCGAAGCCCTCGGGCTTGGCCTCGACGTCGGCCTTCTGCGTGTGGATATCCCCGGCGACGGCAGCGGCCTGGAGGAACGTGCGCGCCGTGCCCGCCACGCCGCGCTGCAGGCCGCGCTGCGGCCGGGCGAGGTGCTGGTGATGGCCCACCACCAGGACGACCAGGCCGAGACCTTCCTGTTGCGCGCCCTGCGCGGCGCCGGCGAGCGCGGCCTGGGCGGCATGCGAGCCTTGCGCAGCTTCGGAGCCGGCTGGCTGTGGCGACCGCTGCTGGCGACGCCACGCAGCGCGCTCGAACACTACGCCCGCGCGCGCGGCCTGCGCTGGATCGACGACCCCAGCAACCTGGACCCGCGCCACGACCGCAACTTCCTGCGCCATGCCGTGCTGTCCCTGCTGCGCCAGCGCTGGCCGCAGGCGGCGGAGTCGCTGGCACTGTCGGCGAGGTTTAGCGCGCAGGCGGATGCGCGGCTTGCATCGCTCGACGCCATCGACCTCGCGCGCGCGCAGCAGCTCGACCCGCGCGTGCTGGATCTCGCCGTACTGCGCCGCTGGGAGCCCACACGCCGGGCGCGCGTGCTGCGCGTCTGGCTGCAGTCGCTGGGCTGTGCGCTGCCGCCACCCAGCGTGCTTGCGCAGATCGAGCGCGAGCTGCTGCAGGCACGCGGTGACAGCGAAGCCGAAGCGCGCTGGCGCGGGCATCGTCTGCGCGCGTGGCGTGACGCGCTGCATCTGCTGCCCGGGTTGCGACCGCTGCCCGCGGACTTAGACCTCGAATGGGACGGCGCAAGCCCGCTGGCGCTGCCAGACGGCCATGCGCTGGCGCTCTGCAATGGCGTGGGCGAGGTCCAGCCCGATGCGCGACTGCCGCGGCCGCTGCGCATCCGCGCACGCCAGGGCGGTGAGCGCATCCGGCTGTCGCCGACGCGGCCCAGCCAGTGCGTGAAGACCCTGCTGCAGGCCCTGGGCGTGCCGCCATGGCAGCGACCGCATCTGCCCTTTCTGTGGAGTGCCGAGGGCGAGCTGATCGCGGTCGCCGATCTGCTGCAGCGCGAGGACTTCCGCGACGCGCTGATCGGCCACGGCCTGTGCCTGCGCTGGCTGGGGCCCTTCGGCCTGCAGCGCGTCGCCGGCGTCGACGATCTCGCCGCGCGCGACATTTGAGACCACGCCCTCGACTTTCCTCACATTGACCGCGCTCGCGGGGCTTCGGCACACTGCCGCGCATGTCGACGCCCGATCCCACCGCTCCCGCCTCCGCCGCCGCGACCGACGGCAGCGCCGTCGCCGGCTTCGAACGTTCGCTCGACGAACTGGAAAGTCTGGTGCAGCGGCTGGAGAAGGGCGATTTGAGCCTCGATGAATCGCTGCAGGCCTACGAGCGCGGCATCGCCCTGTTCCGCAACTGCCAGACCGCGCTGGACCAGGCCGAGCTGCGCGTGCGTCTGCTCAGCGACCCGGAAGATCCGGCCAGCGCCCAACCGTTCACGCCCGATGCGCCCTGAGGCGCGTCTGCGCGCCTGGGCGGAACGCAGCGAAACCGTCCTTGCAGCCCTTCTGCCCGATGCCTCCGCAGAGCCGCGCCGGCTGCATGAAGCCATGCGCTACGCCAGCCTCGGCGGCGGCAAGCGCATGCGGCCGCTGCTGGTCTACGCCAGCGGCCTGAGCTGCGGGGCCGGCGAACGCGCGCTCGATCACGCTGCTGCCGCGGTGGAGTTCATCCACGCCTATTCGCTGGTGCACGACGACCTGCCGGCGATGGACGACGACAGCCTGCGCCGCGGCCGACCGACGGCGCACATCGCCTTTGACGAAGCCACCGCCATCCTCGCTGGCGACGCGCTGCAGACGCTGGCCTTCGAGGTGCTGGCACAGGCACCGCTGGACGCCGCCATCCGCGTCGAGCTGCTGGCCACGCTGGCCCGCGCGAGTGGTGCGGCCGGCATGTGCGGCGGACAGGCCTTGGACCTCGCCGTCACCGGCGGCGAACAGAGCCTCGAACAGCTGAAGCGCATGCACGCGCTGAAGACCGGCGCGCTGATCCGCGCGGCGGTGCGTATGGGCGCGCTCTGCGCCGGCGCCGATGCCGCCACGCTGGCGACGCTGGATGCCTATGCATCGGCCCTGGGCCTCGCCTTCCAGATCCGCGACGACCTGCTCGACATCGAAGGCAGCGCGGAAGCGCTGGGCAAGACGCCTGGCAAGGACGCCGAGCAGGGCAAGCCCACCTACCCTGCCCTGCTGGGCGTGGAGGGCGCGCGCGCCGCGCTGGAGGAGCAGGGCGAAGCCATGCGCGCCGCGCTGGCTCGCCTGCCGCAGCCAGCGCCGGAACTCGAAGCCCTGGCCGAGCTGACCCTGCGGCGGTCCAGCTGACCCGCGACCTGCGCACGGCATGTTCATCAAGCTGAGCGCCGCCGCAATGCCTGCCTGTGCGCAGGCCTGGAATCGAGACGCGGCACTTGACCTCGCCGGCGCCCGGGCGCAGCTTCGTCAGCTGACGCGATCTTTACCCGTGGAGGAACTCCGCATGAACCGCTCACTGATCCTTGCTTCCGCCGTTTCCCTGCTGCTGGCCGCCGGCAGCCTGCGCGCCGCCGAGCCCGCACCCGCACCGGCCGAAGCCGAAGACTCGGCCAACGCAGTGGCCGCATCGGAAACCGACACCCGCACTGCCCGCCTCGACCGCTTCTGCCCCGACGCCACCGCCAGCCGCATCAAGCGCCAGCGCGGCAGCTGCAGCTCGCCGGGCCGCGTCTACACCCGTGACGACCTCGACCGCACCGGCGCCACCTCTGCCGGTGAGGCCCTCAGCAAGCTCGATCCGTCCATCGGCCGCGGCTTCTGAGCCAGCGCCACCGCAGCACCGCAAAGGCCGGGCCCACTGCCCGGCCTTTGCTTTTGAGCGTCTCCACTCGCCTCCCTGCACGCCCTGAGGCGTCCGGCAACGCGCCCGCCGTGGCAGCGCCGCACGACAGGCTCGCGCCGCGTCTCGCCCGCCAGCGGGCAAGGCACGGGCGACGGTCCTGGCCCAGTCCCGGCACCGCCGCGTCAGCGCTACGGGATACACGGCTTTGCGCCCGCCACCTGCATGGCACCGCAGCGCAGCATGCGGCATCATTCCGGGTCCTTCGCCCGCCCTGTGCCCGCCGCCCGCCCCCATGAAAACCAGCAACCAGATCCGCCAGGACTTCCTCGATTTCTTCAAGTCCAAGGGCCACGCCGTGGTGGCGTCCAGCTCGCTGGTGCCGGGCAACGATCCCACCCTGCTGTTCACCAATGCCGGCATGGTGCAGTTCAAGGACGTGTTCCTCGGCGGCGAGAAGCGCAGCTACAAGCGCGCGGTCTCCAGCCAGCGCTGCGTGCGCGCCGGCGGCAAGCACAACGACCTCGATCAGGTCGGCTATACCGCCCGCCACCACACCTTCTTCGAGATGCTGGGCAACTTCAGCTTCGGCGATTACTTCAAGCGCGACGCCATTGCCTATGCCTGGGAGCTGCTGACCGAGGTCTGGAAGCTGCCGAAAGAAAAGCTGCTGGTCACCGTCTACCACACCGACGACGAGGCCTTCGCGATCTGGCGCGATGTCGCCGGCGTGCCCGAGGACCGCATCATCCGCATCGGCGACAACAAGGGCGCGCCGTATGCCTCGGACAACTTCTGGCAGATGGCCGACACCGGTCCCTGCGGCCCCTGCACCGAGATCTTCTACGACCACGGCGCGCACATCGCCGGCGGCCCCCCGGGCAGCCCCGATGAAGACGGCGACCGCTACATCGAGATCTGGAACAACGTGTTCATGCAGTTCGACCGTCAGCCCGACGGCACGCTGGTGCCGCTGCCGGCGCCCTGCGTCGACACCGGCATGGGCCTGGAGCGTCTGGCCGCGGTGCTGCAGCACGTGCACTCGAACTACGAGATCGACCTGTTCCAGGCCCTGATCCGCCGAGCGGCCGAGCTTACGAACACCCAGGATCTCGAGAACAAGTCGCTGCGTGTGATCGCCGACCACATCCGCGCCTGCAGCTTCCTGATCGTCGACGGCGTGCTGCCCAGTAATGAGGGCCGCGGCTACGTGCTGCGCCGGATCATCCGCCGCGCACTGCGCCACGGCTGGATGCTGGGCGTGCGCGGCAGCTTCTTCCACAAGATGGTCGCGGCCCTGGTCGAGCAGATGGGCGAGGCCTACCCCGACCTGCGCGAGAAGCAGGCGACGGTCGAGGCCGCGCTGCGCGCCGAGGAGGAGCGCTTCGCCGAGACGCTGGACCAGGGCATGCGGATCTTCGACGAGGTCGCGGCCCGCAGCAGCGGCGAGATCCCCGGCGCCGACGCCTTCCGCCTCTACGACACGTATGGTTTTCCTGTCGACCTCACCGCTGATATGGCGCGCGAGCGCGGCATGGGCGTCGACATGGCCGGCTTCGAGGCGGCGATGGAGAAGCAGCGCGAGCAGGCGCGCGCGGCCAGCAAGTTCGCCTCCGCCGGCACGCTCTCGGCCGATGTGGTCGCCAGCCTGTCGCCGACCGAGTTCATCGGCTACGAAGATCTCGAGAGCGGGCAGCTCAAGATCATCGCCCTGCTGCGCGAGGGCGCGTCCGTGCAGGCCCTGAACGAAGGCGAGCACGGCATCCTGATTCTCGACCGCACGCCGTTCTATGCCGAGAGCGGCGGCCAGGTCGGCGACCACGGCCAGCTCAGCGCCGTCAGCGCCCGCTTCGAAGTGCGCGACACCCAGAAGCTGGCCGGGGTCTTCCACGGCCATGTCGGCCACGTCAGCAGCGGCACCCTCAAGGTCGGCGAGGTGCTGACCGCGCGCGTGGATTCGGCGCGCCGGCAGTCGACCGTGCTCAACCACAGCGCCACCCACCTGCTGCACGCTGCGCTGCGCGAGGTGCTCGGCACCCATGTGCAGCAGAAGGGCTCGCTGGTCGCACCCGACCGCCTGCGCTTCGACTTCAGCCACTTCCAGGCGCTCAGCGCCGAGGAGCTGAAGACCATCGAAGACATGGTCAACGCCGAAGTGCGCCGCAACGTGGCCGCCGAAGTGCACCACATGGGCATGCAGGAGGCGCTGGACTTCGGCGCCATGGCCCTGTTCGGCGAGAAGTACGGCGACCGCGTGCGCGTGCTGCGCATGGGCGACTTCTCCACCGAGCTCTGCGGCGGCACCCACGTCCAGCGCACCGGCGACATCGGCCTGTTCAAGATCCTTTCCGAGGGCGGCGTGGCCGCCGGCGTGCGCCGCATCGAAGCCGTGACTGGCGAAGGCGCGCTGGCGTATGTGCGCGAGGAGGAGCAGCGCCTCGGCGAGATCGCCGAACTGGTCGGTGCGTCCAAGGCCGAGGTCGGCGCCAAGCTGCGGCAGCTGCTGGACCGCCAGAAGCAGCTGGAGAAGACCCTGGAACAGATGAAGGCCAAATCGGCCGCGAACGCCGCGCTGGAGCTGGCCGACAGCGCCATCGACCTCGGCGGCTTCAAGCTGGTGGCCGCGCGCCTCGACGGCCTCGACGCCAAGGCCCTGCGCGATTCGGTCGATGTGCTGAAGAACAAGCTCGTCGACGCCGTGATCCTGCTCGCCACCGGCAGCGAGGGCAAAGCCTCGCTGGCCGCCGGCGTGTCAGGCGCCGCGATGGGCAAGGTCAAGGCCGGCGACGTGGTGTCCTTCGTCGCCGCCAAGATCAACGGCAAGGGCGGCGGCCGCCCCGACATGGCCCAAGGCGGCGGCGAGGATGGCCCGGCGCTGGCGGCGGCCTTGGCCGAAGTCGAGGGCTTTGTGCGCGGGAAGGTTTGAGGGCTGGGACTCGCGGTTCTGGATGCGCGGGGCGAGTCACGGCTTCAAATCTTTGAGGCCCTTTCAGACCCCTGAGCGAACGCGCCCCCCACCGCCCCCTCCCTCACAAGGGGAGCCGGGCTTCGTTCCCCGTAGGTTGGGCCAAGCACAGCGCGGCCCAACATCGCACGCAACGCCCTCGCCGGAGCCGTCGACCGCATCCAGCACGGTGCGCTCATTGTTGGGCGGAATGTTCGAGCGCCGCGGCGTTGGGCCTCGCTGCGCTCGGCGCCAACCTACGGAATAGCTGTCGCACGACTCAAGCCACCGAACCATGGGAAATAGGCCCCGCTTCGGGCTCGGGCTGGGTATGACGGCCGTCGGAGTCAACTTCAATCAAGGCGCGACCGCACACCGCTCCGGCGGCGCAGCCCCCCGATTCAGAAACGCTCCCGCCGCCGCCGCGGCGCAGTCATCGAGGTCGGTCATGCTGTGCCCGCTGCGCGGCAGCACCAGGGTCTGCAGCTGGGTAAAGGCCTGTGACTGTTCCAGCGCCGGAACGGTCGGCGTGCGCGGGTCGAATTCGGCGGCCAGCAGCAGGGTGGGCTGGCGGATCACGCTGGCGCGCAGCGGCTGCGGGCGCACGCCGAGTCGGCCGCACTGCGCGTAGGCGATCTCAGGCGTGTACAGCAGCGCCGCCCAGTCGGGATGGGCCTCGATGGCAGCGGCCACGGTCTCGCGGCGCAGCGGCGGGTTGTCGCGGCATTCGATCAGCATCAGAGCCAGCGTGCTGAACTCGGGATCGTCGAGGGTGTAGACCCAGTCGGCGGCGAGCTCTTCCCAACGCGCATCGAACTCACCGCGCGCGGCCTGCTGCAGCAGGCCATGCAGCTCGGCCACGGGCAGGCCGAAGGTGAGCTGGGCTTCGACCAGGGCGAACAGGTTTTCGGGCGTGAGGCCTAGCCGCTCAGGCTGCGCGCCGGCCGTGGCCGCGGCCTCCTCGAAGGCGGGCAGCGCAAGTTCCACAGGCTGGGCGGAGAGCCGCTCAAGCGCCTGCGCCAGCAGGCTGCGCAGGCTGCCGCCCGTACAGCCGCCCTGCCCTTCGCACTGCGTCTGTGCGGCGGCGAGCACCTGCGCATAGTCGTCGGCGAAGCGGCCCATCAGCTCCAGCCCGGCCGGATAGAAGCCATCCAGAACCACGCGGCCGACGCCCTCGATCGGTTCGGTCAGTGCGACCTGGGCGAGACGCGTGCCGTAGGACACGCCGTAGAGATGCACCTCGCGGTAGCCGAACTCCTCGCGCAGGGCGCGCACCAGCTCACGCAGGTCCTGCGCCGCGGTGGCGGTGGAGTACAGGCCCTCGCGGCGTTCGCTCTCCGGCACCGCCGCTGCGCAGGCCTCCAGCAGCGGCACGGTCTCTTCCCACTGGGCATCGATCGAGGCGCCCTCCAGGATCAGCTGGCGCGAGCGCGTGTCGAACTCGGGGCAGGCCAGCCGCGGCGTCGCATAGCCGCTGCCGCGCTGGTCGTAGAGCACGAGGTCGTGATCGAGCCCCATGCGCTGCTGCATCCAGTCGCGCCACCAGGGCATGGCCTCTTCGTACAGATAGCTCGAACCACCGGGGCCGCCGCTGAGATAGACCGTCGCCGTGTCCGAGCGCGTGAACAGCCCGCGGCGGAGGATCACCAGCGGCAGCGCGGTCATCGCTTCGCCCTGCGTGCTCGGATACAGCCAGGCGCATTCGCTGCGCTCCAGCCAGCCGTCTCCAAACCAGCAGCTGACGCTGCGGGAGAAGCGGCCAGTCTCGGGCGCGGCATCAAGCCGCGCGGTTTCGATGTCGTAGCGGAAGCTGCGCAGGACCGGCTCAAGGCCGATCACGACCAGCATCAGCACACCGACGGCGATGATCAGGAATTTCTTCATGGCTGAGAGCCGGGATTCGTGATTTGGGATTTGGGATTCGCAGCCCCGCACGGCTTCAACTGGGAGCATCCCAGCGTTGCAGCGCGGCGCGGCTGTTCTCAGAGACCTGCAGTCGTCTGCTCGCGCTCACTGCAGGAGCCTGCTTGCAGGCGACCGCGGCCAGCGCCCACTCTCGCCACAGCGGGTCGCGGGCAAGCTCGCTCCTGCAAACAGCAGGCCCTGGGGAGTGAAGCCCACGAGGTGCCGAGGCAGGAAGCTGGTTTCGCGGAGGCGGCCTTCTCCCATGACGGAGCCAAGACCTGCACGGACCGCACTATCGCAAGTCACCCCTTCTGCGCGCGTCCAAGTGCGCCGCAGATACGCGAACGCCCACCGCTCGGGGTGGGCGTTCGCGGGTCCGTTCGGTGCTTGCAGGTGCTTACTTGGCCGCCATCAGGGCGATGGCCATGTCCAACATGCGGTTGGAGAAGCCCCACTCGTTGTCGTACCAGGAGAGCACCTTGACCAGGGTGCCCTGCATGACGCGGGTCTGGGTGGCGTCATAGACCGAGCTGTGCGGGTTGTGGTTGAAGTCGACGCTGACCAGCGGCTTGGTGTTGATGCCCAGGATGCCCTTCAGCGGGCCCTCGGCGGCGGCGCGCACGGCGCTGTCGATCTCCTCCTTGCTGGTCGCGCGCTTGGCGACGAAGGACAGGTCGACCACCGAGACGTTGATGGTCGGCACGCGCATGGCGAAGCCGTCCAGCTTGCCGTTCAACTCCGGCAGCACCAGGCCGACCGCCGCAGCGGCACCGGTCTTGGTCGGGATCTGGCTCATGGTGGCCGAACGCGCACGACGCAGGTCCGAGTGGTAGACGTCGGTCAGCACCTGGTCATTGGTGTAGGCGTGGATGGTGGTCATCAGGCCGTGCTCGATGCCGACCACGTCGTGCAGCACCTTGGCCAGCGGGGCCAGGCAGTTGGTGGTGCAGCTGGCGTTGCTGATGACTTCGTGCGAGGCCTTCAGCTGGTCATGGTTGACGCCGAACACGAAGGTGCCGTCGACATCGCTGCCGCCGGGGGCGGAAATGATCACCTTCTTGGCGCCGCCCGCGATGTGGGCGCTGGCCTTGGCCTTGGTGGTGAACAGGCCGGTGCACTCGAACACCACGTCGACGCCGTGCGCGCCCCAGGGCAGCTTGGACGGGTCGCGCTCGGCGAACACCTTGATGCGATCGCCGTTGACGATCAGGTCGCCGCCGTCCACCGAGACCTCGCCCGGGAAGCGGCCGTGGGCGGTGTCGTACTGGGTCAGGTGGGCATTGGTCTCGGCATCGCCCAGGTCGTTGATCGCGACGATCTGGATCTCATTGGTGCGCTTGGCCTCGTACAGCGCGCGCAGCACATTGCGGCCGATGCGGCCATAACCGTTGATCGCGACCTTGATCGTCATTGCTCGAATCCTCGTGAGGGCATGGATGCCAGTGGCGGGAAAGCAGCCGGGCAGGCCCGGCCAAGCGCGCTAGTGTAGTGCGCGGGCCCTCACATTTCGATTGAGGGCAGCCGCCGCGCGCTCGCTCTCTTCACGCTGCGATGGATTGGGCCGCGGCTCCGGGTTCACGGCCTCGCGCGCCAAGGCTCATCGAGTGGTCGCCAGCCACCTCCGCGCGACCCGGCGCAGCACAGGTGCTCGGGGATCTGTCCGGAGTTCACCGACTGTTGCAGTCGTGATGGACCTGTCCTGTCAGACTGTCGCGCCCGCGCTTCGAAGAACCCCGATGTTGCCCAAGCCTCATGCAATCGCCGCCCTGCTGCTGGTCGCGCTCGCGGCCGCGCCACCGGCGGGCGCCTGGAGCTTCAAGGGCCACCAGACCATCGGCGAACTGGCCGAACAGCAGCTCTCGGCGCCGACCTTGGCGGCCGTGCGGGAACTGCTGAAAGACGAACCCTCGAACACGCTGGCGGCGGTCTCGACCTGGCCGGATGAAGTGCGCAGCGAGGACGCCTGGCGCCACACCGGACGCTGGCATTTCGTCAACTTCCCGCAGGGCGACTGCCGCTATCGGCCCCGGCGCGACTGCGCCGACGGCCAGTGCATCGTCGCCGCGCTCGAGGCCCAGCGTGCGGTGTTGAGGAATGCCTCCAGCCCGCGCCAGCAGCGCATCGAGGCGCTCAAGTTCGTGACCCACTTCGTCGGCGACATCCACCAGCCGCTGCATGCCGGCTACGGTTTCGACCGCGGCGGCAACGACACCCAGATCCGCTTCAACCGCATGGGCTCGAACCTGCACGCGCTGTGGGACGGCCTGCTGGTCGACACCCTGGAGCTGGACCGCCCCGCCCTGGTCCAGCACCTGACGCGCGAGCCGCTGCCCGAGCACGGCGGCGTCGGCCGGGGTGCCGCTGCGCGCTGGGCCGAGCAGTCCTGCGCGCTGATCGAGTCCGCAGGCATCTATCCCGAGAAGCGCTTCATCGACCGCAGCTACGTCGAGCGCAGCCGACCGCTCGCCGAAGCGCAAATGCGCATGGCCGCCGCGCTGCTGGCGGCGGTGCTCGAAGCCGACCTGGGGCGCTGAGCCACGGGTGGGCTCCGCTCGGCAGGGCTTCCTGAAGGCGCAGCCGATACGAAGCAGCGAGCGAGGCGGCAATTGCTAGACTCGCGCCGCCCCATTCCGCGGGCGTCGCGCGAACGCTCCGATCGCCATGAACCTGCGCCGCTCGCTGGCCCTGCACGGCTTCGAAAGCAATACCGACTACGGCTTCGCGCTGGACTGCCTGTTCGCCGCGAAGATCGATCATGTGCGCTGCCTGCATGTGGACGGCAGCGCCGGACGGCGCAAGACCGCCTTCGCCAACGCCCTGGGCGCGGCGCTTGAGTATCCGCACGTGCTCTATCACGACTTCAGCCAGATCGAGCCTGCCCCCGTGTTGCTGCCCGTGCAGCTGGAGGATGGCAGCCTCGCGCCGCCTGAGGCTCCCCTGCCCGCCTTCGAGCGCTGCATCACCGAGGCCTGTGCGTTTTCTGAAAGCGAGCGCAGCCTGCTGATCTTCGACCAGCTGCAGGCCGCGCCCTTCGCCGAACAGCTGAAGCTCACCGATTTCCTCCGCAGCGGCGAATGGACCAGCGCCGCCGGCAGCGTGCTGGCCCATCGCGGACGCCTGCTGGTGGCACTGATCAGCGACGGCCCGCTGTACCACTCGCTGGCGCGGCTGTCCTACCGGATCTGGACTGACGCCGAACGCGCCCACCTCGACTACCGGCCGGAAGACCACGGCCTCGGCGCGGAAGCGCTGCCGCTGTTCGCGGCACTGTCCACCCTGTTCGAGCAGCTGCGGATCAGCCCCACGCCCGGCGAGTTCGAGCGCCTGCTGGCGGACCTGCTGCAGCGCGTGTTCGGCCTCGACGCCCTGCGCCAGGCCCTGTTCGGCCACATCGAAGGCCTGGAGCGCGAACGCCTGCACGCCGAAGCGGTCACACCGGCGCTGCAGGCGGTGCTGGATACGCTGGACGCCTGCCGCGGGGTGGATCACATCGAGCTGTGAGGGGTCCTCGCGCAGCAGGGCGCGCGAGGCCTACGCGAATCAGCCCTTCGGCTGCAGCATCGTCCCCGTGCACTCGGGCGCGCCGCAGCGGCAGGCCCACTGCTTCTTGAGCTTGGCGGTGTGCGGCACCGACAGGCGGATGCCGTAGTTGTAGGTCAGCTCTTCGCCGGCTTTGAGTTCGCGCAGGCTTTCGATGAAGACGCGATCGCGCTGCGGATTGCCCTTGGGGTCTTCCTCCAGCACGGCCTGGCAGTTCGGCGCGCAGCTGTGGTTGATCCAGCGGGCGACGTTGCCGTCGACATTGGCGTCGATCAGGTAGTCGTCGTTCAAGGTGAACAGGAAGGTGTGGCCGGTGTCGAGGCTGTCGCCGTAAAGCGCATCGGCGTCCTCGTGGGTGCGACGCAGACCCTTGTACTCGACCAGGCGCGTACCGGCCGCGATGTCGGCGGCGGCGAACACGCCGTTGCCGTGGATGCGCGAGCGGCGCTGCTGGATGCGGCGGCTCATGTGCCCTCGGCCTGCGAGGCCTCGCCTTCGCTGCCGCCCGGGCGGCCGGCGGTGAAGGACAGGCTGGCGCCATCGGCGGTGCTGAGACTCAGGCCCTTCTCGCTGAGCTCGAAGCGGCGGACCGCCGTCAGCGTCTCAAGAAAGCGCTGCTCGGCGGCGTTGAGGGCATCGGAGACGCAGGCGCGCTTGGTGGCGACCGCGGCACCCAGCTGGATCGCCGTGCCCTCGCCGCGCGTCAGCGGGGCGCTGAAGCGGTTGCAGCCGGCGTAGCCGACAAGGCGGCCCTCCTGCACCTCGATGAAGATGCCGGCGGCCTCGGCCACCGACTGCAGGCTGGCGTCGCTGGCACCCGCCAGCGTCCACGAACGCCGGGCTTCGAGCTGCTGCGGCAGGGCGGTTGCCGTCCCAGCGCCCGCTGGCGCCGCAGGTTCAGTGGCCACGGCGGTCGCCTTGTCAGGGTTGGATGCGGGGGGCGGGCTGTCGGCGGGCCCGCAGGCCACCAGCGCCGTCACCAGCGGGAGCGTGAGGACGATCTGTCGGATCTTCATGGCCTTACTTGCTCTTGCTGACGAGGCCCCAGATCGCCAGCACGATGATCGCGCCGATGACCGACATGATGAAGCCTGCGGCCTCGCCCGGCTGGTACAGGCCCAGGGTCTGGCCGAGGAAGCTGCCGACGAAGGCGCCGACGATGCCAAGCACCGTCGTCAGGATGAAGCCCAGCTTCTGCCGGCCCGGCTTGAGGAAGCGGGCCACCAGGCCTACCACAAAGCCGATCAGCAGGGTCCAAAGGATGCTCATGCCTCACCTCGTTCGAGTGTTTGGAGTTGACCGGCGGCCTTGGGCCGCCGGGTGCCGCAGCATGCCTCAACAGCAGCCGTGATCGCCAAAGCGGGTGTCGCCCGCGGCCACGCCGACCTGGGTGGTCTCGCCGCGCGCGCTGGCCTCGTAGTGCTCGGCGATCACATGCGCCACTGCCGTGGTCACACGCTTGCCGGTGGGGATGTGCAGGAATTCGTTCGGGCCGTGCGCATTCGAGTGCGGACCCAGCACGCCGGTAATCATGAACTGCGCGCCGGGGAACTTCTCGCCGAGCATGCCCATGAACGGAATCGTGCCGCCCTCGCCCATGTACATGGCCGGCTTGCCGAAGGCCGCCTGCGAGGCGTGCTCGATGGCGTGGTTCAGCCAGTGCGACTGGCTGGGCGCATTCCAGCCGGTGCTGCTCTTCTCCAATTCGAACTCGACGCGGGCACCGTAGGGCGGATTGTCGAGCAGCAGTTTGCGCAGCGCCTTGCCGGCCTTGTCGCCATCCAGCGTGGGCGGCAGGCGCAGGGAAAGCTTCACGGCGGTATGCGGGCGCAGCACGTTGCCAGCGTTCGACAGCGGCGGCATGCCGTCGACGCCGGTGACCGACAGCGCTGGACGCCAGGTGCGGTTGAGCACCAGCTCGTGCAGCTCGCTGTGCATCGGCGACATGCCGGGCAGGAAGGGGAACTTGGCCCAGATCTCGCGATCGAGCACGCTCGCCGCGCGCTTGGCCTGCTCGATGCGCTCGGCCGGGATCTCGACGAACAGGTCCTCGGCGCGGATGCGGCCGGTCACCTCGTCCTCCAGCCTTGAGAGCAGCTGACGCAGGATGCGGAAGCTGGACGGCACGACACCCGAGGCATCGCCCGAGTGCACGCCTTCCTCCAGCACGCTGACCTTGAGGTTGCCGCCGGCCAGGCCGCGCAGCGAGGTGGTGCACCAGAGCTGGTCGTAGTTGGCGCAGCCCGAATCCAGGCACACCACCAGCGAGGGCTTGCCGATGCGCGCGGCCAGGTGGTCGACGTAGTAGGGCAGGTCGTAGCTGCCCGATTCCTCGCAGGCCTCGATGAGGATGACGCAGCGGCTGTGCGGCAGGCCCTGCTCCTGCAGCGCGCGGATGGCGGTGAGCGAGCCGTAGAGCGCGTAACCATCGTCGGCGCCGCCGCGGCCGTAGAGCTTGTCGCCCTTGATGACCGGCTTCCAGGGGCCGAGGTCGTCGGCCCAGCCGGTCATTTCCGGCTGCTTGTCGAGGTGGCCGTAGAGCAGCACGGTGTCGGGGTTGCCGGCGTCGCTGCCTTCGATCTCGATGAAGATCAGCGGCGTGCGGCCGGGCAGGCGTACCACCTCGATCTGCATGCCGCGCACCGGCTGCCGGCGCGCCCAGGCCTCCATCAGGGTGACCGCGTCCTCCATGTAGCCGTGCCTGACCCAGTCGGCGTCGAACATCGGCGACTTGTTGGGGATGCGGATGTACTCGACCAGCTGGCCGACGATCTCGTCGTCCCAGAGTTCATTGACGAAGCGTTCGGCCTGCTGCGGGTCCATGGCGGTTCCTCGAATCGAAAATCGTGGGCGGCCGGTGTGAACCGATGGCCGCGGCCCGTGAGTTTAGCCGCAGCCGCCAAAGTGAGCCGACACGGGTAGGAAAACTCCGACCCTTCACCGGCGTGATTTCGCAGGCGCGGGCGCGGGGATCGCCGATGCCACCGGCGCGGGTCGAGGCGGAGACTGTTTCCACCGGCCGACGCGCCGGGCCATCCCGGGGCTTGGCCGGGAATTTCGCAACCACCCCTGATTACGAGGATGCCGTCATGAATCGTCTGTCCAGCCTGTTCGCCGCCCTGTTCCTGTCCCTGCTGATGGCCACCAGCGCCTTCGCCAGCGACAAGGTCAACATCAATACCGCCGATGCCGCCACCCTGTCCGCCGTGCTGACCGGCGTTGGGCCGGCCAAGGCCGAAGCCATCGTCGCCTATCGCACCGAGAACGGTCCCTTCCGCAGCGCCGATCAGCTGGTCGAAGTGCGCGGCATCGGGCTGGCCACGGTCGAAAAGAATCGCGACAAGATCATCGTCAGTGCCGCTCCGGCGGCACCGGCCCCCGCGCGCTGAAGGCCCCGCGACCCGGCGTGGAGGCCGGCAGCGCAAGTCGCCGGGTGGGCACAGGGACGTGTCTGCCCGGGGGAGCCCGCCGCGTGGCACGCGCGGCGGCTACTTCCAAGGGAAGGAGAAAGGCCCCGGCCCCGCGCCGGGGCCTTTCGCTGTGCGGGGCTTTCGCCGAAGCCTGCGAGGCTCTGGCTACACTTCACCGGCATCGCACCACGGACCCGCCCCATGCCGCTGATCGCCCTGCCCGCCCATCGCTACGAACGCCAGGCCTGGCGCAATGGTGGCGGCAGCACGCGCGAGGTCTGGCGCGAGGGCGAGGCACCGGACTGGCGCGTCTCGCTGGCTCGCATCGAGGCCGATGGTCCGTTCTCGCGCTTTCCCGGCTATCGGCGCGAGCTGATCTACCAGCGCGGCGGCGGCCTGCGCCTGCACGTCGAGGGCCACGAGCCGGCGCAGCTGGAAACGCCCTACGCGCTGTGCGGATTCGATGGCGCCGCCGACACCCGGGCCGAATGCCTCGACGGGCCCTGCGAGGTCATCAACCTGATGTTCCGCCCCGAAGCGGTCGAGGCGCGCCTGTTCCAGCGCCCGCTGCTGGGCAGCATGCTGTTCTTTCCACGCGCGGGCGAACGCTGGCTGCTGCATCTGGCCGGCGGCCAGGCGCGGCTGCGTGAGGCCGCGCTCAGCATCGAGCTGGCGCAGGGCGACAGCGCCCTGCTGTTCGGCAATGGCGGCCGCGTGCAGCTGGAGGGCGGCGGCGAGCTGGTGCTGGTGAAGGTCAGGCGCAGCGAACTGCCCGGCCCGGCCCGAGCCTGAGCGCGAGACGCCGCGGCCGAACCGAGCCGCTCCTCATGCGTCACTGCACTTCGAAGCCATCCCCGAAAACAGCCGCTGGCTGCTGCTGGGCGCGGCACGCAGCGCCGCCGGCTTCCAGCACGATGTCGTCCACGTACCAGCCATCGCGCACCTGGCTGGTGTCCGACGTCAGGCGGAAACGGATCTGCGCCTGGGTCGCGCCCTCAAGCTGCGGCAACGGCAGGTCGAGACTGCGCCAGCTGGCGTCGCCGCTGCAGCTGTAGACGGTTTCCCAGGCCGCAGTTGGCGAGGGGCGCACCTGCACGGTGCCGAAGTCCCAGCCCGACTCGGTGTCGCAGTAGCTGCGCAGGCGCAGACGCGGCGCGCTGTAGGGCGCAACGCTGAACTGCGGCGACAGCAGCTGGGTGTCAACGTTGTTCGCATAGTTGCCGCCGGGGCTGTCATGCCAGGCGCGGCTGCCGCCCTGGGGCGAGCTCGGCACGATGCTCCACAGCGGCGTGCCGCCGCTCGGTCGCGCGGTCGTCCAGCCCTGCGCGCCGCTCTCGGCGTCCATGCCCAGCAGCGGGCAGTAGGCAAACAGCTGCAGATCGCGTTCATTGAGGCTGGCGGGCTGCAGGGCCAGGCCTTCGATCCGCAAGGGCTCATGGCCCACGGCCTCGACTTCGATCACGCTGGCCGCGGCCGGCACGCGTCGCGCATAGCGGCCATCGGCCGCACTTGAAGCACTGAATCCGCCGATGCGGACCTGCGCGCCCGCGATTGCCGCGCCGTCGGCAATGCGGCTCACTCGCCCCTGCAGCTCGGCAAGTTCCGATGCGGCGCGCACCTCCACCAGGGCCGCACCCACAGGCCCGCGCGCGCCGCTGGCGTCCTCGCCCTGCACATAGACCAGCTGACGGCCCGTGCGGCTGGCCACGATGTCGGCGACAGCGGTCTCGACCGCGGCATTGAAGCTGCCGTCCTGCGCCTGCAGGGCAAGACCCTGTGCGCCAACGGCCCACGGCGGGATGTCGACATACGCATGCGCGGCAGCGATCGCCTGCACCGGCACGCTGCCGTTGACGACGCTGCTGCGGCTGTCGTCCAGCACCGCGACCAGCTGCAGGGGCTCGCCGGGTGCGGCCAAGTCGGGCTGCACGCGCACCTCGCGAGCCTCGGGCCCGAACGGCAGCCGGTAGGGCTCGCGCACCACCTTGGCGGCATACAGCAGAGCCTGCAGATTGTCCGGATAGATCCGGTTCTCGAAGCTGCCGCAGTCCTGGAAGAAGGCAGTGCCCAGCTCGAAGGTGAAAGCGGGTACGCCCAGTTCGCCATAGGCGAAATCGTCGGTCGTGCCATCCGTGGGATACAGCCCCACCGACTGCTGCGGCGTGTAGCTGTTGAACCAGGCGAAGCGGCGCCCCAGCGCGACCAGCGACGCACTGTTCGGCGCGGGCTGGGTGGTGGTGCCCCAGGGCCAGAGCACCAGCTGCGAGTAGCTGTGGATATCAAGGAACAGGCCCTGGGTATCCTCGGGCGCCGGGTCACTCAGAGCATCGCCGCGACGATCGGGGAACAGCCCGCGGACGTAGCTGACGATGGCCTGGGTCTCCGGCTCCGACGCTGCAGTCGGGCCGCGATAGGTGTTCTCGCAGGCGACACCGCTGGAGCCCCCCGCCACCGTTCCCCAGGAGAACGGAAAATTGCGGTTGAGATCGGCGCCGCGCGCGTTGCTGGTCGCCCCGCAATAGCCCTGGTTGGCGTTCTTGCGCCAGGACAGGCCGGTCTCGGCGCGCTTGCGGCCGTCGGGGTTGGACTGCACCAGAAGGTGGATCTCATGATGATCCAGCAGCCAGGTCGCATCGGCATCCGCGCCATGGCCGGCCAGCAGATGCTCGGCGAAGCGCAGGCCCAGTTCGGCCGTGGTGTATTCGCGGGCATGCACCGCAGTCATCGCGAACAGCGCCGGCTTGGGCCCCGGGATCTGGCTGTTGCTGAGCTTCAGCACGCGCATGCGCTCGCCGCCGCCGACGATGCCGGCCTGCGCTTCCCAGCTGGGGCCGATATCGACCACCTGCGCCAGCTGCGGGTGCGCGACGACCAGGCTGTCCAGGCGCGCATGGGTTTCGGCCACCGTGCGGTAGCAGGCATAGCCGCTGATGCCCTTTGCCCGCAGGATCGCCTGCGACGCGTTCAGGGCCTCGCTCAGCACCGGATCCACCGAGACCCGCAGGCCCTTGGCCAGCAGGCCGGTGCGGCTGCCGGCCGGAGCATCGAACATCACCACGCCTTTGTCGCGGTCGACGATGAGGTGGCCGTGCTCCAGCGCCAGGGCGCGGATCACGCTCTCGTTGCGGGACTCCACCCGCAGCACCTCGTAACGAACGGCTTTGGGATCGACCTCCGTAGGCCCCGCCCCATGGGCAAGCAGGCTGTGCGGGCAGGCGAGGCCGAGCGCGGCCAGACAGGATGCGGCAAGAACGCGAGGCTGCATGGCTCCCCCGAGCGCGATGGATCCGGCATTGTGCCTTCTGGCGAGTCCGTCGGCCAAAGGCCCTCGCCAAGACCCTTCACCGCGTTGCGATACACTCGGCGCCGGTGCCCCCCAGGGGCGACGTTCACAGAGCAATGTCCGAAGATCCAAGCAGTACCACCGGCTCGCCCGGCCGATCCTGGTTCGGTCGTTTGACCCAGGCCCTCTCGGGCGAGCCACGCAGCCGCGAAGACCTGCTCGAGGAAATCCGCTCGGCGCAGGCGGCGGGCCTGCTCACCGCCGACAGTCTCGCCATGATCGAAGGCGCGATGGCGGTCTCCGACCTGCAGGTGGGCGACGTCATGGTCCCGCGCGGCCAGATGGTATCGATACCGGTCGACTCGTCCACGCCCGAAGTGCTGCAGACCGTCGTCGAAAGCGGCCACTCGCGCTTTCCGGTGCACGGCGAGGACAAGGACGAGATCCTCGGCATCCTGCTGGCCAAGGATCTGCTGCGCGGCTGCGCCACCGGCCAGCCCCCGGCGCTGCGCGAACTGCTGCGGCCGGCCGTGCTGATTCCCGAATCCAAGCGCCTCAACGTGCTGCTGCGCGAGTTCCGGCAGTCGCGCAACCACATGGCGATCGTGGTCGACGAATTCGGCGGCGTCGCCGGCCTCGTCACCATCGAGGACCTGCTGGAGCAGATCGTCGGCGAGATCGACGACGAGCACGACGACGCCCCGACCGAGGACGAACACGTCGAGCAGACCGGCCAGGGCCGCTACGAAATCGAAGCCCTGATGCCGATCGAGGAGTTCAACGAGCGCTTCGGCGCCGAACTCTCCGACGAGGAGTACGACACCATCGGCGGCCTGTTCACCGCGGCGCTGGGGCACCTGCCCGAGGTCGGCGAAGAGCTCGAGCTCGGCGGCTTCCACCTGCGCGTGCTGGAGTCGGACGGCCGTCGTCTGCACACCCTCGAACTGCGGCTGGCGGATGCCGCCTGATCGCCTGCGCGGCTGGTGCGCTGCCCTCGCCGTCCTGCTGCTGCTCGCGCTGGCCCCGGCGAGGCTCCTCGCCGCGCCGGCGGTCGGCCTGGTGACCATGGACCCCGGCGAGGCCTACTGGGCGCGCTTCGGCCACAACGCCCTGCTGATCGACCGCGGCGACGGCAGCGAGCCCATCTTCTACAACTTCGGCTACTTCGACTTCGAGCAGCCGGGCTTTCTGGCGCGCTTCCTGCGCGGCGACATGCGCTACCTGGCGGTCGCCCTGCCGATGTCCAGCGATCTGGGCAGCTACGCCAGCGAGGGCCGCGGCGCACGCCTGCAGTGGCTGCGCCTGGAGCCGGAGCAGGCGGAGTCACTCGCCGCCGCCCTGGCCGAGCACGTGCGGCCGGAGAACGCCGAGTACCGCTACGACTATTTCGTCTCCAACTGCTCGACCAAGGTGCGCGATGCGCTCGACGCGGCCCTGGGTGGCGCGCTGAAGCGGCAGCTGGACGGGCGCTCGATGGGCGTCACCTATCGCCACGAAGCGCTGCGCCACGGCGCCGGCATCGCCTGGCTGCACCTCGGCATGCATCTGGGGTTGGGCCCCTATGCCGATCGCCCGCTGTCGATCTGGGAGCAGAGCTTCATTCCCGCACGCCTCGCCGAGGCGCTTCGAGACGCCCGCACGCCAAGCGGTGAGCCGCTGGTGATCGCCGAGCGCGAGCTGCTGCCGCATCGTGGCCCGCTGACGCCGCCCTCGCCGCCGCCGTGGCAGTGGTTGGCCCTCGGTCTGGGGCTCGCCCTGGCGCTGCTGCTGGCGCGCGCCGCGCGTGGCCCGCGCGGCGCAGCGGTGCTGCTCGCCGTCTGGAGCCTGAGCGGCCTGATCGGCCTCGGCCTGCTGCTGCTGTGGGTCGGCACCGCGCATGAATCGGCCTGGGCCAATCGCAACCTGCTGCTGTTCAATCCGCTGGCCCTGCTGCTGCTGCCGGCCTGCGTGCAGCTGTGGAGACAGCGGCGCAGCCCGCGCGAGAGTCGCCTGCGCTTCGGCGCGCATGCCCTCGCCGTGATCGCCGTGGCGGGGGTGGTGCTGGCGCAGGTGCAGGTCTACCCCCAGCAGCATCTGGAGTGGGTTGCCCTGCTGCTGCCGCTGCAGATTGCGCTGTCGCTGGCCTTGCTGCAGGCTCGCCGAGGCGCTTGAGCGCATCGGTCGCGGCCTGCGTCGCCGGCCGCACCTGACCTCTGATCCGGAGAACTACCGATGGCCGTTCTGCTCGCAGGCCTGCTGCTTTTCCTCGGCGTGCACAGCCTGCACGCGCTGGCGCCCGGCCCGCGTGCGCAGCTGATCGCACGGCTGGGCGCTGGCGGCTACAAGGGCCTGTACAGCTTCGTCTCCATCGGCGGATTCGTGCTGCTCGTCTACGGCTACGCGCTGGCGCGCGCCGAGCCCGTCTTGCTGTGGTCGCCACCGGTCTGGCTCCGCCATCTGGTCGCGCTGTTCACCCTGCCCGCCTTCATCCTGCTGGTCGCGGCCTATGTGCCGGGCAACCACTTCAAGGCCAGGCTCGGCCATCCGATGCTGCTGGCGGTGAAGCTGTGGGCGGCAGGTCACCTGCTGGCAGTGGGCTGGCTGCACGGCATTGTTCTGCTGGTGGGCTTTCTCGCCTGGGCGGTGATCGCGTTTGCCGCGGCGCGCCGCCGTGATCGCGCGGCCGGCCTCGTGCGTGCCCCGGCCAATGTCGTTCGCAGCGCCCTGTGCGTGATCGTCGGCGCCGTGCTGTGGGCGGTCTTCGCCCTGCACCTGCATCTCAAGCTGATCGGCGTGGCGCCGTTTGGCTGAGGAGCTGGGATTCGGGAATCGGGAATCGGGATTCGCAAGAGCCAGAGAGCCAAAGGGCGGCAGCCGGCCTCGCGAGAATCCCTTCCGCAGGCACTACATCGTGTGCGTCGGCTTGTCGCCGCCGGTGAGGCCGGCAAGGAGGGTTTCGATCTTGCCGCGCACGGTTTCGCCCTCGGCCGAATCGTTGAACTGCACGCCGATACCGGCTGCGCGGTTGCCCTGGGCGCCGGCCGGGGTGATCCAGATGACCTTGCCGGCCACCGGCAGGCGCTCCTTGTCTTCCAGCAGGCTGAGCAGGATGAACACCTCGTCGCCCAGGCTGTAGCGCTTCGGCGTCGGCACGAACAGCCCACCGCCCTTGATGAAGGGCATGTAGGCCTGGTACAGCGCCTGCTTTTCCTTGATCGCCAGCGACAGGATGCCCTGGCGCATCATTCCGGCAGCTTGCATGGACGGGCTCGCGGGTCTGGGACGGGTTGGGCGGGAAGATAGCAGAGCTGCGCAGAAGGGGCGCAGCCACGCGTCGAGGGCTGGCTCAGCGCTGCTCGCGCCAGGCGATCAGCAGCTCACCCAGCAGCAGATCGGCCTTGAGCGGGGTGTCGAGCTGGGCGCGCACGCGGTTGGCGCGGTCGTACCAGTCGGCGAGTTCGGGCACGGCAGCGGCTTCGCCGGCCAGCAGACGCTCGCGGCTGCGCGCGCGCGCGAGTGAAGCGGCGTGGGTGAGGCGCTCCTGCGGGCGGTCATCCAGCCAGGCCTTGACCGTCTCGCTCAGCGCGACGCGGCGCGCGGCGAGCGCGTCGAGGTCGCGCTGCACGGCCTCGCGCAGTTCGAGGCCGCCCTCGCTGAGCAGGGCCTGGGCTTCGCCGGGGTGGCCATCGCTGAGTGCGAGCGCCTGCTCGACGCGCGCGGCAGGCAGGCCCTGCGCGAGCAGCCAGGCGCGGGCCTCATCCTGCGGCGGCGGGCGCAGCTCGATGCGCTGGCAGCGGCTGCGGATGGTGGCGGACAGGCGATACGGCGCGTCGCTGACCAGGATCAGATAGCGCCCGTCCTGCGGCTCTTCGAGGGTCTTCAGCAGCGCGTTGGCGGCGTTGTGGTTCAGCGCATCGGCCGGATCGATCAGGCTGACAATGGCGCCGCCGAGCTGGGCGGTCAGGCTGATCTTCTCGCCCAGATCGCGCATCTGCTCGACCACGATCACGCTGCGCGGCTCGCCCTTGTCGTTCAAGGCGAAGCTGACGCGATGCAGATCCGGATGCGTGCCAGCCGCGAGCAGCCGGCAGCTGCGGCACTGGCCGCAGGCGGGCGCACCTGCCGCTGCCCTGGTGCACAGCAGGCGCGCGGCGATGGCTTCGACCAGGGCGCGCTTGCCCAACCGCGCCGGCCCGCAGACCAGCAGACCGTGGCCCAGCCGCTGCGACGCATGGCTGGCCAGCACGCGTTCGAAGGCGCGCTGCTGCCAGGGCGCGAAGCTGGATGCGCTCATCGCGACACCTCGCGCTGGATGTTCAGGCGCTGAACCACGGCGGCGGCGACCGCTTCGGCCGGCCGGCTGGCATCGAGCACGCACCAGCGCTGCGGCTCCGCGGCGGCGCGTGATCGGTAGCTGGCGCGCACGCGCTCGAAGAAAGCGATGGATTCCGCCTCGATGCGATCCGGCGCCGCGCGGCTGCCGGCGCGGGCCAGCCCGGTTTCCACCGGCAGATCGAGCAGAAAGCTCAGGCCCGGCTTCAAGCCCGCGACCCAGCGTTCGAGTTCGGCGATGCGCCCGCTGTCGATGCCGCGGCCGCCGCCCTGGTAAGCGAAGCTGGCGTCGGTGAAGCGGTCGCACAGCACCCACTCGCCGCGCTCCAGCGCAGGCAGGATGCGTTCGCGCACCAGCTGGGCGCGCGAGGCCATCATCAGCAGCAGCTCGCTCTCGGCGCACAGGCCGCGCAGCTCGGGGTTCAGCAGCACCGCGCGCACGGCTTCGCCCACGGCGGTGCCGCCCGGTTCGCGCAGCAGCAGAACGGTCTCGCCCGCTGTGCGCAGGGACTCCGCGGCAGCGGTGATCACCGTGCTCTTGCCGGCGCCCTCGCCGCCTTCGAAGCTGACGAAATGTGGATGGGTGATCCAGTGGCTCACTGCCCCGCCCTCCGGCTGCGCTCGATCTGGCGCCAGCGCGCGACCGCGCGGTTGTGCTCCTGCAGGGTGCGCGAGAACACGTGTCCGCCGTCGCCGCTGGCCACGAAGTACAGCGCATCGCCGGGCGCGGGATCGACCGCGGCCTCGATCGCCGCGCGACCCGGCATGGCGATCGGCGTCGGCGGCAGGCCGTCGCGGGTGTAGGTGTTCCAGGGCGTATCGGTGTCGAGATGCGTGCGGGTGATGACGCCGCGGTAGCTCTCGCCAGCGCCGTAGATCACGGTCGGGTCGGTCTGCAGGCGCATGCCGATGCGCAGGCGGCGGATGAACACGCCCGAGACTTCGCGGCGCTCGCCGCCGATGCCGGTTTCCTTCTCGATGATCGAGGCCAGGATCAAGGCCTCGTCGGCCGACTTCAGCGGCAGATCGGGCTGGCGATTGGCCCAGGCGCGGTCGAGCACGCGGTCCATCGCGCGCTTGGCGCGGCGCAGGACATCGAGATCGCTCATGCCGCGGGTGTAGTAATAGGTCTCGGGCAGGAAGCGGCCTTCCGCCGGCACGCCTTCGGCATCGAGCCGGCGCATGATCTCGGTCTCATCAAGCCCGGGAAGGGTCTGCTCAAGCGCCTCGGCCTGGGTCAAGGCCAGGCGCAGCTCGCGGAAGCTGCTGCCCTCGACCAGGGTGAAGGCGCGCTGCAGCACGCGGCCGTCGGCGAACTGCTGCAGCAGCTCACGCGGCGTGGCGTTCGCCGGCAGGCGGTATTCGCCGGCCTGGATGCGCCCGCCGACGTTCATCTCGCGGGCCAGCAGGCGCCAGAGCTCCTCGCGGCCGGTTTCAAGCCCGACGCCTTCGAGGCGCTGCAGCACGCGGCGCAGGCCGTCGCCGCGCTGCAGGATCACGTCGGTCTCGGCGCTCAGGCCAGCCACCGGCGCATCGACGAAGGCCAGGTACTGCTGCCACAGCCAGAAGGCGCCGCCGCCGACGGCGAGCAGGCCGACCAGAAAGAGGCCGAGCAGGGCACGCAGCCAGCGCCGCGGCCGCGGTTTGGACTTGCTCAAGACGAAGGCTCCTTCAGGCCTGCGGCGCCAGCGCCGGAACCTCGCTCCAGAGCTGGGCCTGCAGGCCGGCAATCAGGGGCTGGGGGCGATAGGTCCGCGCACCCAGCCGGGCAGCCGGCAGGATACCGCGCAGGCTGCTGCAGACGAACACGCCGTCTGCGCGCTCGATGTCCTGTGGCAGCAGCTCGCCGATCTCGACCTCGGCGCGGGTCATGACCCAGTCGCGGCAGATGCCGGCGATGCCGGCGGCGCGCAGCGAAGGCGTGCGCAGGCGACCGCCACGCAGGGCAAACACGTTGGCTGCGGTGGCGCAGGTGACGCGACCCGCGGTGTCGAGCATCAGCCCCTCGGCCGCGCCGGTGTTCGCCAGTTCGGCGCGCGCCAGCACGTTCTCGATGCGGTTCAGATGCTTGAAGCCGGCCAGCCGAGGCTGCAGGGCGAGGCGGGTTTCACACCAGCGCAGGCTGACGCCTTCGACGTAATCCGCCGCGACCAGCGGCGGCGCGGCATGCAGGCTCAGGATGCGCTGGCTGCGCGCCCCGGGCTCCGGCGCGTAGCCGCGGCCAGCCCCCTCGCGCGCCAGCAGGATCTTCAGCACCGCGCGCTGCTGGCCCGCGCACAGCTGCTCGGCCTCGAAGGCCAGCAGGTCGGGATCGGGCATACGCAAACCCAGGGCCTCACAGCCGCGACGCAGGCGGGCCAGGTGCTCGCCCAGCCAGACCGCACGTCCGTGCTGCACCAGCAGGGTTTCGAACAGGCCGTCTCCATAGTTGAGCGCACGACTGTCAACGCCGACCGCATCGGCGGGCGCGCCGTCGATCAGCACGCCGACGCGCATCAGGCGCGGCGTCCGGCATTGGCGGGCGCAGGCTCGGGCTGCGGGCGATGAGAGGTTTGGTCCATGGCCTCGGCAGTAGACAGGGCCGCAGGCGGCGCGTCCGCGGACTCGACCACAGGATGGGCGACGAGCCCTGCGCTCTCCGTCGACGGGCCGTGCGGAGCCCGCCCCTCAAACGCGGGCGGCTCGCCGCGCGCAGCGAACTCATCGACTGCGCGCAGCACGCCACTCGGTGCGTGTTCATCGAAGGCGCGCAGCACGCCGCGCGCTTTGGCCCGCGTCTCGGCCAGTTCGGCCGCAGGCTCGGAGTCGACGACGATGCCGGCACCGGCGCGGAACCCCGCCTGCGCGCCACGCAGCCACAGGCTGCGGATCAGAATGTTGAGGTCGAGATCGCCGCTGCGGTCGAGGTAGCCCAGCGCGCCGGTGTAGGGCCCGCGGCCCTCGCCCTCCAGCTCGGCGATGATCTGCATGCAGCGCACCTTGGGACAGCCGGTGATGGTGCCGCCCGGAAACACCGCGGCGATCGCCTGACCCGGCCCGACCTCGGGACGCAGCCGACCGCGCACGTTGCTGACGATGTGGTGCACGTGGGCATAGCTTTCGAGGCCCATCAGCTCGTCGACTTCGACCGAGCCCGGCACGCAGACCCGGCCCAGGTCGTTGCGCTCCAGATCGATCAGCATGATGTGCTCGGCGCGCTCCTTCGGGTGCCCGATCAGCTCGGCGCGACGACGCGCGTCGTCCAGCGCATCGCCGGGCTGGCGCGGGCGCGTGCCGGCGATCGGCCGCGTCTCGGCGAGCCCCGAGCGCAGCGACAGCAGGCGCTCGGGCGAGGAGCTCAGCACCGCCCAGTCCTGCCAGGCCAGCAGACCCGCGAACGGCGCCGGATTGGCCGCGCGCAGCCGGGCGTACAGATCCGCCGGCGCGGGTGCTGCATCGAAGCTCACGCGCCAGGGCCGCGACAGGTTGACCTGGAACACGTCGCCCGCACGCAGGTAGTCGAGGATGCGGCGCACGCCGGACTCGAAGTGCGCGCCGTCGGCTTCGTCGATGCGATGGGCGGGCAGTGCGGGCAGTGCGGGCGCTGCCGACGAAGCGTCCCTGGTCTCGATCGGTGCCTCCGCGGCCCCGGCCCACGCACGCTGCAGGCGCTCGATCAGGACCTCGGCCTGCGGATGGTCGGCTTCGACGACGGCGTACGCGTCGCCGGATTCGCGGTCGCGCAGGATCGCCGCGCGGCAGCGCAGGGCCAGCGCGATCGGCAGGTCGCCGGGGGCGGCGAGACGCGGCACGCTGGATTCGATCTCGGCGGCGAGCTCATAGCCCAGCAGCAGGGCCCAGCCGCCGCCGAAGGGCAGGCCATCGTCGCGCGCAGGCGCTTTTACTTCAGCGAAGGTGCGGTCGAGCTGATCGAGGAAACCGCCCGTCAGAACTCGACCGTCGAGATCGCGCAGCAGGCCGTCGGCGCCCAGCGCGAAACCGCCCTCGGGCGCGGCGAGCAGCAGGTGGTAGCGGGCGCGGCCGCCCTGGGCCGCGCTTTCCAGCAGACAGGGGAAGAACTCCGGCTCGGCCCGATGCAGGTCGAGGAGATCGACAGCGGGCAGATCAACCGCAGCGGGCGGCAGGACGCAGTGCATGCGGGACGCGCCGACGCGAGGGGTTCCGGCGCGTCAGACGCGGCGGAACACCAGCGTGCCGTTGGTGCCGCCAAAGCCGAAGCCGTTCGACATCGCGACCTCGATCCTGGCCTCGCGCGCCACGTTGGGCACGTAGTCGAGATCGCAACCCTCGCCGGGCTCATCCAGGTTGATCGTCGGTGGCACCAGGCCGTGGTAGAGCGCGAGGATGCTGAAGATCGCCTCGACGCCGCCGGCCGCGCCCAGCAGATGACCGGTCATCGACTTGGTCGAGCTGACCAGGGTGCGGTAGGCGTGGTCGCCGAAGGCGCGCTTCATCGCCAGCGTTTCGGCGAGATCGCCGAGCGGCGTCGAGGTGCCGTGGGCGTTGAGGTAGCCGACCTGGTCGGCATTGATGCCGGCATCGCGCAGGGCCGCGGTCATGCAGCGCGCCGCGCCCTCGCCGTCCTCGGCCGGGGCGGTCATGTGGTAGGCGTCGGAGCTCGCGCCGAAACCGGCCAGCTCGCAGTAGATGCGCGCGCCGCGGGCCTTGGCGTGCTCGTACTCCTCCAGCACCAGCACGCCGGCGCCGTCACCCATGACGAAGCCGTCGCGTTCCTTGTCCCAGGGCCGCGAGGCGCGGGTCGGGTCGTCGTTGCGGGTGGACATGGCCTTCATCGAGCAGAAGCCGGCGACCGAGGTCGGGCTGCTGCCGCGCTCCGCGCCGCCGGCGACCATCACGTCGGCATCGCCGTACTGGATCAGGCGCATCGCCATGCCCACCGAGTGGTTGGCGGTGGCACAGGCGGAGACGGCCGAGAAGTTCGGGCCCTTGATGCCGGTCAGGATCGACAGGTGGCCCGAGACCATGTTGATGATCGTGCTCGGCACGTAGAAAGGCGAAACCTTGCGCGGGCCGCCTTCCAGCAGCCGCGCGGTGGTGTCCTCGATACCGAGGATGCCGCCGATGCCCGAGCCGATGATGGTGCCGATGCGCTCGGCGTTGGCTTCGCTGACTTCGAGGCCGGAATCCTTCAGCGCCATCAGTCCGGCGGCGACGCCGTAGTGGATGAAGGGATCCATGCGCTTGGCCTCTTTGGCCGGGATGTAGGCGGCAGGATCGAAATCGCGCACTTCGCCGGCGATGCGCGTGGCGTACGCGCTGGCGTCGAAGCTGGTGATCGGGCCGATGCCCGAGCGGCCGTGGGAGATGTTGTCCCAGGCAGTGGCGAGATCATTGCCGACCGGCGAGACGATGCCCATGCCGGTGATGACGACGCGACGCTTGCTCATGCTGGCTCCGTGCCGGCGCTCGTCGCGCCCGGCTGCTGTTCAGTGGCCGACGCATGACGCGCCGACGGGAAACGGATGCGGGATCGCCGCAAAAGAAAGCCGCCCCGTCGGACGACGGGGGCGGCCTCTTCAAACGCTGGCGAGGCTCGCACCGCGGGCCTCGCGCGGCAGCGGCATTACGACTTGACGTGAGCCTTCACGTAGTCGATCGCCTGCTGCACGCTGGTGATCTTCTCGGCGTCTTCGTCCGGGATCTCGCACTCGAACTCTTCCTCGAGCGCCATCACCAGCTCAACGGTGTCGAGCGAGTCCGCGCCCAGATCGTCCACGAAGGAGGCGTTAGGGGTGACTTCCTCTTCCTTGACGCCCAGCTGTTCCACGACGATCTTCTTGACGCGTTCTTCGATGCTGCTCATGGGGTTCAATTCCTCTGACGGAAAACTCGGCGCATTGTAGTGGGAACCGCCAGACCGCACCAACGCGCGGTTCCGGCCACCCGTCTGCGCCCGACGGGCTTGCGATTCGTTGTCTTGCAGCTGCGACCCGGACGCGCAGGGCGCGTCAGGGCATATACATACCACCGTTCACATGCAGGGTCTCGCCGGTGATGTAGCTGGCGTTCGGCCCGGCCAGGAAGGCCACCGCATTGGCGATGTCCTGCGCTTCGCCCAAGCGCCCCAGCGCGATCTGGCCGAGCAGCGCACTGCGCGCGTCTTCCGGCAGCGAGCGGGTCATGTCGGTATCGATGAAGCCCGGCGCCACCACGTTGACGGTGACGCCGCGGCTGCCGATCTCCTTGGCCAGCGACTTCGAGAAGCCGATGATGCCGGCCTTGGCGGCGGCATAGTTCGCCTGCCCTGCGTTGCCGGTGACCCCGATGACCGAGGCGATGTTGATGATGCGGCCACGGCGCGCCTTCATCATCCCGCGCATCACCGCCTTGCTGGTGCGGAAGATCGAGCTCAGGTTGGTGTCGAGGATGGCCTGCCAATCCTCGTCCTTCATCCGCATCAGCAGGTTGTCGCGGGTGATGCCGGCATTGTTCACGAGGATGCCGATGGCGCCGAACTCCTTGCCGATGGCCTCGATCAGCGCCTCCACCTGGGCGCCGTCCGCCACGTCAAGCACGCGGCCCGCGCCGCCGTTCGCTGCCAAGCGCTCGCCGATGGCGGCGGCTCCCGATTCCGAGGTGGCAGTGCCGATGACCTTGGCGCCCTGGGCAGCCAATGTGTCGGCGATGGCGGCACCGATGCCGCGGCTGGCGCCGGTGACGAGGGCGATTTCGCCTGCGAGGGGCTGGTGCATCTTGTACTCCATCAAAAGCTCTCGAAACCGTTCAAGAAGATTCGGCCAGGCGGCCCGCTGCAACGGACGTTCGTCCCGACACATGGATCTGACACCTGTACGCCAGCAAGGGGGAATTCGACACCATCGGGGATTCCGTCCCCGTCTGAATCCGCGAGGTCAGGACGCGTGCCAATAACGTACTCAAAGCCGTCTATCAGCCCATCAGCGTCAGAATCGATATTGGGATAGGCGTAGCCCATGACCTCTTGTGAGCCCCCTGGGAACACAGTGGTGAAGCCATTGGCCCACATGCCCGGACGCTCCTGCTCCGGAAATACCGCGCAGTCGTTGTCGGACACTTTGCAAAGTCGATGCAGGCGCACGGTACCTTGCGGCATACAGGACGGCTCAGGTGCGCAGCGCTGGAACACGTAGCCTTGGATGCCCCGATAGGTGTACCCAGCCAACCGGGCAGTTTCAATCTCAGAGGTTTGAGTCAATAACAGATGATCCTTGTTCGCCATATTGCATCCACTGCCGCCAGTGCAGCCTGGAGGATAGGAAGAATCGCGACTCATCCAATATAAAGGAATCAGGCCCGGCTGTTCGGACGAGAACTTCTGAGGCGTTGTCATCACGAACACTTGTGCGAGCGGTTGCGGCGGTTGCGGCACGATCGTTGGAGATTCCGGCAACGACGGGTAGCCCACTATCGGCGCCCCCGTGGGCGTATAGGTGGTGGGAGAATACAATGTGAACGCGAGCGCACTCTGTGGAGTACTGGTATAAGCCCAATCACGCGCACTGGCGTTATAGAACGAAAACAGGGGCGTCAACCGATTTCGAAGCATTCGCCCGTTGGGCGATCCAAACACCGAGATGAGTGAGCCGAACGCGTCAGGAATGCCGTGACCATATCGCGCATCCCAAGTGGCAAAAGTTCCAGGAATGCTGGAATGCTCCGCGATCAAGGTCCGCACACCTTTCGCGGCCCCAGCAGTCGGAACCGGCTGACCAGGCATCAGCAGGGGGTTTGCTGAACGCACAATCCCGGCAATCCCACTGTAAATCGGCGCCGACATTGAAGTGCCAGTGCAAGTCCCGTAGCCGTCACTTGCACTGCCCCCGCCAGCAGAGTCTCCACAACCGAGGACCGGGTTCCAGTCTTTGCCAACGTAGACTGCCGAACGAACGTTCAGGGCGGGCAAGACAACTTCCTGACGCGCCAGAGCCGCAGAGCCAGGAGCGGTGTAATTAGAACCACACTCTGTGCCCACGGGCGACCCAGGAGAAAACAGCGCGGGGTTCGGGCATTCTCCCACTCGGATCGATCCGGGAAGATCCATTCGATCGCTCCAGAAAGACGGAAAGTCGGTCGAACCGCCCACAGAAACCGTGCGGGGATCTTCGGCAGGGAAATTTATCGGAAGACGGTTGTTCCCCGAGGACGCGACCATTAAGACACCGCGGTAAGAAGCGGTCGAAATCGCCAGACAGTAGGCGTTCAATTGACCCGCCGAACTGGAGCAGCGCTCTTGGATTGCGGATCCGAAGCTAAGGTTAACGACCTGTGCACCGATGTCACTAAGGTGAGTGAGGGCGGCAACAATTCGACTTTCGTCCGCGAGGACAGAGGCGACGATAGGCCCGCCCGAGCTAGAAAAGCAGGCGGTCTCCGAAACCCGCCAAGCCATTATGCCGCAATGCCGGCACACTCCAGAAACCCCAGAACCGTTCGCATCGCGCCCAGAAATCAGACTAGCGACGTGAGTGCCGTGACCAGCAAACGCCGGCTGCATGAGTCCTGAACCGTCATCACAAGCGGGAGGAGCCGCAACTTGGCGCATCTCATCAACGTCAAAATCGTAAACGTATTCCTGTGGCCAACCCCAAGGCGCACGCAAGGCGACATGGACAGAGAACTCGGGCAATAAATTGCCCCCCCAAAATTGCCCGCTAGCAGAAAAAGCCCGCAGAGCCGGATGGTCGGGCTGAACCCCATTGTCAATAACACCGACCACACTCCACCCGCCCGTTACACTATATACGTTCTCCAAACCCAACATCGTCCGCCAGGGCTGCTGGGGGGTACCCAATAGCCAACCAACGGAAGGCTCCGCTGCCCCAGAGTGAAATGAAACATCTTCGGGCACATAAGCAAAAGCGAATGTAGGATCATCCAGCAGCGCATCCACCGCCTCCTGCAAATTTGCTTGATCGGGATAGTCAATGACTATATACCGCTCCAACATGGACCGAGGGAGCTCCGGGTTAAGCTGAAGGTGATGCAGGAACTGACCTTCTGCACGCAAGGACAGCAGGTAATTTGCTTTTCTGGGGCTCTGGACAGCGAGGCCGGGCGTAATCAGCCCAGGCTGACCGGCCCCGAACGCGGTGGAGTTAACTATTATTTGGGCGGTAACTGTGCTACCCGAGTCTACCAGTGCCAGAATTCGCTTAGGAGGTGCTGTTGCTTGTGCGTAAGCCGGGCGAAAGTCAAGACCACATAACTGCACACTTAATCCGAGCACCAGCACGTTCAACATGCGCTTACGAGCTACCGCGACCATAGCCACAACAAGAATCATCAAGCCAGCAAGCGAATAGGTAGGAACTACTGCAGGCGACTGCGGCGGCGCCCCTACGACAGATATAGCCAAAGTCGACAGAAGGATCTCTTCCCGTTGTGGCAATCGAATCATATAAACCTCAATGGTGTATGAGCCTTCGGGCAGCGCTGGCACTCCAATTCGCTTGGTTGCATCCGGAAGGTTGCAGAAAAGATCAATAGCACCCGGCTCAAACAGGCGAATCGTGCTCCCAACCAGCTCAATCCTTGGCCCTGGCTGCCCAGGGAAAGGAAACACGAAACCATGGCACCCGCCAACGTCGATCAGAACATCGAATTCTTGACCAGCGACGGGTTGAATTGGCTCAGTCCGTGGCACCGAAAAATACGCGTGGGCAGGCCCAGCGAGTAGGACCAACAGCAACGATAGCTTCGAAAGAAACTTCATCATCATCTCCTGCGCGGACCACCTGAACACGAAGAACACAATACGCGCCCAAGCAACTGATTGCGTCAGTTGCTCTCCTTACTCAAGTTTCCGCCCCAGCCGTTCAGCGCGTCCTCGAAGTCGACGACGCTGCCCAGGGATTTCGATTCAACGCTGCGGTCGATGCGCTTGATCAGGCCGCCGAGCACCTTGCCCGGGCCACATTCGACGAAGCGGCTGGCGCCGGCGGCGATCATCTGCTGCACGCAGTCGGTCCAGCGCACCGGCAGGTAGAGCTGGCGCACGAGCGCCGCCTTCAGCGCGTCGAGATCGGTGGCGATGCCGGCATCTACGTTGTGCACCAGCGGCAGGCTGGGCAGGCGCAGCGGCGTCGCCGCGATGCGCGCAGCCAGTGCATCCGCAGCTTCGCGCATCAGCGGCGTGTGCGAGGGCACGCTGACGGCCAGTTTGACCGCCTTGCGCACGCCGCGCTCGGCCAGCGCCGCGATCGCCGCGTCCACCGCCTCGGCATGCCCGCCGATCACGATCTGGCCGGGCGAGTTGTAATTGGCCGGAACCACCACGCGCGCGGAGGAAACCGCCGCGCAGACGTCCTCGAGCACGGCATCATCGGCGCCCAGCACCGCCGCCATGGCACCGCTGCCGGCGGGCACCGCCGCCTGCATGAGGCGGCCGCGCTCGCGCACCAGGGCGGCGGCATCAGAAAGCGAAAGGGCATCGGCAGCAACGAGGGCGCTGTATTCGCCGAGGCTGTGGCCGGCAAGACGCGCCGGCAGGCAACCGCCCTGCGCGCGCCACAGCCGGAACAGGGCGACGCTGGCGGCCAGCAGCACCGGCTGGGTGAATTCGGTCTGGTTGAGGCGAACGTCGTCCGCCGCCGAAGCGATCGCCCAAAGATCTACGCCGGCACCGGCCGAGGCTTCGGCAAAGCTTTCGATGACGGACGGATGACGCTCGGCGAGATCGACGAGCATGCCGGGCGCTTGCGACCCCTGGCCCGGAAACACGAAGGCGATGGCGCTGGAACTCACGTGCGTTTGGCTCGGCTGGCCGTGGGAAGCCGCGCATCATACGTGAAGGGTATGGCGACCCGTCTGTACCGGGGCGTAGGGTCTTGCCCGCGCCGCTCCCACGCCAATCAGTAGCGGATCAGCGCCGAGCCCCAGGTGAAGCCACCGCCAAAGGCTTCCAGCAGCAGCAGCTCGCCGCGCTGCACCTTGCCCGAGCGCACCGCTTCGTCGAGCGCCAGCGGCACCGATGCGGCGGACGTGTTGCCATGGCGATCGACGGTGACGATCACCCGCTCCATCGACATGTCGAGGCGTTTCGCGGTGGCGCTGATGATGCGCAGATTGGCCTGGTGTGGAATCAACCAGTCGAGGTCGCTCTTGTCCAGCCCGTTGGCCTGCAGGGTCTCCTCGACCACCGCGTCCAGCGTCTTGACCGCGACCTTGAAGACTTCGTTGCCGGTCATGTGGATGCGCAGGCCAGCGTTGGGCTCGCCGGGCTCGAAGCCCTTGGACACGCCAACCCGGGTCGCCAGCAGATGGCCATAGCCGCCGTCCGCGTGCAGATGCGTGGACAGGATGCCGGGGTCTTCGCTGGCCTCCAGCACCACGGCGCCGGCGCCATCACCGAACAGCACGGCGGTGGTGCGGTCGTCCCAGTCGAGCATGCGGGTCAGCGTTTCCGCGCCGATCACCAGCGCCTTCTTCGCCATGCCGCTGCGGATCATCGCGTTGGCCGTGCCCAGCGCGTACATGAAGCCCGAGCAGGCCGCATTGACGTCGAAGGCGGCGCAGCCGTTGGCGCCGAGCCGGTGCTGCAGCAGGCAGGCCGAGGACGGGAACACCAGATCCGGCGTGGTGGTGCCGAGGATCAGCAGATCGATCTCGTTGGCCTTGACGCCTGCGGCTTCCAGCGCACGCAGCGCCGCCTGCTCGGCAAGATCGACGGTGGTCTGGCCCTCGGCGGCGACGTGGCGCTGGCCGATGCCGGTGCGCTCGCGAATCCACTCGTCGGAGGTCTCGATGCGCTGCGCGAGTTCGTCGTTGGTGACGACGCGCTCGGGCAGGTAGCTGCCCGTTCCGAGAATGCGAGCAAAAGGCATCGGTGTCTCCTGGGTGGATGGCGGGTGGACCCCGCGACAGAATCGCGCCGGAGCGCGCGGCCTCAGGGCCTTGGCCTGATCGCGCCGGTCAGGCTTTCAGCGGGTCGTGAATGATGACGGCAATGCGACAGCGCTGCCAGCGCTGGACACGCTCGGGTCGGAGCGAACTTGCCGCAGCACCGGCAGCGGACGCGGCGCAGTCCAGCTATTGCCCACCGAGGCTGTCATCCGACCTTCAAGCGACCGCCGACAAACGCCGGACACGACAAAGGCGGCAGGCCTCGCGGCCCGCCGCCTTGGGTCACGCTGGACAGCACCGCCCGCCGAAGCGGGCGCCGCACGCCTTACTCGGCGTCGACCGCCGACTTGACGTTGATGACCTTCTTGCCGCGGTAGAAGCCATCCTTGGTGATGTGATGGCGGATATGGGTCTCGCCCGTGGTCGGGTCGGTCGCCAGCTGCTTCGCGGTCAGGGCGTCATGCGAACGGCGCATGCCGCGCTTGGAGGGGGTGACGCGGCTCTTCTGCACTGCCATGGGAACTCTCCAGCTCGAATCTTCAGGTCTAACGTTTACTGGGCAATCCGACCCGTGCATGGGTCGGCTTCACGGGGTGTCGGAGCGGGAGCTCCGTCAGTTCTTCTTGAGCGCCGCCAGCGCCGCGAACGGGTTGGGCTTCGGCTCTTCCACGCTCTCGGCGATTTCGACGTACTGCTCGGGCAGTTCGGCGTCGGGCCGTGCCGGCACCAGCGGCAGCGCCAGGATCAGCTCGTCCTCGATCAGCTCACGCAGCTGCAGCTGGCGATCTTCCGGCAGCAGCAGCGGTTCGTAGCCTTCCGGCAGACCGGCCTCGTCGGCTTCTCGCCTGATCAGACCGAGGCGCTGGGCCACTTCCAGCGGCTGCTGGTAGGGCTCCAGGGTGCGCTGGCAGGTCAACCAGGGCGTGCAGCTCGCGCGGATATCGAGGAAGTCGACACCCAGCGCATCGCGTCCGAACTCCAGCGCGTAGCTGACGTCACCGGCACTGCGTTCAAGCGCCTCGGCAAAGCGCGCGAAGGCCGAAATCGGCAGGCTGCCCTCGAAGCAGCGCCGACCCGACAGCATGCGCACGGCATCGACCGTCTCGGGCAGGTTCGTGGACATAAGCGCGCCATGATAGGCGGCGCATGCCGAAGCGTCAAACATTGGCGGCCCCACAGCCCGCCGCGTTGCCGCGGGCGAAGACGATGGTTCAGACTCGACGGCCCGCTCCCGCAGCCTGACGGACGCCTCCGGCGTGGAACTGATCCTTGCACTGTTCGCCGCATTCGGCCTGATCGGCCTGCTCGCGTGGATTCCTTTCCACCGTGCCGCCAGCCGCCAGCGCGCTCTGATCCGGCTGCTGGAGGGCGCCGACGAAATGGAGCGCCTGCTGCTGCGGACCCGCGAGCGGATGAGCGCGATGCAGGACGTGGTGGGGCGCGTCCCCGCCGATATCGGTGCGGTGGCGCGGGCCTCGCTGGACGCCGACCAGCGCGTGCAGCAGGCCCTGCGCGACCTGCTGGAGCACCGGCTGTGGATTTCCCGGCACGGTGCGACCGCACGCCTGCACGAACTCAAGCAGGCCGAGGGCGCCCTCGCCCGTGCCCGCGCGACCATCGCCGCGCAGCTGGAACGCCTGGAAACCGCCGGCGCCGAACTCGATGACGCGACCCAGGCGGCGATCGAGCAGGCCGCACGGGAGCCCGCAGCGCTGCGCCGTTCGCCCGACTGAGCGGTCGGCGGCGTGCGCGCCACGCTCCAGGCGCGCGTGCCGGGCACTGCCGACCGCGCGGCGTCCTCCGGAGCCTCGACGCCTCCCTGACGGCCAATCCTTTCCGCCGGGAGCGCGTCGCCTGCTCGCCCGCGGGTCGCAGCGCGCTCAGGGCGCGATATGGACCCGCGCCATCGGCAACTCACGCACACGGCCGTCGCGGCCATGCAGGCGCAGGGACAGCGCCTGCCATCCGCGCAGATGCCGAGGCACCACCAGCTCGGCCTCGATCCCGACCCGCGGATGCCGCGGATCCGTGGAGCCCGGCCACATCGCCTTTACCCCCGGGAAATCAACGTCGCTGCGGGCCTGTGCGACCACGATGCCGGCCACCATCACCTCGACGCGGTCGAGCCCGGCACCGTCCTGGATGGCCCATCCGGTCAGGCGGAAGCGTCGGCCAAGACGCGCCCCCTCCGCCGGATGGTCGAGATAGGCCAGCGGCGCGAAGCTGCAGCCCGGATCGCCTCCGTGGCGCTGCTCGAACAGCAGATAGCGCTGCGTGCCGCCGTGCACCTGCACTTCGTCGACCCAGCGAAGGCCGGGCAGGCGTTCGCACAGGGCCTGCTGCCAGGGCTGACGCATGCGCAGGCCAAGGGCGGTTTCCTCGACCACCAGCAGGCGGGAAGCGTCATCGCGGCCCCGCCACGCGGCTTCGTCCATGCCCCAGAGCTCGAGCTGTCGCGCCCGGCCGTGCTTGGCGTTGCGCGGGTGATCCATCACCCCGAAACCGGCGTCGCCACCGCGCTGCTGCACGAGCCGCGCAGCGAGCAGGAAGTTGTCCGCCAGCAGCCGGGTCGATGGCGGCAGCGCCTGCAGGCGGGCATCGATCGCTTCGACCAGCGGCCGGACATCGGTGAAGTTGTCGGCGAGATCGGTGTGCCCGGCGAGCAGGGCACGCCCGGACGGCAGAGCCAGCGCCAGGCAGAGGGCGGTCGCGCACAGCGTGCCGACACCCAGCAGGCCCCAGGTCCAGCGGCGCAGAACCGGCCCGACCAACTCCAGTTGCCTCGCCAGCAGGGGCAGCAGCGCGAGCTGGCCGACCAGGGGCCAGTGGAAGGACACCCGCTCGCGGTCGGCAAACAGGCCGACCAGGAACAGCCCCAGCAGGAGCCCACCGCCCGCCACCGCGAGCAGGGCCGGCCCCGGCGCCTGGGCGCGTTCGCGCCAGGCGTGCGGCAGTGCGAGCAGCATCAGCAGCCAGGCCAGCGGCGTGGCGATCAGCGCCTGTTCGAGCGGCACCGCGAGGGCCGTCGGCTGGAAGGCCCAGGGATGACGTTCGACGAACTGGAACCGCCAGCCCGCCTGTTCGCCGCCGGCATCGAACAGCAGCAGCGGCAGCCAGGCGCACAGGCCCAACAGCCCGACCAGCCACAGGCGGACATCGCGCAGCAGCAGCTGCGCCGCGGGCACGCACAGCAGGGCCAGGCCGCCGGCGGCGAGCACCGCCAGGAAGCGGTAGTGGGTCAGGGCCCCCAGCGCAAGGCCCAGCAGCAGCTCGGCCCACGGCCACAACGCCCGCTTCCAGTGCACCCCGGAGCCCAGCGCCTGCAGGCGCAGCAGGGCGTGCAGGCAGAACGCGGCAGCCATCAGCAGCGCTGGCTCGGGCAGGGCGAGCAGGCCGTTCAGCGACAGCAGGGGCAGCAGCAGGCCAAGCAGACCGACCCGCCACCGCAGCGCAGCGAGTCCCGCTGCATCGGCGATGCGCAGCAGTTGCAGCGGCAGCAGCGCACCCAGCACCAGACTGAACACGCGGATGCCGAACGGGTCGTCGCTCAGCCAGCGCCCGACCGCGATCGAGGCCGCGGTGAAGCCCGGTAGATCCGAATAAGCCCAGGCCGGGTGGCGGGATTCCCAGGCATAGAAGGCCTCGTCGCCGAACAGCGGAAGCTGCGCGGAAAGCAGAAACCGCAGGCCCAGCAGCAGGCTCCACAGGCCCCAGAACAGCCTCGCGATGCGCGCTTCGGTCGCGTCAGCCCCAGCGCTCATCGACAGATCCACCTGCCTAGGCACACGCATGCGGCGCTCACCACGGCGCGTCTACACTCGACATCTTGTCTGTTCTCCCGCCACCGCTCCAAGGGACTGCCCATGCCTGCCACCGCCCGAACGGCCGCGATCCTACCCGAGGCGAGCCGCAGCGCCCTCAGCGCCGCGCTTGCCCAGGTCAATGCCCTGGTGCTGGGCAAGCCGCGCGAGGTCGAGCTGGCCTTTGCCTGCCTGCTCGCCGGCGGTCATCTGCTGGTCGAGGATCTGCCGGGCCTCGGCAAAACCACCCTGGCGCGCGCGCTGGCGGCGACGCTGGGCCTCGAGTTCCAGCGCCTGCAGTTCACTGCCGACCTGCTGCCCTCCGACATCCTTGGTGTGTCGGTCTACGAGGCCGAGCAACGCGGCTTCCGCTTCCACCCGGGCCCGGTGTTCACGCAGCTGCTGCTGGCCGACGAGATCAACCGCGCACCGCCGCGCACGCAGAGCGCGCTGCTGGAGGCCATGGCCGAGCAGCAGGTCACCATCGACGGCAGCTGCCACGCGCTGCCGCACCCCTTCTTCGTCATCGCCACGCAGAACCCGGTGGATCTGTCGGGCACCTTTCCCCTGCCCGACTCGCAGCTCGACCGCTTCCTGCTGCGAGTGTCGATGGGCTATCCGCAGGCCGAATTCGAGCGCGCCATGCTGGCCGGCGCGGATCGCCGCGAGCTGATCCAGCGCAGCGCGCCGCAGCTGTCGGCACAGGACGTGCTGGCCCTGCGCGAGGCGGTGAGCGCCGTACATGCCTCGGACGCGCTGGTCGACTACGTGCAGCGTCTGCTTGCCGCCAGCCGCAGCTTCGTCGGCCTGCGGGTCGGCCTGTCGCCACGCGCGGGCTTGGCGCTGTTGCGCGCGGCACGCGCGCACGCCCTGCTGGCCGGGCGCGCGCACGTCCTGCCGGAGGACGTGCAGTCCCTGTTCGTCGAGGCCACCGCGCACCGGCTGGTGGTGGAGTCTGGCCGCGGCAGCCCGGAAGACCTCGCGCGCCGGCTGCTCGCCGCGGTCGCGGTCGAAGCCTGAGGTCTCCGAACGTGCGCGGCGTGCGGGCGCGGCTGTGGCAGTTCCTGGAGGCGCAGGCCGAGCGTCGCCTGCCGGCGCTTACCCGCCTGCGCCAGCCGGAGGCGCTGCCGATTGCCATCCACCGCCGCAGGATCTACGTGCTGCCCAGCGGCTTCGGGCTGTTCTTCAGCCTGCTGCTGCTGGCGATGTTCGTGGGCGCCCTGAACTACAACAACAACCCGGCCCTGATGCTGGTATTCCTGATCGCCTCCAGCGTCCATACCGCCCTGCTGCGCGGATGGCTGGGCCTGCTGGGCCTGCGGCTGGTCGAAGTGTCCGCCCCTCCCGTGCATGCCGGCGAATCCACCGAGCTGCGGCTGCGCTTCGAAGGCGAGGGCTCCCGCATCCGCCGCGGCCTGCGCGTCGAGCGTGCAGGGCAGGGGCAAGTGTTCGAGGTGCTGCCCGAGCGCTACGCCAGTCCAGCCCTGCCCTACGACACATCGACCCGCGGCCTGCATCCGATCGGTCGCATCAAGCTGTCGACGCGCTGGCCGCTCGGCCTGTTCGTGGCCTGGAGCTGGCTGAACCCGCAGGGCGAGGTGCTGGTGTATCCGCGCCTGGAGCCGCAGGCGCCGCCCTTGCCCGGGGACGGCAGCCTCAGCGGCCAGCGCCGGCAGCGCAGCCCCAGCGAGGAGGTTCACGGCCTGCGTGAACACCGCCAGGGCGACCCGCTGCGGCTGATGGCCTGGAAGCGCAGCGCCCAGCTCGGTCGCCTGATCGTGCGCGAGTTCGAAAGCCCGGCCGGCATCGAGGTCCGCCTTGACTACGCCCAGCTGCTGCACCTGCCGGCCGAGCTGCGGATCCAGCGTCTGGCGCGCTGGCTGGTCGAGGCCGAGCGCCGCGGCCTGCGCTCGGAGCTGATCCTGCCCGGCGAGCACATCGGCCCGGGCCGCGGCGAAGCCCACCTGCATGCGGGCCTGCGCGCCCTGGCCCTGCTGCCGTGAGCGTGCTGGTCGCGAGGATCAACCGGACGCTCCTCGGCGGCAACCCGCGGCCGCGCCTGCCAATCGCGGTCTTCGCCTGGTGTGCGGCCGCCGGCCTGATGGCCCTCTTGCCGCTGGGCCTTCATCTGGAGGGCTGGCTGGGCCCCCTGCTGTTGCTGCTGGCCCTGGCCGGTGCTGGCGCCGGCCTGCGCGGCGCCCACATCCCCGCCTGGCTGCGCCTGCTGTTGACTCTCGGCGTGGCCGGGCTGGTCCTCTATACCTACGGCTTCCGTTTCGGTCGCGACACCGGCGCCGGCCTGCTCGCCACGATGCTTGCGCTGAAGCTGCTGGAAACCCACAGCCTGCGTGACGCGCGCAGCCTGCTGAGCTTCAGCCTGTTCGCGATCATGGCGGCCTTTCTGCAAGATCAGGGACCCTTGACCCTGGTGCTGGCGCTGATCGCGGCGGTGCTGATCCTGACCTCGCTCGCAAGAGCCAGCGAACTCGAGACCGGCGCGCCTGCGGAAGCGCCGGGACTCGCCCGACGCCTGCGCGCCACCGGGCTGCTGATGCTGCTGTCGCTGCCGCTGGCGTTCGTCGGGTTCCTGCTGTTCCCGCGACTGGCGCAGCCGCTGTGGGGGCTGCCTGGCAATGCCGGCGAAGCGCGTACGGGCCTCAGCGAGTCGATGGCGCCGGGCGATATCAGCGCGCTGTTCATCGACGACACGCCGGTCCTGCGGGTGAACTTCAGCAGCCGACGACCGGAGCCCAATGAGCTGTACTGGCGCGGGCCCGTGCTCAGCGAGTTCGACGGCCGCGCCTGGACCGTTTCGGCGTGGCTGCGCCAGTATGAGGCGCCGGCGCTGGAGCCCGGGGCAGAGTGGCTCGAGTATGAACTGATCCAGGAGCCCACCGATCGCCGCTGGGTGCTGGCGCTGGACGTACCGGGCGACCCGCTCGACGCGACCGCCGACAACCCGCTGCGGTTGAACCGCGACCGCAGCCTGATTGCCCAGCGACCGCTGGCCGCGCTCAGCCGCCATCGCCTGCGCTCGGCGCCGGACGCGCGCTTCGATGCCGATCTGCCGCGCCAGCTCCGTCAGCAGTTCGTGGCCCTGCCCGGCGGCTACAACCCGCGCACCGCCGAGCTGGTGGCCGGCTGGCGCGCGCGCGGTCTCGACGAGGCGCAGCTGGTACGCGAGGCGCTGGAACGCTTCAACCGCGAGTTCACCTACACGCTGCTGCCTCCGCCTCTGGGCCGCGACAGCGTCGACGACTTCCTGTTCGAGACGCGCGAGGGCTACTGCGAGCACTTCGCCTCGGCCTTCACGGTGATGATGCGCATGGCCGGGATTCCGGCGCGCGTGGTCACCGGCTACCACGGCGGCTTCCACAACGCGATGGGTGACTACGTGCTGGTGCGCCAGTCCGACGCCCACGCCTGGAGCGAAATCTGGATGCAGGGCCGCGGCTGGGTGCGCATCGACCCGACGGCGGCGGTGGCGCCAGAGCGAATCCGCAGCGGCGAAGGGCTCGGCGGCAGCAACACCCGCAGTAGTTTCACCGTGCTGGGCACGCTGCTCGACTCGGTTGACTGGCTGCGACACGGCTGGAACACGGTCATCCTCGGCTTCAATGCCGCGCGCCAGCGCAGCCTGCTGCTCAGCCTTGGCGTTGACGCCTCGGACTGGCGCGAGGTCGGCCTGGCCCTGCTCGCCGCTTTCGGTCTGGCGCTGGCTGCGACCCTGTGGCTGGTGCTGCGCGGCGGCAATCGGCCCGCCGACCCCCTGGTCGCCGCCTGGCTGCGCTTTTGCGCGCGGCTGGCGCGGCGCGGGGTGGTGCGTGCGCCGCACGAAGCGCCGCTGGCGTACGGCGAGCGCGCGGCGAGGGCCCTGCCCCCTCTGGCCGAGGATCTGCGCCGACTCAGTCGGGATTACAGTGACCAGCGCTACGCTGCCGAAGTCGATGAGCAGGCTCGCAGAGCCTTGATCCACGCCCTGCGAAGCTTCCGGCCACGTCGACTCCGGACGCAGCGCAACCGCTGATCCGACCGCCAACCCAGCGCCACCCACGGAGCATCGCCATGCGCACTCGTCTTCGATTGGCAATTCCACTTCTCACAGCCCTGGGCCTCGGCGCCTGCGCCACGGGCCCCGCGCCAATCCGCGGCGAGTTCAGCGCCATCAGCCCGGAACAGGCGAGCGCGCAGGGCGCGCCAGGTGCCAGCGTGCGCTGGGGCGGCAGCCTGATCGCGGTCGAGCCGGAGTCCGCGCGCACCTGCTTCGTCGTGCTGTCGCGTCCGCTCGACGCGAGCGGACGGCCGCAGCGCAAGCGCGAGGTCACCGACGGCCGCTTCATCGCCTGCCGCGGAGGCTTCTACGACCCCGCGCTATTCGCCGAGGGCCGCGATGTCACCTTCACCGGCCGAGTCGGCGGTTTCGAAGAACGCAGCATCGGCGCCTATCCATTCAAGTATCCGAAGCTGGACGCCGAGGTCGTCTATCTGTGGGAAGAGCGCGAGGAGCGCATCGACCCGCGCTACGCCTATCCCTATCGCTCGCCCTACTGGGGTCCGTGGTGGCGACCGTTCTGGTGAGCATCGACGCATGCTGAAAACAGAAACCCCGGCCATGAGCCGGGGTTTTCCGTTTGTGCTTGAGAACGTCGATCAGTGGTGATCGGACAGCCGGCCGATCCAGTCGAGGCCGCTGGCGTAGCCGCCGGGCACGCCCTTGACCGCCACTGCCACCGCGTTGTGCGGATGCAGACTCTCATAGTGCGAGGCGCGCACCCAGAAATCGGCAATACGCTCGTCGGCATTGAGCGCGGCCTGCATGCGCCGGGCAGCGTCCTCGCAGAACATCAGGTTCTCGCCGTTCAACAGCGCGAAGGCCTGCTCGTCCTCGCGCTTCACCGCCGACTGCACCGGCGTCTTCAGCGCGTCCTCGATGCGGTCGATCACATCGATGATCGGGAAGTTGGCGAAGGACGGCAGCAGGCGCACGCGCACCTCGGCGGTCGAACGCTGGCTGTGCGGCGTGGCACGAATCCCGCGCTCGGTGCCAAGCCATGCCAGCACGGCTTCGCGCTCGACGCCGGCACCGGCCGGGAAGTCGGTCTGGAACTGCTCCTGGATCAGCTGCCGCGCCAGCGCTGCCGAACAGGGGCAGGTGCTGGAGTAGGGGATCTGCACCGACAGCTCGACCTGGAACTGGCCGTGTTCCATCAGGCCGGTGATCACGCAGGGGTAGCTCTTCCAGCCGGAGTTGTCGCTCTTCAGCGCGCGCCGGCGCACCAGGTGCTCGAACTCGACGCGCACGAAAGCGCGGTCGGACAGATCGGCGTGCGACTCCAGGAAATCCTTCAGCAGCCGTCGCAGGCTGGTCGGCGACAGCGCCTCGTTCGACAGGGTCTTGTCGACGTGGAGGTAAAGCCGTGACATGTGGATGCCGCGCACGTCGGGGCGCTTGAGATTCACGAAGGCGGTGACGCGTGCGCCGCTGGTCACCGACTTGCCGTCGGCAGCGGCGATGCTCACCGGCACTTCGATCTGGCCCATACCCACCCAGTCCAGCACGCCGGCAACGGCGGGCTTGGCCTCGGAGGCGATGTCGGGCATCGCCCGTACGGCGTTGTCTGCAATGGGTGGGGACACAGGTGTCTCCTCGTAATCGGTCATGGGGTTGGCCGGCTGCACCTTAGGTGGGGGGCTGTCGCCTTCACGTCAAGCCTTCACGATCGTGCATGCACATTTGGCGCGGATCGGAAGGCACCACGGCGCCGGGCAGGATCGGCGTACCAGGGACTGCGGACGACTATACCCGCCCCAAGCTGAGTGCTCGCGCACGCTCGCGACAACAGTGTGTCGCGGGAAGCCCGCTCAACCCGGCAGCGGCGCACTGCCGCGGGCGGCGCGCCACAGGGAGAGCATCAGGCCGAAACCGCGCGGCGCCGCCGGCTCGCCATGCCGGACCAGTCGCTCCAGCTGCCAGCCCAGCACCGCACTCTGCAGAGCCCGCGGCCGTGCGCTGCGGGGGCGCACCGAGGGCTGCACAGCGCGCAACTCCTCCGCGAAGTCACGGGCGAAGGCAGCGCGCGGCGCGCGCTTGTCAGGCTCGGCCAGATGCGCCGGCGCCAGCCCATGGCGGGCCAGCAGATTGCGCGGCAGGCGCGCCTGCGCGTGATGGCCGATGGCCGCGCGCTGCTGACGACGCAGCAGCAGTTCGATCGCGATCAGCGACTCCGCGCTGTCGCCGCCGAACATGGCGCGCTCGAGCTGATCGAAGGCGGACGCCAAGGGGCGCAGCGCCGCCAGCGCCTGCGTGACCGAGCCGGGCGCCAGTTCGCGCTCGACCAGCTCCAGCGCGGCACGCGGCAGACCGCGCCAGAGCGCGGCATCGGCCGCGCGTGCCGACGGCAGGTCGAAGAAAGCCTGCACCAGCGGATGACGCCCCTCGCCGCGGGCGCCGCGCTCCAGCTCCTCGGCCCACCAGCCGAGTTTGGTCTGGGCGATGAAGGGCTCGGAGAGTTCGAAGCAGGCCTCCTCGATCTCGTCCTGCAGCGCGTACCAGAGCGCGATGCGATCGCGCTGCGCGGCCGGCAGGAAGATCATCTGCAGGGCCAGCTCGGGACGGCGCGACTCCAGCTTCTGGAGCTGCGCCTGCAGGCTGGCCTCGCTCATGCCGCGCGCTCCCGCAGCAGGGGCTCGTCGAGCAGGTGGGCGGGCGCGCTGATCACCCGCTGCGCGCCCCAGGCCGCCGGCGGATGCGCCGGGTCGTAATAGCCCCAGTCGACGGCAATGCCGCGCATGCCGGCCGCGTGGGCGGCCTCGATGTCGCGCGGGTCATCGCCCAGGTAGAGGCTGGCGGCGGGCGCGGCCTCGATGCGCCGGCAGGCTTCGATCAGGGGCAAAGGATGCGGCTTGCGCTGCGGCAGGCTGTCGCCGCCGATCAGCACCGCGCAGCGCGGCAACAGGCCCAGTGCCTCGCACAGCGGGCGCGCGAGGCCCTCGGCCTTGTTGGTGACGATGCCCCAGCGCAGGCCCTGTGCCTCGATCGCATCGAGCAGGGTCGCCACACCGGGGAACAGGCGCGAATGCGCGGCCACGGATTCGGCGTACACGCCGAGGAACTCCGCCAGCGTGGACTCATCCTCCGGCGTGAATCCCGGCAGCGCAGCACCCAGCATGGCGCGCGCGCCGCGCGAGACGAAGGGCCGGAACGGCGCCATCGAGAAATCTTCAAGCCCGCGCCGGGCGCGCAGCACGTTGGCCGCGTGCAGAAGATCGGCCGCGCTGTCGACCAGGGTGCCGTCAAGATCGAACAGCACCGCCCCACGCTCAGCCACGGCCGGCCTCCGGCGTGAAGGCGCAGGCGAGGTAGTTGACCTGGGTGTGGCCGCCCACCGTCGCCGAGCGGGTGAGCGGGTTGTAGTGCAGGCCGCTCACGTCCTCCAGCTCCAGCCCGGCGCCGCGGATCGCGCCGGCCAGCTCGGAGGGGCGTATGAACTGCGCATAGCGGTGGGTGCCACGCGGCAGCAGGCGCATCACGTACTCGGCGCCGACAATCGCAAGCCCGAAGGCCGCAGGCGTGCGGTTGAGCGTCGACAGGAACAGCCGGCCGCCGGGCTTCAGCAGGCGCGCGCAGGCCTCGACCACGGAGGCGGGATCGGGCACGTGTTCGAGCATTTCCATGCAGGTGATGACATCGAAGCGCGCGGGACACTCCTCGGCCAGCGACTCCACCGACTGTTCGCGATAGTCGACCTTGAGGCCCGATTCGTAGAGGTGCAGACGCGCAGCCTCCAGCACTTCAGGCGACAGGTCGAGGGCAGTGACGCGAGCGCCTCGCGACGCCAGCGCCTCGGACAGCAGCCCGCCGCCGCAGCCGACGTCCAGCACCTCGGCGCCGTCCAGCTTCACGCGCTCGGCGACGTAACCCAGGCGCGCGGGGTTCAGGTCATGCAGCGGGCGGGCCTCGCCGTTCGGGTCCCACCAGCGCGCAGCCAGCTGGCCGAAGCGCGCGAGCTCGGCGGGGTCGACGTTCTCGCGGCGCGAGCTGTGATTTGCAGCGGGGAGGTTCATCAGTGACTCCAGTGCGCGATCGGAGCAGGGCTCAGACCCGTTCGCCCGCGCAAATTCAGTGGCGCCGCGGGATCGCGGCGATCCGCGTACGCCATTCGGCCACGCGCGCCATCAAGGCTTCGAGATCGACATCGACCAGCTGGCGATCGCGCAAGCGCGCGCGGCCGTTGATCCAGACATCGCTGACCTGCTGGCGCGCGCCGGCGTAGACCAGCTGCGAGATCACGTTGTAGAAGGGCTGCGACTCGGGCTGATCCAGATCGACCAGCACGAGGTCCGCGGCCTTGCCGGGCTCGATCGAACCGACTGTCTCTTCCATGCCCATCGCCCGCGCGCTGCCGAGGGTGGCCATGCGCAGGGCGCTGGGTGCATCGAGGGCGGCAGCGTCCATGGCCACGCCCTTGGCCAGAAGCGCCGCGGTGCGCATCTCGCCGAACATGTCGAGATCGTTGTTGCTGGCGCAGCCGTCGGTGCCCAGGGCGATGTTGGCGCCGGCGCGACGCAGGGCCTCGATCGGGCAGAAGCCCGAAGCCAGCTTCAGGTTGGACTCGGGGCAGTGGCCGATCGACACGCCATTGGCCGCGCACAGCTCGATTTCGGCCGGCGTCAGCTGGGTCATGTGGATGGCCAGCAGCTGCGAGTTCACCAGGCCCAGCCGCTGCAGGCGCGCCAGAGGGCGCTGGCCGTACTGCTTCAGCGAGTCCTCGACCTCCTGCGCGGTCTCATGGACATGGCAGTGCACGACCAGACCCATCTGGTCGGCGAGCAGGCGGATGCGCTCGAAGCTCGCGTCCTTCACCGTGTAGGGCGCATGCGGCACGAAGGCGGTGTTGACCAGCGCGTCGCCGCGCAGGGCGTCGTGCAGCTCCAGCGCCTTGTCGAAGTACTCGTCGTCGGAGGCCGCCCAGGCGGTGGGGAAATCGATCACCGGCAGGCCGACGCAGGCGCGGAAGCCCATGCGCCGGTAAGTCGCCGCCGCGGCATCCGGGAAAAAGTAGTTCTCATTGCAGGTGGTGGTGCCGCCGCGCAGCATCTCGACCACCGCCAGCTCGACGCCGCAGCCGACGAATTCGCAGCCGATCACCGCGCCCTCGACCGGCCAGATGTGCTCGTTCAGCCAGGTCATCAAAGGCAGGTCGTCGGCGAGGCCGCGCATCAGGGTCATCGGGTTGTGCACATGCACGTTGACCAGGCCGGGAATCAGAGCGGCCTTGGGCCTGCTCACGGTTTCGCGCGGCGCGTAGCGCGTGCGGGCCTCGGCGATCGGCAGCAGCTCGACAATGCGGCCGGCGTCCACCGCCACGGCGTGCTGCTCCAGCACCACCGCGTGCGGCTCGACCGGCACCACCCAGCCGGCCTCGATCAGCAGGTCGATCTCACGCATGCGCTCCATGCCTCCCTGACGGTTTCCTGGTGCCCAATAGCACCGACCCGGCGCAGGGCCGGGTCGGAGGGTCTCACTTGACTCGGCTGACGTATTCGCCGCTTCGGGTGTCGCAGCGGATCACCTCGCCGTTCTCGATGAACAGCGGCACGCGCACGACCGCGCCGGTTTCCAGCTTGGCCGGCTTGCCGCCGCCGGACGCCGTGTCGCCGCGCACGCCGGGGTCGGTCTCGACGATCTGCAGCTCGACGAAGTTCGGCGGCGCCACCGACAGCGGCGCGCCGTTCCACAGGGTCATCACGCACATCTCCTCGCCCTTCAGCCACTTGGCCGCGTCGCCCATGGCGGTGGCGTCGGCGCTGAACTGCTCGAAGCTGTCCGGCTGCATGAAGTTCCAGAACTCGCCGTCGGTGTACAGGTACTGCATGTCGGTATCGACCACGTCGGCGCCTTCGACCGTCTCGTTGGCCTTCAGCGTCTTCTCGGTGGTGCGGCCGTTCTTCAGGTTGCGCACGCGGATGCGGGTGAAGGCCTGGCCCTTGCCCGGCTTGATGAACTCGGCTTCGACGATGACGTAGGGGTCGCCGTCCAGGATGATCTTGAGTCCGTTCTTGACGTCGTTCAGGCCGTAGGTCGCCATGCGTGCTCCGGGGGATTGAGGTGCGAGCCGCGGGCTGCGGCTAGACTATGGGGTTTGCGGTGATCGCCGGCGAATCGCCGGCCAAAGAGGCGAAATGATAAGCGCAAACCCGCGGATCGCGCAGCCCGCCGCGGCCGCGGAGCCCGCTCGTGACTGGCGTCGGCTGTGGCGGGAAGCTGTCACCGATCCCTTGGAACTGCTTCGGATGCTGGGTTTGGAGGCGCTGGCCGAGCGCCTGCCCGCGGACGCCGCCGGCTTTCCGCTGCGGGTGCCGCGCGGCTTCGTGGCGCGCATGCGCCACGGCGATCCGGCCGATCCACTGCTGCGCCAGGTCCTGCCGCTGGATCTGGAAACGCTCGAGGTCGAGGGCTTCGGCCTCGACGCCGTGGGCGACGCGGCCGCCCGCAGCGGCCGCGGCGTGCTGCAGAAATACCGGGGGCGCGCCCTGCTCGTTGCGACCGGCAGCTGCGCCGTGCACTGCCGCTACTGCTTCCGTCGGCACTATCCCTATGGCGAGGACAGCGCCGCGGCCAACGCCTGGCAGGCCGCGCTGGACACCATCGCAGCCGACCCCAGCGTCGACGAGGTGATCCTGAGCGGCGGCGATCCGCTGTCGCTGTCGACCGCCAAGCTGCGCGAGCTGGGCGAGCGCCTGCTCGCCCTGCCGCAGGTGCGTCGCCTGCGCATCCACAGCCGGCTGCCGGTGGTGCTGCCTGAGCGCGTCGATGCCGAACTGCTCGACTGGCTGGCCGCCCTGCCCCTGCAGAAGGTGATGGTGATCCACGCCAACCACGCCCGCGAGTTCGACGAATCCGTCGCGCGCGCACTGACCGACCTTCGCGGCGCCGGCCTGACCGTGCTGAACCAGGCGGTGCTGCTGCGCGGCGTCAACGACTCGGTCGCGGCCCAGGTCGAACTGGCCGAGGCCAGCTTTGCCGCCGGTTCCCTGCCCTATTACCTGCACCAGCTCGACCGGGTCGCCGGCGCCGCGCATTTCGAGGTGCCGGATGCTGACGCCCTGGCGATCGAGTCCGCGCTGCGGAAGCGGCTGCCCGGCTACCTCGTGCCGCGTCTGGTGCGCGAAGTGGCCGGGGCCGCCAGCAAACTGCCGCTCGCACTCACGACGGAAATGTGACGCCGCCCGCAGAGACGCTCTGGCACGCGGCTTGCGTTTGCGGATGTCGGCCGTTTTGGCCACACTCCGTGCCCTTGCAGAACAGGTCGTCAGCGTGGGGTTTTGGCCGACCTGCGGCGGTCCAGGGTCGATGGAAGGCATCGCCGGGTCGCCGTTCACAACACCAGCCTAGGGTCCGTTGGGGGGCGGGTCCGGCCGGGTGCGGCCGTGGGCTGCGCGCCGGCCGCAATCGCAGTTTCAAGGGAGTTCGATGGCCAAGCAGGAAACCGTGATCCGTCTGTCGCAGATCGAGGAAACCCTCGAAGACGCGGAATCCGTCATCAATGCCTTGCGCAACGGTGGCATCGCCGTGCGCACCTCGCGCCCGGACACCATCGAAGAGCTCAACGAGCAGCTGGGCAAGCAGCTGCCCGACCTGGTCGTCGCCGCATGGGCCTGCAAGCGGCTGCCGTTTGCCGACGTCGCCCAGGCGATCCGCCGCTCCGGCAAGCCGGTCGCCCTGGTCGCCAGCCACACCTCGATCAACGAGGAACTGCTGATCGAGGCCAGCGCGCTGGGCGCATTCCATGTCGTCCTGCGCCAGCGGCCCGAGCAGGTGCTGCCGACGCTGAAGCACGCCTGGGCCAGCAACGAGGCGCGGCGCAGCCAGCAGCGCCTGGAAGAAGCGCTGCGCGAGACCGCGCGCCGCTGCGACGCCCTGATCGATTCCTCGCGCGACCCGATCGCCTATGCCCACGAGGGCATGCACATCCGTGCCAACCATGCCTACCTCGAGATGTTCGGCTACACCGACTTCGAGGAAGTCGAGGGCATGCCCCTGCTCGACCTGATCGCGCCCAGCCATGCGACCGAGTTCAAAGCCCTGCTGAAGCGTCTGGGCAAGGGCGAGCCGCCGCCCGACAAGCTCGAACTGAAGGCGATGCGCGCCGACGGCATCGATTTCGATGCGGTCATGGAGTTCGCCCGCGCCAGCTACGAGGGCGAGCCCTGCCTGCAGATCGTGTTCCGCAAGCAGTTCGTCGACAGCGAGGAGCTGCAGACCCTGCGCGAACGCGACCAGGTCACCGGCCTGCTGAACCGCCAGGTGTTCCTGGCCGAGCTGGAGGCCGCGGCCGCCCGCGCCGAAAACGGCGCCAAGGACCAGGCGGTGCTGCTGATCGAAGTCGACAACTTCAGCACCCTGCTGAACGACATCGGCCTCGGCCACGCCGACACCCTGCTCGCCGACACCGCGCACCTGCTGCGCCATACGCTCGGCGACGAAATGCTGCTGGCGCGCTTCGCCGACCACACCTTCGGCCTGCTCTGCCGCGGCAGCAACCACGCGCAGACGCGCGAGCTGGCCGAACGCCTGCGCACGGCCTTCGAGGGCCACATCCTGGAAATCGGCAGCCGCTCAGCGACGCTCACCGTGAGCATAGGCGGCGTGCAGATGAGCGAGAAATCAGGCCCGGCCCAGCAGGTGCTGGGCAAGGCCGGCCAGTGTCTGCAGGCGGCGATCTCCGAGGGTGGCAACCGCCTCTCGCTGTTCGATCCGGCCGCCCGCGACCGCGCCGAAGAGGAACGCGTGCGCACCTGGGTGGCGCGCATCCAGCAGGCCATCAAGTCCGGCGACTTCATGCTGCACTACCAGCCGGTCATCAGCCTGCAGGGCGAGGCGGTCGAGTTCTACGAGACCCTGCTGCGCATGCGCGTGGGCGACGGCGAGATCGCACCGCCGCTGGCCTTCCTGCCGATCGCCGAGGAGCATGGCCTGATCGAGAAGGTCGATCGCTGGGTGCTGTCGCACGCGATCGCGGTGCTGGCCAAGGTCAAGTCCGAGCACGAGCGCCGCCTGCTGGTGAAGATCACCCCGCAGAGCATGCAGGACCCGAGCCTGCCCGGCTGGATCGCCAACCTGCTCAAGCAGACCGGGGTGCGCGGCGAACAGCTGGTGTTCGGCGTGCCCGAGACCCGGGTCATGACCTATCTCAAGGGCGCCAAGGAGTTCCAGCGCGCGGTGGCCAAGCTCGGCTGCGGCCTGTGCCTGGAGCAGTTCGGCGCCAGCACGCACTCGCTGGACGTGCTGAAGCACCTCGATCCGACCATGCTCAAGCTCGATCGCAGCTTCACCGAGGATCTGGGCCGCAACACCGAGCACCAGGCCAAGGTGCGCGAGTTGGCCGCGCGGGCGACCGAGCTCGGAAAGTCCACGATCGCCGAGTTCGTCCAGGATGCCGCCAGCATGACCGTGCTGTTCACCAGCTCGGTGCACTTCGTGCAGGGCAACTTCCTTGCCGCGCCCTCGCCCGAGATGAACTACGACTTCAACATCTGAAGCCAGAGCATCGACCGAATACCCGAAAGGCCCGGATCGCTCCGGGCCTTTCGGGTATTCGGCGGGCGTTCGCGAGGATCAGGCCGCGCGACGCAGGGCCTCGATGCGCTCCGGCAGCGGCGGGTGGCTCATGAACAGGCGCTGCAGGCCGGCCGCCATGTGGCCGCTGATGCCGAACGCGGCGACTTCGCGCGGCAGGGTGTTCTCGCCGTGCTGGGCCTGCAGGCGCTCGAGCGCGGCGATCATCTTCTGCCGGCCAGCCAGCTTTGCGCCGCCCTCGTCGGCGCGGAACTCGCGATGGCGCGAGAAGGCCATGGCGATCATCGAGGCGAGGATGCCGAGCACCACCTGGGCGATCAGGCTGACCACGAAGAAACCGATGCCGCCGCCCTCCTCGTTGCGCAGGATGACGCGGTCGACGAAGCTGCCGATCAGGCGCGAGAGCACGATGACGAAGGTGTTGAGCACGCCCTGCAGCAGGGCCATCGTGACCATGTCGCCGTTGGCGACGTGGGCGACCTCATGGCCGAGCACGGCCTCGGCCTCGTCGCGACTCATGCCGCGCAGCAGGCCGGTCGACACCGCCACCAGCGAGTTGTTGCGGCTGGGGCCGGTGGCGAAGGCGTTGATCTCCGGCGCATCGTAGATCGCGACTTCCGGGCACTTGATGCCGGCCATCTGCGCCTGCCGCTGCACGGTCTGCAGCAGCCAGGCCTCCATCTCGTTGCGCGGCTGCTCGATGACCTGCGCGCCGGTGCCGCGCTTGGCGACCCACTTCGACATCGCCAGCGAGATGAAGGAGCCGGCGAAGCCGAACACGGCGGCGAACACGATCAGACCGCCGAGGTTCTGGCCGCGGCTGGCCATGTAGGCGTCGACGCCCAGCAGATTCAGTACGATGCTGGCAACCAGCAGGACCGCGATATTGGTCGCCAGAAACAGGGCGATGCGTTTCATTGGACGGTTCCTCGTAGCGACGTTGAAAGCCCGGCTCGGGCGACTGACAGCATGGAGTGGGGCCTGTGCAGGCCAGTTCAAGCCAGCGCCTGAACCCGCATTCAGGCTACACCGGACGCTTCGCGCCCTCGCCTACCGGGCCACTGCACCTCGGCTCCCTGCTGGCGGCCTTTGGCAGCTGGCTGATGGCGCGCAGCGTTGGCGGGCGCTGGCTGCTGCGCATCGAGGACATCGACCCCGCGCGGGAAATGCCCGGTGCCGCAGCCGGCCAGCTCGACACCCTGCGCGCATTCGGACTCGAAGGCGACGGCCCCGTGGTCTGGCAGCACGCCCGCGGAGAACTTTACCGGACGGCAATCGCCAGCCTGCTGGAGCGCGGACTCGCTTTTTCCTGCCGCTGCAGCAGAAGCGACCTTGCACACAGCGGCGGCATCCACCGTGCCTGCGTGCCGCGGCCGTCCGGCCACGCCGAGGCCATACGCCTGCGGGTGCCGGGTGATGCAGCGGCCCGGGTGAGGTTCATCGACCGCGTTCATGGTCCGATCGAGCAGTCGGTGGATGCCGAAGTCGGCGACTTCGTGTTGAAGCGCGCGGACGGCTGCTGGGCCTATCAGCTCGCCGTCGTGGTCGATGACGCCGAACAGGGCGTCACCGACGTGGTGCGTGGTGCCGACCTGCTGGATTCGACGCCGCGGCAGATCCTGCTGCAGCGCGCGCTGGGCCTTGCCACGCCGGTATACGCGCATCTGCCGCTGGTGGTCGACAGCGAGGGCCGCAAGCTGTCGAAGTCGCTGTCGGCATTGCCGATCGATCCGCGCGATCCGCTGCCGGCGCTGCGCTGGTGCTGGACAGCGCTCGGCCAGCCACCCGCGGTGCTCGCCGATGCCGGCAGTGTCGCCACCCTGCTGACGCGCGCGGCCGCTGAATTCGAATTCAGCTGTGTGACTTCCGAACCACAGTTTGCCGATCGTCAAACCACGGTCGAAAGCCCTGTATAAACTCGGGGGCTGTCGCCCGGATCCGGCCTGGGCGACTGCCTGACGACAAGCCGGCTGAAAACGGGAGAGGGAGCATGACAGCACGCGTTGCGCTGGTGACGGGCGGTACGGGCGGCATTGGCACGGCAATCTGCAAGCGGCTGGCGCAGGCCGGCCACAAGGTGGCCACCAATTACCGCAACGAGGCCAAGGCCCGCGAGTGGCAGGCCGCGCTGAGGGCCGAGGGCTTCGACATCACCATCGTGCCCGGCGACATCGGCAGCCCCGAGGGCGGCGCCGCCATCGCCCGTGCCGTGGCCGACGCGCTGGGGCCGATCGAGGTGCTGGTCAACAATGCCGGCATCACCCGCGACGGCACCTTCCACCGGATGAGCGCCGAGCAGTGGCACGACGTCATCAACACCAATCTCAATTCGTGCTTCAACATGACCCGTCCGGTAATCGACGGCATGCGCGATCGCAAGTGGGGCCGCATTGTGCAGATCAGCTCGATCAACGGCCTGAAGGGCCAGTACGGCCAGGCCAACTACGCCGCCGCCAAGGCGGGCATGCACGGCTTCACCATCTCGCTGGCGCGCGAGAACGCCAAGCTCGGGATCACCGTGAACACGGTCTCGCCGGGCTATGTCGCCACCGACATGGTGATGGCCGTGCCCGAGGAAGTGCGCGCCAAGATCGTCGCCGACATCCCGACCGGGCGCCTGGGCAAGCCCGAGGAGATCGCCTATGCCGTGGCCTTCCTGGTCTCCGAGGAAGCCGCGTGGATCACCGGCTCCAACCTCGACATCAACGGCGGCCACCACATGGGCTGGTAACATGTGAAACTATCGGCGGGCGGCGCTGACGCTGCCCGCCGAAGCGCACGACGCGTCGGGAACCGGTCGCCGCGGGCAACGCATGCACTGCAGACGTTGCTTCATACCGTGACCATCGCCCCGGGATGCCCAGGACGGGCCTGTGCCATCTTCCACCGCTTCCGCACGGCGATATGCCGTTCCAGGCTGTCGCATCCAGTGGTCGCCACACCGAGAGCATCGACGCCCATGCCCAAGCCCCGGGTCATCAAGAAGTATCCGAACCGTCGCCTCTATGACACCGAGATCTCCAGCTACATCACCCTGGAGGACGTCCGGCAGCTGATCGTCGACGGCGAAGAGGTGGAAGTCCGCGATGCCAAGAGCGGCGAGGACCTGTCGCGCTCCGTGCTGCTGCAGATCATTTCCGAGCACGAGGAGAAGGGCAATCCGATGTTCAGCACGCAGCTGCTGAGCCAGGTGATCCGCTTCTACGGCGACAGCCTGCAGGGCTTCATGGGCAGCTACCTCGAGCGCAGCATGCAGCTGTTTCTCGACCAGCAGCACCAGTTCCGCAATCAGCTCAACAGCCTGCTGGGCAAGACGCCGTTCTCGATGTTGAACCAGCTGACCGAACGCAACCTCGACCTGTGGAAGAGCTTCCAGGAAGGCGTGATGCGGCCCGGCGGCTTCAACCCCGGTGCCGGCAAACCGACCGAGAAGACCGGCGAATCCGAAGCGCCGGCGGCAGCCGAGCCGCCAACCGGCCGCACGCGCAACCGCTGAGTTCTGCCCTCGCGGTCGAACCGACTGCCTCCTGAAACGCTGCTGCCGGCGCAGCACCGCCGGCACCTGCCACTGTGCCCGATCGCCATCGCATGACGAACTCAATATTCCAGCGCGTCGCCCTCGTCACCGGCGGTTCCGGCGGCATCGGCGCGGCGATCTGCGAAGCGCTGGCGGCCAGCGGCCACCACGTGATCGCGGCCGACATCCATCTGCCCGAGGCGCGTCTGGCCGAGCTGCGCGCCCGCCCGGGACTGGCCTCGCTGGAGGCGATCGCGCTGGACGTCGCCGACTTCGAGGCCTGCCAGCAGGCGGTGGCCGATATCGTGTCGCGCCACGGTCGTCTGGACGTGCTCGCCAACAGCGCTGGCATCACCCGCGACGCCACCCTGCGCAAGCTCGGCAAACACCAGTGGGACGCGGTGCTGGGCGTCAACCTGGACGGCCTGTTCAACCTCTGCAAGCCCGCCATCGAGCCGATGATCGCGCTGGGCTACGGCCGCATCGTCAACATCAGCTCGATCAACGGCCAGACCGGCCAGTTCGGCCAGACCAACTACGCCGCCGCCAAGGCGGGCGTGCATGGCTTCACCATGGCGCTGGCGCGCGAAGTCGCGGCCAAGGGCATCACCGTCAACTCGGTCGCCCCCGGCTACTGCGACACGCCGATGGTGCAGACGATCCCAGCGCCGATCCGCGAGAAGATCCTCGAACAGATCCCGGTGGGCCGCATTGCCCAGCCCGGCGAGATCGCCCGCGTGGTCGACTTCCTCGCCGCCGAAGGCTCGGGCTACATCACCGGCGCGCTGGTTCCGGTCAACGGCGGGCTGTTCATCAGCTTCTGAGCGGCGCCACGCTCAGCCGGCGCCGCGATAGGCCCGGTTGATGCACTGCCGGTAGCGCGATTCGACCCGTTCGGCGAACCACTCGGTCGTCAGGTTGCGCGTGATCTTGGGGCTGCTGAGCCGGATCTGCGGCACGCGTGCACGCGGCAGCGGCGCGCCGGCCTGCGCATCGGCGCGCTCGAACACGCGACGCCAGGTATCGGTCTGCTCGAAGTCAAACCGATCCGCGCGGCGCAGGTCGCGCGCGATCCGCGCCTCGCTCAGGCCCAGAACCGTCGACAGCGACAGCGCCACCCGCTCGGTCTCGCTGCGACTGCGTTCGAACAGCCCCGGATCCGGCAGGATCAGGTCGCCGTCCAGCGCCAGCCGGACCCCGCTGAGCGCGCTCAGCGCCTGCTGGAGGGCTGCATTGCGACTGGCGTACCAGCCCGCGTTGAAGTCGGCGTAGCGGAAGAGATGGCGCTCGTAGCTGCTGGGGTACTGCAGCAGGTGGGCGATGCCGAAATAGACGCCGCCGCGCCGGCTGAACACCTCGTCGCGGATCGACCGCGCACCCGCATAGGGATAGGGGTGCTGCTTCGCGTGGGCTTCGGCGAAGGCGATCGACACCTGCATGGAGCCGCCGGTACGCACCGGGTTGGCTGCGTCAAACAGGGTCTCACCCAGCGGCACGCGGGCGATCAGCTCGGCGTACAGATCGCTCATGTCCTTCTCGGTGCGCAGGGCCTGCAGCCGCTGCTCGAAGCTGCGGCCATCCCCCGAGGGCAGGCGCAGCACTGCCGAGAGCGCTACCTTCGGAATCTTCAGCCGCGCCGCCCGCCGCTCGATCTCGGCGCGGGCGATCCGCGGCAGGTTGGGCACCGTCGGGTTGGCGCGGTAGCCGGTTTCCTGCTCGATCACCGCCAGCGCCGCGCACAGGTTGTCGGTGCTCTGCAGCAGGTCAAGGTGGCGGAACGCCGCCTCGATGTCCCGCGCCCAGCCTTCGCGCTGCTCCAGACGCGGGGGAAGCAGATCGACCAGCTGGGCGCGGACCTCATCGGCGCTGCGCTGCGGGTGCCGGCGCTCGGGGGCGCTGGCGCAGCCGACCAGGGCGGCGATGCACAGGGCGAGGCAACAGGCCGGCAGTCGCCACCCGCTGCACAGGATCCGAAGGCCGATCAGGGCGAGGCCTCGAAGCCGTTGGCGAAGCCCTGCCAGGTCTGCGCCACCCGGAAGTTGGCAACGATGTCGGCCACCAGATCGCCGCTGCGCGCGTTGTCGCGCTGGTCGACCACGCCGGTCGGGAAGCCGTTGAAGCTGACCCGCGGGCTGGAGAAGTAGGGCCGCCGCGTGCAGCCGCCAGCCGGGCACTGATAGGCCATGACCGTGCGGAAGGACTGAGCGCCCTGGCCTTCGACATAGTGGCCGAAGGACCACGGGTAGGACGCGCTGGTCGGCGAGGTGCCGTTGGCAGGATCGTGCTCGAAGCCCATGTTGTGGCCGTGCTCGTGGACCCAGCTCAGATTGCCGACCGCGCAGTCGCGATCGGTAATCTGCACTGCACTGCTGGCAAAGCCTGCACCCGGGCTGCGCATCACGTAGCCGATGCCGCAGGCGCCGGGCAGGTTGGCGACCAGCAGGCTGACCATGTCGGCGGCGAGTGCGTTGCGGCGCGCCTGCTGGCTTGCATTCGAGCGGAACAGGCCGAGCTCGGTGCTGGCCGAGGACGTGCCCTCGACCCAGCCCTCCAGCAGCTCGATGCCGACCACGCGGAAGCGCATGCGCATGCCGCTGTTGGCGAACACGGTATTGGCCGAATCGACCGCCGCCTGCGCCTGCGCGCTGATCTGGCTGACGCCGCCGGCGGCGTCGCGCGCGGCCGGCGAGTACATCAGCAGCACGTCCACCTGGTCGCCGCTGTCGCTGAGCGCGGACACCGCGCCGGCGGACGGATGCGCGGGGCCATCAGGGCCGGGATCGACCGGACCGCGGCACGGCGGCAGACGATCGCCATCGAGTTCGATCAGCCAGGATTCGCCGGCGACGGTCGAAGGCACCAGCTCCCAGATGCCCTCGGGCGCGCTGATAAAGCCGGCCACCGCGTCGCCGGCGACGCTGAGCACGGCCGGATAGTCGCCGGCGTCGTCGAGGCTGCCGCGCCAGGTGTAGCGGTCCTCGGCATGCCGCTCGATCTCCAGCGTCAGCGCCTCGCGCTCACCCTGCGGAAACGGCAGGCGCAGGGTGGCGGGTGCAGCGGCCAGGACCGCCGGAGCGGTGGCCACCGCGTACGCGCTCCGTGCCGGCAGCTCGGTCGGCGCGCGACGCGCCTCAGCCGGCATCAGGCGCCAGGCCTCCTGCCCATCGGTCGCCATCGAGAGGCCCGGCAGCAGGGCCAGGGTCGTCGCCATCAGCAGGCTGTGCGTGCGCATCGAAGGGTGCTCCGCTCGTCTCGAATGGGCCGGATTCTAGTGAATCTGTCCAGGGCAACACTGATCAAGTCCATCCTGGCCTTGATCAAGGATCGCGAGTCCGGCGCAGGTCCGGACTCGTTCGGCCGCTACGCGGCGACGCCTTCGCTGCGCTCGGTCGCGCTGGATCAAGCGCTTACGCGCTGGATCCACGGGCGCGCCCTCCATGGCGCGCGACAACGCTGAACTCTTCAGCGTTGCCCTGCGCGAACATGAAGGCGCAGCCCATTCCGTGCTCGGCATGACTGCGTCCGGGGCGCGCGTCGGCCGATACTGCCGCCCATGAACTACCTCGCCCACCTGCTGCTGGCCGAGCACAGCGACGAAGGTCTGCTCGGCGCCCTGCTCGGTGACTTCGTGGCCGGCAGCGCGTTCGAAGCCTGGCCCGCGATCGTGCGGCGCGAGATCCTGATCCATCGCCGCATCGATGGATTCACCGATCGGCATCCGCAGGTGCTCGCCCTGAAGGCGACGTTCCCGGAGGGCCAGCGCCGCTATGCGGGGATCCTGATCGACGTGTACTTCGACCACCTGCTGGCGCGCGATTGGCCGCGCCATGCGGACCCGCCGCTGCATGACTTCAGCCAGCGCGCGTACCGCGTGCTCGCGGAGGCCGCGGCCGAGCTGCCGCCGCGGCTCGCCGCGATCGCCCCGCTGATGGCCTCTGGCGACTGGCTGGGCAGCTACCGCCACCGCGACACCGTCGACCGCGCGGTGACGCGGATCGCGCGCCGGCTCTCGCGCGGCGGCGAGGGCCTGGTCGCCTGCCTGCCGACCCTGCGCCAGCACGAAGCCGAGGCCGAGGCCGGCTTCGAGGCCTTCTTTCCCGAGGTGCGCGCCTTCGTCGAAGAGACCCGCGCGGCGCTGCTGTCCAACTGACATCCGACACGACCCGCGCGCGGCAAGGGCCGCGCTGACGCGCGGATCAGCGGCCCAGATTCGCCGCCTCGGGCGCCAGCACCCAGCGGTCGCGGCCCTCGTGCTTGGCCTGGTACAGCGCGCGGTCGGCGCGCTGGATCGCCGCCACCACCGGCTCATCAGGCGCGGCCAAGGCCACGCCGATGCTGATGGTGTAGTGCACCGGCGGATGACCCTCCAGCCGCAGGCTGCGTGCGCGCACATCCGTCAGCAGACGCTCGGCCAATGCAGCAAGCGCGGCAGGCGTGGCCTCGTCGAGCAGCACCAGGAACTCCTCGCCGCCGTAGCGCGCACACAGGCAGTCGCGGTGCACCTCACGCTGCAGCACGCCGGCGAAGTCGACCAGCACGGCGTCGCCGACGTCATGCCCATGACGGTCATTGATGCGCTTGAAGTGATCGAGATCGATCAGCAGCACGCCGGCAGCGCGGGCGCGATCCTGCCGGGCCTCGACCGCATCGAACAGCGCACGTCGGTTGGCCAGCCCGGTCAGTGGATCCATCGCCACCTGCCGGCGCAGGCGCGCATTGGCCTGTTCGAGGGCCTCCTTGGCGACGCGCAGCTCGCGGGTGCGCTCGCCGACCTCGCGCTCCAGGCCCTGCGCATAGCGCCTGGCCTGGCGCAGGCGCAGACGGTGGAAGCCGATCCAGGCCAGCACCAGGGCCGAGCCCATCAGCAGTCGCGCCCACAGGCTCTGGTGCCAGGCTTGGGCGACCGCCACCTGCAGCACCACGCCCTCGGCCGCGGCGGGCGCCACGCCTTCCAGCTGGGCGCGCAGCTCAAGTCGATGGCGACCGGCGGGCAGGCGGCTGAACACCGCGCTGTGGGCGTCGCCCAGCGGCGTGAACTCGGTTTCCGCGGGATGCCAGCGATAGGCGTAGCGCACGCGCTCGGGGTGGTCATAGTGGAAGGCGCTGAACTCGACCTGCAGCGGCGCATGGCCGTGCGCCAGCGCGATCTCGCCATTGCCGGGCCGCCACTCGCCCTGGCCCAGCCGCCACTTCACGACGCTCGGCCGCAGGTTCGCGCTGCGCGCCGGAATGTCTTCGGGGCGGAAGGCGATGAAACCGCCGATGCCGCCGAAGTAGAGCCGCTCGCCATCATTGGCGCTGGCGCCATTGTTCTGCTGCGAACTCAAGAGGCCGTCGCGGGCTTCGAGCAGATCGAGCGCGCCCGTCTGCGGCCAGTAGCGCAGCAAGCCGCGCGGCGAGCCCGCCCACAGGCTGCCCGCGGCATCGAACTCGATGCTGTTGACGCTGCGAATGCCGGCCTCGATCAGCGCCGTCTGGCGCAGGAAGCGCGGCTCGCCGGCCTCGGCCGGCACGACGACCAGCCCGCCCGAGGTCGCCAGCCACAGGCGCCCTGCGGCGTCGAACTTCTGCGCCCACACCACCGCGCCCGGCAGGCTGTTCTCGTCAGCACCCACTGCCACCCGCGCGCGCGGCTGCAGCTGCGCATCAAGACGCAGCAGGCCGCGGTCGGTGCCCACCCAGATCTCGTCGCGCCAGCGCTGGATCGACCACACCGGCCGGCCGTCCACGCCCTCCAGCGCAACCCGCTGCACGGGCCCGCGACCGCCACGCGCATCGAGGAACAGTCCCCAGCCCGTGCCGATCAGCAGGCGGCCATCGCCAAGGTCGAAGCTGCTGCGCAGGCTCTGCAGGGCGGCGTCGACGTCCTGCAGCTGCGCACCGTTCCAGCGGAACAGGCCGTAGCCGCTGCCGACCAGCATCGCATCCCCGAGCTCGCGCAGATGCCAGATGAAGCGCGACTCCACCCGCCGCTCGCCGAAGGGCAGGCGCTGCAGCGGCCAGTGCAGGCCCGCACGGCGCTGGTCCGCGTCCACCCAGTGCACGCCGGAGCCATAGGTGCCGATCCACAGCCGCTGACGCCGGTCGACCAGCAGCGAGGACACCATCGGATGGCCCAGCGCATCGCTGCGCCCGTCGATCGGCTGCTGGCGCTCGATGGCTTCGTCGAAGCGCGAAAAGCGGGCCAGGCCCGAGCCCCAGACGCCAGCCCAGAGGCCGTCCTCGCCGGACTCCGCGGCAAGGCTGGTGATGATCACCCCGCTGCCTTCGCGGGCCTCCCATTCCGGCAGGTTCAGCCCGCGCAGGCAGTCGCAGTCCCGGCGATGGACGACCAGCCCGCGGTTGCTGCCGATGTAGAGCCGGTCGCCACGTTCGAGAAAGCTGTAGAGGCTGGTCGCCCGCAGCGCGCCGCTGTTGCCGAGGCTGGGATGGAACCAGTCGGTGCGCCCGGTGGCGGGCGAGAAGCGCGCCAGGCCATCGTTCCAGAAGCCGACCAACAGCCGGCCCTGGGCGTCCTCGTGTACCGCCGACACGTGCGCGCGGCCGCCCTGCACCTGCGGCAGGTCGAGCGGCTGGAAGCGCAGGCGCAAACTCTCCGGATCAAGGGCATGGATGCCGCCGAGGGTGGCCAGCCACAGTGTCGACGCGCCGACGGCCAGGTCATTGATGGCCAGCGGCTCGCGCCACGGCTGGCCTTCAGCATCGAGCAGGCGCAGCGGCTGCAGCGGCGTCCGCCAGTCGGCGTCCCGCCAGCGGAAGAGCCGGCCGGCCTCGGTGCCCGCGTAGATCGAACCGTTGGCATCGGCTTTCAGCGCATAGACACCGACGATCTCCTCCTCGCCGGAGCGCAGCTCATCCAGGCGCTCGCTTTCCAGATCGAAGCGCAGCAGACGCGAGCGCGTCGCGAGATAAACCGCGCCGGGCACGGCCAGCATGCGGCGCACATGCGGATCGGGCGTGCGGAAGCCGGCGTCGACATCGATGGGCAGGAAGCGATGGCTGTCGAAGCGGACCACGCCATCCTGGGTGCCGACCCACAGGAAGCCGCGCGCGTCCATCGCCAGCGACTGCACCTGCGCGCTCGGCAGGCCCGCCTCCTGGTCGTAGCGCTGCGCTGCGACGGCTCCACGCGGGCCGAGCAGGGGCGCCGCCAGCACCAGCAGCACGCACAGGCGGCACAGCAGCCGGCGAGCCCGGCTCGGGAGGTCGTTCATTCGGGCGAGGCAGGGCGTGGGCTGGCGCGATACTGCGCAGGCGCTCGGCCGGTGGCAAGGGTCATCGGGCAGCGTCGGGGGCGATCGGGCTTCCGGCCGCAACCTCGACAGGTGCGAGCCGGAGGAGACAGGGCGAAGACGCGGGGACGGTTGCTTCCGCGGGCGCGAGCGCCGCGGCGGGCACCGGCCTGGAAATCGCTGCGGGCAGCCAACGCTGAGGCGTGCGCCGCGCGTTTGTCCTTCACTCCTCGGTCGAGGAAACCCGCCGCTGCTGGAAGGAACTGCCGGTGCGGTAGTTGGAGTAGACCAGGTGGTCGCCGCTGATCTCGTGCACGCGATAGACCTCCTGGAACAGCGCCGGCTCGCCGTCGACCTCGGTGATCAGGCTGGCGTAAATGCAGCCGGTGATCGCCCAGTAGCCGCGCTCCTCCGACTGCACCGTTCCGTCCTCGGCCAGGAAAGCGATCTCGAAGCGGCCGTCCGCCCGCCGCACATTGCGCCAGCGCGAAGTCCCGCCGCCTTCAAGCTGGGCGGAACCCTCCCAGGTTCCCACGTGCATCTGCAGCGTCGACTTCGGACAGGGGCTCTGGTCACGGTAGGCGCGCGTCTGCAGACCGCGCTTCATGGCCGGGGCGGCCTCGGTCCAGATCGGCGCATCCCGCTGCGCCGCGAGCTGCAGCGGGAACACCACGACCATCATCACGATCGCGCTGGCCACAGCCCCGGCCAGCAAACCCAGCAGCAGCCACATCCAGCCTTTCAGGTCGTCGCGGGCGACGACCTTCTCCTGCTCCATCATTCCAGCTTCCCCTGCGCCTCAGCGCTTGCGCAGCCACTCCTCGATCGCGCCCGGCACCTCGCGCTGGGCGCGGCCGGAGACATAGATGCCTATGTGGCCGCCGCGGAAGCTGAGTTCGGTGTAGTCGCGGGTGCCGGCCACGGCCTTGAGTGCGCGCGAGGCGTCCGGCGGCACCAGGTGGTCCTGCTCGGCGTAGATGTTCAGCACCGGGCAGCGCACGTTGCGCAGGTCGACGCGCTGCTCGCCGATGAAGACATCGCCGCGCATCAGCTTGTTGCCCTGGTAGAAATCCTTGATGAACTGGCGGAAGGCCTCGCCCACCTGGTCGGGCGAGTCGAAGATCCAGCGCTCCATGCGCACGAAGTTCTCGACCTCGACCGGATCGTCCATCTGCTCGACGAAACCGACGTACTTCTGCAGGAACAGGCGGTAGGGCTTGAGCGTGAGGTAGCAGAGGTTCATCAGGTCGGCCGGCACGTTGCCGAGCGTGTCCACGAACAGGTCGACATCCATGCTGCGCGTCCAGCTGCTCAGCATGTTGTCGGGCGTGTGGAAATCCACCGGCGTGACCATGGTGATCAGGTTGCGCACGCGCTCGGGGTGCAGGCTGGTGTAGCACAGCGAGAACGCGCCGCCCTGGCAGACGCCGAGCAGGTTGATCGAGGCCAGCTGATGGCGCCGGCAGACCTCAAGCACGCAGGCGTGCAGGTAGCCGTTGATGTAATCGTCCAGCGTCTCGAAGCGGTGGCTGCGGTCCGGGTAGCCCCAGTCGATGATGTAGACGTCCTCGCCGCGGGCCAGCAGCTGGCGTACCAGCGAGCGGTCGTGCTGCAGGTCGACCATGTAGGGGCGGTTGACCAGGGCGTAACAGATGAGGATCGGCACCGCGGCCGTGGGCTCGCGCTCGCCGCGGTAGCGGTACAGGCAGACGCGCCCGTCCTGCCACACCAGCTCCTTGCGCGTCGCGCCGTAGTCGACATCACCGGCGCGCTGCAGGCTGTCCAAGCCCTCGCGCAGCTTGCGCTGGGCGTCGAGCAGATCCTGCATCAGCTTGGCGGGGGTGAAGCCCAGCGGGCCGGTCATCGAGGGAAAGTTCATCGGCTGCATGGATCAGCGTCCCTTGCGTGCACGGGCGGGGGCTTTCGGCGTGACCGCCGCCAGCGGCGGCAGGGCCTTCTTGCGGCTGGCGCTGGCTTTGACCGCGCGTTTGGCAGCGGCCTTGGCGGCGGGCTTCGCGGCCTTGGCGCGCGGCTTGGGCTTGGCGCTGGTGCGCTCGCTCTGGGGCTTGGGCTGGGTCTCGGCGCTGGACGTCTCGGCGCGGAACCCGGGTTCGGTCGGGCGCGGGGCCGACTCGGGCCTGCGCCGCGCCTCACTCGAGGCGCCCTGCCCGGCCAGCTCCAGCTCAGCGATGCGCTGTTTCAGCGCGCGCACTTCGCGGCTCAGCTCGTGCGTGCGCTTGTGGTTGGAGTCGAGTTCGGTACGCGAGGGAAGGCCCAGGGCCTTCAGCTGCTCCTCGACGATCGCCATGCCGCACTGGCGGACGCGCATCTGCGCGTTGACCAATTCGCCGTAGACGTGGCGGTACTCGGGGCCGAGCGCGATCTGGGCGAAGGCTTCCTCGCTGGCGTCGATCCACAGATCGAACAGCGCGCGCGCCGAAGCGAGCTGCTTGCCGGGTTCGCTGTGCGCGCGCAATTTGGCCTCGAAGCGGGCCATGCCTTCGCGCTGCACTTTCTGCATCAGGGTGTTGTAACGCTCCATCACCGACTGCAGATCGATCTGCGCCTGCGCGAAGGCCTGCCAGCGCTGCTGGTGCTCGCGCATCAGGCCCAGCGGTGCCGACCCCAGCGCGCCGCGCATCTCGGCGGCGAAGCCCGGCGAGCCGCCGCCAGCCATCGGCGCGAGGAAGCTCGGCACCATCAGAGCGGGCGGGATCGCCGGCGCATCGCCGAAGGTCTTGCGCCACAGCTGCATCAGGCTGTCGACGTCGAAGTTCGGCGCCTCCAGCGCAGGCAGCAGGGCCTGCTGCAGCTGGCCGTACATCTGCTGGGCCTGGGCGAACAGGTCGGCGCCGGGCATCGGCTGCGGCTGTGCGCCGAACATCTGCTGGAAGGCGGCGAAGGGCGACGGCGGCGGCGCCGGCTGCGGCCTCGCCATCGAGTTCCAGAAGCCCATCACCTGCTCGGCCATGCGGGCAGGATCGAAGGCGGAAAAATCAGGCGTGTTGGCGCTCATCGCAAGCCTCGTGGCGCAAGGGAAACCGCGGTTCGCAGAGCCCGCGAAACAAGCGCGGCGGGCCCTGCGTCAATGCGCCGGGATGCTAGCACAGGGGTATGTCGCGGCCGACGGCGTGGCGGGCGCTTGGCGCCGTCGCAAGGGCTCGCATCCCGGCACCGGGGCGGTACGAAGGCCATGGTGGGCCAGGGCCCACCCTATGCGATCGGAAGCGCTTGGTATCGTCCCCCGCGAAACCCGACGTCGGCGCAGGACGCGAAGCCGCCATTGGATCTCCAACACCGCCTCACGGCCGAACGCCGCATAGGGTGGGCCCTGGCCCACCATGAGCTCGACCCCGCGGTCGCCCACACCCGTCGCAGGCTGTGACCACACTGATCTGCACACCAAGCGTTTGAAACACCTCGCACACTGCCGATCGCGAACGTGACCTCGATTGCCTGTGCGAACGGCGAGCGCGGGCAAGGGCAGAGCCGCGCGGCAAGCTCGAACCGCCGCGGCAACTCAATCCGACGGCAGCGCCAGATGCTCAGCCCGCAGCGGCGCCGCGCCCGCGCCTTCGATGCCGCGCGGCTCGGCCGCCACGCGCACGCGCTCGCTGCGCGGCCCGCGACCGGCCTCAAGATCGGCCCAGGCCTGGTCCAGCGCGCGATACGCATACGGCATCAGCGGCAGGTAGCGTGCAGCCAGCGGCGGCGCACCAAGGAAGCCGTCGAAGTGCTGCACATGCGGAAGCTGCCAGTAGCGCAGCGCGCGTCCTGCGTGCTCGGCCTGGGCGACGTAGGCCGCACTGCTGAAGGCTTCGGGAATCAGGCCATCATCAAGCCCATGCAGCACGGTCAGCGGCAGGCCGGCGCGCGGCGGGCCTGCCTGCGTCTGCGACACCGCTGCGCGCAGGCTGCGCGCGTCTGCGCTGTCGCCGTCCCAAAGATCAGCGAGGCAGCGCAGGCCGGCCAGTGCAGGCGGCACGTCGGGCTCCGGCGGCGACAGCAGCTGCACGCCAGCCGTCGGCGGAATGCCCGAACCATCGCTCCAGATCAGCACGCGCTCAGCTGGCGTCGTAGCGCGCGGCTGCCCCTGCGCATCAAGCGCGGCGACGCGGAATCCGCAGGGCATGTCGGCCGGCCCGCGGCGCAGGTAGGCCGAGGCATAGGTGGCACCGACTGCACGCCACATTTCGAAACTGACGCTGAGCGCGCCCGCAGCGATCGCCGCGTCGGTCCAGCCACCCTCATGAAGACGCTGCAGGGCTTCGGCGACCTGCGCATCAAACGTGGTCGCGGCCAACAGGCCGGCCTCGTGCGCGAGCGCGCAGGCGCGTCGCCAATCGGGCGCTGCGCCCTGCGGCGTGCGTGCGAATGGCATGGCATCGAAGCGCGCATCCAGCAGGGCGCAGGGCATCAGCAGTCCGGCCTCGGTGCCGTAGTCGAAGGCGGGTCGGCCGTGGTTCGCGACGTGCACGTTCGGCGCGATCGCCACCGCGGCATCCAACCAGGCCTCGGCGTCCGCCGCGGCGCGCAGCACGGCCGCACCGCCGTTGGACACGCCGACCGCGATGACCCGCGTGTTCTCGAAGGTGAAGGGCGCCTGCGCCGGTAGCGCGCGACTCAGCTGCTGCAAGCCGAACTCGGCAGCCTGGCGCAGGTGGCGGCCCCAGTCGGCCTCGGGATGGTCACCGCTGTGCGCATGCTTGACCGCCAGCAGGGGCTCACCGCTGGCTTCCAACGCGAATTCCGGCTCACCCTCGGCGAGTCCCGACAGCCCCGCGCCCTGCCCGCTCACCAGATCGAAGAAACCCGAACCCGCGCCCTTGTCGGTGTAGGCCACCGCACAGCCGCGCGGCAGGCCCCAGCCGCCCGCCAGCGAGATCGCGCCGTAGATGCCGCGCGAGCCCGAGGAGGCGGTGACGACCAGGCAGCGCGCGCGGGCATCGAAAGCATCCGGCAGCTGCAGCAGCACCCGATGCGGATGCCGCGCTTCGGGCAGCCAGGCCAGGGCGTGGAACTCGCGCCCCGGCACGCTCGGCACAGCGCCATAGACCTCGCCGAAGCCACCGCCGGGCGCGAGATCGGCGATGCCGCGCCAGTTGGCCCAGATCGCCCGGCGGCGCAGTTCTGCGGAAGTGGGCGCGCTCGCATCGGCCAGCGCAGGCGGCTTGACCTGCTGCAGACCCGCGAGTCCGAGACCCGCGCTGAGCAGATCGTCAGGCGCACGATGCACGCTTTCGCGGACGTCGGATTGACGCATGGGCACAGCCTCGTTCGGCGCTTGAACAGTGGCGCACGCAGCGAGCAGAAAGCAGGCGATGCCGGCAGAGAAACGAATCGTAGACATGCCCGGATGCTCGTTGCGCAGCGCGCGTCCGGCCATCGTACTTTGGTACAGCAGTGGCGCGAGGATCGGCCAAGCGCTCCGTGAGACCTGAGCACACGCGGCGAGCCGCTCCGGCTCTCCCGAATCCCCAATCCCGAATCCCGAATCCCGGCCCCAAAAAGTGAGGGCGAAGCCGGTTCCCCGGCTTCGCCCTCTGGCCAGACTGTCGCAGCCCCCGCGAACGACAGTCGTGCTGGGTGGGACAGCGCGGCGCCCAGTGCCGGCTTCCCGTGGTCATGGGCATCCCTGCCCGCTCCGCTTCCTCCCCTTGAGCGCTGCGCTGGCCCAATCCCCCGACCGGCCAGCGCAGCGCCTTGACTCAGTTGTAGGCCGACTCGCCGTGGGCGCTGAGATCCAGGCCTTCACGCTGTTCGTCATCGCTGACGCGCAGACCCAGCACCACGCGGATCAGGCTCAGCGCGACGAAGGTGACGACGCCCGACCAGACGATGGTGATGATCACGGCCTCGGCCTGGATCAGCACTTGAGAGGCAATCGAGAAGTCGTCCGCGCCGCCACCGCCCAGGCTGGGCGCTGCGAACACGCCGGTCAGCAGCGCACCGACGATGCCGCCGACGCCGTGGACGCCGAACACGTCCGCGGTGTCGTCCACGTTCAACAGACGCTTGAGTCCAGTGACGCCCCAGAAGCAGACCACGCCGGAGATCAGGCCGATGGCGATCGCCCCCATCACGCCGACGCTGCCGCAGGCCGGAGTGATGGCGACCAAGCCCGCCACCGCACCCGAGGCACCACCGAGCATCGAGGCCTTGCCGCGCAGGATGCCCTCGGCCGCCGACCACGCGACCACGGCTGCGGCGGTGGCCATGAGGGTGTTGATGAAGGCCAGCGCGGTGCCGCCGTTGGCTTCGAGGTTGGAGCCGGCGTTGAAGCCGAACCAGCCGACCCACAGCAGGGAGGCACCGACCATGGTCAGCACCAGGTTGTGCGGGGTCAGATGCTCACGCCCGTAGCCCAGGCGCTTGCCGACCATGTAGGCCGCGACCAGTCCGGCCACACCGGCATTGATGTGCACCACGGTGCCGCCGGCGAAATCGAGGGCGCCCTTCTCGAACAGGTAGCCACCGCCGGCCCAGACCATGTGCGCGATCGGCAGGTAGCAGAACGAGAACCACAGCACCGCGAACACCAGCACCGACAGGAACTTCATGCGCTCGGCGAACGCACCGACGATCAGCGCGCAGGTAAGACCGGCAAAGGTCGACTGGAAGGCGACGAAGATCAGCTCGGGGATCATCACCCCATCGGTGAACGTGGCCGCCAGCGACTCGGTGGTGATGCCCTTCAGGAACAGCGCGTCGAGGCTGCCGATCCAGGCGTTGCCGCCGACGAAGGCGAGGCTGTAGCCGTACACCGCCCACAGCACCAGGATCAGCGAGAACACCGTGGTGACCTGCATCAGCACCGACAGCATGTTCTTGGAGCGCACCAGGCCGCCGTAGAACAGGGCCAACCCGGGCACGGCCATCATCACCACCAGCAGGGTGGCGACCAGCATCCAGGTGACATCGCCCTTGTCGACGGTGGGCTCGGGGGCAGCTTCCTCGGCAGCTTCAGCCAGCGCGGGCTCGGTCGCCACCGCCTCTGCAACGGGCGCAGGCGGGACTTCCGCGGGTGCGGCCTGTTCCGCTGCCGGTGCGGGCTCGGCAACGGGTGCAGCGTCCTGGGCGATGGCGAAGTGGGTGAATGACAGCAGCGCGGCCAGCAGCAATGGCGACAGCGCGCGGCGCAGGCGGGCGGACAGGTAGCTCGTAGTCATGCGTTTCTCCTGTGCGCGCTGTTCAGACCGCGTCCGAACCGGTTTCACCGGTGCGAATGCGGACCACCTGTTCGATGGGGGTGACGAAGATCTTGCCGTCGCCGGTCTTGCCGGTGCGGGCGGCCTGGCTGATCGCCTCGATGACCACCTCGACGCGGTCCTCGGCCACGGCGGTTTCGATCTTCACCTTGGGCAGGAAGTCGACGACGTATTCGGCGCCGCGATACAGCTCGGTGTGTCCCTTCTGCCGGCCGAAGCCCTTGACCTCGGTGATGGTGATGCCGGACACGCCGGCCTGCGACAGCGCTTCGCGCACTTCGTCGAGCTTGAATGGACGGATGATGGCGGTGATCAGCTTCATCGGCGGATCTCCTGATGCTGCCTGCGCATGGGCGCTCCCCTTGTGTGTGAATCCCCGATGAGGGCGTCAGCACAGGGCGTGCCAGCTCGTGCGATGCACCATGAAATCCGGCAACCTTCTGAATTTGCTGCTTATGACCGGATGGGCGCAGCAGCAAAACGCCCCGATCTGGTGCAGCCGCGCGGCTGGTTCACCGTACTGGGGCGAATCGCCGCGGCCGGCACTGGACCTTTGCCCTACCGACGCTCGCCGCGGCGATGGCTACCATCGCGGGCATGAGCACCCTGCTGATCGCCGACGACCACCCGCTGTTCCGCACTGCGCTGGCCCAGGCCGTGCGCGGACTGGACGGTTCGCACCTGGTGCTGGAAGCCGACAGCCTGGATGCCGCGCGCGCGCAGTTGCTGGCGCATCCCGAAATCGACCTGCTACTGCTCGACCTCAACATGCCCGGCAGCCAGGGCCTGATGGGCCTGGCCGCACTGCGCGGCGAGTTCCCCGGCGTGGTGGTGCTGATGGTGTCCGCGCAGGACGACCCCGACATCGTGCGCCGCGCCCTGGCCTACGGCGCCGCCGGCTATGTGCCGAAGAGCCTCGACCTCCAAGGCATCCGCGCGGCACTCGATGCCGTGCTGTCCGGTGAGACCTGGCTGCCGCCCGCGCTGAAATCCGCCGTCGAAGCCCAGCCCGCGCGCGACGAAGACCGCGACATTTCCAGCCGTCTGGCGCGGCTGACCCCGCAGCAGATCCGCGTGCTGCAGTTGCTGGCCCAGGGCCGACTCAACAAGCAGATCGCCGACACGCTCGGCATTCAGGAGCGCACCGTCAAAGCCCACGTCAGCGCGATCTTCGAGCGTCTCGGCGTGCGCAACCGGACGCAGGCGGGGGTGCTGCTGGGGTCGCTGGAGTTGGGGCGGTAGCAAGCCAAGGAGGATGGCTGCAGCCGCTGGAGCTGCGGTCAGTCGCGCGAAGAGTCCAGCGTCCGGAAGCGCTCGGCGAGGGCTTCGGAACCCGACGATTGCGGCGCTTCGCGATCAGGCGCAGGTGGCTGCTCAGCCTGAGCTCACGCAAGGGCTGGTGGCTGCCTTGCAGGTCTAAACCACGTAGTCCGGCAGGTCCAGTTCCTTCATGCAGAGCGCCTCGGGCACCACCAGTGCCGGCCCACTGAGCAGGCCCTTCAGCCGCTTGCCTGCAGCCTGCTGCAGTGCTTTCCAGCGCGTCAGGGAAAACACCGGGGCGGGGCCGCGCGTGCCGCCCTTGCAATAGAGGAACATTTCGCCCGACTGAGAGCCAAGATCCTGTTCGGACAGAATGATCGTGCCGGACTTGTGAGGAGTGGCCTGCATGAAGGCGTGCTGCCCACATGCTGTGCACTGCCAGGACTGGTGCACCTGGTTGAGAAAGGGGCAGCCGACCAGAGCACGCGCCTGCGCTACGGGCTTTCCGCAGATCTCGTAGTAGCGCATGCGCACCCGTGGTGGTGCCACCACCGCACGAGGCTCCAACCTTGCGACCTCGTCAGCGCTCAACAGCTCCAGAAAGCGCTCGGAGACGCAGGTGCGGGTGGGGTAGATGTCTTTGGGAAACGGGCGTTCTAGACAAAAGATGTCGGACATCGGGCTGCGCGCCAGCACCGCGGCCACTTCGTTGCGAGAGCCGATACCGCTGCCACAGCGTCCGCACACCCCCTGTGCAAAGAGCTCCTCGCGCGGATTCAACACCTCCACGCTGTCGTTGTACGACAGGCTTCGGTACTCGTTTATCAGCGCATTGTCGTGGATCTCCCATTCGAAGCAGGCCTCGCCATCGCCATTCCACTCCATGACCTGCATGCCGAGCTCCTCCTCGGCCTCTTCGCGATCCTCTGCCTCGACGGACAACGAAGGACGGTCGCGCAGCCAAGCGCGCAGGCCGCCCGCCTTGTGCTCCCAGCAGATGAAGTAGGCATTGCCTCGATCGCCTCGCTTGCTCATGGTCCCTCCCCTACAAAATCCGAACGGTGCTTGCGCATGTCCGTCCGCTCAGGGTGACGGACTCTACCTAGCTTCGGCTGGTACGGCTGGGTGGGGGCAGGTCAGGGACAGGTCACGCCCGATCGCCCCCACAATTGACATGCGGAGCTGGTTCGCTCTATCGATAGTCAGTGAGCCCCTCGAGAGATTGAATCACTACTTCAACAGCGGCATTGCTGTAGTAGACGCGCGCCCCGTCATCTCGCGAATCGAACGTAAGCAGGACTGGCTCGTTCGGCTGCTTCGCGATGTGCGCAGCGAAGCTCTGGGCCCTACTCCCGAATCCAGCGCTCGGATTGGTGATGGCTGCCGCGCTGGAGAACTCACGCACTAGCTCACACAGTTCCCCGGCTGGCATCGCCATAGCAAATGCGCTGCAGGGCAGCCGTCGCATGTTCTTGGACAGTCGATCGAGATCTTCTTCGCTCTTCACCTCTGCCCGCCAGACAGCGGCGCGCACGCCCAACAACCTCGCAATGCCGAGCGTGGCCAGTTCGCTCTCCACCCCTGAACTCACGAACATGAGCAACTCGCCACTCGCGACGATTCGTGCCCTCAACGAACCGAAGGGCGTTGTGAGCGCAGTCTTCGAGCTAGCGACGTACTTGAGGCACCGAAACTGGCGCGCGTCTTCAATCAACCACTCCGGCACGGTCATCTAGAACGACCATCCAAACTGCCGGATCGCTTGGCGAATCTTGGGGGTAATCGGAATTCCTGGCTTTCCTGCGCAGGCCGTGTCGACGAACCGAGTCACGTTTCTGAGGACCTTAAGGAAGTCCGCTCGATGCGTTCGATCCGCAATGAACAGACCAGCGTAAGCTTTGCTGCTGGGTGGCGTGAAGCCATTGATAATCGACGCGTAGTGGAGCAACTGGTGAAGTGCATGGTGCACGTCTTCCGGAATATCGGCCAGAACCTGTCCCGGCGCGCCGCCTGCAAACTTTGGCAAGGCATGGTGCCCATTCAAACGAGTTGCGATGGTGCTGGGCCCTTTACACAACGTCGACCGGATGTGGTCAAACGTTTTGTACGCACGTCGTCCGTCCTGCACGCGGTTGTACATGGTGGTGAAGTCAGCCTGAGTCATCCCGACAAGCCCGATGAACAAGCCTGACGGATCCGCATGTTGCACCGGATCGTTATGTGCGTAGACGTAATCGTGAAGACTCATAGGCATGCATAGCAAGCCTTCGAAGGGATCCTGGGTCAGGAACCGCCCCACACTCGGATCCATCCACCGAGCCCGCAGGTAGTAGAAGCCCACGTTCGGATCAAACGCTTCGCCGCGGTACAGGTGCTCGATCGCGGTGCTGCCGCTGCGGGCGATCTCGTTGCCGAAGGCGTCGTAGTCGATCTGGTCGATCACGCTGCCGCTGGCGTCTGTCGCCGCGCGGGTGGAGCCGAAGCCGTCGGTCTGCAGCCAGACCGTGCTGGGTGCGCCATTGGCATCGAAGCGAGTCTGGCTCAGCAGTTCGTCGCCGAAGCTGAAGACGGCGCTGACGCTGCGCGGGCCGGCGTTCTGGCTGCGCCAGTGCTCCAGTGACTGCGCGTATTCGAAGCTCGGGTCCTGCAGGATCCACGTCGTCTCGCTGTCAGCGCCCTGGGTGCGTGTGCTGCGCACGCGCAGCCCATCGGCGTTGTAGACATACGCGTTCACCTCACCCGCGCTGCGTGCCTCGCGCATGCGGCCGGCGTCGTTGTAGACGTACGCGGTGGTGCCGCCCGGCGTGGCGTGGCTCAGCAGGTTGCCGGCAGCGTCGTAGGTGTAGTCGGCGATGCTCGCGCCGCGTTCGCTCTGCAGGCGGTCGTTGCTGTCGTAGACGTAGTCGATAACTTCGGCCGCCGCACCCGCTTCGCTGACGCTCTGGCGCAGGCGGTTGCCGACGCGGTCGTAGCTCCAGCTGGCAACGCGGTCCTGCAGGTCGATGCGGTGGTCGATGCGCTCGGCGACCAGACGCTTCACCGCGTCGTAGTCGTACTGCACCGTGCGCACCAGGCCGGTCGCGTCGGACTCGCTGATCTGGGTGCGTAGGCCGTCGGCATCGACCTGGTAACCCATGCCCATCAGCAGGGCGCCGAGTGCGCTGCGCTTGACCAGGCCGCGCAGGCGGTGGCGGCTGTCGAAGGCGTACTCGGTGCGGGTGCCGTCGCCGCCTTCCATGGTGCTGCGACGGCCGGCGGCGTCGTAGCTGTAACGCGTCAGCGCGGGCGCTTCGCCCTGCACGCGGCGCTCGACTTCGATCAGGCGGTTGCGGGCGTCGTAGCGATACAGCAGCGTCTGGCTGGGACTGCTGCGCGCAAGCAGGTTGCCGACCGAATCGTAGCTGTACTCGATCACGCCGCCGTCGGCGTCCTGCAGCCGCAGCAGGCGGCCGCGGGCGTCGAACTGGCTGCGGCTGGTGCCGCGCTCGTCGACGGCCTCGATGCGCTCGCCGGCGGTGTTGTAGACGAAGCTGTGATCGGCATCGCTCGGGTAGTCGATGGTCTGCAGGCGACCTGCGGCGTCGTAGGTGTAGCGGGTCACGCGACCGCGGAAGTCGGTGTGCTCGACCAGTTCGCCGGCGGCGTTGTAGCGCTTCTCCTCGCGCTCGCCGCCCGGCAGGACGCGCGCGGTTTCGCGACCCATCGAATCGTATTCCCAGCGCGTCTCGCGGCCTTCGGCGTCGGTCTGGCGGATCTTGTTGCCGACCTCGTCGTAGGCGTAGCGGGTGGTGAGCGTGCCGGCGTCGGGGCTACTGCCGTCGACCAGGGCCGGGTTGGCGCCGGTGGCCGGGTTGGGCAGCACGACCAGGATCAGCCGGCCCAGGCCGTCATAACCGAAGCGCGTGGTGCGACCGCTGGCGTCGATCTCGGCGGTCTTGCGGCCGACTGCGTCGCGGTACTCGCAATGCACCGTTGCGGCCTTGAGGTCAGTCGGACTGTCAAGCTCGCCATTGATCGAGTCATCGAGCTCGACGAGTGTCACGCGATTGGAACTGTACTGGGCTCCCCAAGGTACTCGTAGATCGCCCAGGCCGCATCTTGAGCTGACCTCACCTCCGCTAGCACACGACCGTTATTGCCGACGAAGAGCGTGTATGTTCCGCTCCTGTCTTCGTATCGAATCGTGACTTCCTTCTTGTTTCGCTCGAAGGACGAGACGGACCTTTCCCCAAAGTATGAAAGCAGCTTTTGGTTCAGTTCCTCCCATTCATCGGAATAGATCGACCGCCCAAGCGATGTGTAATCTCGGAGCGCGCTTTCGATTTCATCAGCGAAGCCCTGTACCGAAAGCCCCTTGTATAGAGGCTTAGGCGGGAAGATGGCCACACCCGGCCCATTCGCATCGGCCTGTCGCTGTATATACATCTGCCGTTGGAATCTAAAGACACCACAAAACCTGTGATTCATCAGGGTATCCACTGGAAAGCAATTTTCACATGAGGATATGCCGCCCTCACTTCCTGGGCAACCTGACGGAGCAAAGCGGCTTGTGCAGCATCCGCAGCACCAGCTTCGAAAGCGTAGACTAGGTTTCGACGATTGACCGGGCGTCCGCGGAGATTAGCGCTTCCCTAGTTCCTCGCTCTTCAGTTTTCGCTCAAGAACTTCTTTGCAACTGGCGTAGTCCTGAATTCATCTGGGTCAATCAGCTCATCAATCTTGAACTCTAGGCAGCAATCATCGACAACACATTCGGTACGCAGCTGCTCGTACGCTCGAACAGCATCCCTCCGAAGACTGCACCAGATTCTCCCCTCGACGACTTCGCTGCGGCCCCATGCATTGACACGGTTTTCTCCCATTAAAACGAGAAGTCTGTGGGAGAAATCTTCCAGCGCATCGATTCCCTCCTCACCCAACGATTCATCCAGTAGTGCCCCCCTGTAGGTTACAAATATGCACGCAACCCCTAGCAGGTAGTTCTCCATTCCGCAAGCCCCATCAATTCCCTCGAAGAAAGCTGGAATGGACTTCGAGGCAGCTCGCTCTGCAATAACAACCTGAAGATCGCCTTCTGACGCGAAGAACCGCAGTGCCTGGAGGGCTATTCTTGATCCATCATTATGGTTTCGGGATACCATCATCGTGGCCCACCGCGCCAGCTGTAGACATGAAAGCTAAATGGCGCATCATCAAAGGTTGTCAGCTCATTGCCTCTACCCGTAATGTGTCCAGTTGGAGTCGTTCCTATGTCCATGCGGAATAGCATTCGCTCGTTCCCCATCACTACACCAACCCCTCCTAGCGATCCAGTCTTTCCACCGGGCGCACCCAACCCTATCCTTACAGGTTTGCCGTTTATTTTGCGACCGCCTGCGTTAACGAGACTCGGCAGTTGTGGGATCAATACTGGCAGATAGATGACGTATGCGGTCATCCTTCTACCCTTCGTATAATCAGCGACATATCCCGCCAGCCAATTGGGACTGCCAATTCCGAAGGCACGTGCTCCCCCTGCAACAAACGTCTGCGCCGCGTCGGCAAAATTCACCCTCGGCGGGAAGGTTCTGGGAACGCTTGCGGAGAGGTCCCCTTCGAACATTAGGAGCAGCTGCCGCAGGCCCATCACCAAATCTACCGCAGAGTTCACTCGACCATAGAGTCTCAAGGCCGAGTCGACTCGCCCAATAACCTGCAAGATCCCTTGGATGTTCGATACTGCGGACTGTTCCGCGAGCGAGACATACCCACTAGGATCCGAGAAGTTAGGTGCACTTGAGTGTGCATAAAGGTACTTATTCAGCGACATCGGATCGCTGCCAAACCCCGCAAACGCATCCTGCTGCGTAAACCGCCCCACCCGCGGATCCATCCAGCGCGCGCGCAGGTAGTAGAAGCCGACGTTCGGGTCAAAGGCCTCGCCGCGGTACAGGTGCTCGATCGCGGTGCTGCCGCTGCGCCCGATCTCGTTGCCGAAGGCGTCGTAGTCGATCTGGTCGATCACGCTGCCGCTGGCGTCTGTCGCCGCGCGGGTGGAGCCGAAGCCGTCGGTCTGCAGCCAGACGGTACTGGGTGCGCCGCTGGCGTCGAAGCGGGTCTGGCTCAGCAGCTCGTCGCCGAAGCTGAAGACGGCGCTGACGTGGCGCGGGCCGGCGTTCTGGCTGCGCCAGTGCTCCAGTGACTGCGCGTACTCGAAGCTCGGGTCCTGCAGGATCCAGGTCGTCTCGCTGTCGGCGCCTTGGGTGCGTGTGCTGCGCACCCGCAGCCCATCCGCGTTGTAGACATACGCATTCACCTCACCCGCGCTGCGCGCCTCGCGCATGCGGCCGGCGTCGTTGTAGACGTACTCGGTGGTTCCGGTCGGGGTGCCGTGACTGAGCAGGTTGCCGGCAGGGTCGTAGGCGTAGTCGGCGATGTCGGCGCCGCGCTCGCTCTGCAGGCGGTCGTTGCTGTCGTAGACGTAGTCGATGACTTCGGCCGCCGCACCTGCTTCGCTGACGCTCTGGCGCAGGCGGTTGCCGACGCGGTCGTAGCTCCAGCTCGCTTGACGATCCTGCAGGTCGATGCGGTGATCGATGCGCTCGGCGACCAGACGCTTCACCGCGTCGTAGTCGTACTGCACCGTGCGCACCAGGCCGGTCGCGTCGGACTCGCTGATCTGGGTGCGTAGGCCGTCGGCATCGACCTGGTAACCCATGCCCATCAGCAGGGCGCCGAGTGCGCTGCGCTTGACCAGGCCGCGCAGGCGGTGGCGGCTGTCGAAGGCGTACTCGGTGCGGGTGCCGTCGCCGCCTTCCATGGTGCTGCGACGGCCGGCGGCGTCGTAGCTGTAACGCGTCAGCGCGGGCGCTTCGCCCTGCACGCGGCGCTCGACTTCGATCAGGCGGTTGCGGGCGTCGTAGCGATAGAGCAGCGTCTGGCTGGGGCTGCGGCGCTCCAGCAGGTTGCCGACTGCGTCATGGCGGTAGTCGATCACCCCGCCGTCGGCGTCCTGCAGGCGCAGCAGGCGGCCGCGGGCGTCGAACTCGCTGCGGCTGGTGCCGCGCTCGTCGACGGCCTCGATGCGCTCACCGGCGGCGTTGTAGACGAAGCTGTGATCGGCATCGCTCGGGTAGTCGATGGTCTGCAGCCGGCCCGCGGCATCGTAGGTGTAGCGGGTCACGCGACCGCGGAAGTCGGTGTGCTCGATCAGCTCGCCGGCAGCGTTGTAGCGCTTCTCCTCGCGCTCGCCGCCCGGCAGGATGCGCGCGGTTTCGCGACCCATCTCGTCGAATTCCCAGCGGGTCTCGCGGCCCTCGGCGTCGGTCTGGCGGATCTTGTTGCCGACTTCGTCATAGGCATAGCGGGTGGTGAGCGTGCCGGCATCCGGACTGCTTCCGTTGACCAAGGCCGGGTTGGCGCCGGTGGCCGGGTTGGGCAGCACGACCAGAATCAGTCGGCCCAGGCCGTCGTAGCCGAAGCGCGTGCTGCGACCGCTGGCGTCGATCTCGGCGGTCTTGCGGCCGACCGCGTCGTACTCGGTGCGGACGATGGCGTTCGGCTCGCCCGACACCGCAGGGGCCTCGGTGCTGAGCAGGCGGCCGGCGGCGTCGTAGGTGTAGCGCGTCACCGCGCCCAGCGGGTCGGTCTCACGGATCTTGCGGCCGGCGAGGTCGTACTCGACCACGATCTCGGCCACCTGGCCGTCCACCGCCGGCAACAGGGTGCGCACCATGCGCCCGGCCGCGTCGTAGCGGTACTCGGTGGTGTGGCCGTTCTCGTCGGTGTCGGCGATCAGCTGGCCGGCGTCGTCGTAGGCCTTGCGCGAGCGCGGGTTGTCGCTGTCATCTGCCGGCGTGGCGTCCGGATGGATGACCTCGATCAGACGATTGGCCTCGTCGTACACGTGCCGCGTGGTGCGGCCGCCGCGATCGGTGTGGGCGATGAGGTTGCCGTTGGGGTCGAAGCTGCTGGCCTCGCGGGTGCCGTCCGGGTAGTCCACGCGCGCCACGTTGCCGCGGTTGTCGTAGGTGGTCAGCGTGCAGCGGTTGAGCGGGTCGCAGCTCTCGATCGGCTTGCCGTTGGCATCGAACACCGTGGTGCTGATGCTGCCGTCGGGGTGCTCGGTGGCGATCACGTTGCCGTTGGCGTCCAGCGTGTAGCGGCTGACCAGGGTTTCCGTGCTGCCGTCGGCGCGCGTGCGGCTGCGGCGCTCTTCGAGGAGGCGGCCCTGGGCGTCATTGACGTAGGTGGTGCGGTGTCCGAGCGCATCGACTTCAGCGGTCTTGAAGCCGTTGGCGTCGTACTCGTAGCGGGTGGTCGCGCCGCTGGCATCGGTGATGCTTGTGAGCTCACCGCTGCTCGGGTCGTAGCCCATGCCGGTCACACCGCCGGTGGCGTCGGTCAGGCTGACCAGCGGCCCGGGATAGATCGGCACGCCCTGCACGAGGATGTTGCGGTAGGTCTGGCGCAGGCTGACCACGCCGAGCGGGTCGGTCAACGTCTGCAGCTGGTTGAACTGGCCGAAGACGCTGCGCGTGACGCCGCCCAGCGGGTCGGTTTCAGTCAGCACGTTGCCGAGGCTGTCGTAGGTCCAGCGCCGCGTGCGGCCCAGCGCATCGGTCTCGCTCAGCGTGTTGCCGATGTCGTCGTAGGTACGGGTGATGGTTTCGCCTGCGCCATTGGTCTCACTAATGATGTCGCCGCGCGTGTTGTAGACGTAGACGGTGGTGCGACCATTGCGGTCGCGGCGCTGCTCTACACGGCCGTCGATGTCGCGGCTGAACTCGACGCGGTGGCCGTCGGCGTCGATCACCGCGACCAGGCGACCGTCGGCGTCGTACTCGTTGCGGCTGACGCGCACGCCGCGCGGATCGATGATGTCACGCAGGTAGTGGCCCGACTGGTACTCGAAGCGGGTCAGGTTGTCCTCGGCGTCTTCGACGCTCGCCAGATCGCCCTCAGTGCTGTAGGCATAGCTGAGGTCGATGCCGCCGGGCCCGGTGATGCGGGTGATGCGGTCCTGCGCATCGCGGGTGAACTGCAGAGCGAAGCCGTTGGAGTGGGTGATGCCGCTGCGGTCGAAGGTGACGCGGTTGCCGCCCTCGCGCTCGAAGATCTCGCGCAGGCCAAAGCCCTGGTCGATGCGGTACTCGCGACCCTCGGGATCGATGTAGCGATAGTTGTTGGGGTCGGCGATCTGGCCGCCATCGGCGAGGTCGGCAATGCTGCCGTTGACCAGACGACCGCCTACGGGGGTGACCGTCTCCAAACGACCGCGGGCACCGTCGGTCGGCTCGAACGCGAAAGTGACGTCGAGGAACGGAATCGCCTGGTTGCAGGCCGGGCTGGCCTTGACCTTGAACTTCTCGACGCGGCCGTCGCCCAGCACGATGCTGACCACATTGCCCAGCGCCGACTCGACGCAGTAGTTCGGGATCAGGCCGAGCGGGCCGGAGGGATAGGTGTTGAGGCTCCAGCCAAAGCCCGGAGTGCGCGATTCCTGCACGCGCACATTCTGGTAGTCAAGCGACCAGCCGTGGCCGAAGTCCTGACGCTTGTGGCGGACGCGGGTGTCGTAGGTGCGGGTCACACTGACCGGGATCCCAGCCACCGGCACCGACACATCCTCGAAGCTGATCGAGAAGTGGCCGATCTTCATCTCGCCCTCGACCGACAGGGCGACCAGATCGGTGGCCCTGTTGCCGGACAGGTCTTCGGCCTGCAGCAGCAATGCGTACTGGCCGTTCTGCAGCAGAGTCGGATCGAGCGTGCCGATCTCGACATCGCTGAAGGTGTTGCTGCCGCTGGCGACGGGAATGAATTCGCCCGGGCGCGCGCCGCGCTCCACCACTACCAGCGCCCAGCTGCGCAAGTTGTCGTCATTGACCGAAGCGCGCACCGGCAGGCGCTGGGTGACCACCAGCAGATCTGCGTTCGCCGATTCGCTCGGGCTCAGGATGCTTACGGTCGGCGGCACGCTGCCGCCGGCATTGGCGACGCTCACCGTGGCGGTAGTCTGCACTGTGTCGTAGCCGTCGCTGACGGTCACCACCAGCGCGTAGTTACCGGGCTGACTGGGGGCGTTGATCGTGGTGCTGCCGTCCGGGTCGAGCGCCACCGGCTGGCCATTCAAGGTCGCGCTGGCGGTGATCGCCGCCGCCGCGCCGCTGGTGCTGACACTGATCGTGATAGGCGCGCCGGCTTGCGCCGGATTCGGGCTGACGCTCACCTGCGCCTGCAGCGGCACGTCCGCCGCGGCCACGTCGATCGTCCAGCTCTGCTCGACCCAGGCCAGAGCGTCCTGCACGCGTACGCGCACCGGCACGCTGCCGGCCGCGGCGGGCGTCCAGGTGATGCGGCCGTCCGCAGCGATCTGCATGCCCGCAGGGGCCTCCATGAGGCTGTAGATCAGCGCATCACCATCGGCATCGCTGGCGAAGACGTTGTAGCGGTACTCGCGCCCTGACTTGCCCTGAGTGCCGGGCAGGCTGGTGATCACCGGGGTGGCGTTGTTGTTGGGCTGAACATCGACGCTGAAACTCTGGGTCGCCCAGCCGCCGCGGCCGTCGTCCACGCGCACAACAAACGCCTGGGCTCCAAGCTGCGCAACGCGAGGCGTCCAGGTCAGAGCCCCGCTCGTCGGGTCGATCTGCGCGCCGGCTGGGGAAGTGCTCAGCGAGAACAGCAGGCTGTCGCCATCAGGATCACTCGCCGTGGGCTGGTAGCTGTAGGTGATGCCGACCATCGCGCTGGTGACGGGGCTGCCGCTCAAGCCCGGCGGCTGGTTGCCCGGAACCACCTGCACCACCGGCAATTGGATGCGCTGCTGGCTGCTGCCGCCGCGACCATCGTTGGCTTCCAGCTCGATGAACTGGGCGCCGATGTCCTGCGCGGTGGGCGTGTAGCTCAGCACTTGCTGTGAGGCGTCGAACAGCAGGGCTGAGGGCGCTGCGTTCAGTGCCAACTGGACGGCATCGCCATCCGGATCCGAGACCTGCACCGCATAGGTCCAGGTCTCACCCACATAGGCGATGCCCTGCGGCACAGAGTCGAACGCCGGGGCGCGGTTGGGCGTGCTAGTGACCTGAATCTGGAAGCTCTGGGTAGTGCTCGCGCCGCGCTCATCGGTGACCCGCACTTCCACGCTCGCGGTGCCGATAGTGGTCGGTGTCCAGCGCGCATAGCCCGCAGCTGCATCAATGCTCAGGCCGACCGGGCCGCTGACCTGCGCATAGCTCAATGCGTGGCCCTCGGCGTCTTCGGCCTCGATCAGGTAGGACCAGGGCTCGCCAATGCTGGCCTGCAGGACCGGGGTAGAGGTGATGACCGGGGCTGTGTTGGGGGCGGTGGCGGGGCCGACGACCACGTTCCAGCTCTGCGCTCCGGCCCGTCCGGACAGACTGCTCACCGTGATCGTGAAGCGGAAGCTGCCGGTCTGGCTCCAGCCCGGTCGCCATTCAATTTCGCCACTGACCGGATCCAGACGGGCGCCGGCAGGCGCGGAGCTGAGGGTGTAGCTCAGGCTGTCGCCAACGTGACTTGTCACGGCCTGAGCATGGTAGCGGTAGAGCTCACCGGCAACGCCAACGGTGGGCGCGATGCTGGTGAAGCGCGGCGTATCGCGCCGCTCCAGAACACCTGCAGCCCACGCGCGTTGCGCTTCGAGACCACCGTAGTCGACGACGGCGATTTCAAACACGCGTGCCGATGCGCGGTTGTTGCGCGTTTCGCATTCCAGCTCGGTCGCGTCTGTCACCAGCTCAGCGTAGAACTCCTCTCGGCCCACCACATCAAGGCTGATGTCATCGAGCGTGACCGCCACGTTCGCACCGGGCGCGAGTGGCCCTTGCTCGACGCGGCCGAGCAGCGTTCCCGGCGCACTTGGGCTGCCGCGTCGGAACTCGACCGCAAAGCCGCGGCTGGCCAGCGTGCCTCGATTGGTGATGGTGCTGCGCAGCTGCAGGCCTGTGCCCTGTGGCACCGCCGACGGCGCCAGCAGGTGCAGGTCGGAAAGCAGGCCAGCATCACCGGTCGCCTCGGCCACTGCCAACAGCTGCATCGGCGCATGCGCGCGTCCGGCCTGCGCAGGCGGAATCAACAGCTGTGGGGTGACGCGATCCGCCGCCCAGGCCTGCTGATGGAACACCCGCACCTGCGAGCGCCAGCGGCCACTCAGCGGACGGTAGCTGCGCAGGCCACCTGCGCCCGCGGCCAACAGGCGCGCATCGCCGTCGCCGCGCACGTCAAGCACACCCGGCACCATGTGATAGCTGGCGTTGTCGGTCCAACCGGCGTCTCTGGCCAGGAGGGCGCCACTGGCCCCGCTGAGTGCAGTCAGACCGTTGCTACTGAAGCCAAGGATCTCGATGGCGCCATCGCCGTTGAAGTCGCCCGCCACCGCCGCACGGAAGGACGTCCGTGGCCAAGCCGTACCGCCGGCGGTCCACCGGATCTGCCCGTCAGAGCCATACAGGGCGCCGCTGGAGGGCAGAAAGATCTCCTGCACGCCATCGCCGTCGAAGTCCGCCACCAGCGGCGTCGCGACCAGTCCTGCCTCAGTGCCCTCACGGCGCCAGACTTGAGTACCGTCGGCGCGCAGCAGAGACAGGCGCACGCCCGGACTGGTCTGCTCGCTGGCGACGATGCCCAAGCTGCCATCGGCCAGGGTGATGGGCGCGAACACGCTGTACATGACGTTGGTGGTGCTGCCGCTTGGCGTGGTCCACAGCAGCTGCCCGCTGTGGCTGCGCGCTTGGTGACGATGCAAGACCTCCATGCGGCCATCACCGTCCAGATCGATTGCCAGGGGTGTGCTCTGCGAAGAGGAGTACGTCGGGAACTGCCAAAGCAGGCGCCCGTCAGCATCGAAGACCGAGGGCCCGACCAGAATCTCGGCCTCACGGTCACCGTCCAGATCAGCCAGGCTGATCGAAACATGGCGCAGGGAGCCCGCGCCTACTGGAACCTCGCTGACCCAGCGCAGGCTGCCCTCGCCGTCCAGCGCGACCAGACGCGCCTGGGTGTCGACGAACAGGATGCTGACCTGGTCGTCACCCTTCAGATCGCCCATGGCCGGCGCGACGTACCAGTCAGGCACGCGGCCGTTGTAGCTCCAGCGGCGGGTCAGGGTTTCGTAGTCGAACGCGTGGATGCGCGCCGTTGTGACCTCGGTATCGCGCTGCGAGATGGCCACCACGGCCACGCCGTCTCGGTGGTCCAGGCGGCCGTCGCGGTTGCGGTCGACCAGAGGTCCAACCAGAGGCTGCGCAACCCGAGTGGCAAAGGCAGCGGTCTGCAGTGGAACCAGCGACAGGCTGGCCGCCTGCGGATCGATGGCAAGGCACTGCGCGTTGTACGCGCCGATCTCAGCACCGGGGCTGGACGCCGCGACCGCAGCGGCGGGCCATTGCACAACACCCGTACCGGCATTGATGGTGGCGCCAGCCGGTAGGGCCAAGCCGCGCCAGACATGGGCTTCGAGAACATTGGGGTCACTGACGTTCGCATCGAACGAGTAGCTGACCCCCAACGGCGCCGTCACCGCCGCCGTGCCGGTAATGGTCGGAGCCACGTTGGGACGATCGCCCTGCAGGACGAACATCTGCAGGTCGTAGTTGCCGTACTGATCGCGCACGCGCAGCAATACTCGATGGACCTTACCGTAGAAGTCGCCAGGTATCGCCCATGCGACTGCGCCGTTGGCATCGATGCTCATGCCCTGAGGGCCAAGGAACACGTCGTACTGCAACGTAGCGGAAGGATCGGACTGTACCTGCGCGAGGTAGTCGTACTGGGTGCCTTGGATCGCTCTGAGCGGAGGCTCGGAGACGAAGCGCGGCGCAATGTACGTGCTGCCGACTTCGAGCTGGAACTGCTGGCGAACGGTAGCGCCGGCCAGGTCCCGCACTTCAATGTCGACGGGGTGCGTGCCCGCCTGGGAGATCAACGGCACGAAGCTGGCGCGGCCGCTCAGGCGGTCGACGCTGAAGCCGATCGGCCCCTGCAGCAGCCGATGCTCGTGGGCATCGCCTCGATCGGGATCCTGCACTTCGATCTGGTACTGGTAGCGCCCGCCCACCGAGGCTGCCAGCAGTGGCTGCGAGACGATGCTCGGCGCTGCGTTGCTGTCGCGCAGCTGGATCGAGAAGCTCTGCTGATCGGACAGACCCGCTGGATCGGTTGCGCTGGCTCGCACCCAGCGCGCATCCACCGAGTTGTTGTCGGTCTTGCATTCCTCGACCGGCGTCGGGAACTCGATCCGTGCCTGCAGACGCTCCGGCTGTAGTGCGATCAGGTCAACTGCGAAGCTGAGCGCGTGCGTTGTATCGACCGCCAGCGCGGGCACCGGCTGGCGGGCCAGCTCCTGGCCATCGGCCAGCAGCACGAGCTCGCTGCCGAGTGCGGTCCCTGCACGGCCGCGATTGCCGACTAGCACCTGCACTTGGCCAGCCTGCTGAGCTACGAGGTCGGCCACAAACAGATCGGCCTGCGGTGTGGGCGGAACCTGCTCAAGAATTTCACGCACCTTCACGCTGATCAGCGCGTTGGTGAAGGACTGCGCCTGCAGCCCGCCCTGCCTCAATGCATTGAGATCCCAGGCGGCACCGCCGGTGGCGAGCGCCAGGTTGACGTAGTCGGCGATGGTGGTGCCATAGCCGCCCTGCGCACGTGCGCCAGAGCACACCGTATAGCCGCCTCGACCGTCCGCCTTGAATCCCACGCCAGCGGCGGCAAGACCCACGGCAACCGAGTTGTCGCCACAGCGCAGCTGCACATCAACCACAGCGTTCAGCGTTGCCCGCTCGGCGAGGAGCTCCGCCAGCAGCGAGTCGTAGGTGATCGTCGCGTCCGTGTTGTCCCGATCTTCGTCGGTGACCAGGATGATGTTTCTCGCGACCTCGGGCCTGAGCGCATATTGCTGCAGCACATAGCGGACCGCGCGCCAGCCGTCCTCGGTGCCGGACCCCGCGATTCGCAGGAGTGCTGCGGCAGCCTCGAAGCCGCGGATTGAGCCAAGGTTCGCTCCTTCGACAGGCAGCGGCCGAGGGACTGGGTCGTAGCCCAGTACGCCATAGCGGTTGATCGCTGCGCCCACGCCCACGCCATTGGTGGCGAGGTGCGCTTCCAGGGGCAGCCCCACGTCGGCAAGCCATGCATGTTCGCCCGACATTGAACCTGACTCGTCGACCACGAACACGACATCCGCGGCGGGTGGCGCGCTGTTGACCGATACCCCAGGGCGCAGGCAAAGCAGGTTCGGCTGCAGGTTCGGGCCGACCAGATCCTGCGTCGGCGCCCAGCCGATCAAGCCAGTGTTGGGATCGATCTGCATGTCCGCAGGGGCATGCTCGAGAACGTAGCGCAACGCATCGCCATCCGGATCGATCGCGTCGACGTCATAGCTGTAGCTGGCACCTTCATCGACGGCCGTGACCGGTTCACTCACAATCCGCGGCGGCTCGTTGTTGCTACCGACCACCTCGATGCGCACGATCGCCGGCGCAGAGTCCAGCTCGCCATCGTTGGCGACAAAGTCAAAACTGTCCTCACCGCGGAAGCCGGCCTGCGGGGTGTAGACCAGCGTCGCGCCACTGCCGCTCAGGCTGCCGTTGGCGGGCGCCTGCACCACGCGGAATTCGAGGGGGTCGTTGTCAGGGTCGTCGCCGGCCAGCGTGATCGGCAGGGCCACGCCGGTCGGCGTGCTCAGCTGCTGCGGCTGCGCGATCGGCGCATCGTTGCGCGGCGTCACCGTGATGCGCACGGTCGCCGGCGCCGAGTCGATCTCACCGTCGTTGACCACGAACTCGAGGCTGTCGATGCCGTGGAAGTCGGGCGCCGGCTGGTAGACCAACGCAGGCGGGCTGCCCTGCAGGCTGCCGTGCAGCGGGCCACGCAAGACGCGGAAGCTGAGCACCGCACCCTCGGGATCGCTGCCCTCAAGGGTGAGGGCAAGCGGCGTGTCTTCGGCGGTCTCGAGGTGCTGCGCTTGGGCGATCGGTGCGTCGTTGATCGGCGTGACCAGAATCTCGATGCGCGCGGGCACGGACTCGTCAATGCCGTCAAACACAGTGAACTCGAACGCGTCTTCGCCATTGAAGTCGGCGTCGGGCACGTAGATGAGATTGGGCGCTGCGCCTTCAAGGCGACCATGCGCAGGCGCGCTCGGCACACTGAAGCTGAGTGCCTGTCCATCAACATCACTGCCCTGCAGCTGCAGCGGCAAGGGCACGTTTTCCGGGGTAGTGAGGCGCTGCGGCTGGGCCACCGGCGGCGTGTTGTAGCACTGCCCCTCGCCCTTGTATTCGAAGCTCAGCCAACCCTGGTCGGTCAGCTGGTAGTCGAGCAGGCGCACACGTATGAAGCGGTGCACGCGATAGTCGAAACGGCTGCCCTGACCGCGGCGTTCGCTCCAGGCCGGCAGCAGGATGTCTTGCTGCTTGAGTCTATCGAGCGCCTCGCGAACGGCGGCGGCATTCATCGAACCCGTCGCGCCCTGCGCGAAGTCGGCGATGTTCAGCACTTGATCTGCGCTGTTGTCCGGGTTGCGATAGGTGTAGCTGTCGCCCGGCGGCTGCAGGCTGTTGGCCAGCGTCGGCGCATCCGTGGCGCCACTCCAGCTCAGCCAGCTGAAGTTGCCCGGGCCGGTGCCACGAGGCAGCTGGTTGATCGTGGCGCCCACCGACAGCCCATCCAGCACCGCAGAAGGCAAGGTGATGGGATAAATCGCGCAGAAATCCTGCACCACCCGCACGTCGAAGTTCTGGTCGCTGCTGGCACCCTTGGGGTCGGCGGCGCGCAAGCCCATGGCGTGCAGGCCGAGCTGGGCCGCGTTCGGGGTCCAGGTCAGGCGGCCGGTGACTGGGTCGAAGGCGGTACCCACCGGCCCCAGGGTCTGGATGAGGGTGACCGGATCCTGGTCCGGATCGCGCGCGGCCGAGTCGTAGCGGTAGGGGCGTCCGACACGAGCGAAACGGGGCGGCTCGGTGATGAAGCGGGGTGGACGGTTGTCGCAGCTCGCATCGCGCAGATACGTGAGCTCGATCCAGGGCGTAGCCGACAGCCGGAAGTTGTTCAGGCGAACCCAGACGAAACGCTGCACCTGGAGCTGGCGGCGACTGCTGGCATCACGTGCCTGTGCCCACACCGGCACGATCACGTCGACATAGCGCAGGGCATCCAGCTTGGTCTGCACCAGCGAGGTGTTCATGGCCGCGGACTGCGTCCACACCCAGTCGCCGGCATCGACGGCCAGGTCGCTGGCGTCGTCGGGATTGAGATAGGTGTGGCTGTCGCCGGGGGGTTTCAGGCTGTAGCCGAACAGCTCCAGGTCTTCGCTGCCGGTCCAGCTGAGCCAGCTGAAGTGGTTGCTGGCCGTTCCACGCGTGAGGCGCGGTAGTGGGGCGCCTGGCGCGACGCCATTCAGGGCGGACGCGGGCAGGGCGATCGGCAGCAGGGGGCATTCACTGACTGCGGTGGGCAGGTCAGTCTTTGGCGAGCCTGAGAACGCTCCCAGCCAAGAAGACAGCTGTCCACTCGCTTCGCCAATTGGGGCGGTCGCTGACGCGACAACCGACAGACAAAGTGCACCGCTCATCAGCAGAAGCGCACAAGCGCTCTGCAACCCCCAACGACTGCGATTCATGGAAACCCCAACAAAGACGTGGCCTGCAGAACCGTTTCCGATTCAGTCAAGCCGAGCTGTGAACAAACGAGCCGCACTAAAATGCGAGGCGCATCATACTTTTGCTGGCGACTGTGTCAAACATGTGGCGTCTGCGTTGCGCCTAACTCCGGCTCTTCGGTCACGCTTGCGGCAACTGCAGGCGCTCTACGCACTTCTTAGGCGACCGCTGGGCGACGAATTTCCGGCGCGCACGCTGCGAGGCGACGCGCGAGAGCGAAAGCCTGGGCGACTTCGCCGTCCGCCCCATAGCCCTCTCAAGAAACAGAAACGTAAGTATTTGAGTGTATCGGATCGCCCTCTCTGTCGCGTGGCGGGGAAAGGCGGTCGAAAACGAGTCTCGCGACCCCGGTGTTCGTCGCCCCCGCGAAGAGCCTGTCCTCGCGAAGGCGGGGACGGGGGCCCAGAGGAGTGACCTCAGTCGCAAGAGCCCTGGATCCCCGCCTTCGCGGGGATGACGACCCCATGTTTCTTCGAGAACACCTGCCCGTCGCGCGGGGCTGAGAAGCTCTCAGGGCTACGGAAGCGGTTCTGGGAAAAGGATGGGGCAGTAGCGAGTAACTGAACACACTTCTGCAATGAAGCAGCCGGCGTCAGGAACGCGCTCCGCGCGCTCCGCGAACTGCCTGGGAAAGGACGCAGGCTCAGGCGAAGTAAGGCATCTCCCCCTTCGCATGATCCGTCGCATCGCGCACCGCGCGCACTTCCGGCACGCGCTGCATGAGCGTCTTCTCCACGCCGTTCTTGAGCGTGTAATCGACCTGCTTGCAGCCCTGGCAGCCGCCGCCGAAGCGCAGCACGACGATACCGTCGGCGGTGATTTCCTCAAGGCTGACGCGACCGCCGTGGCTGGCGACGCCGGGGTTGATCTCGGTGTCGATCACGTGCTGCACGCGCTCGACCAGGCTGGCCTCGGCGCCGGGCGGCACGCCCTTGATGCGCGGCGCGCGCACGGTGAGCTGGCCGCCGGTGGCTTCGCTGACGAAGTCGATCTCGGCGTCGGTGAAGTACTCGGCGCTGGCCGCCTGCAGATAGAGGATGAAACCCTCGCACTGCACCTCCCACTCGTCGCCGTCGAGATCGACGGCCTCGACGAACTCCAGCTTGGCGTCGGCGCTGGGCGTGCCGGCGCGCACTGCCGAGAGCCGGATGCCGGCGATGTCACCGCCCTGCTGCTGGATCAGGCGGACGAAGTACTGCTGGGCGGCGGTGGTGATCTGGATCATGGCGCGACGGCACCCCGGGGAATTGGGACCGAAATGGTACCGCATGGCCCGTGAGGCTTCCTGAGGTGGATCAAGCGCGAGGCAGTCCCGACCGCTGCGGAACCCGCGCGGAGTCCCGCGCAAGCCGGGCCGCCAATCGGCCGCTGGCTATACTCCGCGGCCTTGCTTTCGATGGATGTGACACGCCATGACCACGCTCGCCGAACTCGCCGCCCAGCGCTGCCGCCCCCTGCGCGGGGCCGAACACAAGGCCGATGCCGACCGCATCCATGCCGCCCTGCAGGCCCTGCCCGGCTGGGAGCTGGTCGAAGACGGTGCGGCGATCCGCAAGACCTACGGCTTTGCCGACTACTACCGGACGCTGGCCTTCGTGAATGCACTCGCGTTCATTGCCCACGCCGAGGACCACCACCCCGACCTGTCGGTGCACTACAACCGCTGCGTGGTGCGCTATTCGACGCACGACGTGGGCGGCCTGTCCGAGAACGATCTGATCTGCGCGGCCAAAGCCGAACGCCTGCACGGCGCAGGCTGAACCGTGCAGTCGGAGCGCGAGGGCGCAGCCGAGCTCGCGGCGCTGCTCGTGCTGGCGCTGGCCGTGGCCCTGGTCTGGCTGGCGCCCGCAAGCGTCGGCGCCCAGCTCGAAGCGCGCGCGCGGGCCGATGCCGAGCTGTATCGACGCGAGGCCTCGCCCTTCCGCTGGGACTTCACCGACCCGCGTGCGCGCGTCGGTCCACTGCAGGGCCTCCAGCAAGAATCGGGAGGCGAGGACGGGCTCACGCTCAGTCTGATGCAGGGCAGCGGTGACTTCGGCCTGCGCCTGTCGGGTCAGCGCATCGATCCTGGGGTGCTGCCGACCCTGCGGCTCGACTACCGCAGCGATGCGCCGCTGCGCCTGCGCCTGCGCGCCGCTGCCGACCTGCAGCCGCAGACCCGGCCCGGCGCGTGGATCGATCTGCCCGCACGCACCGACGGCATCACCGAAGCCTGCGGTCAGACGATTGCGCTCGGCCCGACACTGCCGTTGCTGGATGGCCCGATCGCGCAGCTGAGACTGGAGTTCGAAGCCGAGCCAGGACAGCGCTTCTCCCTGCGTTCCGCCGAACTGCTGCCGCCGCGCTGCGGTGCCGAACCTTGCATCCCTCCGCGGCTTGCGCTGCCGGCGGACCCGTCGACGCGATGGCTGCTGGCGGTGCGTGACGAACAGCTCGCCGCCGCGCCGCAGCTGCGCGTCGGCGCCAATGCCAGCGAGCCACTGGTGCGCGCCGCGGCTGCCGTCACGGCGCTCAGCCCCTCGCTTGCGGCCACGCTGGGTGCTCTGATGGCCCTGCTGGCCTGGGCCTGCGCGCGATTCGGCGCCGGCCCCACCCGGGCCAGTGCTGCGCTGCTGGTCGGAGCGATCACGCCAGCACTGCTGCTCAGTCTCGGTCTGCCGCGCTTTCCCCCCGAGCCCGGGGACGCCCTGCTGCTGGCAGGCTGGGCGCTGGCGCTGCTGGCGCTGAGGCCGCGCGAACGCAGCTTGATGCGCGCGACAGTCGAGGCGCCGCATGCGCCTGCGCCGGACATTCCCTCAGTCGAGACGCAGGACACCCGAGTGCCCTCGGCTGCGGAGCAGGTTGCGACGCCTGATTCGCAGGGCGACGCCGCCAAGCCCGTGCTCACGTCGCGAACGCCCTCTGCGGCCACGGCCTGGCTCGTGGCATTGGGCTTCACCATGCTGGGCGTCGTGACCCTCGCAGCATGGGCTTGGCTCGAAACGCCTGAGTTGCGCCTGGACCCGAGCGCCTTCGAAGCCGACCGACTGCTGCGCTACATCGCCTGGGCCGCGCTGCAGCAGCTCTGGCTGGCGCGCTTCGCGCTTCCGCACCTGCGCGCGCTGGGGCTGGGTCCGTGGACCCTGCTGCTCGCGGGCCTGCTGTTCGCCGCCCTGCACCTGCCGAATCTGGAGCTGATGGGCCTGTGCTTCGTCGGCGGCTGCGTCTGGGCGTGGATGGCGGAGCGCCACGGCCGACTGCTGCCGCAGATCGCCTCGCACGCGGCGCTCGGCCTCGCCACGGCCGCGCTCCTTCCACCGACGCTGCTGCGCTCGCTGGAGGTCGGCGGCCGCTACGTGTTCGCGCCGCTGTAACCCTCTTCAGCGATCAAGCGCAGCCAGCACCGCCTTCAGCTCGGCCGGCAGCGGCGCGCTCAGGGAATAGGGCTCAGTGCCGTCCTTCAGCGCGAACTTCAGGCTCGCGGCGTGCAGGAACAGGCGCTTGAGACCTGCGGCCTTGAGCGCCTTGTTGGCCTCGCGCTCGCCGTACTTCTCGTCCATCGCCACCGGGTGGCCGCTGTGCTGGGCGTGCACGCGGATCTGGTGGGTGCGGCCGGTGTCGATGCGCACCTCGGTATAGCTGTGGCCACCGTGCAGGGCGAGTCGCCGGAAGTGGCTGAGCGAGGCCTTGCCCTCGACCGGGTCGACCCGGACCATGCGCTCACCGCCCTGCAGCTCGAACTTGCGCAGCGGCGCGTTCACGCTGAACGGCTTCGGGCCGATATCGCCGACCAGCAGGGTCAGGTAGCGCTTTTCCAGCTTGCCCTCGCGGATCAGGCGCTGCAGCTCGGTCAGCGCCGAGCGCTTCTTCGCCACCACCAGCAGGCCCGAAGTGTCCCGATCGAGACGATGCACCAGCTCCAGCGGCTCACCCGGACGCAGCTGGCGCAGCAGCTCGATGGCGCCGAAGCTGATCCCGCTGCCGCCGTGGGTGGCGATGCCGCTGGGCTTGTCCAGCGCCAGCAGGGCGCGGTCCTCGAACACGATGCAATCGCGGATGCGCTCCAGCTGGCTGCGCGGCGCCTCCTGCGGAGCCGCCGGCTCGGCCAGCCGCACCGGCGGAATGCGCACGGTCTCGCCGCCTTCAAGCCGAGTATCGGGCTTGGCACGGCCACCGTTCACCCGGACCTCGCCGGTGCGCAGGATGCGGTAGATCAAGGAGCGCGGCGCGCCCTTCAGCTGACCCAGCAGGAAATTGTCGAGGCGCTGGCCTGCGCGGTCGGCCGGCACCTGCACCAGGCGCACGCCGCCCGCTGTGGGCGACTTGGCGGTTTCGTTTGCTGCGGCCGCACCCGGCTTGCTAGACTTCACGCGCGATAAGGTCCTGATTTTCCAGCGCCCTTGTCGTTTCCGGGGCTGTTTCCATGAAGCGTTCGGCGACGCGATCTGTTCAGATGCGCGGGCCGGAGGCGAATCCGCCGCAGGCGGGTCGAGCATGGTAGCGGCATCGGCTGCACACCGCTTTATCGAGATGAACGCAGCCAGGGGCATGGGCCCCGGGGCTGCGCGGAGCCAGGGACCCGGCTCCGGGTCGGAATCGGCGGCTGCCGGCGTGCCTCCTTCGAGGGGCGCTGCAGCCGCCTGTTTCGTGTGGGCTCCACCGGCGCGTGCGCCGCAAGTGGTGGAGCCGTCGCTGCCGGGAGGGATCCCGGCGCGGCAGCAGCAACGCGACACCCGCAGCACCCGCCGCTTCCCTCGGTCACCGAGGTTCTGGCCGCAGGGCGCCGCGGAAAGGTCGTCGGCTACAGACGCCGCGGGGCTCCCGCGACGTGGGCCGGCGGAAGGAAAGAACAATGTTTGGCGCTCCCGCGGGCCAGGGATGGACCCGGCTACACGGTCGCAGCGCTGGTGACTCCGCTTCGGGCGCGCGGTCTTCGCGTGCCTTGGCCGGGATTTCCGGCGTTCCCCGCGTGAGCGCGCGAGGAATGACAACCCATGAAGAGAATGCTGATCAACGCAACTCAGCAGGAAGAGTTGCGTGTGGCCATCGTCGACGGCCAGAGCCTGTACGACATCGATATCGAACAGCCGGCCAAGGAACAGAAGAAATCCAACATCTACAAGGGCCGCATCACCCGGCTCGAGCCCTCGCTGGAAGCCGCCTTCGTCGAGTACGGCGGTGAGCGCCACGGCTTCCTGCCGCTGAAGGAAATCTCCCGCGACTACTTCCTGCCCGGCACCGACCCGAACAAGCACGGGATCAAGGAGCTGCTGAAGGAAGGCCAGGAAGTCGTCGTCCAGGTCGACAAGGAAGAGCGCGGCAACAAGGGCGCGGCGCTGACCACGTTCATCTCGCTGGCCGGCCGCTACATGGTGCTGATGCCCAACAGCCCGCGCGCCGGCGGCGTCTCCCGCCGCATCGAGGGCGAGGACCGCCAGGCCCTGAAAGAGGCCATGGACAAGCTGAACATCCCCGACGACATGGGGATCATCATCCGCACCGCCGGCGTCGGCCGCGACGCCGAAGAGCTGCAGTGGGACCTCGACTACCTGCTGCAAGTCTGGCGCTCGATCACCGACGCGGCATTGGCCCGGCCGGCCGCCTTCCTGATCTACCAGGAGTCGCGCCTGATCGTGCGCGCCCTGCGCGACTACCTGCGCGCCGACATCGGCGAGATCCTGATCGACTCCGAGCCGATGTTCCAGGAGGCCCGGGACTTCGTCGAGCAGGTGATGCCGCACACCCTGCGCAAGTTGAAGCTCTACAAGGACAACATCCCGCTGTTCAACCGCTACCAGATCGAGTCGCAGATCGAGAACGCCTACGAGCGTCAGGTGCGCCTGCCCTCGGGCGGCTCGATCGTGATCGACCAGACGGAAGCGCTGACCGCGATCGACGTCAACTCGGCGCGCGCCACCAAGGGCGGCGACATCGAAGAGACCGCCTTCAACACCAACCTCGAAGCCGCCGACGAAGTCGCCCGCCAGCTGCGCCTGCGCGACCTCGGTGGCCTGGTGGTGGTCGACTTCATCGACATGGAGTCGAACCGCCATCAGCGCGAGGTCGAGGAGCGCCTGAAGAACGCGTTGAAGCACGACCGCGCGCGCGTGCAGATCGGCCGCATCTCGCGCTTCGGCCTGCTGGAGATGTCGCGCCAGCGCCTGCGCCCCAGCCTCGGCGAATCCAGCCAGACGGTGTGCCCGCGCTGCGCCGGACACGGTCGCATGCGCAGCGTCGACTCGCTGAGCCTGTCGATCCTGCGCCTGATCGAAGAGCAGGCGATGAAGGACAACACCGGCCAGGTGCTGGTGCAGGCCCCGCACGAGATCGCCAACTTCCTCTTGAACGAGAAGCGCCGCGGCCTGCTCGAGATCGAGCAGCGCCACGACGTGCCGGTGGTGATCGTCGCCGACAACCAGCTTGAGACCCCGCACTTCAACGTGCAGCGCATCCGCGAGGGCGAGCTCGGCGAGGAAACCTCGAAGCCCAGCTACTACCGCACCTCGCCGCGCAAGCAGGAAGTGCACGCGCTGACCCGCGCCAATCTCAACATCCCGCCGGCGCCGGCGGTGAAGGCCGTCAAACCGGCCAGCCCGGCACCGATCCGCGAGGACCGCGAAGACGAAGAACCCCGCGTGAAGCCGGCGCCGCAGCCGCAGAAGCCGCAGCAGGTTGCCTCGCAGCCGCGCCCGCAAGCGCAGCCTGCGCCGAGCGCGAAGAAGCCCGGCCTGTGGTCGCGCCTGCTGGGCATGCTGGGCATCGGCGCCGCCGAGGCGCCGGCCGCACCGGCCGCCCGCGAAGGCAAGCGCGAGGGCCGCGACGGGCGTCGTGACCGCGACCAGCGCCGCGAGGAACGACGCAACGAGCGTGGCGAGCGTAACGAGCAGCGCGGCGACAACCGCAATGAGTCGCGCGGCGGCCAGGACGGCCGCGGCAACAGGCCGCAGAAGGGCCAGCAGGCCCAGGGCGGCAAGCCGCAGGGCGAGGAGCGCGGCCCGCGACCGAACCCGGAGGAACGCAGCGAGAACCGCGGCAAGCAGGGCAAGCCGCAGGACGCGCAGCGCCCCGACAAGCCCGAGCGCGGCGAGCGCCCCGAGCGTGGCGAGAAGGGCGAAGCGCGCCGCGAACGTGGCGGCAGCGAAGCCAATGCGGAGACGCGCGTAGCGCGCAACGATGAGCGTCGCGAAGCAAAGGCAGCCGAGGCCGGCAAGCCTGCAGAGGCGGTCGAAGCGCTGGCTGCCGTGGCCGCGGCCTCTGCGGCGGTGGCAGTGAGCGTCAGCGAGAACACCGAGTCCGCGCCCGACGCTGCTACCGATGCCGCTGCGACAGCCGAGGGCGGCCGCCGTCGCCGCGGTCGCCGCGGTGGCCGGCGTCGCCGTCGCGAAGCGGGTGCGGCGGGCGAAGCCAATGGCAGCGATCAGGCTCTGGGGCTCGATGACGAGGACGGTGACGAGACCGAGGGCAGCGTTGAGGCCAGCACGGCCGACGCCGCTGCGGAAGCCGCGCCGCGCGTCGAGCGCGCCATGAAAAGCGCGACCGAAGCGCAGGACGAGGACAGTGCAGTCCCACAGGCGCCCGAGGCGCCGGCCCGGGGCGAAGCGCCGCCGTTCGTGCCGGTACCGCTGCCGCGCCCGGCAGCGGCTGCAGCTGCCTCGGCGGCCGCCGCCGTGGCAATCGTCGCAGCGCCGATCGATGGGCCCGCCCCCTTGCGGCCGGAGATGAACGCTCCTGCCGATGCGGCCCCCGAACCGGCTGTCGAGAAGGTCGCCGAGGTGGTCGTCGAGGCGACGCATGAGCCTGCGGCGCAGGCCGCGTCGACGGCAACCGCGGATGCGCCAGCAGCGGAGACCACGCCAGTCGTGGCCACGCCGCATGCTCCGGTCGACCCGCGGACCGCCGAGTCCGCTGACGTGAGCGCTGCGGCGTCAGCGTCGGCGGCGACTCCGGCATCGGTCGAGGAAACGGCAGCCACGGAGGCGACCGCCCCGTCACCCGCACCTGTCACGCCGATCGCAGCGGTCGAGACGGTGGAGAGCCCTGCATCGGTGGCAAGCGAAGTAGCCGTTGCGGCCACGGTCGAAGCCCAGGCGCCGGTCGCAGATGAAGCTGCGACGCCAGTCGAAGCACCCATCGCCCCGCCCATCGAGTCCCGGGCCGCCGAAGCTCCGGCGGCAACTGTGGTGGATTCCGTCGTGGCGCAGACCTCGCCGGTGGAGGCCGAGCGGGTGCCGACGGCAGACGCTGCTGTCGATGCGCCTGTCGTTGCCGAGACCGAGACCGAGACCGAGACCGATCAGGCTGCCGCAGTCGATGCGGAGCCCGCAGCGGTTCCGCCCCGGGTCGACGAGGCCGCGGAAGCCCAGCCACGCCAGGAACGGCTGATCTGATCCCACGGATCGGTCAGCTCGTACACGCAAACGGCCCGGAACTTCCGGGCCGTTTGCGTTGGGGCCGCCGTGCACGAGAAGCGTGAGCGCCCTCAGCTGGCGTTCGGATCCAGCAGGCCGTGCTGGCGCGCGATCCGCACCAGCGACACCACGTCGCGCACGCCGAGCTTGTCGAACACGCGGTACTTGTGGGTGGCTACGGTCTTCGCGCTCAGGCTCAGGCGCTCGCCGATCTCGGTCATCTTGCGGCCCTGCACCAGCAGCAGGGCGACTTCGAGCTCGCGCGGCGTCAGCGCCTGCACGGCCGAAGGCGTGCCGTTGAGACCCTCCAGCGCCATCTGCCGGGCGATGTCGGCGCCGATGTAGCGACGCCCCGCCGCCACCTCGCGCACCGCCGTGAGCAGCTCCGCACCCGGCGCCCCCTTGTCGAGATAGCCATGCGCGCCCGCCGCCAGCACGCGCTTGGGGATGGGGCCATCGTTCAGCACCGAAACCATGATCAGGCGGATTTCCGGCAGGCTGCGGGCCAGCCGCTCAGTGACCTCAAGACCCGACAGGCCGGGCATGTGGAAGTCGCAGAGCACCACGTCGGGCTTCAGCTTGCGCAGCAGCGGCAGGGCTTCGTCGCCGCTCCCGGCCTCGCCCACGACCTGCATGTCGGCCTGCGATTCCAGCAGCATGCGCACGCCGGCGCGCATCAGCCCATGGTCATCGACCAGAACAATCCGGATCATCCAGTACGCCCCTCCCAGGGCGATGCCGCGTTTGCACGAGTCCCTGCAGGAGTCGGCCGCGCGGCGCGAGTCCCACCGCGGGCGCGGCGTCAGCGCCCCCGGCGCGGCGAGGCGCTACCAGACCAGATCGTCGGGCACCACGAAACGCGGATCGGCGTAATCGTCACCGCCTTCGCCAGCGCTCGGATCCACCCTCAAGGCGATGCAGTCGGGCATGAGCACACGCGCCTGCTCGGCATGTTCGAGTCCGACTAGGTGGTAGCGGCCGCCGGCGGCAACGATGGCGAGCTCGCCCGCGTTCAGGGCCTTCAGCTGCTCGGGCGTGACGTAGATGCGGCGGATCTTGCCGGCATGCTCGAAGTGCCGCGGCAGCTCGGCGGCCGGCTGGTTCAGCGTCGCCGACTGCAGCAGGGTGTGCAGCTTCTGCCTGGCCTCGCGCCGGCGCGCGGCCTCGGCCTGGCGCTCGCGCTCCAGACGCTGCTGCTCTTCGCGCTCGACCCGCTGGCGCAGGGCATAGGCCTTGGCGAGATCGATCTCTTCCTGGCTGCGGATATCGCCGCTGCGGCCCTTGGCAGCCGAGGGCGCGCCAGCCCTTCCGGGCTTGTCCGCGCCTGCTCGCCTGTCCTGCTCGCTGCGGCCCTGCTCGGGACGGCCCTTGCCGCCCGGCGTGCCGGAATGCGGACGCGCCTTGTGCGCCGGCTCGCGCGGCTTGACGGGTTCGGGAGGCTTGAAACCCAGCTGGGTCAACTGGTCGCGCAGGGAAGAGGTCATCGGTCAGTCACGGATCGGGTACGCCGCAGAATCAGTAGTGCGGGGGCGGCGGTTCCTGCACGGGGTCGGCATACAGCAGGCCGCGCAGGGACTTCAGGTCGGTGAGCATCAGCTCCAGGCGCCGCTCAAGCTGCTCGATGCGCAGGCTCTGGTCGGTGATCACCGCGTTCAAGCGCTGCATCGTATCGTCCTGGAAGGCGACCCGCATCTCCAGCTCGACGACACGCTCGACGAGTTCACGCATGTTCTGCTCCCGCACGGACCACGCTGCGACCGCGGCCGATACCGTAGTAGGCGAGACCGGCAGCCTCGACCAGGTTGGGATCCCAGATGTTGCGGCCGTCGAACACCACGGGCGACTTCAGGCTGCGCGCGATGCGGCGGAAGTCCGGGCTCCAGAACGCCTTCCATTCGGTCACCACGACCAGCGCATCGGCGCCCTCCAGTGCATCGTAGGGCTGCTCGACCAGTGCGAGGTCGGCGCGATTGCCGTAGAGCCTGCCGGCTTCGGCGCGGGCTTCGGGATCGTAGGCGGCGACGCTGGCGCCGTCGGCCCACAGCTGCTCCATCAGGCGCCGGCTCGGGGCTTCGCGCATGTCGTCGGTGTTCGGCTTGAAGGCCAGACCCCAGAGGGCGATGCGGCGGCCGCGCAGATCACCGAAATGGCGCACGAGCAGCGCATGCAGCTTGTCCTTCTGGGCATGGTTGACGGCTTCCACTGCCTGCAGGATGCGGGCGTCGAAGCCGCGCGCGGCCGCCGTGCGGTGCAGGGCCTGCACGTCCTTGGGAAAACAGCTGCCGCCGTAGCCGGCGCCGGGGTAGATGAACGAGAAGCCGATACGCGGGTCGGAGCCGATGCCGATGCGCACTTTCTCGATGTCGGCGCCGAGCTGTTCGGCCAGGTTCGCCATTTCGTTCATGAAGCTGATCTTGGTGGCCAGCATGGCGTTGGCGGCGTACTTGGTCAGCTCCGCCGAACGCAGGTCCATGGCCACGATGCGCTCGTGGTTGCGGTTGAAGGGCGCATACAGCGCGCGCAGCACGTCCACGGCCTTCTGGCTTTCGCAGCCGATGACGATACGGTCCGGGCGCATGCAGTCCTTGACCGCATCGCCCTCCTTCAGGAATTCCGGATTCGATGCGACCTCGAAGGGCAGGTCCGACCCGCGCGCCGCCAGGGCCTCAGCGATCGCTGTGCGCACGCGATCCGCGGTGCCCACCGGCACCGTCGACTTGGTGACCACCAGGGCCTCGCGCTGCAGGTGATGGCCAATCGTCCGCGCGACCGCCAGCACATGGCGCAGGTCGGCGCTGCCGTCCTCGTCGGGCGGGGTGCCCACAGCGATGAAGATGATGTCGGCATCCGCCAGCGCGCCAGCGGCATCGGTGGTGAACAGAAGGCGTCCGGCCCGACTGTTGTCGATCACCATCGGCTCCAGGCCAGGCTCGAAGATCGGCACCCGGCCGGCGCGCAGGCCCTCGACCTTGGCGGCGTCGATGTCGACGCAGGTGACCGTGTTGCCCACTTCAGCGAGGCAGGTGCCGGTGACCAGACCGACATAGCCGGTGCCGAAAACGGTGACATTCATGCTCGAACTCCGGATCCAGATGGGGCGGGACAGCACCCTGCGCGGGGCGCCGGGCCGATCGCGGTGGCCGTCAGGCCGCGGCGGACGGGGGCGGCACGGTAGCAGATTGTGATGAAATTCTCATTTCATCGGCATGTGTGGCGACCGAAACGAAGACGGCCGGCGGATCGCATCCGCCGGCCGTCCGTGCTGTCGCAGCCTGCGCGGCTTACTGGGCCTTGACGATCTCGATCAGCTCGACTTCGAACATCAGGGTGGCATTCGGGCCGATCGGGCCGGGCGTGCCGTTCTCGCCATAGGCCAGCTCGGAGGGCAGCCACAGCGTGTACTTGCTGCCCACCGGCATCAGCTGCAGGGCTTCGGTCCAGCCGGGGATGACCTGGTTCAGCGCGAACTGGGCCGGCTCGCCGCGATCGACCGAGCTGTCGAACTTGGTGCCGTCCAGCAGGGTGCCGGTGTAGTGGACCTTGACCGTGTCAGTGGCCGCCGGGCGCTCGCCGCTGCCCTCGGTCACGACCTTGTACTGCAGGCCGGACTCGGTGGTCTTCACGCCCGGCTTGGTCTTGTTCTCGGCCAGGAAGGCCTCGCCGTCGGCGCGGTTCTTCGCGGCGGCCGCCTGCATCTCGCCTTCGCGCTTGGCCTGCAGCTTCTGGCCGAAGGCCTGCTGCACGGCCATCGCTTCTTCCTGGCTGATCGCCGGCTCTTCGCCCGACAGGCCGGTCTCGATGCCGCGCATCAGCACCTTCAGGTCGACCTCATCCTTGATCTGCACCAGCGAGCCAGCGATCTGCAGGCCGATCACGTAGCTGATCTTGTCCTTCTCGGTTTCCAGCTTGTCGTTCGCGACCGCGAAGGACGAAAACCCCACGGCGGCGGCGGTGGCCGCGGCGAGCAGGGTGGTGCGCAGGGAATGCTTCATGGGTTCTCCAACACGGATGGGGCGCCGTAAGTCCGACGGCGACGGGGCGCGGTATTGTGGGGTGGCCCCCGCAGGGGCGCAACGCCGGAGCCATTGACGGCTGCCGGCGCGAAAGGTTCCCCGGTGGCCGGGCATCAGCCGAGCAGCGCGCTGACCGCCAGCACGTGGCAGGCCAGCACCACTGCGCTCAACAGGCTGCGCAGGCGGCGGAACCAGGCGGGCGCCGGCATCCGGTCGCCGGGACCATCCAGCCACCATTGGCCCACGAAGCCGGCGGCGAGCAGCAGCAGGCCCGCGGTCTGCGGGAGCTGCAGCGCTGCCAGGGCCCAGAGACTGGGCAGCACCGCCCAGACGTATTCGACTGGTCGATCCGTCGACAGCCCGCGCCCCCAGCGCACACCGCCCAGGAAAGACAGGATCAGCGCCGAATAGCCCAGCAGCGCCGGCAGCGCCAACGCGCGCCAGTCCGGCGACCAGACCGACACCGACAGCACCACGAAGGGCAGCAGCCCTGCCAGCCCCAACCACACCGCGACCCGCTCCGATCGGCGCACCTTCACTTCGATACTCCCTGTGTCTGGTCCATGCTGGACACCCTGCCCTGCCCTGGTGCCCATTCAGTGGAAACTCTTTCCGAGCTTGAACGGATCCGCAGCCGACATCCAGCGCCGCCGATCGCCGGCAGCCCGGGAGAGGCGGATGCGATCGCCCGCTTCGCCGCATTCTTCCAGAGCTTCAGCCCCGACCGGATCGAACGCCTGGTGCCGGACACCTATGCCGAGGATGTCTACTTCAACGACACCCTGAAGACGCTGCGAGGGCGCGCCGCCCTGCAGCACTACCTGCGCGACAGCGCCGAAGCGGTCGAGGACTGTCGCGTGCAGCTGCTGGAAACCACCCGCACCGCCGAAGGCGAGCACCTGATCCGCTGGCGCATGAGCATCCGCTTCAAGCGCTTCCGCCGCGGCATCGATACCGAAACGGTCGGCCTGTCGCACCTGCGCTTCGACGCCGAGGGACGCGTGGTCTACCAGCAGGACTACTGGAACGCCGCCGACGGGCTGTACGAGCACATCCCGGTGCTCGGCGGCCTGATCCGGCTGATCAAGCGACGCCTGTAGCCGGCACCTGCCGGCCCGCTCGCGGGCCGGCAGCGCTAGTCAGGAGCCGCCGAGCAGCTTGTCGATCTCCGCGCGCAGCGCGGGGTCGTCGGGACGGGTACGACTGCCGAAGCTGGCCACCACCTGGCCCTCGCGATTCAAGAGGTACTTGTGGAAGTTCCAGCCTGGCGCCTCGCCGGCCGCCTCCGCCAGCTCGCGGTAGAAGGGCACGGCCTGCTCGCCCTTGACCGACACGCGCTCGAACATCGGGAACTTCACCGCGTAGGTGTTCGTGCAGAACTCGGCGATCTGCTGTTCGTCCTCGAACTCCTGGCCCATGAAGTCACCGGAGGGAAAGCCGACGACCGCGAAGCCCCGGCCGGCGAGCTCCTGATGCAGGGCTTCCAGCCCCTCGTACTGGGGCGTGAAGCCGCACTTGCTGGCGGTGTTGACGACCAGCAGCACCTGGCCCTCGTAGCGCTCGCACAGGCTCACCGGCTCCTTGCCGGCCAGCGGACGGAAGCTCTCTCCCTCCAGCAGACCGCAGGCCGCGAGCGCAGGAACGGGTGCAGCGCAGAGAAGCGCCAACAGGAGGGCTTTCGGGGACATCGGGCGCATGGTCGGTTTTCCGCGGGTGGCTGAAGTCGCCGAAGAGGCTACGCCGGCGGCGTCAGGGTGAGGTGAAACGCCCTCGATGTCGCTTTGCGCCGCGGCTCTGCGTATATCTCCCGAACCGCGCGTGCAGCGCCGCACTGCACCAGGGTTGGCGCGCCTGCGCTGACCCGCCCGACCCCAGCCCGCCCACCGGAGACACCCGCAATGATGGACTTCAGCCTCGGCCAGATCCTCGGCCTGCTGCTGCGCACCCTGCCCTTCCTCCTGCTGCGCCTCGCGGTGTACCTCGGCATCACGCTCGCCTATGTGGTCGCCACCGGCGGTGGCGCCGGCATCGGCTATCTGTTCGGCAAGGTGGCCGCCGACCCTGGCGCCGGCAGCGCCTGGGGCGCCTTCATCGGCTTCGGTGTCATCAGCGGCGTGCTGTACTGGGCCCGCGAGTACCTTCTCTACCTGGTCAAGGCCGGGCACATCGCCGTGCTGGCCGAGCTGCTGCAGGGCAAGGAGATTCCCGGCGGCCGCGGCCAGATCGAGCACGCCTCGGCCGTTGTCAAGGAACGCTTCGTCGAAAGCTCGGTGCTGTTCGGTGTCGACCAGCTGATCAAGGGCATCCTGCGGGTGTTCAACCGCACCATGCTGATGATCGCGAACTTCCTGCCGATTCCCGGCCTGGACGGCCTGGTCAAGTTCGCCAACACCGTGATCAACACCTCGCTGACCTATGTCGACGAGGTGATCCTCGCGCACGCCATCCGCACCGGCAGCACGAACGCCTGGGCCTCGGCCCGCGATGCCGTGGTGCTGTACGCGCAGAACTACAAGACCATGCTGAAGAACGCGGTCTGGCTGACCATCGTGATCTGGGCACTGACGCTCGTGATCTTCCTGCTGGTAATCGGACCGGTGGCGCTGATCGCCAGCTTCTTTCCAGGCCTCGCCGGCTTCTGGACGTTCGCGCTGGCCATCGTCACCGCGATCTGCCTCAAGGCGGCACTGGTGGATCCGCTGGCCATGGCCGCGCTGATGCAGGTCTTCTTCAAGGTCACCGAAGGGCAGACGCCCGACCCGCAGTGGTCAGCCAAGCTCGAAGGCATGTCGGACAAGTTCAAGGAACTGAAGGACAAGGCCGGGCTGACGCCGCCGCAGACGGTGCCAGGCACGCCCGCGGCCGCGCCGCCGCCTCCCCCCGCGCTCTGAGCCCGGCCACCGCAATGAATCCCTCTGAGGCCCCGCGAGCGGGGCCTCAGGCGTTCCAGCAGGGCGTCCGCGGCACGCGTTAGGCGCCATAATCCGGAGTGCCGCCGCGTGCGGCCCTTCGCTGACCAACCGCCGAGACCCTGCATGAAGCTGTTCGCCCGCTTTCGCCGCCCGCTGTGGGAACACCCCGAAACCCTGCGTCGCGCCGAGGCCGTGCGCTCAGACACCGCGCCCGAGCTGATCCGCCTGCTGCCGCAGATCGCCGCCAGCGACACTGCGGCCGAAGTGCGGCGCGCAGCCATCGCCCGCATCGACAGCGCCGAAACCCTGCTGGGACTCCTGGCTACGGAGAAGGACAGCGGCTGCCGCGAAGCCATCCTCGGCCGCGTGCGCGCCCGCCTGCTGGACGCCCGGGTGCCTGCCGCCGAACGCCAGCAGCTCGCCCGCCATGCCGCCCTGCCGACCGAGCTGGCCGAGACGATGGCGGAATCCGCGCCCGAGCCCGAGCTGCGCGAAGCGGCGGTGCTGCGTCTGAACAAGCCCGGCCTGCTGCAGCGGCGCTGCCTGAAGGATCCCGACCCTGCCCTGCGCCTGCGCCTGCTGGAGCACATCAGCGATGAGGCCACGCTGGACCGCATCGCCGAGGCCGCGCGCGGCCAGGACAAGGCGCTGTCGCGCCGCGCCCGCGACAAGGCCGATGCGCTGAAGCTCGCGCGCGGCGATGCCGGCGCCATCACCCACCGCGCACTGCAGCTGGGCAGCGCCTTCGATGCACTGGCGCGCAGCCTGCCGGCCGATGCCGACGCGCAGCTCGCGGCACTGGATGCCGAGGTCGAACTGCTGTCGCCGCGCCTTGATGCGTCGCTGCTGCGCCGCCTGCAGGGCCATGCCATCAGCGCGCGCGCTGCGGTGGATTCGCTCAAGACCGCGCACCTGCCCAAGCCGACGCCGCAGCCCGCTGCGATCGAAGCCGCGTCGGTCGACGCTGCCGCCGTGGATCCCGCGGAAGCGGATACGGCGATGCCGATGGCCGAGCCTGCGGCCGGGGCTGCGAGCGACACCGCGGCAGCCGCCCCCGCGACAGTGACCGCAGTCGACGCGATGGAGACCCTCGGCGCTGCAACGGACACCCAGGCGGCAGCGCCCGCAGCCGCGCCCGCTGCCCAGCAGCCCGACGAAGCCCTGCGCGACGCGCTCAAGCAGGGGCTGGCCGGCGTCGAAGAACAGCGCCTCGGCGTCGCCAAGCCGGCGCTGGAGGCCGCCCGCGCGCGGCTCGCCGCTGGCATCAAGGCCACGCCCGGCCAGCGCGAGAAGCTGCGCGAGCTGGAGGCCGGCGTCGCCGAGATGGAACGCTGGCAGCGCTGGGCCGGCAACAAGGTGCGCGCGCGCCTGTGCGACGAGGTCGAGGCCCTGATCGGCTCGGGCCTGCATCCCGATGCCGTCGCCAACCGGGTCAAGGAGCTGCAGGACGAGTGGGCCAAGGTCGAGGCCGCCGAGCCCGACCACGGCGAGCATGCGACCGGCATCAGCAAGCGCTTCAGAGCGCTCTGCCATCGCGCACTGGCGCCGGCACGGCCCTACTTCGAGCAGCGCCGCGCCCTGCGCTCGCAGAAGGCCGAGGCGGTGGACGCGGCAATCAGCGTGCTGGCCGCCGAGATCGCGCAGGCGCCGGACGATCTCAAACCCCTGCGCGAGCGCGTTGTCGCCGCCCTGCGCGAACTCGACGAGGTCGAGCCGCGCGCCCGCGCCGCGCTGGGCAAGCGTTTGCGCGCCCTGCTCGACCAGCTCGACGCCCTGCGCGATGCGCGCAACCAGGCGGCGGTCGAAGGCAAGCAGGCCCTGCTGGAGCGCCTGCGCTTCGCTGCCCGCGGCGACGCGACTCAAGCCATCAACGTCGCCAAGGCGATCCAGCAGGAGTGGCGCAACGCACCGCGCGCCGACCGCAAGACCGAGGATCGCCTGTGGGCCGAGCTGCGCGGCATCGTCGACCCGCTGTTCGAGGCCGCGCGCGCCGGTGCGCAGGCGCGCACGGAAGCGCTGGCTGCAGTCGAGGCCGAGCGCCGGGGCCTGGTCGAGGCGGTGCAGGCCTTGGCCCAAGCCGAGGACCTCGGCCAGATCGACGCCCAACTGGCCGAGCTGGAATCGCGCTGGCAGGCACAGCAGCCGCAGATCGAAGACGCCGGCAGCGACGCCCGGCCCGGCCGGCCGCCGCGCGATCGTTCGCAGAGCGACCGGTTCGGCGGCGAGCGTGGTGAGCGCAATGAGCGCCGCCCGCGTCCGCCGCGCGCCGCCGAAGGCAGCCTGGAACGCGAGTTCGAGAAATCGGTCGAACGCCTGCGCGCCGCCCAGAAAGCGCAGCGCGAGGCGCGCGCGAAGCACGCCCTGCAGTCGCTGCTGGACGCCGCTATCGACGCCACGCAGGACGCAGCACTCAGCGACGCCGAACGCCGCGAACTGGCCGCCGCTCGCCTGCGTGATGTCTCCGGCGAGAACGCGGAGGACGCGCTGATCGGCCTTGAGCTCGACGCCGGTATCGACAGCCCTGCCGATGCTGCAGCACGTCGCCGCGAACTGCAGATGCAGCGCTTGGCCGAACGCATGGGCAGCGGCGCAGCTCGTCCCGACGCGCGCGTCGCCTTGCTGGCCTGGGCCGCGCATGCGCCGCAGGCCGATGCCACGCAGAACGCGCGTGCAACTCGCGCGCTGAAGGCCCTGCTGGGATGAGCTTCGACCTGCTGGTGCGCGACGCCGCGCTGGCCGATGGTCGGCGAGGCGTCGATGTCGGCGTGCGCGGCGGTCGCATCGTCGCCATCGCGCCCGCCCTGCCAACCGAACACGCGGCCGAAGTGATCGAAGCGCGCGGTCGCCTGCTCAGCGCGCCCTTCGTCGATGCCCACTTCCACATGGACTCCACGCTCTCGCTGGGCCTGCCGCGGCTCAACGCCAGCGGCACCCTGCTCGAAGGCATCGCGCTGTGGGGCGAGCTGAAGCCCGATCTCGCGGTCGAGGCCGTGGTGCGGCGTGCGCTCGCCTACTGCGACATGGCCGCCGCGCAGGGCTTGCTGCACATCCGCAGCCATGTCGACGTCTGCGACCCGCGCCTGCTGGCCGTCGACGCCCTGCTGGACGTGAAGCGACAGGTCGCCAGCTACATCGACCTGCAGCTGGTCGCATTTCCGCAGGACGGCTATCTGCGCGCGCCAGGCGCCATCGACAACCTTGAGCGCGCGCTCGACCGCGGCGTCGACGTGGTCGGCGGCATCCCGCATTTCGAGCGCACCATGGCGGACGGCGCCGACAGCATCGCGCGGCTGTGTCGTATCGCCGCCGAGCGCGGTCTGCGCGTGGACATGCACTGCGACGAGAGCGACGACCCGCACTCGCGCCACGTCGAAACGCTCGCCTCCGAAACGATCCGCCATGGCCTGCAGGGTCGGGTCACCGGCTCGCACCTGACCTCGATGCACAGCATGGACAACTACTACGTGTCCAAACTGCTGCCGCTGATGGCCGAGGCGCGGCTCTCGGCCGTCGCCAATCCGCTGATCAACATCACCCTGCAGGGCCGCCACGACAGCTACCCCAAGCGCCGCGGCATGACCCGCGTGCCCGAACTGCTGGCCGCGGGCGTCGACGTCGCCCTGGGCCAGGACTGCTGCATGGACCCCTGGTACAGCTTCGGCAGCGCGGACATGCTCGAAGTCGCCAGCATGGCCGTACACTTGGCGCAGATGACCTCGCAGGAGGGCATCCGCGCCTGCTATGCCGGCGTCACCGACACCGCCGCGCGGGTGATCGGCCTCGACGACTACGGCCTGCGCGAGGGCGGCCCGGCCGACTTCGTACTGCTGCAGGCGGCAGACCCCTTCGAGGCGATCCGCCTGAAGGCGGCGCGACTGGCGGTGGTACGCAGCGGGCGGGTGATTGCACGCACGCCTGAACGGCGCAGCGCGCTGGATCTTCCCGGCCGACCGGCGCAGGTGTCGCTGGAGTTCGTGCCGGGCAGTCTTTGAGGCTCTCGGCGGACGGTGTTGTCCGCATCGGCAGTCTGCTGACAAAGCGAAGGCACGAGGCGGTCTCGGTCGATCTGCGAGGTCCCATCGCTTCAAGGCATGTCCGATCCACGCGGCCAGTGTTCGGCTTCGGTGGGCCAGGGCCCACCCTATGCGTCGCGACGGTTCCGAGCTGCCGACACTCCTCAGCCGCTGACAGCGCGGCGTCGGCGCGTGCCCCTGGCGTTCAGCACATCGGCCAGGCTCTGGGTGAGGCTCAGGCGCGCGGACTGCAGGCGCTGCGGGTCGAGCAGGGGCCACAGCGGCTGTGGTGCGGACTCGATGAAGTCCAGCGCCTGGGTCAGCGCGCGGCGCACCGCGGCGACTGCTTCCGGCACCTGGCGGTGATCGATCGCGCCGCGACAGTTCGGCGCGCCGCACTGGCAGTGAAAGCCCTCGCTCGGGCCCATGAACAGGGTGGCGTAATCGTTGCTCAGCTGCTCGCCGGCCTCGATGTCGCGCAGCGCGATCTCGAAGCCGAATTCGGTGCCGCCGCAGTTGGGCGCGCAGCTGTGGTTGACGTAGCGGCCGTGATCCCACAGCAGCACGCGATGACGGCGGCCGTCGCTGAAGGTCCAGCGATCGACCAGCGGCGCCCAGCTGGCCGGCAGCTGGGCGATCTCGGATTCGGGCATGGCCTGGTCGAGCGCATCCATCACCCAGACCAGACTGCCGCGCGGAATGGTGTGGGTGGCGATGACGCCTTCGCCCACCACCTCGTTGATCGGCACGAGGCGCGTATGCGGGTGCATCATCGGCTCTGACCCTCCGCCGCCGGCACGTGGTAGGCGCGGGCCGAGGGCACTTCGACTTCGCCGCCGGCATGCAGGGCCGCCAGCAGGGGCAGATCGCGCGGACCGGCTTTCGCATAGGGCAGCAAGGGCTGTGCGACCTTGGCGGCCAGCGCGAAGGCGGCGCGGGCTTCGGCGTCCCAGCGCTCGTAGTAGCGCTCGGCATCGTCGCGGCGGATCTCGCCGCGGCAGCTCAGGGCACCACAGCGGCAGCGCATCGGCTGCACCAGATTGAGGGTGCCGTACTCGCAGGTCAGCTCCTCGCCCGGCTGGATGTCGCGCACGGCGATCTCGAAGGCGTCGCCAATGCCGCGGCTGGCCGGCGCGCAGGAATGGTTCATGTAGCGACCAAAATCCCAGCAGAACACGAAGTCGCCGTCGGCGGCCTGGTAGGCGTAGCGGTCGACCTGCTGGCGCAGCAGCGGCGGCAGCGCCTCGCGCTCGGCAGCGGTCAGGATGCGGTCGAAGGCATCCAGCACCCACAGAAAGGTGCCACGGGGGATGAACTCGGTGGCGAACACGCCGTAGCCGATCTCGGACGAGATGAAACGAAGCTCCGAACTGGGGTGGATCACGGGGTCTCCCGCGCCGGATAGCGCTGACACAGCAGCACTGGAATGCGCTCGGGCCGCGCGATGACGCCTGCCCGGGAGCAGGCGCTGCGGAGGCAGGACGTGGTGCCTGCCCCCTGCGGCGGCGCGCACCGGTTCCGTCCGGAGCCCGCGACCGCTGCGTGCCGATCCCTGTGGACCGGTCTCGTCCTGAACCCTTGCGGGCCAGCACGGGTGCTGCGCTGCGCGCGACGCAGTGCCTGCCGCGCGCTGGCGGAAAGAGTGGAGATTTCGCGCGCGCTTGACTAGGGGGGCTGCGGGGCCTGGCACCTTTGGGTGGATGCGGCGATTCAGGCGGCCGCGTGGCGTACTACCGTGCCGTGCCAGTGGGCGTGGCCGCGTGGGCGGGCGGCGCCCGCGCGAGTGCCTCGCCCACGCGACTGTCCTCGCCCACGCGCGCTCCGCGCGCCCACGCGAGCATGCTCGCGTGACTCCCGCCACATCCGGGGCGGGGCGCCAGCGCTTAGGGTGCGCGGTTCCGATCCGATCCCCGGACGACGCCTGACGGGCCGCGCGCCCGAGGAGCCCCTACCGTGAACCTGCCTTTCCGCTCGCTGCTGTCCGCAGCCATTCTCACCGCGCTGGCCGCCTGCTCCGCCCCGAGCGGCGACAGTGCGCCCACCGTGCCCGCTGCAGACACCGCGCCTGCCGCCGCGGCTCCCGCTGCGCCCAAGCCGATCGCCATCGACATGGGCGCGATCAAGACCCAGCCGATCAGCTTCCGTGCCGCCGACCTCAACCCCGAGGTCACCGCCTGCACCGACTTGAACCTGCACACCAACCAGACCTGGCTGGCCGCCAATCCGGTGCCGTCCGACCGCAGCAGCTGGGGCAGCTTCGAGGTGCTGGGCGAGCGCTCGCTGGAGATCCAGCACGCCATCGTGCAGGCGGCGTCGCAGTCGAACGCTGTGGCCGGCAGCATCGAGCAGAAGGTCGGCGACTTCTTCGGCTCGGGCATGGACGAAGCCGCCATCGAAGCCGCAGGCATCGAGCCGCTGAAGCCGCGCCTGGCCAAGATCGACGCCATCACCGACAGCGCCGGCATCGCCGCCTACCTGCGCGAGGCCTATGCGGTCGGCCAGGGTCCGCTGTTCGGTTTCTACGCCAATGCCGACCTCAAGAATTCCGAGATGGTGATCGGCTACACCAGCCAGGGCGGCCTGTCCCTGCCGGAGCGCAGCTACTACCTGGAGGACCGCGAGGACTTCGTGGCTGCGCGCGAGGCGCTGCTGACCTACGCCGCCACCGTGCTGCAGCTGGCCGGCGCTGATGAAGCCAGCGCCAAGGCGCAGGCCCAGCAGATCCTGGAATTCGAAACCCTGCTGGCCAGGGCCTCGCTGGATCGCGTCAGCCTGCGCGACCCGGCCACCCGCTACAACCCGGTCTCGATCGAACAGGCCGACGAGGTGACGCCGAACTTCCCTTGGGGCGCCTTCTTCGACGCCGTTGGCGTGGCGCGCCCCGAAATGTTCTCGCTGGCCATGCCGGACTTCTTCCGCGAGTTCGATCGCATGCTGGCCGAAGTGCCGGTGCAGCAGTGGCAGACCTGGCTGCGCTTCCGCACGCTCAACGACGCCGCTCCCTATCTCGGCAAGGCCTTCGAGGAGGCCAACTTCGCGCTCTACGGCAAGACCCTGCGCGGCCAGCAGGAGCAGCAGGAGCGCTGGAAGCGCGTGCTCGGCGCGGTCAACGGCAGCATGGGCGAGGCCCTGGGCCAGCTCTACGTGGCCGTGGCCTTTCCGCCGGAGTCCAAGGCCAAGATGCAGCAGCTGGTCGCCAACCTCTCGGAGGCCCTGAAGGAGCGCCTGCAGAACCTCGACTGGATGGGCGACGAGACCAAGACCAAGGCCCTGGAGAAGTGGGCCAGCTTCACGCCGAAGATCGGCTACCCCGACAAGTGGCGCAGCTGGGACGGCCTCAACGTGGGTCGCGACAGCTATGTCGCCAACCTGGAGGCGGCGGCCGCCTTCAACTACCGCTTCATGCTCGACAAGATCGGCAAGCCGGTCGACAAGACCGAATGGGGCATGAGCCCGCAGACGGTCAATGCCTACTATCGCGCCTCGGCCAACGAGATCGTGTTCCCGGCGGCGATCCTGCAGCCGCCGTTCTTCGATCCGAACGCGGACGACGCGCTGAACTACGGCGGCATCGGCGCGGTGATCGGCCACGAGATGCTGCACGGCTATGACGACCAGGGCAGCAAGTTCGATGCCGTAGGCAACTTCGCCAACTGGTGGACCGACCAGGACCGCGAGCGCTTCAACGCCCGCACCGACAAGCTGGTGGCGCAGTTCAACGCCTACGAGGCGCTGCCCGGCCTGAACGTCAACGGCCGGCTGGCGCTGGGCGAGAACATCGCCGACCTGGGCGGTCTGACGGTCGCCTATGCGGCCATGCGTCGCGCCCAGGGCGAGGGCTACACCGACCCGATGGTCGAGGGCCTGTCGCAGAGCCAGCGCTTCTTCCTCAACTGGGCCACGGTCTGGCGCCGCGGCTTCACCACCGAGGCGATGAAGCTGCAGATCACCAATGGGCCGCACGCGCCGGGCATGTTCCGCGCGGTCGGCGCACCCTCCAACATGCCGACCTTCCATGAGGCCTTCGGCTGCCAGCCCGGCGACCGCATGCGTCGCGAAGGCGAGGAGCGCGTGGCCATCTGGTAAGCGTCAGCGCAACGCGGTGACTGCTGGACGCGAACGGCCCGGGCAACCGGGCCGTTCGCATTTGCACCGATGGCTTGGCAGAGCCCTCGACCATCGGGCGAGTCCGATAACGGGACCGGGACGCCTTCGCCCTCGATGCAGGCGTTTCGCGCGTGGAGCCTGATGCCGCGTGCATCGCGATCCGCATCGGGACCGCGCGCGTGGTGCGGCAGGCGCGAGTTCCGGCCTGCGGTCGCTTCCGGCGGCTACAAAAACCCCACATTCACGTACATGAACTGCTATGGCCGTGCGCGTACTCTGCAGCGGCACTTTCCGTGCGCATTCTGGAGAGCTCCATGCGATTTTCCGCGTTCACCCGTGCCGCCGCTGCCGGCGCGCTTGCCCTGATGCCTTTTGCACCCAGCCACGCTGTCCACGTCTCTGCCGACGGCCAGGGCCAGGTGCTTCTGTTTCCTTACTACACGGTCAATGGCGGCCACAGCACCCTGCTGTCGATCAGCAACCACCGCGATCGCCCCAAGGCACTGCGCATCACCTTCCGCGAAGGACGCCATGGCGCGCGCGCGCTGACCTTCAACATCTATCTCGGCGCCCACGATGTATGGACCGCGGCGGTGGTGGCTGGCGCCGGCGACGAGGAACCGGCGCGCATCGTCAGCTCGGACACGACCTGCACCGTGCCGGCCCTGCCCACCGCCGGCCAGCCCTTCCTGAACTTCGAGTACGCGGTGGGCGATCCGGCCGCGGTGGGCCCCGGCACGCTGGCGCGCACCCGCGAGGGCTTCATCGAGGTCATCGAAGCGGGCGAACTGGACAATGCGCCTGGAGATCGCCCGGTGTTCGCGGCCAACCATGCCAACCAGCGCAACTGCGTCGCCTTGAACAACGCCTGGTCCAACGGTCCCTGGGGACAGAACAACACTGAGATCAACCCCAGCGTGGCGATCGCGCCGCCGGCAGGCGGCCTGAGCGGCAGCGCCATCCTGGTCGACGCCGCCAACGGCAGCAGCTTCTCCTACCGCGCCACCGCGCTGCAGGACTTCTTCCGCGCCAGCTCCGACTGCGCCGCACCCTGCGTTGGCGTCGCCGGCGAGAACCTGCACGCCTTGCCCATCCCGCTCGCCCCCAACCTGGCCAGCGCGCGCAATCTGGATGGCGGCGGCAGCAGCGCTCGCTTCCATCGCGACGGCCGCGACTACGTGTACACCTTCGAAGGTGAGGGCGCAGGCCTGCGCGCGGTCTCGGCCGCACTGATGCAGGCCAGCATCGGCAACGAGTACAACACGCGCACCTCCAGCAACCTCGATGCCCGCACGGAGTGGGTACTGACCCTGCCGACCCGCGGCCTGCACCTGGGCGCGTCCACGGCATCGCTGCGACAGCCCTTCAACCCGGCCAGCACCCAGCTCGAAGGCGCCTGCGAGGACGTCCGGCTGCGCTATTGGGATCGCGAGAACCGCGAGCTCGCGGTGCTGACCAACGGCACGCCCCCGCCCAACTCGAATGCCAACCTGCCGCGACTGTGCCACGCCTCGCAGGTGTGGAGCTTCAACCAGGCGGGCCAGGCCGACGGCTCGAACGCGGCTTCGTCGATCCTCGGCAGCCGGCTCAACCACAACCTGGTGACCTGCGCCGAGCGCGGCGTCGGGGCTCCCGGCGGATGTGCGCAGGGCGTGGCGCAGTTCGCGGAAGGCCGAGCCGAGCTGAAGGCCGAGGCGGCGCACCAGTTCCTCTTCAGCGGTGATGCGCCGGGGGCGGCCAATGGCGGCGACAACGTGCTGCTCGGCCTGCCGGTGCTGGGCCTGTGGGTGAGCAGCTTCGCGGCGACCGGACTGCCCGGCGTACTCGCCAACTTCACCGTCCAGCAGCCGCATGCGGGACAGCGCCGCACGACCTCGGGCCTGATCGCGCAGGGTCCCGACGGCTCGCGCTGGACCGCAGCCGCAGGCGGCCACGCAGAGTGAAGCAGCGTGCGCGCCACGGCCAGCGCGTCGTGGCGCGCACGCTCCAGTGACACGCCTGCATCGGTGCCCCCCGGACGGGCAGCATCGCGGAACCCGTGGCGCCCGTCCCACGCCCGCGCGTCTACGGTGTACCCTCCCCGGCGACGCCGTGGGGGCGTGTTCGGGGAGTACTGGAAGATGAGGATTCGCAAGGGTCTGCTGGCCGCGCTGGCCATCGGCATGAGTTCACTTGCAGCGGCCGCAGTGGACGAAATACGCCTGCTTTCGTTCGGCGGCCAGCAGTTCGATCCAATGACAGAAGCCTTGGCCTTCCGGCCAGGCACGCGGACGCCGGCAGGGCACGCCCTGCGTCTGGTCCAGTTCGAGCGTTCACCGGGCCAGCGCGCTCTGGACCAGCTGCAAGCGGCCGGCGCCAGGGTGCTGCAGTACTACCCGCACAATGCCTACCTGGTGTGGGCCGACCAAACGGCAGCAGGGCGTGCCGCCACCATCGAGGGCCTGCGCTGGCAGGGCGAGTTCAGCGTCGACTGGAAGCTCGCCCCCGAGCTGAAGGGCCGCGACGGCCGCATCGACAACGTCGCCACGCTGGTGGTGAACGACGGCAAGCTGGATGAGCTGCTGCTGCGCATCGCCAGCCTCGGCGGAGCGATCCGCTCGCATGCGCCGGCCCAGCCGGATGGCGCGATCCACACGGTCGTGCTGGCGATCGAGGCCGACCGCCTCGACAGCCTGAACGCTCTGCCCCAGGTGCTGTGGACCGAATACTCCAGTCCCAAGCCGATTCTCGACGACGAGCTGTCCAGCCAGATCGTGGCCGGCAATTACAACGCCTCCAACCAGGTGATCGGCACCGGTTACCTCGGCTTCCTGCAGTCGCTGGGCCTGAGCGGCGCCGGCGTGACCTTCGCCGTGACCGACACCGGCATCGACTACGACAATCCCGAATTCGCCGGCCGCATCGTCGGCGGCTTTGACTACGCAGGCTGCACCTCGCCCGCGGGTCGGCCGGGCGACGACAAGGCCAGCGGCGGCCACGGCACCCACGTGGCTGGCATCATGGCCGGCGCGGGCGTGGTCAGCGGCGGTGTCGACGCCAACGGTTACCACTACGGGATCGGCGTCGCTCCCGCCACGCGGCTGGTGGCACTGAATCCGATCTGCGGCGGCAGCGGCCCTTGGCCGCCGGCCGGCGGCTGGCAGGAGCTGTCGAAGCGCGCGCTGAGCCTCGGCGCGATCGGCAGCAACAACAGCTGGACCTCCGGCGAGGGCACCGGCATCGGCTACAACGCGTCCGCCCGCACGCACGACTTCATGGTGCGCGACGGCGACTTCGATACACCGACCACCAATGAGCCCTTCGTGCTGGTGTTCTCCGCCGGCAATTCCGGCAGCGGCGCGCGCACGATCACCGCGCCCAAGGAGGCCAAAAACATGATCACCACCGGCAACTCGCTGAACCAGCGCGCCGGCTCGATCAATACCGTGGCCACCTCCAGCAGCCGTGGCCCTGCAGTGGACGGACGCATCCTGCCCACCATCGCCGCGCCCGGCTCGCAGATCGCCGCCACCCGCCGCGTCGCCGGCGCCAGCCAGTGCGGCACCGCGATCGGCGCGGGCGTGCTGCAGAACTACGCCTTCTGCACGGGCACCAGCATGGCCTCGCCGCATGTCGCCGGGCTCACGGTGCTGCTGACCGAATGGTGGCGCGACGCCAACGACGGCGCCGATCCCAGCCCGGCCATGCTCAAGGCGTTGCTGGTGAACGGTGCGGTCGACATCGGTGGCGCCGCGGCACCGGTCCCGAACAATGCGCAGGGTTGGGGACGCGTGCATCTGCCCGGCAGCCTGGGGCTCGGCGTCGAAAGCGTGCGCTATGACCAGAACCACGTGTTCGATGCGGCGGGCGAGGTCTTTGAACGCAGCTTCGGCGTGCCCGATGCCGGCAAGCCGGTGCGCATCACCCTCGCCTGGACCGACGCGCCCGGCGCAGCGGGCGCCAACCCGGCCCTGGTCAACAACCTCGACCTCGAAGTGGTCGCCGGCGGCCAGACCTATCTGGGCAACGTGTTCACTGCCGGTGTGTCGGCCAGCGGCGGCAGCGCCGACAACCGTGCGGTGACCGAGAACGTGTTCCTGCCCGCAGGTGTCAGCGACGTACTGGTGCGCGTGCGTGCCACCACCCTGCCCGGCGACGGCGTGCCCAACTCCGGCGACGCCACCGACCAGGATTTCGCCCTGGTCTGCAGCAACTGCGCCGAGGAGGCCTCGTTCACCCTGGCGGGCGCTGCGCTCGATGCCTCGTTCTGCGCCGGCGACACCATCGCGACCTCGATCGACCTGGGCCAGATCCTCGGCTTCAGCGCACCGGTCAACATGAGCGCCAGCGGCCTGCCCGGCAGCGGCACGGTCAGCTTCAGCCCCGCCATCGTCACCAGCCTGCCCGGCTCGACCGCGGTCAGCATCAACACCACGGGCGTGACGCCCGGCGCGCACACCCTGCTGCTGACCGGCACCTCGGGTGACATCGTCCGCAGCCTCAGCCGCAGTCTGTTCGTCGCCGACTCGCAGCCCGGCGCTGCCACCCTCGGCAGCCCCGCGGATGGCGCCCAGGGCGTGGCGTTGGATGCGTCCTTCAGCTGGTCGGCGGCGACCCAGGCCTACGACTACGAAGTCCAGATCGCCCGCGACCCGGAGTTCACCGACATCGTCGCCCAGAGCACCTCGCGTGATCCGGGCTTCACTCCGGCGCAGGCGCTGCCCAGCAACACCCGCCTGTACTGGCGCGTCATCTCCCGCAACGCCTGCACGACCTCGATCGGCGTGTTCGCGGATGGCTTCGAGGCGGCGACCCGCGGGCTGGGCGGCGGCAGCACGATATCGGCTACGGGCAGCTTCACCACGCTGGCACTGCCGGGCGACTGTCCGATCGGCACGAGCTCCAGCCTGATCTACAGCGAAGACATGGAAACCGGGGCAGGCCCGCTGCCGACCGGCTGGACAAGCAGTGCCGGCACCGGCACCAACAGCTGGACCCTGAACACCTTCGCGCCGCAGAGTGGGCTGCGCGGGCTGCAGGGCATCGCGCCGACGACCACCTCCGACCAGCGGATCGAGACCCCGGCGATCGCGATCCCGGCCAGCGGCGGCGCGAGCTCACTGGTGTTCTGGCAGCGTCACGACCTCGAGCCGCGCAGCGCGGGCGGCTGCTATGACGGCGGTTTCCTGGAGGCCTCTGTCAACGGCGGTGCATTCACCGCGGTCAACGCCGGCGTCGCCAACCCCGCCTACGACGGCGCGCTGCAGAGCGGCAACCCGGGCGCACCGCAGGCGGCCTGGTGCGGCACGCGCGACTATGTCCGCACCGCGGTGGATCTCGCGCCCTATGCCGGCCAGAGCGTGCGCTTCCGCTTCCGCCTGACTTCGGACAGCTCGGTCAACCGGCCGAATGGCTGGATGGTGGACAACGTCAGCGTGCAGCAGTGCGTGGCGGCTCCCTGAGCTGAACCACCCCGCGTGAAACCACGGAGGCCCGGGGCGACCCGGGCCTTCGTCTTTGTCGGGGCGCCGACTCCGGCGGATCGCGTGATCCACCCGTTCGGCCGTGCCGCCTGCACGCGCGGGCACGGCAAGCGCCTGCTATCGTGCGCGCCCCTTACTCCTGGCTTCGCGAGGGACCGCACCATGCTCGAACGCGTCATCGAACGCAGCCTGTATGCCGCGCGCTGGCTGCTGGCACCGATTTACCTTGGGCTCTCGCTGGCGGTGCTGGCGCTGGGTCTGAAGTTCTTCCAGGAGGTCTTCCACCTGCTGCCGCAGGTGTTCGAGAAGACCGAGGCGGACCTGATCCTGGTGGTGCTGTCGCTGATCGACCTGGCCCTGGTCGGCGGCCTGCTGGTGATGGTGATGCTGTCCAGCTACGAGAGTTTCGTTTCGCGCCTCGATGCCGCCGCCGAAGGCGACAAGCTCGGCTGGCTGGGCAAGATGGACTACAGCAGCCTCAAGAACAAAGTCGCCTCCTCGATCGTGGCGATCAGCTCGATCCATCTGCTGAAGGTGTTCATGGACACCCACCGCACCGACAACGACAAGCTCTACTGGTACGTCATCATCCACCTGACCTTCGTGGTCTCGGCGGTCGGCATGGGCCTGCTCGACAAGTTCACCCGCAAGGACGACTGATGGCGCGCAATCCGCTGCAGGAACAGCTGCTGAAGGCCGGCCTGGTCAACAAGAACAAGCTCGACCAGGTGGTGCGCCAGCAGCAGAAGGCGCGCAGCGGCAAACAGGCGCCTGCGACCGGGGTCGAGGCCGACGCGGTCGACGCCGAGCGGCTGCAGGCCGAGCGCGCCGAGCGCGACCGCCAGCTGGAGGCCCAGCGGCGCGCCGAGCGCGCGGCCAGCGAGCGCGCGGCGCAGCTGAAGCAGATCATCGAAGCGCATCGCATCAAGCCGGGCGACGACAGCGACTACCGCTTCGAACACGCCGGCGCGATCCGCAGTCTGCGCATCGCCGATGCGCAGCGCCCGCTGCTGGCGCGCGGCGCCCTGGTCATCGTTGGGCTCGGCGACAGCCATGCGCTGGTGAACCGGGACACCGCCGAGCGACTGCGCGCCATCGATCCCGCGGTCATCCACCTGGACCACGGGACGACCGCCGCCCCGCCATCCGCAGCCGACCCGGACGACGAGTTCTACAGCCGGTTCCGCGTGCCGGATGACCTCGTCTGGTAGCCCCCGGCGACGCGTCAAGCCAGCGTCAAGAAACGAGGCATATGGCTTGCAGAGGCGGGCGACTGCTCCGCAAGCGCCCTACAACCGGGAATCCCGCGCCGTGACTTCCACCCTGTTCCGCCTGCGCTGCGCAGAAATCCTTGTCGGCGCGCTCATCGCCTCCGCGGCCCAGGCGCAGGTCGCCGGCATCCATGTACCCGCAGGTGGGCAGGTCCAGCTTGCTGGCGGCGAGCTGCGAGTCGGCTGCGCGGACCTCTCGGTGGCAGGCGTGTTCAACGCGGGCAGCGGCCGTGTCGGCATTCTCGACAGCCTGCTGGTCGATCCGGGCGGGCAGTTCGCGCTCGGCAGCGCCACGCTCGGCATGGGTGGCGATCTGCTCAACGCCGGAACATTCTCGGCCGGCACCGGCCGCGCCGAACTCGGCGACGACTGCGCCGCCAGCAGCCGCATCGTCGGCGTCGACGGCTTCCACGCGCTCAGCATCCAGAGCAGCCTCGGCAAGCGCTTCCTGCTGGTCGCCGGCCGTACGCTGCAGATCAGCGCCGCCCTGCAGATCTCCGGCGTCGACGGCCAGAACGTGCGCGTCGAAAGCGACCCGATCGCTGAGCCGAGCTACGTCCGCCTGGCTGCCGGAGCCGCGCTCGCGCTGGACCACGTCAACCTGCGCGCCGGCAATGTCCATCTGCTCGGCATCGGCCCGCCGCCGGCACCGCGGCCCCAGGTCATTCCCGCGGGCGGCTCCACCAGCCTGCTGATCCTGGCGCTGCTCACCGCCGCCGTCGCCGCTTTCCGCCTGCGCCGCCACTGATCCCCACAAGGAATTTCCATGTCCAGGACGCCTGCCCCTACGCCCCTGCTGTCCGCCCTGCTGGCCGCGCTTGCCGCCGGCCCGGCGCTGGCTGCCGACATCGAGTTGATCCCACCGGCCGGCGACGGCGTCGTGGTGCGGCAGTCGGGCAGCGGCACCGAGCGGCTGCGCGTCAACGACGATGGCAGCGTGATCCTGCCAGCACTTCCCGGCGCGCCGACGGCCGCCAACGGGGTCTGCCACGACGCTAGCGGCCGCCTGTTGCGCTGCGATCCTGGCGCCAACCAGGGCCCGGTGGGTCCGCAGGGCCCCGCAGGTCCCACCGGCCCCACGGGTCCGGCCGGAGCGGCTGGCCCTGCAGGGCCTCAAGGCGCGCCTGGCGCCACCGGAGCTACGGGTCTGCAGGGTCCACAGGGCGTTGCCGGGCCCACCGGAGCTACGGGTGCTGCAGGTGCGATTGGTCCGACCGGTGCCATGGGCCCGACTGGCGCCATGGGTCCCACCGGCGCGGCAGGACCGCAGGGCATGGTTGGCGCCACCGGCCCGGCAGGCGCCACGGGCGCACAGGGTGACATCGGACCCACTGGCGCCACCGGTCCGCAGGGCGCGAACGGCGCCACGGGCGCTACCGGTCCGCAGGGGTCTGTCGGCGCTACTGGCGCTACCGGCGTGCAAGGACCGCAGGGCGCGATTGGGCCCACTGGTCCGATCGGCCCCGCCGGCGCGGCGGGACCGACCGGTGCGACGGGTGCGACGGGGCCTGCAGGTGCAGCCGGTGCGACGGGCGCGACAGGTGCCACCGGAGCCACGGGTGCGCCGGGCGTGGCCGCGGGCGCCTCGCGGATCGCCCACGGCTGCGTGCAGAACACCGGCAGCGTGCTGTCCGCAGGCAGCGCGGACTGGACTTCGAGCTGCACCGGCGACTGCGACAACACCGTCAACAGCGACACCAGCACGGTCTATACCGTGACCTTCTCCAGCGCCTTCGCGAACGCGCCGGTGGTGATGGTGACTGCGCTGACGCCACTGCCCTTCACAGATGGCATCAGCTATCCGAACGTCCCTGTGGTCGTGTCGCGCTCGACCACTGCCTTCAGCGTGCGCCTGACCAACCCTGGCGGGAGCTACCTGATTTCCTACCCCAACGCGTTCTGCTTCCAGGCCCTGCTGTAGGCCCGGATGCGCCGCCCCTGCCCGGCTCGCGGCGTGATCGCCGCGGCCTGGCGCAGGGCGGCAGCGCCGGTTTCGGCGCCCGTCCAGCCCACCTGATCCCGGCACCCCATGCCGCGATGGAAACCTGATGGCGCGCGCCCTCAGCGGCGGACGTCTGCACCTTCGCCCAGCTGCCAGGCCTCGATGTCCGCCACGCTGCAGCGGCTGATATCGCCCGGCACGGTGTGCTTGAAGGCACCGCTGGCCAGCGCGAAGTCGAGCGCGGCCTGGGCTTCCATGCCGGTGTGCAGGCCGTGCAGCAGGCCGGCCGCGAAGGCATCGCCGCCTCCGATGCGATCGACGATGCCATCGAGCAGATAGGGCGCGGACTCGAACAGACGGCCATCGCGCAGCGCCAGCAGTGCGCCCAGTTCCTGCTGCTGCACGCCGCCGGACAGGCGCAGCGTGGCCGCGAAGTGCTGCAGGCGCGGGAATGCGGTGAATGCGGCTTCCGCGGCGGCACGGAAAGCGGCACGCCCGCTGAGTCCGTCGAAGCGCTCGCCCAGCACGAGGGCGATGTCGCGGTGATTGGCGAACAGCACATCCGCACTGGCCATCAGTGGCCGCAGCAGGGCGGCGGGATCGCCGCCCCAGGCCTCCCAGAGCTTGCCCCGGAAATTGCCGTCGAAAGACACGGGCAAGCCGAGCGTGTTGGCGGCCTCGGCGGCCTCACGGGCGGCACGCGCGCATTCCGCGCCCAGCGCCGGCGTCACCCCGGAGAGGTGCAGCCGACCCGCGTCGCGCAACAGCTGCGGCCAGTCGTATTCCGCGGCCCTGGCCAGGGCGAACGCGGAGCCGGCGCGGTCGTAGACCACCTCGCTGGAGCGTCGGATCGCGCCCTGCTCGAAGAAGTACAGGCCCATGCGACCGGCGGCCCTGCGCACGCGCGAGGTGTCCACACCGAGCCGCCGCAGTTCCGCCAGCGCGGCCTGCCCCAGGGCGTTGTCAGCCACCGTTCCCAGCAGGCTTACCGCATGCCCGAACTGCGCCAGCGCGGCGCCGACATTGGCCTCGGCGCCGCCGACATGCACCTGCAGGCGCGGCGACTGCAGCAAGCGTTCCTGCCCCGGCGCCGACAGGCGCAGCAGAATCTCGCCGAAGAATACGATCGGTCCGCTCATTGCCCCCTCGCACCACGCCTGCTGCACCGCAACATGCAAAGTCTGTTCATGAATCGCCTCCCCAGTGCACTGATTTTTCTTGACTTGCTGTTCGCGACCCCGGAAATGCGTGGGCGAGCCAGGCCGTGCAAACGCCGTCTTGTTGCTGCGGCGCGATGCTTGTTAGCCTGCTGTCCACCGGTGTCACGGCCATCTTCTCACGCCGAATGCTACCGGTGTCAAAGACATCCAGAGCGAGGGCCGACGCTGCCCTCGACCGCCAAGCGGAGGGAGATTCGTGAACAAGAGTGCCCAGGGGAACCGTCGCTTGGCCTTGGCCAAGCTGTCCGCCGCCATCTTCGTGAGTCTGCCAGCGATGCTGCTGGCGCAGGAAGGTCCGGCTGCGCCGCCGCGCGAAGACGCCAAGGAACTTGACGCCATTGTCGTCAGCTACCGGGCCAGCCTCAACAAGGCGCTCGACATGAAGCGCGCCGAGGTCGGCCAGGTCGACGTCATCGTCGCCGAGGACATCGGCAAGTTCCCGGACCTCAACCTCGCCGAGTCGCTGCAGCGCATCCCCGGCGTGGCGATCACCCGTGACGCCGGCGAGGGCCGCAACATCTCGGTGCGTGGCCTCGGGCCGCAGTTCACCCGCATCCGCATCAACGGCATGGAGGCGCTTGCCACCGGCGGCGGTACCGACTCATCCGGCGGCGCCAACCGCGGCCGCGGTTTCGACTTCAACGTCTTCGCCTCAGATCTGTTCAACAGCATCACCGTGCGCAAGACCAGCTCGGCGGAAGTCGACGAAGGTTCCTTGGGCGCCACGGTCGACCTGCGCACGGCGCGCCCCTTCGACTATGACGGCTTTACCGCCGTGGCCTCCGGCCAGGCCAGCTATGGCGACCTGTCAGGCGACGTGAACCCGCGCACCGCAGCCCTGTTCAGCAACACCTGGGGCGATGGTCGCTTCGGCGCCCTGCTGTCGATCGCACAAAGCGAGCGCGATCTGGTCGAAGAGGGCCACAGCACGGTGCGCTGGAGCCCTTCCACCGCCAACGGCAACTTCGCCGCCAGCTCCCCCTTCTCCGAAGCGCGCGGCGCCAGCGTGTTCCATCCGCGCCTGCCGCGCTACGGCGTCATCGAGCACAGCCAGGAGCGCCTCGGCGCCACACTGGCCCTGCAGTGGCAGGTCAGCGACGACACCCTGCTGAACCTTGATGTGCTGCATGCCAAGTTCGATGCCACCCGCAGCGAGAACTTCCTGCAGGCCCAGAGCTTCTCGCGCGCCGGCAACGGCAAGCCGCAGAGCATCGTCCGCGAAGGCGCGGTCGACGGTCGCGGCAATCTTGTCTATGGCGTGTTCGACAATGTCGACCTGCGCTCGGAGTCGCGCTACGACGAGCTGACCACGCGCTTCAACCAGTACAACCTGGAGCTGGGCCACGCCTTCACCGACACCTTCCGTATCGATGCCATGTACGGAACGTCCAGCTCGCGTTTCCGCAATCCTATCCAGACCACCATCACCCTCGATCGCGCGAACTCCAACGGCTACAGCTGGGACTATCGCGGCAACGACCGCCTGCCAGCCATCACACCGGGCTTCGACGTCAACGACCCCGCCAGCTGGGGCTGGCTGAACACCGCGCCCGCCAGCCAGGGCTCCGAGATCCGCCTGCGCCCGCAGACCGCCGACAACGACTTCGAGACCCTGCGTTTCGATCTGACCTGGGATGTGGATTACACCTGGTCGCTGCGCGGCGGCATGAGCTGGAAAGACTACGACTTCACCACCACCGAGCTGCGCCGGGCCTCGGAAACGGCCGTCCCCGCGCTGCCGGCCGGCACCTCGCTGGCCAGCCTGACGCGTTCGATCAGCTTTGCCGGCCTCAATGCCAACACGCCCAGCACTTGGCTGATCCCGGACGTGGACGCGTTCGCCAACCTGTTCGACATCTACTGCCGCTGCGGGACCTTCGCGCTGTCGACCGATCCCGCCCGCGGCAACAACGGGACGGTCAGCGAGGAGTCGCTGGGCAGCTATCTGCAGGCGGATTTCAACACCGAGCTGCTCGGCCGCAACTTCTCCGGCGGCTTCGGCGTGCGCCACGTCAAGACCGACCAGAGTTCGACCGGCATCGGCCTGGTCGCCAACGTGCCGACCCTGATCACGGTGGATCGCTCGTACAACGACACCCTGCCCTCGATGAATCTGAGCTGGGAGCTGAGCGACGAGCTGCTGCTGCGCTTTGGCGCCGCCAAGGTGATGTCGAGGCCTGGCCTCGGCAGCCTGAGCCCGGGCGTGAACATCTCCGTGTCCGGCTCTGCGCGCACCATCAGCGGCCAGAACCCCCTGCTGAACCCGTTCAGGGCCAAGACCTATGACTTGGGCCTGGAATGGTACTTCGCCGAGGAATCGCTGCTGTCGCTGGCGCTGTTCTACAAAGACATCGACAGCTTCGTGCAGACGACACGCCAGACCGGACTGTTCGGCGAGAACCCTTTCGGCATTCCGGATAGCCTGCGGCCGACCACCACCTCGCCACAGGACAGCTGGGAGTTCACCTTCCCGGTCAACACGCCCGGAGGCCCACTCAAGGGCTACGAGATCTCCTTCCAGAAGCCGTTCAGCGGTCTGCCGGGACTGCTCTCGAACACCGGCATCCAGCTCAATCACACCCACGTCGAGTCGACCATCGACTACCTCACGGCGACCGGCGCGCTGGCCGCGCGCCAGAACCTGACCGGGCTCTCGAAGAACGCCTACAACGCGACCCTCTACTACGAAGACGAACGCTTCGGCGCGCGCGTGTCGGTGTCGAACCGCGACGACTACCTGACGACAGTGCCCGGCCGCGACGGCAACGATGTCGAAGGCACCAAGGGCACCACCACGGTGGACATGTCGGCCTCGTTCAAGCTCAACGAGCAGGTCGAGTTCACCCTCGAAGGCTTGAACCTCACCAACGAGTGGAACGACCAGTGGGTCGATGCGACCGGCGACCGCGTGAACGTCTACCACCAGACGGGCCGGGTCTACATCCTCGGCGTGCGGGTGAAGTTCTGAGGTCTCCGCAACTGCGATGATCACGGAGGCTGTCTCCCCTCCGTGGCCATCAATGTCGGTGCCGGGCTTCTTCCCGGCATCGATTCGGCACTTCGCGTCTCCCTCCCCGGGTGCAGCAGAACACGGGTGCCGATTGCACCCGCCATCGCTGGATCGACGCGAGTTGAGGCCCGGCTTCCCCGTCCGGGTCCGCCACCGGGCCGCCGCAGCTGCGGCGGCCTCTTCTTTTGGGCCGGCTGTGTGCATGGCGTCAGGCCCGCGCAGCGCGCCGCGACGGCGCCACCGGCCGGGTTGTCCGGTCGACTGCGGACCCGCTGGAGTGATTCGATGACGCGATGGTTCCTGGGACTGGGGCTCCTTCTGCTTTGCCTACAGGCGGCCAGCGCGCCACGCGCTGCACCGCCCATCCGTCTGCATCTGGCGGGCGATTCCACCTTGGCGGACAAGCTGCCCGAGAAGCGCCCCGAGACCGGCTGGGGCGAGCCCTTCGCCATGCTGTTCGCAGCGGGCTCGGTGCGGGTGATCAATCACGCACGCAATGGGCGCAGCACGCGGACCTTCATCGAGGAAGGGCGGTGGCAGGCGCTGCTCGACGACGCCGTGCCCGGCGACCACGTCTTCCTGCAGTTCGGCCACAACGATGCGTCCGAACACAAAGCCGACCGCTACACGCCGCTGCCTCAGTACCGCGAGAACCTGCGGCGCTTCGTGCTCGAAGCACGCGCGGCGGGCCTGCATCCGCTGCTGCTGACGCCGGTGGCGCGCCGACGCTTCGACGCGGCAGGCGAGCTGCAGTCGAGTCATGGCGCGTATCCACAGGCCGTGCGCGCGCTGGCTGAGGAGCTTGCCGTGCCCCTGGTCGACGCCGAAGCCCTGAGCTCGGCGCTGCTGATCAAGGCAGGGCCGGGCGCCTCGCGGCACCTCTTCCTGCACCTCCTGCCTGGCGAACACCCCAACCATCCGCAGGGGCTGCAGGACGACACTCACTTCTCCCCAGCCGGCGCGATGGCGGTGGCAGCCGCCATCGCCGGGGCGCTGCGCGCGCAAACGCACCCCCTTGCCGTGTGGCTGGCCGCGCCCGGGCCATGAACACGACTGCGCTGCAGTCCTGCGTAGGGGGCACACCGCAGCGTGCGGCGCGCCCCGATGCTTCAGCGCGGCGGTGGTCGCCGCGGCAGGGGCTTCAGCGGCTCCATCGTGTCGAGGTCCCAGTCGGTCTCGATGAAGGGGGCGCGCACTTCTGGTACCAAAGGATAGCCACCGACCTCGCTCTCGCTGTCGATGATCGCGCCGCGTCCTTCGATGACGTTGGCGACGATGCGTCGATCAATGTCGTCGCGATCCCAGGGCCGGGCGCCGGCGTTCTCGATGACCGCGTCCTGCACATCGATCGCGGGCAGCAGCTGCACGCCATAGGGCAGGTCCGGCGCACGCTTCAGCTCGATGATGCGCGCGCGCCCGGTGCTGTAGCGGCCGATCAAGGGCAGGGGCTGGCCGATGCGGTCGACCGCGATGGTGTCCTCCATGAACAGCTCGACATCGCCCGAACCGCCGAACATGAAGAAGGCCAGCGGCTCGGTCGAAGGCCCCCCGCGCAGCACGTTGCCGCGCAGACTCACCTGGCCGGTCAGGTACTCGCGTCCCACCCACTCCTCGGCGATCAGGTTGTAGTGCACGGCGCGCTGGCCGGGATCGTAGATCAGGTTGTTGATGACCTGGCCGCGGGCGCCGCCCTTGAACAGCGGGCTGCGCTCGTAGTTGTGCGCGTAGAGGTTGCCGACGATCAGGATGTCGCTGACGTTGTCGTGGATCAGGCTGCCCTTGCTGTGCTCGCCCTTGGCATGCGTCGCATGGGCCAGGCCCTCGGCCAGCAGGTTGTTGCTGAAGGTGATGCGGTGGCTGACGTTGCGCCGCCACTCTTCGGGCGTCTCGCCGATGAAGCGCGCGCCCGACGCGGACAGATTCTCGTCGGTAGCCCAGGTCATCGAGTTGTGGTCGATGATCACGTCGCGCGCGCCGCCGACCGTGGTGATGGCGTCGATGTCGAAGCCGGCGTCCTTCTGCAGATGGCCTTCGCCGGGACGGATGCGCAGGTGACGGATCACCACGTCGTGGGTGGCGATGGTCAGGCCGCCGCGAATCAGGGTGATGCCCGGCGAGGGCGCAGTCTGCCCGGCCACGGTCAGGTAGGGCTGGTCGATGCGCAGCTCGCGCAGGCCGAAGTCGATGACGCCGGCCACTTCGAAGACCACGATGCGCGGCCCCGGCGTGCGCAGGGCTTCGGCCAGCGAGCCCGGACCGTCCGCCGCCAGCGTGGTGACGCGCAGGATCTGGCCGCCGCGGCCGCCCGGCGTATGCGCGGCCCAGCCCTGGGCGCCGGGAAAGGCCGCGCGCTGGGCTTCCGCGGCCGCGTGCGCGCCGGCGAACAGCAGGCACAGGCAGCAGACGGCGGCGATGACGTGACCCCTGGCCCGGGGTGGCGTGGTTCGCATGGCTTCCCTCCTTCGTGTGGACAGCATGGCGCTGTTGCAGCGCTCGTTGTAAATGACACCGGTTTCCCTTATACAACATCCATCGCCAGTCGCGCGCCTGCGGGCACTGCGACTGGCCATCTGCGGAGCCTTGAGTGAACCCAGAACCCGTGTGTTTCGAAGCCCCCGAACTGAGCCGGGACATCGCCGCCCGCTTCGTAGAAGCGCGCCTGTCCGCGCGCGCCCTGCCCGGCTATCCGGGCCCGCTGCCTGTCGGGCTGGACGCGGCCTATGCGCGTCAGGATGCAGCGATCGCGCGCTGGCCGGACCGGCTCGTCGGCTGGAAAGTCGGCCGCATTCCCGATGCCTGGCTGCCGCGTCTCGGCGAGGACCGGCTGATGGGGCCGATCTTTGCCCGCCAGTGCCGCAGTCTGGGCCCCGATGAATCGGCGGAGCTGCGGGTGATCACCGGCGGCTTCGCGGCGGTCGAAGCCGAGTACGTCTTCGTGCTCGGCGCGGATGCCGAGATCGGCCGCACAGACTATGGCGCGGAATCGGCGGCAGCCCTTGCCGCCGAACTGCGCGTGGGCATCGAGCTGGCGGGCAGCCCCCTGGCGACGATCAATGCGCTGGGGCCGGCGGTGGTGGTGTCGGACTTCGGCAATAACGCCGGCGTCTTCCTCGGGCCGGTGATCGAAAGCTGGCGCAGCGGCGACTGGTCGCGCTACACCTGCGCGACCTGGGTCGAGGACACGCTTGCAGGTCGGGGCGGCGCCCTGCAGCTGCCCGGCGGCCCGCTGGCGGCGCTGGCCTTTGCCCTGAACCGCGGCGCGCGCCGCGGCCATCCACTCAAGGCCGGCATGATCGTGTCCACCGGTGCCGCGACGGGCATCCACGACATCCGTGCCGGCCAGAGCGCGCGGCTGGTGTTCGACGGCATCGCCGAGCTGCGCGCACATGCCCTGCCGGCACTTCCGCATGCCCTCGGAGGGACGCCATGACCTTGCAGTTCACGCGCAGGCAGATGCTCGCCGGTGTCGGCCTCGCGCTCGGCGCTGCCTGCATGCGGCCCAGCCTTGCGGACGACGGACGCCTGCTCACCGCCACCGACGTGCACGTCAGCGACTATCCGACGGTGGAGGCGGTGCGCTGGATCGGCCAACAGCTGGAAGCGGAAACCGCCGGCCGCCTGCGCCTGCGGGTCTACCACTCGGGTCAGCTCGGCCGTGAGAACGACCAGATCGACATGGCCCGGCACGGCGCCATCGACATCACCCGCGTGTATTCCGGCGCGCTCAACAACGGCTGGCCGCGCACCATCGCGCTCGGCCTGCCCTATCTGATCCGCAGCAAGAGTCACCTGCGCGCACTGATCGACGGCGAAGTCGGCGCACGCATTCTCGAAGGCTTCGAAGCGCGCGGACTGGTGGGTCTCGCGATCTACGACTGCGGCGCGCGCAGCGTCTACAACACGCGGGGGCCGCTACGAACACCCGCCGACCTGCGCGGATTCAAGCTGCGGGTGCCGCCGTCCGACATCTTCCTCGACCTGATGCGCGCGCTCGGCGCAAACCCCACGCCCCTGCCCTTCGGCGAAGTGTTCTCGGCCCTGGAGACGCGGCTGATCGATGGTGCCGAGAACAACATCCGCAGCTTCCACAGCAGCCGCCAGTTCGAGATCGCCGGCTACTGGTCGGAAACGCAGCATTCCTATGCACCGGACATCCTGCTGATGTCGAAGCGCAACTTCGAATCGCTCAGTGGTGACGACCAGGCCCTGCTGCGCGCGCTGGCGCAGCGCTCGGTGGCGGTGATGCGCGAGCACTGGGACGCCAGCGAGGCGCGCGCCCGCGAGGCCATCCTCACCGCCGGCGTCGAAGTCAACGCTGTCGACCTTGATGCCTTCCGCGCCGCGGCGGCGCCGGTGCTGGCGCGCTATCGCGCCCACCCCGAAGTCGCGCCGCTGGTGGACCGTATCGAAGCGGAGGCCGCGGCATGAACGCCGCTCAATCACCTGACTCCGCCTTCGAACGCGCGCTCGCCCCAGTCGCACGCGCATCCACCGTGCTGGCCGCGCTGGGCCTGTTCGGCATGGTCATCACCCAGGGCTGGCAGGTTCTGGCGCGCTATGCGCTCAACGCCTCACCCAGCTGGACCGAGCCGCTGACCCTGATCTGCCTCACCACCACCCTCGCCTTCGGCGCCGCCGCTGGCGTGCATGCGCGCAGCCACTTCCGCTTCCCCTTGCTGGTGATGCTGTTGCCCGCAGCGGGCCAGCGCGCCTTCGCCCGACTGTCGGCCCTCATCGTGATCGCAATCGGCCTGCTGCTGGCGGTGTACGGCCTGCAGCTCGGCGTGGATGGCCTGGACGTGCGCCTGGCCGGCGCGCCGCTGCCGCAGGGCAGCGTCTATTTCCCGCTCGCCCTGGGCGGCGCCCTGATGAGCCTGTTCGCGCTGCCGCAGCTGCTGCGCGCACCGCTGGAGAACGAGTGATGGCGATTGCCCTGCTGTTCGGCGTGTTCGCCCTGCTGCTGATGGCCGGCGTGCCGGTGGCCTATGCGCTGGCCGCCGCGGCGGTCGTTGTGGTGCTGCATCTCGATCTGCCCCTGATCCTCGCCGCCCAGCAACTCGCGGCCGGCGCCGGCGCGATCTCGCTGATCGCGATTCCGCTGTTCATCTTCACCGGTGAGCTGATGCTGCGCGGCGGCATCTCCGAGCGCCTGATCGGACTGGCCGGCAGCCTGGTCGGCCACATCCGCGGCGGCCTCGGCCAGGTCAACGTGCTGTCCAACCTGTTCTTCGGCGGCGTGTCGGGTTCGGCCATCGCCGATGTCTCGGCAGTGGGCGGGGCGATGATCCCGCAGATGGTGAAGCGCGGCTTCGACCGCGACTTCGCGGTCAACGTCAGCGTCAGCGCGGCCCTGGTCGCCCTGCTGGTGCCGCCTTCGCACAATCTGATCCTTTACTCGGCCGCAGCGGGCGGCGGGCTTTCGATCGCCGACCTGTTCGCCGCCGGCATCGTGCCGGCCCTGCTGATGACGCTCGCCATGATGGTGACCGGCTGGCTGATCGCGCGCCGCCGCGGCTATGCGGTCGAGGCCTTCCCCGGCTTCCGCATGGTGCTGGTGCGGCTGGTCTCGGCCCTGCCCGGCCTGCTGCTGGTGATCCTGATCTTCGTCGGTATCCGCGCAGGCATCTTCACCGCGGTCGAGAGCGCGGCGATCGCCGTGGTCTATGCCCTGATCATCACCGTGTTCGCCTACCGCGCCCTGCGCGGCCCGGCCCTGCTGGACGCCTGCATGCACGCGGCGCGCACCACCGGCAGCATCCTCTTCGTGATCGCCGCGGCCGGCCTGTTCGGCTGGCTGCTGGCCTATCTGGAAGTCCCTGCGGCCGCGGTCGAGTTCCTGCGCGCGATCGCCAGCGAGCCCCTGACCGTGCTGCTGATGATCGTGATCGCCCTGCTCCTGCTCGGCACCTTCATGGACCTGGCCCCGCTGATCCTGATCTGTACGCCGATCTTCCTGCCGGTGGCCAAGGCCTATGGCATCCACCCCATCCACTTCGGCGTGGTGATGATCCTCGCCGGCGGCATCGGCCTCATCACGCCGCCAGTGGGTTCGGTGCTGTTCGTGGGGGCGGCCATTGGCCGCATCGAGATCGCCCAGACCCTGCGCACGATCTGGCCCTTCTACGGCGCTTCGGCTCTGGTGCTGCTGCTGGTAGCCCTGTTCCCGGCGCTGTCGCTGTGGCTGCCGATGGCGCTCAAGTGAGCGCTGAGCGGCGGGCCAGGGGCTAGAATCCGGAGTCGATGTCCACCGCAGGCCACGCATGAGCGCCCGTCGCAGCTCCGACCGCAGCACACGCCCAGCAACTACGACCGATGCAGCCGCAGCGCCGGCCTCCGCGCGGGCCAAAGGGAGCAGCGGCAAGACCACGATCAACGACATCGCGCGCCTGACCGGGGTGTCGAAGAAGACGGTGTCGCGGGTGATCAACGGCTCCGAGCTGGTGCATCCCGAGACCCGCGAGCGCGTGCAGTCGCTGATGACCGAGCTCGGCTATTCGCCCGACCCGCAGGCGCGCGGCCTCGCTTTTCGCCACTCCTTCCTGATCGGCTTGGTGTTCGACAATCCGACCGCGCAGTACATCGTCAACATGCAGTACGGCGCGCTCGACGCGCTGCGCGATTCCGGCTTCGAACTGGTCGTGCATCCCTGCGACAGCAAGCAGGCCGACTACATCGAGGGCATCAAGCGCTTCGTCCAGCGTCAGAAGCTCTACGGGGTGATCCTGATCCCGCGCGTGTCCGAAGACCAGGCGCTGGCCGAGGCCCTGCAGGAACTCGGCGTGCGCTATGCGCGCATCGCTTCGGTGCCTCTCGACGAAGCCAACCGCATGGTGCTCACGCACGACCGCCGGGCCGGCAGCGAGGTCGCCGAATACCTGGAGTCCCTCGGCCACCGGCACATCGGCCTGATCACCGGTCCGAAGCGCTACCGCAGCTCGATCGAACGCGGTGGCGGCTTCATCGAGGGCCTGGCGCGGCGCGGCATCAAGCTCAGCGATGAGCTCGTGTACGAGGGCGGCTATACGTTCGAGTCCGGCGTCGCGGGCGCCGAGGCCCTGCTCAGGCAGTCGCCCCGCCCCACCGCGATCTTCGCCTGCAACGACGAAATGGCGGCAGGCGTGTACAAGGCCGCCTTGCGCATGGGCCTGTCGATCCCCGCTGACCTGTCCGTCGTCGGCTATGACGACAGCCCTTTGGCCAGCCAGCTGTGGCCGCCGCTGACGACCATCCACCTGCCGATCCGCGACCTTGGCCGCCAAGCCGCGGGCCTGCTGCTGGCCAAGGATTGGCCGCAGACGCGCGAAGCGCCCGCTGCCTTCACCGTCAGCCCGCACCTGGTGGTGCGCGATTCCACGCAGCCGCCGCGAAGCTGAGGGTGCATTGACGGCGCGTCGGCTGGCGGCGTGGTCAACGGGCTGGGCCACGGCCGCCACCTTCAAGTTGCGCATCACCAACGCAAAGGGCCCGCTGCGCGGGCCCTTTGCACAAGATGCTCTCGCGCTGACGGAACTACTGGGTGACCACGGCCGCCTCTTCGGCCGGCGCTGCCTCACCGCGCCCACGGGCGACGCGAACACCGCGACTCTTCATCCAGGCATCGAACTCGGCGGCGCTGAGGCCGCGGCCGGAGTCCGCATTGAAGCGCCAGGGCGTGTTGTCGTGCTGGGTCTTGGGCACGTAGCCCGCGTACTCGTCGGCGGGGCCACAGGTCCCGAGCTGACGACGCAGCAGCACCGCATTGAGCGACAGCATCTCGCTGGGCGAGGTCCCCAGCAGATGGCTCGCGCTGCTGGCGACTTCGTCACCGGCCGCCCACGCCACCATCTGCGCACTGCGGGTCACGCCGGACGTAGTCCCTTCGCAGACGTTGGCCGTGGACGCAGCAGAGAAACCAAGCGCAGCCACGGCCAGCGCGACGGAAGCGATGCGATTCATGAGACGAGTCCTCAACAAGCACGTGCAAGTGCTTGAGTCTAGCAGCTTGAGTTTGCTGATCGGTGCATCAGCACACGGAACGCGGCAAGCGAAAGCTTCTCTCAGCCTGGACCAACACAGCGTGCGGCCGCTGCTGAAAGGACGAAAGGCCCGCACCCTCTGCAGGATGCAGGCCTTCGTCGTTCGTCGTCACACGCGGAGCCGGAGCTTCGCGCAGGCTGCCTCAGCGCTGAGCGCCCAGGTCTTCCTTGATGCGCGCGGCCTTGCCTTCCAGATCACGCAGGTAGTACAGCTTGGCTGCGCGGACCTTGCCGCGGCGCTTCACTTCCACCGAGTCGATCAGCGGGCTGTGGCTCTGGAACACGCGCTCCACGCCGGTGCCATGCGAAATCTTGCGCACGGTGAACGCGGAGTTCAGGCCGCGGTTGCGCTTGGCGATGACCACGCCTTCGTAGGCCTGCACGCGCTCGCGGTTGCCTTCCTTGACCTTCACGTTGACGATCACGGTGTCGCCCGGGCCGAAGTCCGGCAGCTGGCGCTCGGCCTGGGCAGCCTCGAACTCGGCGATGATGTTCTTGTTGATCTTGCTCATGACACTACCCACCGGCAAAGTTAGTCGACAAGTGTAGCGCGAAACCTGAGCTCATGTCAGGGCCGCGCGCGATTATTTTTCTTCCGCCAGCTCCCGGCGGAATTCCTCCAGCAGAGCGCGATCCCTCGCGCCCAGTTGCATCCGGGCCAGCAGGTCCGGCCGCCTCAGCCAGGTGCGTCCCAGCGCCTGTTTGCGCCGCCAGCGCTCGATGGCAGCGTGGTCGCCGGACATCAGCACCGCCGGCACCGATCCGTAGGCGTCATGCTCGGGTCGGCTGTAGTGAGGGCAGTCCAGAAGACCGTCCTCGAAGCTGTCCTGCGTCGCGCTCTCGCTGCGGTTGAGCGCACCTTCCTGCAGTCGCCCCACCGCATCGATCAACACGGCGGCAGCCAGCTCGCCGCCCGAGAGCACGTAGTCGCCGATCGAAAGCTCCAGATCGACTTCGCGCCCAACCAGACGCTCGTCGATACCCTCGTAGCGTCCGCACAGCAGCAGCAGCCTCGGTGCGGTCGCCAGCGCGCGCACCCGGCGCTGCGTCAAGCGCTCGCCTTGCGGCGTGAAATACACGGTCAGACCGGGCTCGCTTGCCTGGGCGCGGACCGCGGCGAGGGCAGCTCGCAGCGGCCCCACCTGCATCACCATTCCCGGGCCGCCACCGAAGGTCCGGTCGTCCACCCGGCGGTGCCGGTCCTCGGTGAAGTCCCTGGGGTTGTGGCAGTGCAGCTCAAGCAATCCCTGCCGGATGGCGCGGCCGACGACGCCCACATCTGCGCTTGCCGCGAAGAACTCGGGGAACAGGCTCAGCACGTCGATGCGCATGCCGCCTCCACGGGTGGGCGCCGCAGCGCCAGCGGCGCAGGACTAGAAATCCGGGTCCCAGTCGACCACCACACGCCCTGCCGCCAGGTCCACCGACTGCACGGCGTGACCGGGGGTGAACGGCAGGAGTCGCTCGCGATCGCCGCGTACCACCATCACGTCGTTGGCCCCGGTCGCGATCATGTGCGAGATGCGGCCAAGCGCGACGCCATCGCTGGTGACGACCGCCAAGCCCTCGAGGTCGACCCAGTAGTACTCGCCTGCTGCAGGTGCCGGCAGCGACGCTCGCGGCACCCAGATCTCCTCGCCCAGCAGCGACTGGGCCTGCTCGACCGTGTCGCAGCCCGGCAGGCGGACCACAACGTTCTTGCCTTGCTCGCGCAGCTCGGCCGGAACGACCTCGCGGAGCACGCCGCCTCGGCCCATGAGCCAGGGGCGGTAGCTGAACAGGCGATCGCGCGGTTCGCTGTAGGACTCGATCTTGAGCCAGCCGCGAACGCCGAATACGCCGACGACACGCCCCATCAGGACGCGGCGCCCAGCAGACTCGGCAGGCGCTGCGCCCTGCCCGCTCATGCGCGACGCGCCTTCGGAAGATCAGGCCGCCGCCGGAGCGCGGCTGGCTTCCTTGTACAGCGAACGCACCTTGTCGCTCATCTGGGCGCCGTGGCCGACCCAATGGTCAACGCGGGCGATGTCCAGCTGCAGGCGCGGATCGTTGCCCGAAGCGACCGGGTTGTAGAACCCGACGCGCTCGATGGCGCGACCGTCGCGCTTGTTGCGCTCGTCGGTGACGATGACGTGATAGAAGGGGCGCTTCTTGGCGCCGCCGCGGGTCAGACGGATCTTGACCATGGTCGATTGCTCTGTAGTTCTGGGTGATGGTCGGACGCAAAGCGCCCAAGTGAACGCGCAATGATAACCGGCCGCGGCCGGAAGTCAAAGCGCACACGCGGCGACGGGAGGGCAGTCGAGTTCAGCGCAGGGGCATGCCGCCCGGCCCGCGTCCGCCCAGCATGCCCTTCATGCCGCGCATCATGCCCTTGAGGCCGCCCGAGCCGAGCTTCGACATCATCTTTTCCATCTGCTGGAACTGCTTCATCAGCTTGTTGACGTCGGCAGGCTGGGTGCCCGAGCCGCGCGCGATGCGGGCGCGTCGCGAGCCGTTGAGCGTGGCCGGATAGCGACGTTCCTTGGGGGTCATCGAATTGATGATCGCGACCATGCGCACGACCTCGCGGTCGTTGACCTTGCTTTTGACCTGCTCGGGAATGGCGCCCATGCCCGGCAGCTTGTCGAGCAGGCTGGAGAGCCCGCCCATGTTCTGCATCTGCTGCAGCTGGTCGCGCATGTCGTTCAGGTCGAACTTCTTGCCCTTGGCGACCTTCTCCGCAAGCTTGGCCGCCTTCTCCTGGTCGACACTGCGCTCGACCTCCTCGACCAGCGACAGCACATCACCCATGTCGAGGATGCGGCTGGCCACGCGGTCGGGGTGGAACACATCCAGGCCATCGGGCTTTTCGCCCACGCCGATGAACTTGATCGGCTTGCCGGTGATGTAGCGCACGCTGAGCGCGGCGCCACCGCGGGCATCACCGTCGGTCTTGGTCAGCACCACTCCGGTCAGCGGCAGCGCCTCGCTGAAGGCCTTGGCGGTGTTGGCCGCGTCCTGTCCGGTCATGGCGTCGACCACGAACAGGGTCTCGACCGGGCTCACCCCGGCATGCAGGTCCTTGATCTCGGCCATCATCGCTTCGTCGATGGCGAGGCGGCCGGCAGTGTCGACCAGCAGCACGTCGACGTACTGCCTGCGCGCGGCATCGATGGCGGCAGCGGCGATCTGGCGCGGGCTCTGATCCGGGGTGCTGGGGTGGAAGATCGCGCCGACCTGGCCGGCCAGCGTCTCCAGCTGCTGGATCGCCGCCGGTCGGTACACGTCGCAGCTGACCACCATCACCTTCTTCTTGCGGCGCTCCTTCAGATGCTTGGCGAGCTTGCCGACCGTGGTGGTCTTGCCTGCACCCTGCAGGCCGGCCATCAGGATCACCGCCGGCGCCGGCACGTTGAGATTCAGCTCGGCGCTCTGCGCGCCCATCACCAGGGTCAACTCGTCGCGCACCACCTTGATCAGTGCCTGGCCGGGCGTGAGGCTCTTCGCCACCTCCTGGCCGACCGCGCGCACCTTGATGCGCTGGATCAGCGCCTGCACCACCGGCAGCGCGACATCGGCCTCAAGCAGCGCCATGCGCACGTCACGCAGGGCCTCGCGGATGTTCTCCTCGGACAGACGGCCGCGCCCGCGCAGGCGCTGGACGGTGGCGGAGAGACGCTGGCTCAGGGACTCGAACATGGGGAAACGCCGGCTTTCGGGATGACCGCGAAGTATAGCCAAGCGCAGCCAGTCGCAACGGCCGTGGGTCTCGCGCATCGGCGGATGCGCTTCAAAGGCCAGGTCATCCCGGGTCAGAGCGGATGTCTGCGTAGGGCCTCGCAGGTCTATGCCACACTTGCGCGCCATGCTCGCCCTGACCCTTCACCTGCTGGCTTCCTGTGCCTATCTCGCCGCTGCGGGCCTGGCCCTGCGCGCGCGCGGCGAAGTGCTGCCTGCACATCCGCGTGCGCCATTCCTGGCCGCATTGGTCGCGGTCGACCTGCACGCGATCGGATACGCCCTGCGCACCTGGAACGAGTCCGGTCCGGAACTGCATTTCTTCGCGGCCCTCTCGCTGGTCGCGCTGGGCATGGGCGTGCTGACCCTCGCCGACAGCCTGCTGCGGCGAGTAAGCGCGCTGTACGTGGTGATGATGCCGATCGCGGCCCTTGCCCTGCTGCCCCACGCCCTCCTGCCCGCCCAGGCGCCCGCCAGCATGGGCTGGCAGATCCAGCTGCATGCCTGGACCGCCCTGCTTGCCTACGCTGCGCTCAGCGTCGGCGCGGTGCTGGCGAGCCTGATGTGGCTGCAGGAGCGCGGCCTGCGCACGCGTCGCCCCTCCGCCCTGGCGCGAGGCCTGCCACCGCTGATCCAGACCGAGGACCTGCTGTTTCGATTGCTGTGGGTCTGCTTCGTCCTGCTCAGCCTGACCCTGCTGACCGGGGTGCTGTTCGTCGAAGACCTGCTCGCCCAGCACCTGGCCCACAAGACCGTGCTGTCGATCCTTTCGTGGGCCGTGCTGGCAGCCCTGCTGTTCGGCCGGATACGCTTCGGCTGGCGCGGCCAACGCGCCGTCCGTCTGACCCTGCTTGCCATGGGCCTGCTGCTGCTGGCCTTCTTCGGCAGCAAGCTGGTGCTTGAACTGATCCTCGCCCGCCCATGAGCTCACCCCCCGATTCTTCCGCCAGCGCCGCGAGCGGCCGCCGCCACAGCCGCTTCCCGCTGGAAGGGCAGGTGCGCATCTACTCGGGTTCGGCGATGTGGCAGGCGCAGCTGGTGGATCTCGCGATCCGTGGCGCCCTGGTGTCGCGCCCCCTGGGTTTCGACGGCCTGATCGGCAGCCGTTACCGGCTGGATGTCCGGCTGGAAGGCGGGCCGATGATCGCGATGGCGGTCAGCCTGGCGCGGCTCGACAGCGCGGTGGCCGGGTTCAACTGCGAGCGCATCGACCTCGACAGCTTCCTTCGTCTGAAGCGCACCATCGAGTTGAACCTCGGCAACGCCGAACTGCTGAACCGCGAGCTGTCGTCGCTCGGCGGCAGCTGAGCGGCTGACTCACGACCCGCCCCGCACGGTTCAGTCGGCGGCTTCCAGCGCCTGCGCCAGCCGCTCCACGCCAATCACCTCCATGTCCTTGATGCTGCCGCGACGCGGCAGGTTCGCCTTGGGCACGATCGCGCGCTTGAAGCCGTGGCTGGCCGCCTCGCGCAGACGCTCCTCCCCGTTCGGCACCGGGCGGATCTCGCCCGAGAGGCCGACCTCGCCGAAAGAGATCGTTTTCTCGGCCGGCGCGCGATTGCGGTAGGACGACAGCACGGCCAGCAGCACCGGCAGGTCGGCCGCGGTCTCCTGCACGCGAATCCCGCCGACGACGTTGACGAACACGTCCTGGTCGAACACCGCCAGCCCGCCGTGTCGATGCAGCACCGCCAGCAGCATCGCCAGACGGTTCTGCTCCAGGCCCAGCGACACGCGGCGCGGATTCGACAGCGAGCTCTGGTCCACCAGCGCCTGGACTTCGACCAGCAGCGGTCGCGTGCCCTCGCGGGTGACCATGACGATGCTGCCGGGGGTCTCGGCCAAGGTGCCGGAGAGGAACATGGCCGACGGGTTCGGCACCTCGCGCAGGCCGCGATCGCCCATCGCGAATACGCCCAGCTCGTTGACCGCGCCGAAGCGGTTCTTGAAAGCGCGCAGCACGCGGAAGCGGCTGCCGGATTCGCCTTCGAAGTACAGCACCGCATCGACCATGTGCTCCAGCACGCGCGGACCGGCGATGCCGCCCTCCTTGGTGACATGGCCGACCAGGAAAATGCTGGTGCCCTGCTCCTTGGCGTGGCGCACCAACCGCGCCGCCGATTCGCGGACCTGGCTGACCGATCCGGGGGCAGCAGGCAGTTGCTCGGAGTGGATGGTCTGGATCGAATCGATCACCGCCAGCCGCGGCTTCTCGGCATTGAGATGCGCGACGATGCGCTCGACGCAGGTCTCGGTCAGGCAGTTCAGGCCCGCCAGTGAAAGCCCTAGCCGCGAGGCCCGGTTGGCGACTTGGCCCAGGCTTTCCTCGCCGGTGACATAAAGCCCCGGCAGGCGGCTGCCCAGCGCGTCCAGGGTCTGCAGCAGCAGGGTCGACTTGCCGATGCCGGGATCGCCGCCGATCAGCACCACCGAGCCCTCAACCAGTCCGCCACCCAGCACGCGGTCGAACTCGCCGATGCCCACCTCGGTGCGCGACTCCACGCCCTGCGGCACCTGATCGAGGCGGGTGACCTTGGCCTGCAGGCCGCCACCGGCGTAGCCGGCGCGGCGCGTGGCGGCGGCAGCGGGCGTCTCGACGAATTCGGTGAGCGTGTTCCAGGCGCCGCAGTCCGGGCACTGGCCCTGCCACTTGCTGGAGTTGCCGCCGCATTCGCTGCAGACGTAGGAGATCTTCGACTTGGCCACGCGGGCTTCCTGATCAAGAGCCGGGGCGCAATCTAGCAAGGCCGCGGTCGCATCGGATGAGAGCCGGCGGGTCGCCCGGCTTCATGGGCACGCTCCCACGCCGCCGGTGGCCGCCGGCGCGACGGCCGCCGCTTTCTGACACAATCGGCAGCCCTCAGCGGGCACCGGCGACCGCATTGCGCGCCCGCCCCCGAACCAGACGCATGGACGACATACCCCTAAGCCTGCTGTTCTCCGCCCTCGGCATCCTGCTGGTGTTCTCGGCGTTCTTCTCCGGATCGGAGACAGCGCTGATGTCGATCAACCGCTATCGACTGATGCATCTGGCGCGAGAAGGCAGCCGCGGCGCGCGGCTCGCGCAGCAGCTTCTGGAACAGCCGGAGCGCCTGATCGGGCTGATCCTGCTGGGCAACAACTTCGTCAATATCTCGGCCTCGGCGATCACCACCATCGCTTTCGTTCGCATCGCGGGCGAAGCGGGCGTGCTGGTGGGGACGGCCGTACTGACGGTCGTGGTGCTGATCTTTTCCGAGGTCGCACCGAAGACGCTGGCCGCCCTGCGTCCGGAGCGCGTCGCCTTGCCGGCGTCCTACATTCTCTGGCCGCTGCTCAAGTGCAGCTTTCCGCTGGTATGGCTCGTAAACCGTCTGGCAGCAGGCGTGCTGTGGCTGGCCGGCCACCGCGAACCCGCGGGCGACGCCCACGCACTCTCCGCCGCCGAACTGCGCACCCTGCTCGAAGAGGGCGGCCGCATGATTCCGGAGAAGCATCGCCAGATGCTGCTCAACATCCTCGCCCTCGAAGAAGCCAAGGTCGAGGACATCATGGTCCCGCGCAACGAGATCGAAGGGCTGGATCTCGATGCGGACCCGGCCGAGCTGCGCGCCCGCCTGGCGCGCTTCCCCTTCAGCCGCGCACCGGTGTATCGCGGCAGCGTCGACCAGGTGCTCGGCATCCTGCACCTGCGCAACCTGATCGACACGCCCGCCGAGAAGATCACTCCGGACTTCATCGAGTCGCGCCTGCGCAAACCCTACTTCGTGCCCGAAGGCACGCCGCTGACCAAGCAGATGCTGGAGTTCCAGCGGGTCAAGCGGCGGGTCGGCCTGGTCGTGGACGAATACGGCGACATCGTCGGCCTGGTGACCCTGCCGGACATCCTCGAAGAGATCGTCGGCGACTTCGTCAGCGCGCCGGGGCAGAACACCCGGCGCATCCAGCACGCCGCCGACGGCAGCCTGCTGATCGACGGCCGCACCCCGCTGCACAACATCAACCGCCATCTCGGCTGGGAGCTGCCCACCGACGAGTTCAGCACCTTGAACGGCCTCATCGTGGGCAGCCTGGAAGCCCTGCCGGAGGCCGGTGCCGAGCTGGAAGTCGAAGGCCTGCGGATGCGCGTCGAGGCAATCGGCGACAACGTGGTGCAGCGGGTGCGGGTATTTCCGCCCGAATCCGCCGCCGACGGCTAGCTCACGCCGGAGCGCAAAAACAAACGGCCGCCTGTGCGAAGCACGGCGGCCGTCTGGTTTTCTGGTGCCGGAAACAGGAGTCGAACCTGCGACCTACGCATTACGAATGCGCCGCTCTACCAACTGAGCTATTCCGGCGAAGAGCCGCGAAGTTTAGGCAGGTCCGCGCACCGGGTCAACGCAGGGCGCGGATCACGCTCAGGCAACCAGGGTGATGCGCAGTTCCTTGGGCAGGGCGAAGATCACGTTCTCGGGTTCACCCTCCAGCTGGCGGACGCCGCTGGCGCCGAGCTCGCGCAGGCGATCGACCACACCCTGCACAAGCAGCTCCGGCGCGGAGGCGCCTGCAGTCAGGCCGATGCGCTGACGCCCCGCAAGCCAGGCGGGGTCGATGTGCTCGGCGCCGTCGATGAGGTAGGCCGGCACGCCCTGCTTTTCGGCCAACTCGCGCAGGCGGTTCGAGTTCGAGCTGTTGACTGAACCCACCACCAGCAGCAGATCGCAGGTTTCCGCCAGCCGGCGCACGGCGTCCTGACGGTTCTGGGTGGCGTAGCAGATGTCGTCCTTGCGCGGACCGACGATGGCCGGGAAGCGCTCGCGCAGGGCCTCGATGATGCCGCGGGTGTCATCCACCGACAGCGTCGTCTGGGTGGTGTAGGCCAGGTTCTCGGGCTGCCCCACATCGAGCCGCGCGACGTCGCCCACGTCCTCGACGAGATAGATGCGGCCACCGGCGCTCTCGGCGTTCCACTGACCCATCGTGCCTTCGACCTCGGGGTGGCCGGCATGGCCGATCAGCACCACGTCGCGCCCGGCGCGGCAGTGCTGGGCCACCTCCATATGCACCTTGGTGACCAGCGGACAGGTCGCGTCGAACACCTTCAGGCCGCGCCGCGCCGCCTCGCCGCGCACGGCCTGCGACACACCATGGGCGCTGAAGATCACGGTCGCGCCGTCGGGCACCTGGTCGAGCTCTTCGACGAAGACGGCGCCGCGCGCGCGCAGGTCTTCCACGACGTAGCGGTTGTGCACCACTTCGTGGCGGACATAGATGGGAGCGCCGAAGAGTTCCAGCGCACGCTTGACGATTTCGATGGCGCGGTCGACGCCAGCGCAGAAACCGCGGGGGTTGGCGAGCAGGATGTCCATTCGCGGAGTGTAGCGCGCGACCTGTGGCGAGCCGAGACGCTCGGGCTTCGCTGCAGCGCAGAATGCGTTCAGCCTGGGTTTCAGCCTAGCCTCCATGCGCTGGCGTAGGGGAGGAGAACCGCAGCCGATCGAGCTGCTGCCCTCGGGACGCCGGCACCGTCGCAGCCATCCTGCTGCCGGCGGACTCATTCCCTGGGGAGGGAACCAATGAAGTTGAAGCCTCTGGCGCTCTGCAGCGCCTCCTTGTTCGCGTGCGCCGCGCTGGCGTCACCCGTCCACGCCTCGATGTTCAAGCAACTGGCCGGCCCGCCCTCGGAGATGGCGCTGATGCGCGCGCCCTCGCCCGCAGCGGGGGCGATCCACTCGAAGTCGGCCTTGATCCCGGTCGATCTCGTCGCCGACAAGTCCGGCCGCCAGAGCTGGCGCATGCAGGTTCCCGTCGAGCGCGCGGAGCTGCAGGTGCTGCTGCTCGCAGGCGATGCGCATGGCTGGGAACTCGGCCTGCGCGGCCCCTCCGGGCAGCTCTACAAGGCGCGCGACCTCGCCGCCAAGGTGGCGCCCGGCGAGTTCGGCCTGGAAGGCGAGCGCCACGTCTCCGAGCTGTACCAGTTCGGCCGCCTGCAGAAGGGCGGCTGGTCGCTCGAGGTCTCGGCGCCGGCCGACGCCCCGCGCCGCGGCTTCCTGCTGATCGAGGGCGATTCGGGCACCGAACTCAGCTCGCATCCCACGCATCTCGACTTCCACGCCGGCGGCAGCATCGGCCTGACCGCGCAGCTCAGCGCCGAGTCGAAGTCGGGCGTGGTCCTGGGGCCCGAGGCTGGCCAGGTCGACGAAGCGTGGATCCAGGTCACGCGCGCCGACGGCTCGATCGAGAAGATCGCGATGTTCGATGATGGTCTGCACGCCGATGGCGAAGCCGGCGACGGCCTGTACGGCGGCGCGTTCGCCGCCGGCGAGCCTGGCCTGCTGAATGCACAGGTGCTGGTCAAGGGCCGCAATGCCGCCGGCGTCGAGCTGATCCGTACCGCCGAGCACGTCATTCCTGTGGTCGAAGCCCAGCTGAGTCTGGGCCGACAGGCGCAGGCCGTGATGGCCAAGAGCGGTGGGCCGGGACGGCTGCAGCTGCAGGTGCCCGCGACCGCGGCGAAGAAGGGCGGCCACTACCGGGCCGTCGGCGAAGTCTGGGGACGCGACGCCAAGGGCGCCGAGCTGCCGATCGCCTGGGTGGGCGGCATGGTGGAGGTCAGCGGCGGCGCCATCGAACTCGGCTTCGACGAGCGCTGGGTGGCCAAGGCCGGGGCACAGGGGCCGTTCGAGCTGCGCAACCTGCGCGTCGAGGATCCCGACCATTTCGTTGCCCTGGCGAAAGCCGAGCGCATCCCGCTGGGCATGACGGTCTCGGCGCAGAAGTACGCCGCCGTCGATCTCGAGATCGACGAGCTGATGACCCAAGGCCCGCGTCCGGCGGAACTGTCCTCGAAGGCGGTGGGCAGCCGGCTGATCCTGGTGCACGGCTACTGCTCTGGCGGGGTCTGGCCGGCCAGCCAGTTCAGCAATGCCTCGACCTTTTTGGATGCCAACCAGAACCGCACCCACGACCAGTTCGCCCAGCGCCTCCGGACCTTCGGATCCAGCTGGAACTCGTTCGGCACCGTGGCCCACAGCCAGGGCGGGGCGGCCTCGCTGCACCTGTATGCCTACTACTGGAGCGGCCTCGACAATGCCACCGGCGCCCGCCTCATACAGTCGGTCGGCACGCCCTATCAGGGCACCAACCTGGCCGGCGTGCTGGCGGCCCTCGGCGGCATCTTCGGGGTTGGCTGCGGCACCAACAGCAACCTGACCTACAGCGGTGCGGCCAGCTGGCTGGCCGGCGTACCGACCTGGGCCCGCGGCAAGGTCAACTACTACAGCACCGCCTTCCGCACAACCAACTGGTACACCAACGACTACTGCAACTTCGCCTCGGACCTGGTGCTCAGCGACCCCGAGGACGGCACGGTCGAGCGCACCTATGCCCAGCTGCCGGGCGGCATCAACCGCGGGCATGCGAGCGGGCAATGCCATACCGCCGGCATGCGCGACCCGGCGCAGTATCTGGACGCCTCGCGCAATTCGGTGATGAACAGCAACGCGGCACGCTGAAGTCAGAGGCGGTATCCGGCAAGGCCCGCCCCTGAGGCGGGCCTTGCTGTCTGCGCACGCTTAGAGCATGTGGGAGCCATCCACCTACTGCGGACGGCGGTGGCGGCAGCGGGCGCGATAATTCACCCAGTCAATGCAATTTGATCCCGAGATCGCTGGATACTATTGCTTTGACTCCTCACCCTCGAGCCGCGCCATGAACCTCCGCGACCTCCGCTACCTGGTGGCCCTCGCCGAACTCCGGCATTTCGGCCGCGCGGCCGAAGCCTGCTTCGTCAGCCAGCCCACCCTGTCGACCCAGATCAAGAAGATCGAGGACGAACTCGGCGTGACCCTGGTCGAGCGCGCGCCGCGCAAGGTGATGCTGACCGAGGCGGGCGCCGAGATCGCCCAGCGCGCGCGGGTCGTGCTCAACGAGATCGAGCAGATCCGCGCGATCGCGCGGCGCAGCCTGGACCCGGAGGCCGGCAGTCTCAAGCTCGGCATCTTCCCGACGCTGGGGCCCTATCTGCTGCCGCATGTCGTCCCCCTGCTGCGCGAGCGCTTTCCGCGGATGGAGCTGCTGCTCACCGAGGAAAAGACCGAGATCCTGCTGCAGCTGCTGCAGGAAGGGCGCATTGATGCGGCCGTGCTGGCCCTGCCCCTCCACGAGGATCAACTGCACGCCGAGCTGCTGTTCGAGGAGCCCTTCGTGCTGGCCGTACCCGCCGAGCACGCCTTGGCCGGCCGCAGCCGGCTCGGGCTGCACGACATCGCCGACCAGCGCGTGCTGCTGCTGGACGAGGGCCACTGCCTGCGGGACCAGGCGCTGGATGTCTGCCATCTGGCGGGCGCCAGCGAAAAGGACGGCTTCCGCGCCACCAGCCTCGAAACCCTGCGGCAGATGGTGGCCGCCGGCGTCGGCGTGACCCTGCTGCCCTTGCTGGCCGTGCAGCCGCCGGTGCCGCGCTCGGAGAGCCTCAAGCTGCTCCGGTTCACCGACTCCAGCCCGACCCGCCAGATCGCCTTGGTATGGCGCAAGTCCTCGGCGCACGCCGAGTTCCTGCTCAAGGTCGCCGGAGTGCTGTCGGCGCTTCCTCCGGACCTCCTGTCGCCGGCCTCCTTGCTGGACGATCCGCCCACCGGCCGGCGGGCTCACTGAGAGCATGTGAGAACCATCCCCCATACTGCGGTCGCCTCTGGACGCCTCCGCTACGGGGTCCGGGCTCTTCACACGCACTGAGCCCACCGGTGCAGCGCCCTGCCAGAGCGGCACTCGTCCACGGCTCCCTCAGCCACGCCGCCAGAGCAGGGCATCGAGGCTGTCCTCATCGTCTGCAGGCGCAGCGTCCCGCGCGCGGCCGGCGCGTACGCGGCCCTGCACCAGCGGCACGCCCTCGGCACGCAGGCGCTCGCACTGCTCATGCCAGGCGCTGGAACCCGCCGGAAACGCGATGCGTCCATCGGCCCGCAACACGCGATGCCAGGGCAGGTCCTGCTCGGTAGAGGCCAGCACCTTGGCGACAAGTCGCGCATGCCGTGGCCAGCCGGCGGCGCGTGCCACCTCGGCGTAGGAGCGCACCTCGCCGGCAGGAATCGCAGCCACCGCGGCAAGGATCGCCCGAGTGCGCGCGAGCGCAGCATCGGTATCCGTCTGGGAAAAGGCCGCGTGCGATCGAGCCATGCGCTGCATCGGGTCCGAGGGCGGTGACGGGGCTGGTAGCATACGGCCTTCACCTTTCCGGTCGACTTTACCGCCATGCAGAACTTCGAACAGGTACGCGCCCATGTCGCGCCCCACTACACCGTGTCCCGCAGCGAGCCCTACCTGATCGGCATCGAGCTGACCCTGAACAATGGCGCGCGCCACCAGGGCCTGTTCCTCACCGAACTGGAAGACGAGGATGGCCGCAAGTTCCTGCGCATCAGCACGGCGCTGGCGCCGACCACCGGCCTCGACTGCAAGCGCGCCCTGGCCTTCAACTGGGAGCAGCGGGTCGGCTATCTGGCGATCTCCGAGCTCGACGGCCTGACCTACCTGCAGCTCTGCGAGAACCGGCCGCTGCAGGGCCTGACGGCGGCCGAGATCGATCGCCTCATTCTTGAGATTGGCGGACTCGGCGATCGCATGGAGCGCGCCCTGTCCGCAGGTGGCGATCTGTTCTGAGAGCGCTGAGCAACCGTGCGCGCGGCCTGCAGGCCGCGCGCGCTCAGGGGCGGGAGGCGTCGGCCGCCAAGCGCGCTTTCGGGTGGCGCACGTCGCGGCCCTCGACCAGGTAGAACACATAGCCGGCGATGTTCTTGGCGTGGTCGCCGATGCGCTCCAGCGATTTCAGCGCGAACAGCGCCTGCACGCCTGCGGCGACCGCCGCCGGGCTCTCCGACATCAGCTGGGTCAGCTGGCCGACGCTGGCCTTGTAGGCCTTGTCGAGGCGGTCGTCATCGCGCCGGGTGCGCTCGGCCTGCTGCAGGTCGAGTCGCACCAGCGCATCCAGCGCGCCGCGCAGCATGCTCGCCGAGATCTTCGACAGCCCGCCGATTTCGGCCACCATCGGCACCTCGACACGGTCGCCGCTGGCATCCATCAGGCGCTGCGCGATCTTCGCAAGCTTCTTGGACTCGTCGCCAATGCGCTCCAGGTCGTTGACCGTCTTCGACAGGGTGAGGATGGTGCGCAGGTCCACGCCCAGCGGTGCGCGCAGCGCGATCAGCTGGGCGATCTCCTCGTCGGCACGCAATTCATAGCGATCGATCTCGCGGTCGCCTTCGACCACGCGCTCGGCCAACTCCATGTCGCGCTGCTCAAGCGCGCGCATGCCCAGCCGCAGCTGCTCCTCGACGCCCGCGCCCATCTTGATGACGAGGTCGCGCAGGGTCGCGAGGTCCTCGTCGTACTTCTTCAGGGTGTGGCCTCCCGCTACCAGCGACATCTGCACTCCTTGGGGCCCGCCGCGGGCCGGATGTCTTGTTGTCCTGCGACGCACGCGGCGTCGATGCGCCACGTTACAACAAGCCGGTGCGCACGACGGCGACCGTCGCCCCACCGTTCAGATGCGGCACATGCGCAAGCACTCGCCTTGGCCGCGCCGGGATCACGAACACGCAACTCAGGGCGGGTAAAGTGGCGCATCGCCAGTCTCGCGCCCCATGCAGCCCTCCAGCGCCCCCAGCACCAGCCAGATCCTGCGTGAGCTCGCCGCGGGTCCGCTCGATCCCAGCCTCGACGCCGTGCTCGCCGCCTTCGGCCGGCGCGCCTTTGGCGCGGCCCTGCTGCTGGCGATCATGCCGGCCTTCCTGCCCCTGCCTTTCGGCGTCGGCGCGATCAGCGGCCCGCTGGTATCGATTCTCGGATTGCAGATGCTGTTCGCGCGGCGCCAGCCCTGGCTGCCCAAGCGCTGGCGCGAGAAGACCGTGCCGCGCACGCGCCTCGACGGCTTCAACGCGAAGATGGGTGGGGTGCTCCGCCGCATCGAGCGGCTGTGCAAGCCGCGATTGAACGGTCTGGCCACGCGCCTCTGGGCCACCCTGTTCACCGGCGCCCAGCTGGTCCTGCTCGGCGTGCTGCTGGCCCTGCCGATTCCGCTGACCAACTACCCCTTCGGCCTGCTGCTGGTGCTGTACGCGCTCGCGCTGGTCGAACGCGACGGTCTGCTGCAGCTGGTGGCGTGGACGCTGGGCCTCGCCACCCTCACTGCTTCGGTCTTCCTTTCAACCGAGGTCGTCGACCTGCTGACGCGCCTCTGGACCTGATCCGGACCTCGCAGACGCGAGGCCCGGATCGGCAGCGCTTCAACCGCTGTGGTTGCCGCGACCGGCCATCGCCCTGGCCTGCTCCAGCTCGACGCGGAGCGCGCGCACCAGATCCTCGCGCGGCACCTCGAACTGCTCCTGCTTGCGCATGTCCTTGACCGCGACCACGCCGCGCGCGGCCTCGTCCTCGCCCAGCAGCAGCACGAAGCGGATGCCGGCGCGATCGGCGTACTGGAACTGCTTGGCGACCTTGCGCGGCTCCAGCTGCACCTCGGCATTGATGCCGGCCCGGCGCAGCTCCGAGGCGAGCTTCAGGTAGTCCGGCAGGCGGACTTCGTCCATCTGCGCGACCAGCACCTCGACGCTGCTCTCGGCCGATTCGATCAGCCCGGCCTCGCGCAGCTGCCAGAACAGCCGGGAGGCGCCGATCGAGATGCCAACGCCCGGCAGGTGCGACTTGGTGTACTGGCCGGCCAGGTTCTCGTAGCGGCCACCCGAGCAGATCGACCCGATCTGCGGGTAGTCGTTGAGCGTGGTCTCGTACACGGTGCCGGTGTAGTAGTCGAGGCCGCGGGCGATCGACAGGTTGATCGCGTAGTTGGCCTCGGGCACGCCGAAGGCACGCACCAGCTCCAGCACCTCGCGCAGTTCGGCGATGCCCTGGTTGAAGGTCTCGCTGCCCGGCCCGAGGCGGTCCAGCTGGGCCAGCGCATCGGCGTGGCCGGCCGAGCGGATGCCGACAAAGTCGAGGATCTTCTCGACCGAATCCGCAGAGAGCCCGAAGCCCTCGCCGGTCAGCGTCTCGCGCACGTAGTCCGGGCCGCGCTTGTCGAGCTTGTCGACCTCGCGCAGCACCGCGCCCTGCTGCTCGGGGTCGGCGACGCCCAGACCCTCGAAGAAGCCGCGCATCAGCTTGCGGTTGTTGATCTGGATGGTGAAAGCGCCGATCGCGAGATCGCTGAAGACGGAGTAGATCACTGCCGGCAGCTCGGCATCGAAGCGCACCGACAGCGCATCCTTGCCGATCACGTCGATGTCGCACTGGTAGAACTCGCGGAAGCGGCCGCGCTGGGCGCGCTCGCCGCGGTAGACGCGCTGGATCTGGTAGCGGCGGAAGGGGAAGTGCAGCTCGTGCTCGTGCTCGGCGACGTAGCGCGCCAGCGGCACGGTGAGGTCGAAGCGCAGCGCCTGCTCGGGCAGCTGGCCGGCCTCGGCCTTCTCCAGCGCGCCGGTGCTCTGCACGAAATAGACCTGCCGCTCGGTCTCGCCGCCGGACTTGGTCAGCAGCACCTCGGACAGCTCCATCACCGGCGTTTCCACCGGCAGGAAGCCGAAGCGTTCGTAGTTGCCGCGGATGATGTCCAGCATGCGCTGGAAGGCGATCTGGTCGCGCGGCAGCAGTTCCAGGACGCCGGGCACGGTGCGGGGCTTGATCAAGGCAGGCTCCATAGGGCGGTGCAGCGGGTCATCGATGGGCCCGCAGGAAGCGGCACAGGCTACCAGTTTGGTGCCCTCGCCTCACGACCATCTTGCGCAGGCCGCGTGAGGCCCGTATGATGCGCGGCTCTCACGCGGTGCCAAGATCGGGGTGTAGCTCAGCCTGGTAGAGCGCTACGTTCGGGACGTAGAAGTCGCAGGTTCAAATCCTGTCTCCCCGACCATCCGCGCCAGCGTGAAGCAATCAACCCCGCCACTGAGCGGGGTTTTTTGTGCCCGCAGCGCGACGGTGAGTCGGCCGCAGCTTGCCAGCCGCTGCCGCCGCCCCCACCCTTCGGGCCATCGAATCCGCGGAGCGTGCCATGCCCATCTTCGAATACCGCGCCTGCGGCGAGGCCGGCTGCGCGCACTGCCGCGAAGGCTTCGACCAGCTGCAGAAGCTGTCCGAGCCACCGCTGGCGCACTGCCCGAAGTGCGGCACACCCGTACAGCAGCAGATCGGCGCGCCCGCGCTGGCCATCGGCGGCGCCCACCTGCTGAAGGAGAAGAAGATCGGCGAGGCCGGCTTCACCCAGTACCGCAAGATCGGCAAGGGTGTGTACGAGAAGACCGCGGGCAAGGGGCCGGGGATCATCCGCGGCGACTGAGGCCGCTTTGCGGCGGGATTCGGGATTGGGGATTCGGGATTCGCAGGAGCCGCATCAGCTGCCGCGGCGAGGCCTTGGAGCCCCTCTCCGGCACACGTCGACCTGAGCATCCACGAGCCCGGCATTTTCAATGCGCTACGGGCGGTCTGGCGGAGCGTCACCTCAAGGCAGGACTCGACCGACATCCCGTCGGACGAATCCCGAATCCCGACTCCCCAATCCCGTCGCGTCGGCTCAGCCGACGCGATAACAGGGCTTGTAGTCCCCGCTCATCTTCATGCGCCGCTGCTCGACGAAGGCGCGCAGCAGGGCGTCCAGCGCGCGCATGATCTCGGGCTCGCCGTCGATCACATAGGGGCCGTGGGCTTCGATCGCGCGCATGCCCTCTTCCTTGACGTTGCCGGCGACGATGCCGGAGAACGCCCGACGCAGGTCGGCGGCCAGCGCGTGCACCGGCTGGTCGCGGTGCAGCTTCAGGCTGGCCATGTTCTCGTGGGTCGGCGCGAACGGGTGCTGGAACTCCGGCTGGATCTTCAGCGCCCAGTTGAAGAAAAACGCGTCCTTGGTGTCGAGGCGGTGTTCACGCACCTTCGCCAGGCCGCGCTCCATGTAGCGGGCGACCTCACGCGGGTCGTCGACGATGATCTTGTAGCGCTCGGCGGCGGCATCGCCCAGGGTCAGCCGCAGGAAGTGGTCGATCTGCTCGAAGTAGGCGGCCGATTCCTTGGGCCCGGTGAACACCAGCGGGAACGGCAGGTGGGCGTTGTCCGGATGCAGCAGGATGCCGAGCAGGTAGAGGATCTCCTCGGCGGTGCCGACGCCACCCGGGAACACGATGATGCCGTGGCCGACGCGGACGAAGGCCTCCAGGCGCTTCTCGATGTCCGGCATGATCACCAGGTGATTGACGATCGGGTTCGGCGACTCGGCGGCGATGATGCCGGGCTCGGTGATGCCGATATAGCGGTTCTGGTAGCGGCGCTGCTTGGCATGGCCCACCGCAGCACCCTTCATCGGACCCTTCATGGCACCGGGTCCACAGCCGGTGCAGATGTCGATGTCGCGCAGGCCGAGCTCATAGCCGACGTGCTTGGTGTACTCGTACTCGTGGCGGGCGATCGAGTGGCCGCCCCAGCACACGACGAGGTTGGGTTCGACGTTCGGCTTCAGCACGCGCGCATTGCGCAGGATCTCGAACACCGCATTGGTGATGTCCTGGCTGTCGTCGAGGTCGAACTGGCCGGACTCCTTGATCTCGGTGGAGACATAGGCGATGTCGCGGACCACCGCGAACAGCAGCTCGGCGACGCCGGCGATGATCTTGCCGTCGACGAAGGCCTGGGCCGGCGCATGGCGCAGCTCCAGGCGCACGCCGCGGTCCTGCTGCTGCACTTCGATCTCGAAATCGGGGTAGCGCTCGAGCGCGGCGCGCGGGTCGTCGCTGGTGCTGCCGGAGGTCAGCACGGCCAGCGCGCAGCGGCGCAACAGCTCATGCAGACCGCCCTTGGAGGCATCGCGCAGACGGCTGACCTCGCTGCGCGAGAGGACATCGAGGCCGCCGCGCGGCGAGATGCGGGCATTGACGGTGATCGGGGACATGCGGGGTTCCTTCAAAGGCCTTGTCGTTTGTTCTTGTGGGGGCCGTCGAGGGGCGCGGGCGCGGGCGAACCGTGCCGGAGGCGGAATCAGACGGCTGCGGCCCCTGCCATCGGGCGCCGCGCGTGTCGCGGGCCGGACGCGCACTGGATGGCGCAGCCTTCGGCCCCTCGCCTGGGACGACAGGTCCCATCGGGCGGCCGCGGAGCATCGCACAGCCCGGCCCGGCGGTGAAGCGCGGCACTGAACGCCGGGCCTGTCCCGACTGTGGCGGCCTTGGCTTGGCGCGTAGAATTGCGCGGATGAATCCTCCCTTCGTCCCCGGACAGCGCTGGCTGTCCACCGCCGAGCCCGAGCTCGGCCTGGGCACGGTGATGCGCCTCATCGGCCGCAGCGTGCAGATCGTCTTCACCGGCAGCGGCGTGGTCCGCCAATACGCGATGGACACCGCTCCGCTGTCGCGCGCCGACTTCCGCGTCGGCGACCGCCTGCGCGCCGAAGGGGTCGAGTACACCGTCGAGAGCGTCGACACGGTCGACGGCCTCTACCTCTACGGCGTCGGCGACACGCAGATCCACGAGGGCCTGCTCGACCCCGAACAGCCAGTCTCGCAGGCCGATGCGCGCCTGCTGTCCGGCCGCGTCGACCGCAGCCCGGCCTTCGAGCTGCGCCGTGAAGCCCTGCGTCGTCGCGCCGAGGCGCGTCGTCATCCCGGCTGGGGCGTGCTGGGCGCGCGCATCGACCTGATTCCGCATCAGCTGAAGGTGGCCGAACTGGCCTCCGAGCGGCGCACGCCGCGTTTGCTGCTGGCCGATGAGGTCGGCCTCGGCAAGACCATCGAGGCCGGCATGATCCTGGCCCAGCAGCTGGCCACCGGCCGCGCCCGTCGCGTGCTGGTGCTGACGCCCGAGAGCCTGGTGCACCAGTGGTTCGTCGAGCTGCTGCGCCGTTTCAACCTGCGCTTCGCCCTGTTCGACGAGGAGCGCTGCGAGGCGATCACCGAGGTCGACACCGCCTGCAACCCCTTCGAGGACGAGCAGTGCGTGATCGCCTCGGTCGGCTGGCTGGCGCACTCCAAGAAGCGCGCCCAGCAGCTGCTCGAAGCCGGCTGGGATCTGCTGGTGGTCGACGAGGCCCATCATCTTTCCTGGGCGCCGGATGCGCCCAGCCGCGAGTACAGCCTGGTCGAGAGCCTGGCCCAGGCCACGCCGGGCGTGATCCTGCTGACCGCCACGCCGGAGCAGCTCGGCCGCAGCGGCCACTTCGCCCGCCTGCGCCTGCTTGATCCGGCGCGCTATGCCGACCTCGATGCCTTCATCGCCGAGTCCGACCGGCATCTGGCGCTGTCGCAGGTCACCGAGGCCCTGTTGGAAGCGCGGGCACCGGATGCCGCCGGACTGAAGCTGCTGGAGGCTCTCTTCCACGACGAGCCGCAGACCCTGGCCACCGCCCTGCCGAAGATCGAGGCCGGCGACGAGGCCGCGGCCTGGAAGCTGGTCGAGGCCCTGATCGATCGCCACGGCACCGGTCGAGTGATGATCCGCAATCGCCGCGCCGCGGTCGGCGGCTTCCCCGAGCGCATCCCCCACATCGAGCGTCTCGCCGACAGTGGCGAAGACCCTGCCCTGCCCGGTCGACTCCGCGCCGAAGCCCTGGCCGATGTCGGCGCCCACGGCCACCATGAGCCCGAGCACGACTACACCCGCGACCCGCGCTTCGAGTGGCTGCTGCGGCGGCTGGAATCGCTGGCTCCGGCCAAGGTGCTGCTGCTGTGCCGCTCGCGCTCCAAGGTGCAGGCCCTCGACGAAGCCTTGCGCCTGCGCTCGGGTCTGCCGGTGGCGCGCTTCCATGAGGACATGAACCTGCTGCAGCGCGACCGCGCTGCCGCCTACTTCGCCGATCCCGAGGGCGCGCGCCTTCTCATTGCGTCCGAAGTCGGCGCCGAAGGCCGCAACTTCCAGTTCGCCCAGCACCTGATCCTGTGGGATCTGCCGCTGGATCCGGACATGCTGGAGCAGCGCATCGGCCGCCTCGACCGCATCGGCCAGAAGGGCGCGGTGCAGCTCCACGCCTGCGCCGTCGAGGGCAGCCCGCAGAACCTGCTGCTGCGCTGGTACGACGAAGGGCTCGACGCCTTCCGACAGGTCTGCGCCGATGGCCGCGAGCTGCTGCGCCGCTTCGGGCCGCCGCTGCTCAACCTGTTCGAGACGCCGAGCGACAACGGCGTGGAGGCCCTGATCGCGGAGACCCGCACGGTGCATGCGGAGCTGACCGACAAGGTGCACCGCGGCCGCGACCGCCTGCTGGAGCTGTCCAGCCAGCGCGCCGCCGGCGACGGCCGCCTGCTGCAGGCGCTGAAGCTCGACGACATCGCCGCCGCCATCGAGGACTACCCGCTGCGCCTGCTGGAGCAGTTCGGCATCCACAACGAACCGCAGGGCCACGAGATCGTCCTGCTCGACCCGGAGTACGTCACCCTCGATGCCTTCGAGGAACTGAAGGGCGGCGCCCGCCAGGCGACCTTCTCGCGCGCACGCGCCTTGGCCCGCGACGACCTGCTCTACCTGCGCGCTGACCATCCGATGCTGCTCAATGCCGAGGAGCTGCTGCTGTCGTCGGAAACCGGCAATGCCGCAGCACTGGTGGACGACAGCCTGCCGCCGCGCAGCCTGCTGCTGGAGGCCGTCTACGTGCTGGAGTGCGTGGCCGAGGCCGACCTGCACGTCGACCGCTTCCTGCCGCCGCTGCCGTTGACTGTGGTGGTCGACACCCGTCTGCAGCCGCGCATGGACTACATCCCCGGCGCGCGCGCGCAGCGCGGAGGCGGCGATCGCCCGGTCGACCTATCGCGCCAGCGCAAGCTGCTGACCACCCTGCTGCCGCCGATGCTGGGCGCGGCCGAGAAGCTGGCGAGGACGCAGGCCGAGCAGCGCATCGAGACGGCGCTCGGGCAAGCCGAAGAGCTGCTCGGCGCCGAACTCGCGCGCCTGAAGCGACTGGCGAGGATCAATCCGGCGGTGCGTCCGGAGGAGGTCGAAGCGCTGGAGCGCGAGCATGCAGAGCTGCTGACCGCCCTGCCCCAGGCGCGTCCGCGGCTTGATGCCCTGCGGCTGGTGCTCAGCCCCGACGTGGTCTCGCTGCGGCCGGGCTGAACGCGAACTGGTGCGCGTTTCGGCCCCGCGAGTTGCCAGACTTGCGGGGCTTTGTCACAAACTGTCTCGCACAGACCCCTTGCGTCACTGAATCACAAATTGTGACAATCCACGTCACAGTCGCGTTTCATGGGGTCGGGTCATGAGTGGAGTCGGATTGTTCAAGCGCCTCTTCGGCAACGAGGACAAGGTCGTCGAGCGCCGCGTCCGTCCGCGCCAGCAGGCCCGCCCGGACACGCGTTTCCTCATCATCGACGACAGCACCACGATCGTCACCGTGCTGCGGCGGATGCTGCAGCAGAACGGCTTCGCCACGCGCGAAGCCTATGACGCCGAACGCGGCATCGAGATCGCCGAGGCCGAGCGCCCTCATCTGATCTTCCTCGACATCGTGCTGCCCGGCATGAGCGGCTTCGAGGCGCTGCGCCATCTGCGCCGCTCCGAGGCCACGCGCGGCATCCCGATCATCATGATCAGCGGCAACGAGCAGGCCACCGAGCAGTTCTACCTGCAGCGCATCGGCGCCGACGACTTCATGAAGAAGCCCTTCTCGCGCGACGAGGTGTTCTCGCGCATCGGTCGCCTGCTGGGCCCTGACCTGCTGCCGCACCGCCCGCAGCCGCTGCGCGGCGATGCGGGTTTCGGCCTTCGCGCGGCGGTCTGAAGCGCGGCGTTTCGTCCAAGCGCGCACGGATGCATCACGAAAGGCGGGCCGCAGGGCCCGCCTTTCGTGTGTCCGGCTGACGCGAAGCGCTACTGCAGGCGACCCGCGCCCGCTGAGGCCGGAATGCGCGTGCCCAGACTCACCGGATCCGGCTCGACCTCGAAGGCATAGGGCGGCTGCCAGCTGCCCGCAGGCAGGCCGCTGCAGCCGGCGAGATAGGCGTCCACCGGCAGCGGCACCACGGCGCTGGCGTGATCGCTCTGGAACCACAGGTTCTCGCCGCGGAAGCCGGTGGCACTGCCGTGGTGGTGCACGAGCTTGCCGCAGATCTCGTTGCTGGCATTGATCTTCAGGCCCAGCACGAGGAAGAAGTTGCCCTGCGCCAGCACATCGCCTTCGTAGGCCACGGCGATGCCGCTGCCCCACTTGCGGTTGGGCACCGAAGCGATGCTGCCCGAGAAGAAGTTGTTGTAGACATGCACGCGGCCGTAGCGCACCCGCGGCATGCGGCCCTGGTTGTATTCCCAGTGGTTGCCGACAAAGCTGACTCTCAGTCGACCGGCATCGCTCCAACGCCGGCTGCTGTCGGCGTTGCCGATCAGATTGGTCTTGTCGCTCGAGTGGAAACGGCTGTTGCTGATGGTGACGTAGCTGGAACCGCGCACCACATCAAGCGCGCCGTCGCGACGGGTCGCGGTGTAGACGCCGTCGTACTGGCCCGGACCGATGGTGACGTGGTCGATCCAGACCTGCTGCGCCCAGGCCAGCACGATGCCGTCGTACTCGGCATCGGCCGAACCCGGATTCACGTCCCAGGGCGTTTCGATCTCAAGGTTGCGGAGGATCACGTTGCGGGTCCAGCCCGGATACTCCTCGGGATCGCGCCCCGCGTTGACCCAGGCCTGGTAGTTGGTCTGCGGGGTCGGATTCGCGGGCGAGAACGGATGCAGCGGCGAGAACTCGCGGCCCACCGAGATCTGCGTGCCGGCAAATCGCGCTGGGCGCCCCTGCGCGTCATTGATGCCCACGAGCGTGGTGTTGGAGGGAATCACCACGGTCCCGCCGGCAGCCTGGTCCGCCTGGCTGGTGTATTCCTCATACACCCCGTTGGTGAAGCGGAAGTCGATCACCCCCAGCACGCGGATGATCTTCGGACGGTTGCCCGACTGCTGCAGGGCCGCCAGCAGCTCTTCCTTGGTGCGCACGGTGTGGATGTCTTCCGCCGCGGCCGCCGAGCCGCCGCTCACGCGCACGGCGCCGTACTCGCTCCAGCCCATCCAGCCCAGCGCGGGTGCCGCCTGGCGCTCGAAGCTCAGCGCGCCACCGGTCGGATCCGCAGGCAGGTTCTGGTAGTGATCGACATGCACGGGCACCGGCGGCACGGCCACGTACTGCAGGTTGCCGACCGGGGCCGAGTAATTGCGCTGACCCATGTTCAGCGGCATCGGCTCGCCCACGGGCAGGAGGGCAGCATCGATGCGGCTGTCCTCATCCGCCTCGAAGCCGCTGGCGAACACCGCAACGGGCACGGGCGGTGGCTCGCTGGAGCTGGACGAGCTGGAGCTGCTGCTCGACGTCGAGCTGCTGCTGGAGCTGGAGGTGGAGCTGCTGCTGGAGCTGGAGGTGGAACTGCTGCTGGAGCTGGAGGTGGAACTGCTGCTGGAGCTTGAGGACGAGGAGCCCGGCAAGCCCAGGCAAGCGTCGATCCTGCCCACGCCGGTGTTGGCCAGCACATGCGGCTTGACCTCGGCCACCGGCAGCGCCGCATAGGCATACGGCGGCGTGTAGCTGACCGTCGAGGCGATCTGGCCGCCGTTCTGCACCGTGCCCGGCGTGTTGCCCCAGGCACAGGGATTGCTGTTGCAGTTGGTCGGCAGCGGCGTCCAGGTGATGTTCTCGAACAGGTTGTCGCCATTGGTGTCCCAGAAGCCGATCTGCTGGCTGTCCTGCGAGATCACCACGTTCTGGGAGTCCTCGAAGTGGTTGCCGTCAATGCGGATGCGCGCCCCCATGCGCGAGTTGATGCCCGAGGCGCGCACGTTCCGGTAGTAGTTGTTCAGCACATGGCCTTCGCCGAAGCGGAACAAGGGCAGACGCGAGTTGACGTTCTCCCAGCGGTTGGCGATGAAGCTGATCGTACGATTGAAGCCGTCGGTATCGCTGGAGCCCCAGAGCGAGGTCTTCCAGCTGTCGTGCAGGTAGTTGTAGCTCAGCGTCACGTTGGAGACGCTGCCCTTGCCGCTGACCAGTTCGTCGTAGAAGTCGATGTCGACGTCCAGCGAGTTGTAGAACTCGTTGTGGTCGATCCAGATGTTGCTGGCCGGGCCTTCCAGGCTGATCTGGTCCTTGTCGCCGATGTTGACGAAGCGCATGGTGATGTTGCGCACGATGATGTTGTTGGCGCGCCAGATCTTGATGCCGATGCCGTCGAACAGCGCGCCCGGCATGCCGATGATCGAAACATTGTTCATGTCCTTGACATCGAACTTGCTGACCCCGCCGCTGTTGGCCGGCGTGATCACGCCATTGACGAAGATCGTCAGCGGCTGCGGGTTGTTGACCTGCGCCGCCAGTGCGGCGACCAGCTCGGTGCCGCTGCTGACGATCACCTGGCGCCCGCCGGCACCGCCGGTGGTGCCATCGCCCAGCGAGGCGAAGCCCTGCACCGTGTTGGCCTGCGGGCAGGTGAGCGTGCCCGGCGTGGGCGGCGTCGACGAGGAGCTGCTCGAGCTCGAACTGCTGCTTGAGCTCGACGAGCTGCTGGAGGACGAGCTCGATGAAGAGCTCGATGAGCTCGACGGCGGCGGGCAGGTCGCCGAGCCGACGCTGCCGCGATCCAGCCGGACGTCGTCGACGATGGCCTCCTCGCCGCTCTCCACGCGCAGCACGAAGAAGGAGGTCGCGGTGCCGACCTGCGAGCTCACGCTGTAGACGGTGTTCGGGACCAGGTCGGCCAGCGCCTGGTTGAAGATGCGCGAGGCGGTGCCGTGGATCGAGTTCGCGGCACCGCTGGTGTTGTTGTCCACCTGCACCTGCAGGCGCTTCGTGCCATCGGAACCGCGACGGCCGACATAGCAGAACGAGACGGTGTAGGTCTGGCTCAGGTCGAAGATTCCAGTGGTGCTGGTATCGGTGCCGGTGGTGGCGGTGAACGGCTGGCGGTTGCCGATGCCGAACACCAGGCCCTCAATGCCGAGCGCGCCCTCCACCACGCGGGTGCGCGAGGTGGCGCTGCTGACGAACATCGGCGTGCCGGGCGTATCGGGCAGGCTACGGTAGGTGGCGGTCAGCAGGGTACTGGTGCTGGCGAGGTCGAAGTCCTCGGCGAACAGGCTCTCGCCCGGCGCGCTGGAGCTTGACGAGCTCGACGAACTCGATTCGCTGGAGCTGCTCGAACTGCTCGAACTGCTGGACTCGCTGGAGCTGGAAGAACTCGACTCGCTCGAACTGCTGGAGCTGCTGGACTCGCTGGAGCTGCTTGAGCTGCTCGACTCGCTGGAGCTGCTGGAACTGCTCGACGCGCCAGCGCAGCTGGCCAGCGTTGCCGACTGCGCATCACCGAGGCTGATCGTCAGGTTGTCGATGACCACGGTGGCGCCGCTCTCGGTGCGCAGGGCAACGAAGGAGTTGGCCGAGCCGAGTGACGTGGTCACGCTGACCACGCTGTTCGCCTGCAGCGTGGAGACGTCGAGGTTGAGTAGGCGCGAGGCGCCGCCGTGCGGCGAGTTGGCCTGGCCCGTGCTGTTGTTGTCGACGTAGACCTGGAACTTCTTGTCGACCAGCGGATCGGCCAGCACCGCCGAGCGCACGCACATCGAGACGGTCCAGGTCGCCCCCAGGCCGAAGATGCCGGTGAATCCGCTGCCGGCAGAGGTGGTGACCGTTGGCGTGGTGTTGCCGACGCTCAGGCGCGCGCCGGTCAATGCCACCGCGCCGTCCACCACCGCCGCGGTGCCGGCCAGTCGATGGAACATCTGCAGCGGTGGCTCGATGCCGGGCAGGGCGCGGTAATCCGGCGTGGTCAGCGAGGCCGTGGTGGCGGCGTCGAAGTCCTCGACGAAGGGAAGATTGGCCTGGGCGAAGGCCAACGCAGGCAGCAGGGTCGCAGTGGCGCACAGCGTCGCCAGCCGGGTCGGGTGAGTCCATCGAAACCGCATCGCACGCTCTCCGCATGGGGGCGAGCGCCGAACAGTTCCTGTTCCGTCGCCCCGGATGAGGGCAAGGCCACCGCGGCCTCGCCATGAGTCCGCCCCCACGGCGTCGCGTAATGGCGCACCCGGGGCCGGTCGGTGTCGCGGCGTGCGGGGTCGATGCAGCACCGACCCTGGGACGCAGCCGCCGAGCGATGGACGCGACCCGATCTGCGTGGATGGGGTCTCGGGGACGGCAGGCGTCAGGCCTGCCGAGCGCGCAGAAGCACGCGCGGTTCATCTGCATCGCCGGTGCGTGGCGCACCCTCCCGCGGCGATGTGGCGGCGATCCTCTGCACGGATGCCACCGGTGTCAACGTGCACTGCAACATGTGCGATTCTTATGGCATCGGGTTTGGAGGGACAGTCATGCGGAACTTGAACGGTGCCGGGCTGGCGCAATCGCTGCGCGCCGCGCTGACTCGCAACGCCCTGCACGCCGTCGCCCTGGTGCTGGTCTGCCTGACCGCCACACTGACCTTCGGCACCCGCTACTGGCAGCCGGAGTCACTGTTCTGGGATGAGAACTATCACGTCGCCTCGGCCCACAAGCAGCTGGCCGGGGTGATGTACATGGAGAACCACCCGCCGCTCGGCAAGATGCTGATCGCGCTGGGCGAATCCGCGACCGGCGCCAACGCCGGACGCGAGACCACGGCCCTGCTGCACACCGACCATGTCAGCCAGGCGCAGCTGCCGCCGGGCTACAGCTTCAAGGGGGTACGTCTGGCCTCGGTGCTGGGCCTGATCCTGTCCGCTCCCCTGCTCTATCTGCTGCTCTTCGAGGCGACCCGCAGCCGGGCCGTCGCCCTGTGCTTCGCCCTGCTGTTGCCGCTGGACAACGCCTGGGTCACTCACGGACGTGCGGCCATGCTTGAAGGCGTGCAGCTGCCCTTCGTGCTGCTCGCGCTATGGCTGTTCGCGCGCAGCGTTCGCAGCAGCACCGCGATCCGCCTGCATCACTACCTGCTGCTGGGCGCCAGCATCGGCCTGGCGCTGGCGGTCAAGCTCAACGCCGCGCCGCTGCTGCTGCTGCCGCCGGTGCTGCTGGGGCTGGAGCTGTGGCGCCAGCGCGGCAGCCTGAGCCTGCTGCATGCCGCGGGTCGCTCGGTGAGCACAGGCGCGACCACCATCGTCGGCGTTGCTGGAGTGTTCTTCGGCGTCTTCTGGCTGCAGATCGCGCTTTCACCGACGGTCATCGATGGCCGCACCTACAAGGCCTCGCCGGAGTACATCGCCGCGCTCCGGCAGGGCCGGTCCGCCGCACCTTCGACCTTCATGCTCGGCCTGCGCGACCACCTGCGCTACATCGCCGAGTACTCCGACGGTGTACCGCGCTTCGATGCCTGCAAGCCCGGCGAGAACGGCAGCCCAGCCCTGCACTGGCCGCTGGGCGGCAAGACCATCAACTACCGCTGGGCCAAGGTCGAGGTCGACGGCCAGACCAAGGTGGATTACACGTATCTGGTGACCAACCCGCTGGTCTGGCTGCCGGTGCTGGCGGGCATGCTGCTGTCCTTCGCGCTGCTGCTCGCCTGGGCCGTGTTCGGCCTGGTCCCGACTGACCGTCGCCTGCTGGGCTGGATCGCGCTGATGAGCGCGCTCTACCTCGGCTACATGGTGTCGATGCTGCAGGTCGAGCGGGTGATGTACCTCTACCACTACCTGCTGCCTCTGATCTTCGGGATCGTCAATCTCGCCCTGGTGTTCGCCTACGTGTTCCGCGAGTCCCTGGCGCGCGGCGACTGGCATCCGCGCCTCAACCTGGCTGCCTATGCCGGCCTCGTGCTTGCGGGCTTCCTCTACTTCGCACCGCTGGGCTACGGCTGGCCGCTGGACGAGAACGCGGTCGAGCGCCGCGCCTGGCTGCAGGTCTGGAAGCTGGAGCCGGTGCGATGAAGCGGCTCGATCCCGCCAACACAGCGCTGTCGGCCCTGCTGGCAGCGGCGGCCCTGATGATGGCCTGGCTGATGCGTGCGCCCGGCGTCGAGGCCCGCCTTCCGCTCACGATCGAGCGGAATTCCGTACCCATCGAGCAGTTGGATCAGGATCGCACGGTCTTCGAACGCCAGACCGTGTGGGTGGACCGCCTGGACCTCGCGCACGCCGGCCAGCTCCGTCATCCCGTGCTCGGCAGGATCGGGCCCGCCGAGCAGTTCTTCCTGGACCTGCGCGTGCGCGTGCAGGTGCCGGAGGCGCGCGTGCTGCATTTCGAGATCGAGAGCGACGACGGCTTCGCGCTGGAGCTCAACGAGCGCCGCGTGTGTGCCTACACCGGCCAGCGCGGCCTGTCAGCGCAACGCTGTCGTGCCCTGCTCGAAGCCGGCGAGCACGCCCTGCACCTCAGCTACTTCCAGGCCGGTGGACCCGCAGGCCTGCGCCTGCGCTACGGGCCCAGCGAGGACGGCCCCTGGGTCGTGCTGGGCGAACCGAGCCCCTGGCTGCAGGTGGTCGCCGAGCCCAGATAGCGGCGCGAGGCACTGCTGCGCCATGCGACAGCGCCCCAGCGCTGGCCGCCCATGCTCGCGGCAGCGCGGTCGGCCGCACCCACTTGCGAGCCTGCGACCGCGACTGCGCGGACCAGGGGCTGCAGCTATGGTCGCCGCGTGCAGGCCCACAGGCTTCGGCCTCGCAGCATTGCCGCGCAAAGCGCGACTCGGCAGCTCCCGCAGCCCATTGCTGCGCCACAGCTTGCCGCCTGCCCCGCGTCCGTCCAGAATGACACCGGTAGTCATTCAGGCGCATCGGCATCGGAGCCGCCATCACCCAGGCCGATCCGATCCGGGCCGCGCCGCCATTCCAGGAGCGTTGACGATGAGCAATCCCTTCAGCCTGCAGAGCCAGGTCGCCCTGGTCACCGGCGCGAACAAGGGCCTGGGTCAGGGCATTGCGCTGGCCTTGGCCGAAGCCGGCGCCGACATCGCCGCGGTCAGCAGCTCGAATGCCGACGACACCGCCGCCAAGGTGCAGGCGCTCGGCCGCCGCTTCGCCTTCGTGCAGGCGGATCTGACCTCGCTGGAACCGATCCCGCGCATCATCACCGAGACCCTGGAGAAGCTCGGCCGCCTCGATGTGCTGGTGAACAATGCCGGCATGATCCGCCGGGCCGATGCGATCGACTTCACCGAGGCCGACTGGGATGCGGTGATCGACCTCAATCTGAAGTCGGCTTTCTTCCTGTGCCAGGCGGCGGGCCGGCACTTCATCGCGCAAGGGCGCGGGAAGATCATCAACATCGCCTCGATGCTGAGCTTCCAGGGCGGCATCCGCGTGCCCTCCTACACCGCCAGCAAGTCCGGCCTGGCGGGCATCACCAAGCTGCTCGCCAACGAGTGGGCGGCCAAGGGCGTCAACGTCAACGCCATCGCGCCCGGCTACATGGCCACCGACAACACCGCGCAGCTGCGCGCCGACGAACAGCGCAACCGCGACATCCTGGCGCGCATTCCGGCCGCGCGCTGGGGCACGCCGGAGGATCTGGCGGGCGCTGCCGTATTCCTGGCCTCGCGCGCGTCCGACTACGTGCACGGCACCGTGCTGCCGGTGGACGGCGGCTGGCTGGCCCGCTGAAGCCGCGCCTCGACAACGATCACCCCTGTCCGTGCGCCTGTCGAACACTCCACCGCCGCAAGCCTTGCACTGGGCGCAGGCCTGCGTCGGGCGTGCCGACAGGCGCACCGACTTCCGTCACACCCGCGCCTTCGCGGGCAGCCTCACCTACAGGACATCGCCATGAAGATCGCGCTGATCACCGAGAACAGCCAGGCCGCCAAGAACGAGATCATCCACACCGCACTGAAGACCGTGGCCGAGCCGCTGGGCCATTCCGTGTTCAACTACGGCATGTATTCGGCCGAGGACAAGGCCTCGCTGACTTACGTGATGAATGGCCTGCTGGCGGGCATCCTGCTGAACTCGAAGGCCGCCGACTTCGTGGTCACCGGCTGCGGCACCGGCATGGGCTCGATGCTGGCCTGCAACGCCATGCCCGGCGTGTTCTGCGGGCTGGTGATCGACCCGACCGATGCCTTCCTGTTCGGCCAGATTAACGACGGCAACGCGATCTCGATGCCCTACGCGAAGGGCTTCGGCTGGGCCGCCGAGCTCAACCTGCAGGACTGCTATCGCAAGCTGTTCGACGGCGAGCGCGGCTTGGGCTACCCGAAGGAGCGCGCGGCGATCATGGCCAGGAACCGCGGCATCCTCGCCCAGGTCAAGGCGACGAGCTGCAAGGACATGCTGACCGTGCTGAAAGAGGTCGATCAGGACCTGCTGAAGTCGGCGATTGCCGGCGAGAAGTTCGCCGAGCTGTTCTTCCCGAACTGCCAGGACGAGGCCATCGCGTCCTACCTGCGCGGCCTGAAGTAAGCCGCATACCGCAACGACGAGGACGTCCGCATGCTTGGTCGCGCCGGTCAGCTTCGACACCAGAGCGTGCCCGCCGCCTGCGCGCGCAACGCACGCGCGACAGCCCTCATCACAGCGCTCTGTCTGGCGCCGACCTGTGCAATGGCCGCGGCGGGGCAGCATGCCGCACCCCGCAGCGACTCCTACGTCGAACGCGAAGCAGATCTCGCGGTTGAGCAAGCCGGGCCGCATGAAGGGGAAGGCTTGACCACGGCCTTCCCCTTCTTCGAACAGGCCGAAGGCTTGGATCTCGTGTTCCGCAAGCGCGCCCTGCACCCCGGCGCCAGCATTGGTGAGCATCTGAACGACAAGGACGAGATCTACTACGTCCTGTCCGGCCGCGGCGAACTGATGCTCGACGGCGATTACCGTGAGGTCGGCGCCGGCGACGCCATCCTCACCCGGAGCGGCAGCCGACACGGGCTGCGCCAGTCGGGCAACGAGGACCTCGTGATCTTCGTCGTCTTCCGCCGGCCTGCCGAGCCTTGAGGCAGCACGGATCAAGGCCCTCCTGGCCTTGATCCGTGCTTGCGAGTCCGGCACAGGTCCGGACCCGTTCGGCCGTAACGCGGCGCCCCCTTCGCTTCGCTCCCTCACGCTGGATCAGGCACGGCGTGCTCGATCCGGGCGTGTGCACTCCATGGCGCGCGGCAACGCTGCATGCTTCGGTGTTGCCTCAGGCGGGCTGCCAAGTACCACAGTTCGTCTCGATGCCGGGACCCTTGACTTGCTCGTTTACAAGCGTAATCTGAAGCTGTCGATTACAGAGGTAAACGCCATGCAGATCAGTGAGGCGGAATCGGTGGTGATGGAGGTGCTGTGGGCGAGCAGCCCGCGCAGCGCCGAAGAGGTGGTCGCGGCCCTGGCCGGAGAGCAGGACTGGCAGGAACCCACCATCAAGACCCTGCTGAATCGCTTGCTCAAGAAAAGGGCGATCAGCGCGGAACGCGACGGCCGGCGCTATCTCTACGCGCCGGTGCTGAAGCGCGAGGACTGGGTGCGCCAGCAGAGCAGCAGCCTGCTCGATCGCCTGTTCGGAGGTCGGCTCGCGCCGCTGGTCGCCCACTTCCAGGCCGAACAGGGCTTGAGCGAAGAGGACCGTGCCGCGCTGCGCGCGCTGCTCGAGCGCAGCGAGCAGGGTTCGAGCAAGGGAACACGGAAATGAGCGCCAGCGCAGCAGTGCTCACCTCAGTCGCGCACGAGGCACTGGAGCTGAGCCTCGCCACCAGCGCCGCCTGCCTGGTCGTGCTGCTTGTCCGGCAGCCGGTGCGCACTGTGTTCGGCGCCCGCGTCGCCTACGCGCTGTGGTGGTTGCTGCCTGCAGCAATCGTGGCGGTGCTGCTGCCAGCGCCCTCGATCGCTCCGGCGGCGATCGAACTTGGCCGCGCGAGCGCTGGCGCGGGTTCGCCGATGGCCCTCTCCGCCGAGACGACGGCGACTACCTTCGACCTGGCCCGGCTATGGCCTGTTCTGGCCACGCTTTGGCTGGCGGGCTGCGGCATCGCGCTCCTCCGCATGGTCGAGCAGCAGCGCCGCTTCCGCCGCGCGCTGGGCAAGCTCGAACCGCTACAGGACGCGCTGTGGAGAGCTTCGGCCAAGGACGGCCTGCCGGCGGTGGTCGGTCTGCGCGCGCGGATCGTGCTGCCCGCCGACTTCGAGTACCGCTATGCGCCGCAACAGCAGGCCCTGGTGCTGGCCCACGAGCGCGTGCATGTCCGTCGCGGCGACGTGTACTGCAACTTCGGCTTCGCCCTGCTTTGTGCCCTGCAGTGGTTCAACCCGCTGCTGCGACTCGCCCAGCGCGCCTACCGCCTCGATCAGGAGCTGGCCTGCGACGCCTGCGTGCTCGCCATGCATCCGCAGAGCCGGCGCAGCTACGGCGAAGCGCTGCTGGGCAGTTCCTCCGCCTTTCCCGCGGCGCCATTGGGCTGTCCGGCCTTCGGCACGCATCCTCTGAAGGAGCGCATCACCATGTTGACTCGACCCTTGCCCTCATTGAACAGACGCCTGAGCGGCCTTGCCCTGAGTATCGCCCTGGGTCTCGGCTTCGCTGGCATCGCCTGGTCGCAGCAGGCACCTCGGCCCGCCGACGCCGAACTCCTCGACATCCAGTTGGAACTCTCCATCGAAGGAGGCCCCGTCCAGACCCCACGAGTCATCACGCCGACAGGACAGGATTTCGGCGTTCGTCTCCAAGCACCGGACGGCCAATCGTGGTCCTTCGACCTGGTCGCCGAACGCGTGCAGCAGGATCAGTTCGAGGTTTCGGGCCAGATCCGCCGCGACGGTGAACTGACGGACCAGCCCAGCCTGCGGCTGCGCGACGGTGTGCCCGGTCGCATGACGCTCGACAAGCCCGACGGCAGCAGCGTCTATGCGCTGGGCCTCACCGTCCAATCCGGCGCGGAGATCGCGCCGCCACCGCCACCTCCCGCACCAGCTGCACCACCTGCACCACCTGCACCACCTGCTGCCCCTGCCCTGGGAGCGCCCCCACCGCCCCCGAACGTCGCGCAACTGCCAGATCCGCCGGCGCCACCCGCGCCACCGAAAGCTCCCACCACAAGACCTTCAACCGCAACGCCCACGAGGGCGGTTCCAGCGGTAGCGCCCGCGGCCCCATCAGCGCCTGCTGCAGCGCCAGCCGCTTCACCCAGCTACCGCAGTCTGAGCGCACCTGAGTATCCCGCCGAAGCCAAGGCCGCCGGCATCGAAGGAACGACACTGCTGAGGCTTGGCATCGATGCCAGCGGCAGGGTGCGGACGATCGACATCGACGTCAGTTCCGGTCATAACGTTCTGGACGGCGCAGCGTCGGATGCGGTGGAGCGTTGGACCTTCAATCCGGCGACGTCCGACGGACGCGCCATCGACAGCCAGATCCGGGTGCCGGTGCAGTTCATCGCCGCCAACAGCGACGCCGCCCCCTTCGTGGCGCCACCAGGCGCTCTGGACACCATCGTCCTGCGCGCTGATTAGCCACGGGCCCAACGCCCCCGTTTTCCGACGCACTTCTACCGAAGCGTTGGCTAGCCTGCGTGGAATCCCCGGGGCGCGCGCGCAGCCCCCCTCCCTGCCTGCCTCAGAGAATCCACCCGTACGGGTGGCTTCTCTGCGACCGGAGTCCGGGTTTCACGCAGCCCCCCGAACAGCCTGTTCGGAAGAGGCTTCAACTTGTCCTGCGACAGGACGAAGCGCCCAAAAGGACAGCCTGAGACATTCACAACAGTGTTTTCTGCAGCGCCGCACAGAGGACACGCAGCTCAGTGCAACCCACTAATTTGACGGCGTTTGCAATTTGTTGCATTGCCGTTTGACACCGGTAGTCACGACGCGTCAACTGTGCGCCGCCAAGGCCGAACTGTTCGCAGGGATGGCAATCAGTCACGAGCACGGCGCCTTCGCCCGGCTGCGGGCATCACATTCGCGGGGATCCATACCATGTCAACCGGCAATCACTTGCTGGCACGGGCGCTTGCGCTCGCCGTCAGCCCTCTCGCCCTGAGCGTCGCGCTCAGCCACACCGCCAACGCCCAGGCCATGGGCTATGCCGCCGGCACTACCGGCGGCGGCAGTCGCACGCCCGTCAACGTCAGCACGCCGGAACAGATGCGCGCTGCCATCGACGCCTACAGCGGCAGCGGTGGCCTGGTGCTCAACTACACGGGCCGCTTCAACTTCGCCAGCATCACCGACCCCTGCGCACAGTGGCGCAAGGATCCGGTGGTCGTCGAGATCAAGGACAAGAGCGACATCACCATCCAGGGCGCCAACGGTTCGAGTGCGAACTTCGGCATCTTCATCGTCGGCAACTCGCAGAACATCATCGTCCGCAACATGACCATCGGTCTGCTGCCGGGCGGTGAGGGCGCCGACTCGATCACGGTGGAAGGTCGCGGAACCGGGCGCATTCCCGAGCGCATCTGGATCGACCACAACACCATCTTCGCCTCGCTCACCAGCTGTCCGGGCGCGGGGGATGCCAGCTTTGACGGCGGCATCGACATCAAGCGCGGCGCGCGGCGCATCACCGTCTCGTACAACCACGTCTACAACTACCAGAAGGTCGCGCTGAACGGTCACACCGACAGCTTCACCGACCACAACAGCGCGCGCACCACCTACTACCGCAACCGCTTCGAAAATGTGCAGGCGCGCGTGCCGCTGCAGCGCTTCGGCCTGAGCCACATCGTCAACAACTACTTCGGCAGCATCACCACCTCGGGCATCAACGTGCGCATGGGCGGGGTGTCGCTGATCGAAGCCAACTATTTCGAGAACGTGGCCAACCCGGTCACCTCGCGCGACAGCTCGCAGATCGGCTTCTGGGACCTGCGAAACAACTTCGTGGGTTCGGGCATCACCTGGTCCTCGCCGGGCGGCAACACCGTCAACGCGACCAACTGGCAGACCACGCGCGCCTTCCCGGAGGCTCTTGGCTATAGCCTTGCGGTGGCGCCCGCCGCACAGGTGAAGTGCCTGGTGTTCGCGACCGCGGGCGCCGGCACCAACCTCGCCACCACGGCCCCTCAGTGCGGCACCGGCGGCTCGTCGAGCAGTTCGTCGAGCAGCTCCTCCAGCAGCTCGTCGAGCAGCAGCGGAACCGCGGCCATCAACCTCACGGCAAGCGGCACCTCCAGCGCGGTCAACCTGAGCTGGACCCCGGTCAACCTGACCCTGGCATCGCAGGAGGTGTATCGCGACACGGACTCCAATCCCTCGGGCCGCACCCGCATCGGCATCGTCGGTTCCACCATCCGCAGCTACAGCGACACCACCGCGGTACCTGGAACGCAGTACTGGTACTGGATCAAGAACACCACCAATGGCGTGGTGACGGACTCGCCGGCGGTGCCCGGGCTTCGCCCGTCGACAAGTTCCTCAAGCAGCTCGTCGAGCAGCTCCAGCGGTGGCACGCCACCTCCCCTGTCCGGCACCGGCGACTACCCGAGCGGCTTCAGCAAGTGCGCGGACCTGGGCAGCACCTGCCAAGTCAATTCCGGCACCGGCTGGGTCGCCTTCGGCCGCAAGGGCAGCTGGGTGCTGCGCTTCGTCGGTCGCGGCAACAGCATCGCCTGCACGGTAGCGGCTTTCGGCAGCGACCCGAACGGCAATCCGAACAAGTGTTCGACGCAGAACTGAGCCGGACTCATCAACAGCACGAGGCGAGCGGCGGGACGGCACGCCAAGTCAAGTGTCTGGCTGACTGAGAAGGAAGCCCCGCCAAGGATGGCCGGGGCGACCAAGCGGACGCATGGGCGTCCGACTCCCCATGCGGTGATCCGGTCACGCGCGAGACGGTCGCCCGCAAGTCCAGGCATCGGGTCAACAGGCACCTGATGGAACACTGCTCGCTCGAACTGTCCGCCAAGACGATTCGAGGCAGGAGCCAGAGCGATGCAAAGGGTGGCAGACACATCCTTGACTTTGCGCGACAGCCGAAGGACCGACGCCACGCTACCCATCCCCGAGCACCGCATGCGACGTCGGGAGCGTCAACCATTCTGGCTCGCCGCCAAAAAGCGGACGTAGCCCGGCTGGACCCGTCTACCCTGCTCTCCTCCCGTGATGTATCGTTCCGCTGCATCAATGCTTTCAGTGTCTGTTTCATGCTTCGCGCAGACTTCAACCGCAAGGCACACGACGAGCGAGGGGCAATCCATGCTGCTTGACGATTTCGACAAGACCGCCACGGAGGCGGCTGGTTCAACCGCGATGCCGATGGCGCAAGGCGCAGCCCCCGTGATTGCCCTGGTGCGCATTGTCTCAGTCCACGGGGAACGGGCATGGGTTCACCCTATCCTCGACGAGGAACGGGGTGATGAGCTTGCCCTGGCAGGTTTCACCCTCGCCTCCCACCATGTAGGACAGGCGGCGGCCGCGATGCGGCTGGCGAATCAATTGGTGCTGCTGGGGCTCGTCCCTGGCTTCGACCGCACGCCATCCGAGCTCGCGCCAACGCCGATGGTGGGCACGCATCAAGTGATCGAAGCGCAAGGGTCTCTTACGCTGCGCTGCGGGGAGGCCAGCATCACTCTGAACAGTGATGGGAGCCTTGTCCTGCGCGGCAGAACGGTCGCCTCCTATGCTCGCGGTACGCAACGCATTCGCGGCACTGTGGTCGAAATCAACTAGCCCCATGCTGCAGGTCACCAACGCCTCACCCTTTGCAGTGGAGCGCGGCGTGCTCTACCAGCGCGACGGGGGTCATGCCTGGGTAGTCGCCATCAAAGGTAGCTATGCGTTCGACCGCGCAGGTCGTCTGCAGCTCGCTGAGCAGGAACCCGTCGTCCGGCACCCTCGATTCACCGGTGAGGCAGGGGCATCAACGCTGCTGCGCGACAGCGAAATCGTGCTCGAGCACCCCGGGGTCGCGGTGACTCTCTACGGGGAGGCGCGGCCACTCGGTTCGCGACCCTGTGAACGGATGCAGGTGGGCTTTGAGCTGGAGGGCCTACGCAAGACGTTGGAGGTCTGGGGCGATCGTCATTGGCGCAGCAGCCTTTTGGGACTGCAGCCCAGTGCGCCTGCACCCATCACCGCGATTCCTCTGACCTGGGAACACGCTTTCGGAGGATGCTGCCCCGCCACCCGGAGGGTGTTCGGTGCAAATCCCGTCGGAAAAGGCTTCGCCAGCAGCGCGGAGGCTGCGCACGGTCTGCCACTGCCGAACCTGGAGGATCCAGGACAGCTGATTCGACATTGGAACGATCGACCAGAGCCGGCGTGCATGGCGGCAGTGCCAGCGCATTGGGCGCCCCGCTGCACCCTCGGAGGCACGGCAGACGAGCGTTGGCAGCGGGAACGCGCGCCGCTGCTGCCCGAAGACACCTCGCCCCGCTTCTTCGTTGCCGCTCCCGTTTCGCAGCAGTTGGACGGCCCTCTGCAGGGTGGCGAGCGCCTGCGTCTATTCAATCTCGCCGGCTCTGCAGAACTCGATCTGCGGTTGCCTCGCGTCTTCTTCGACATCCGCGTGCGATGGCGGTCAAGCCAACTCGGACTCCCGGTCCGTCTGGAACGTGTCATCGTCGACACCCGCGCGATGCGGCTTCATCTTGCCTGGCGGGGCGCTCTCGACTGCGGTCTCGACGCCCGTTGTGTGCAGGACACGCTCGTCGACACCAAGCTCGACCTGCGTACGGGACGGCGCGATGGACTCGTCTGACGCGCTGGTTGTGGTCGATAGCGGGGCGGTCTGCTCCTTAGGCAATGACCCTGTCCAGATTCACGTTGCCTGGAAGGCAGGATGCAGGCGGTTTTTCCAGGATTCGCGCCTGCCGCTTCCACGGGACGGTCGCTTGCCGCCCGTTGCTCGCTACCCCGTCCTGGAGGAGGGCCTGGACCCTTGGCAGCGCATGGCTGAAATGGGGCGACTGGCAGCCCTCCAGGCCATCGGCCAGATGCAGTCACGGGCCTCAGCTTCGCTGTGGGAACAGGTGCGCGTTGCGGTTCTGCTGTCACTACCTCCCACGCGGCCGGGCCTTGCCGCCTGGATGATCGAGCGCGCAGCCGAACAGATTGCGGGCAGCGTCCACAATGCACAGGCTCCGCTATGCGCGTCGGTCCAACTCGGGCATGACGGCTTCATCGCGCTGCTCCCCACCGCGCAGCGGATCCTGGAGTCCGGAGACGCAGATCTCTGCCTCGTGGGCGGCGTGGACTCGGCAGTCGACCTTGAGTATCTCGCCTGGCTCGACGGCTGTGATCGACTGAAGTCGCGCCAGCAACCCTTCGGCCTCATGCCTGGCGAAGGTGCCGCCTTCTGCGTGTTGGCGCTGCGGTCCCGCATGGCATCGGCTCGACTCTTGCCTGAACTTCAGGCCTTCGCCACCGAAAACGAACCCGCCCCGTGGTTCCTTGGGCGACCTACTCAAGGAAAGGGACTCACCTGCGCCATCCAGAAGTGCCTGAAACGGGAGAACGTGATCGACGCTTGCTTTGCCGACCTCAATGGCGAGGTGTGGCGCAGCAGCGAGTGGGAGTTCGCCTACCTGCGCAATGGCAGGCAGTTCCGCGACCCCTTGGATCTGCATCACCCGAGCGACAACTGGGGTGATCTGGGGGCGGCAACGGCTTCGATGCTCACCGTTCTGGTCTGCACCGAGTTCAAGGAGTCGCTGCGTGGGTATCGCAGCGCACTTGTCTGCGCCTCCGCGGACACCCGCCCCACCCGAAGTGCCCTGTTGCTCACCTTGCCGGAACCATCCGCCATGGGACTGCCCTCCCAGGATTCAGGCTCCTCGCAGCCGTCATCAGGAAACGGAGTCGCCTCGTGATCCCGAACATCATCGTCAATGGCCTGACCATCGTGCACAAGGACAGCGATGGCAGCATCACGAGCGGGGCCCCGGACTTCTGCAAGACGCCTGGCGCCGGCGTGGTGCCTTACGTGAATGTGGCTTTCTCCCGCGATCTGGTCAAGGGCAGCAGGACGGTACGCACGAACGGTGTTCCAGCCGCCCTGAAGAACTCCGAGTTCAAGCCGAGCTTTGGTGACGAGCCCGGCATCGGTGGCGGCGTCATCTCGGGCGTCAATCGCGGGTGGGCGAAGTTCACCAACTACAGCCGCGACGTCTTCATTGAGGGCCGCAATGCGGCTCGCCTGTCGGATCCGATGATGATGAACGGCAACAATCCAAACACCCAGGGCCCGGCCGAGATTCAGGGAAATCTGAACGGACCGGGCGGCATCCTCTGCCGAATCTTCTGCTGGTGCGACAGCGGCGGAAAGAGCGGGGACGACTTCATCGAGCTCCGCGAGTACGACTCGTCCACGATCGCCTGAGCGACTGACAGACACCCAACCGCCATGACCAGCCCGAAGGAGCGTTGCTTCGAAGCCGCTTGGAACAAGTACAAGGAAACGTTTCAGGACGACATGGATCTGGAAGTCCAGAAGCCATGGGGTCAACGCACGGACGGCACCTGGGACAGCAACTACAGCCACTTCTGGAATGCCATCAACAGCTTCATGAAGTATGTCCGAGGCGAGGGCGGCACCACCCAGCAGGTGCGGATACCGGACCTGACCGTGAACCAGGGCGGACGAACCAGCGTTCTGGACCTGAAATTCACGCGCGCGGACGGCACGATCGATAGCTGGTCCAATCGCCCAGGCGCAGGAACGGGAACGCTGCAGCAGGACGACTACAAAGACATAAACCGCCAGATGAACGATGGCAACGATCCGCACGGAGGAGATCCAAGGCTGGACCCCGAAAAGTGCGGATGTGACCAACCGAACGGCACGCAGACGGCCCCGATCCGCGTGTTCTACGACCAGTATTCGGAAAGCTTCTCGACGGATCGCGTCGACCCGCTTCGCCCGCGGCTGGGCCCGATCAGGCTGCCCAAGCCTGCGCGCGCACCGGTGCCCGGACGCATGCCGGGCGGCGTTCGTCTCCCGCCGATTCGCGTACCGTTTCCCTAGACTTGGACCCTTCAATGGCTCTGCCGATGCCCCACCTCTGGCCGATGCTGAACTTCGATGCTGACGGTCTGCCGCTCATTCGCCCCTGCCTGCATTTCGAAGCCCACGTCGCCTGGGCCGAAGGCCCTGAAATCCTGGATTTCTATGAGAAGGCGCGGTCGACCCTGGGGGCACTGCTGACGCACACCGATGCGGGTGCACGAAAGCTTGTGCCGGTTTCGCCCCGCACCGATGCGCTGGTGCCAACATGGTGCGCTGCCCCGACCCCCGCGCCCAAGAAGATCTACCAGTGCCATATGCAGGGCGGTGATCGCGGAGTGTCCGAAGCCACACTCGACATCGATTTCGCAATGCGGCGTTACGAAAGACCGACGCCCGCACAAGTGGAGCTGGCGTGGCGGAACCCCAACTCCGCGCCCTGGCTGCGAACCTCCGTGGTGCGTGTGACTTTTCCCCTCGACCATCCGATGGCCGCGCCGGAAGCCTTCCTTCGATGGTTGCAGAGCCTGAAGATCCTCAACGAGGCCCGTACGGTTTCGGCCACGGCCGGCTTTGCCATCAACGTCGAGTTGGCCAATCCGCCCGCATCGGCCTTCGAAACAGTCAGAGACCGTGCAAGCGCGCAGCTCCTGCGCTTCCCGGGCCTGGATGCGGCGAGCACCGCGCTCGGCGTGGGAACCGACCTCTTCCAGCGCTGCTTCGAGTACATGGACTTCATGGGAGAGGCAGTGGGCAGGCCCTACATCAAGCGGGTCAACTGGCTGACCTTCCTGACAGAAGACCAGGTCAGGTTCATTGGTGGGGCTGACGCCCTTCACCGTCGGTTGTCAGAAATGCCCGCCATCAGACTCCACCCGGTCGGCAAAGGTCTCCTGGTGCAGGCCGGACCGACCCCGCGCCTTGGCGATGTTACAGAGAACGACGTTCCGCCCGAGTACTGCCTTGTCGCGGACGCACTCCAACGTCTTCGCTTGCCCCGAATCAAGGCGCACAGCCTGAACGCAGAGTTTCGACTGGACGGTTGCCGACGTTGGTTGAGCATGCTGGAAGGTTGTTCCTCCGCTGCAGCGTCGGCGATGCGCCGAGTGACGCTGGAGGCCCCATGAACCCGTCACATGCACGTTGCGTTCAGGACCGCAGATGAAGCTGTGGACCGTTGACGCACGAGGAGAAGCCCTGAAGCATCTCGAAGGCAGGTCTGAAGGATCGACCCCTCGCGCGCGCGACCTGGAGTGGTCGGATCCGCTGCCGTTGTTCGCATCAGCAGTGGCGCGCGGACTGGCAGTGGAGGCAGGAGACGCGGAGACCCAGGTTTTCCGAATCGTGGATGTTTGCTGGGAATCTTCCACGCTTCGGCAGCGCTGGCGAGCGGAAGTTGCCAACCTGCACCCTGGCTACGCTCGCGTCTTGGCCAATCTGCTGCGTGCCCCGGGTTGCGAAGCAATCATGGTGACCGAAACCGACGGCACCGATGGCCACAGTCGACCACTGGATCTGGCGGTTCCGTATCCCAGGGCGCCGCGAAGCCAGGCTCCTGAATTCCGCTATTCACCCCCCGAACCCCAAGCCATTCTGCGCCAGCGCAGCCTTCGCCTCGCAATCGGTTCAGCGGCGCTCGACCCGGCCGAGCTGGTGCCTGACCTTGATCTATGGAGCGAACTCGTGTGCCGAAGCGGATTCGCCCCCTCCGGGAGAGATCCGCGCGACGCCGGGACTTTTCCAGCGGGCGCCTATGTCTCCGATCGGATGAGCGTAGCCGTCGATTTCGAAGGAATCTTCCTCGTCGATGAGGCTGCCTTCGAGTCACCGCTTCGATGGGCGCAGCGCTTGCTCACCCGTGGCTTGGCGATCACCAGCCTTGAGGTTGCCTGAACATGCCGGTCAGCGAGGTCGAATTCCAGCGCAGCTTCTGCGCGGAACACCTTGACGAGGCCGAGTACCTCCTGCAGCAGCGGGCATCGCTGGTCGAGCGCTCCTTCGCAGACCGCCCGCATCTGCAAGCGAACGATCTGCGCCTGCTCGCCCACATGCAAGGCCTTCTGCTTCGCGCCGACGAAGCATGGGCAATGCTGCGGGAGGCACTTCGGCGGCGGCCATGCGGCTCGTTGCTGCAGTTGGGCGCCTGGTTGGCTCTTTCGCGTCAAGACCCCTCTGGCGTGGAAGACGCATGCGCCATTGTGGGCGCCCCGCTGGCGTCGCGGCTCGCGCCCGCAGAGCTGGTGCGCTGGTTGCCCAACGAAGCCCACGATTGGCTGCTCGCCCAACCGGTTGATGCGGGCCAGCCTGAAATGATCGCTCTTCAGGCCCAGGCACGCGCGGGGCAGAACGCTTTCCTGGACTGGCTGACCGCACTCCCGCTGGAGTCCCTGCTCTCGGGCCCGCACGGAGAATGGCTGGAAGTCCAGCTTGCTCAGGCACTGATTGTCAGCGACCAGTTGCCCAGTCGGGATCGGGTACGAGGCCTGCAGGCCATCGAGTGCCTGTCCTGGGCTTGCCTCGTAGCTCTGATGCGCCACGGTTGTGCGACCCCTGCCGCACATGAGCGGGCTTGGACTATTCCGCCCAGCCATGCGCTCGCGGAACCCGTCCTGGTAGCGGCAGCGTCTGCTTCGAGGCCGGAGATCAGCCTCCCTCGCATCACGAACCTGTTCGCTGGTCTGCGTCGTCGCGAGGCTCTCTGGTGCAGCGCCGCCTCAGGTGCAGCGGGCGTCCTGCCGCACCTGCTGCGCCACCTGCGCGGCCCTGAGGCCGAGCTTGCCCGCCTCGGCCTGTTCGCTCTGTTGGGCGTGCCCGAGCATCTGGCTAACGAAAGCGACCCCCAAGTCGACAGCACGATCGAGGACAGAGCCAAGGCCCTGGCCGCGGATCCGGGTCTGCAGCTCCGCCTGTTGGACGGCAAAGCCCGTACGGATGACGTGATCGTCGACGCCATGAAGCAAGGCTTCCAGTTTCAACGGATACTCGCCTGGCGTGTCGCGCCACCGGCGGTGCGCCTCCGCGCATACGATCCGTGGCGGCCGACGTTTACCGCCTGAGCCGCTCGGGGAAGTCGAGTTGTCCCATGCACAACCGGACGGCCGAATCCGCAGGGGCTCCGCGACGCCTGGAGACATCGGCGCCCCAGATGCTGCTGGGGCCGGAGCACTATCCCGAAGCCGGGGCGGGCAGCAGCTCGCACCGCGTCAGCCCACCATTTGGACGGCCCGTCGTCAGCTCACTCGGGCCGCGACGCGAGCACAGTCAGCATGTCCACCTGAAGTTGCGGGCCAGGATTCCCGGGTGCCGCGCGCCATCGGGTTGCCTTGCCGGGAAGATCTTCCTGGCGTAGTGACCCCTCGTCCAACGCTTGTCGCGCCCAGTGGAGAGCCGCCGTTCCACGCAGGATCTGGCGCCACCCGACCAGCGAATGTTGATCGCGCTCTTCGACGTGCACGAGCATCCCGCAGGAGCGCAGGTCGGCGGCAAGGGTTTTGGCGAGTGCCGGATGGCGGACGCTGCCAACATAGCGAGCCAACAAAGCCTGCAGGCGACTGTCGGCCTGCCCAACCCAGCGCAACGCGCAGTAGTCGAACAGCGAGATGAACATGCTTCCTCCTGGACGAAGCACTCGGATCACTTCCGACAATGCGTGCTCGACAACGGCGACATGCGAGAGCACACGGTCGCACCAGCAGAGCCCGAACCACTGATCGGGAAAGGGCAGAGCCTCTGCTTGAGCGCGCACCAGCTCGAGTCGTGTACCAAGCACGGTTCGAGAACGAGCGCGCTCCAACAAGGCGCTGCTCGGATCGATACCCACGGCCATACCAGCAAGCCCTGCGGCTCGGGCGAGCGTTTCGAGGGCGCCGCCTTCACCGCAGCCCAGATCCAACACGGCAGACCCACAGGGATCAGGAAACGCTGGCAACCATCGCTCGACTGCTGCAGGGCCCACCTTCGAGCGCGCCATATCGCTCGCCAAGCGACGAACCCGGGAGTAACCGTCCAGCCTTGCGAAATCCATACGTGGGCTTCGCCTCAGCCCGCCAGCTCGACCTTCAGCACGCGCCCCTGGGTTTCATCGGTGACCACGTAGACCGCACCGTCCGGGCCGACGCGCACGTCGCGGATGCGCCAGCCAAGGTCTTCCAGCAGGCGCTCTTCGCCGGTCACGGCATCGCCATCGAGCGTGAGGCGGATCAGCGCGCGCTGCGCCAGCGCACCGACGAACAGGCTGTGCTTCCAGGCGGGGAAACGCTCGTGGTTGTAGAAGGCCATGCCGCTGACGCCCGGCGACACCGGCCAGACATGGTGCGGATTCTCCATGCCCTCGACGGTCTCGCCCTTGGCCTCCGGAATGACTTCACCCGAGTAGTTGATGCCATGGGTAGCGATCGGCCAGCCGTAGTTCTTGCCCGGCTGCGGGATGTTGATCTCGTCGCCGCCCTTGGGCCCGTGTTCGTGGGTCCAGAGCGCGCCGGTCCAGGGGTTCAGCGCCGCGCCCTGCTGGTTGCGGTGGCCGTAGCTCCAGAACTCCGGCAGCACGCCGTCCTGGCCCAGGAAGGGATTGTCGGCCGGCACCGAGCCATCCAGGTTCACCCGGATCACGCCGCCCATGTGGCTGGACAGATCCTGCGCGCTCGGGCGTACGCCGCGGTCGCCCAGGGTGATGAAGAGGTGGCCCTGGCCGTCGAACACGAGGCGGGAGCCGAAATGGTGGCGGGTGTCGAGCTTGGGCGTCTGGCTGAAGATGACCTGCACGTCTTCCAGCCCGGTGTCGGTCAGCCGCGCATGCGCCACCGCCGTGCTGGCCAGACGACCTTCGCCCGGTTCGGCATAGCTCAGGTAGATGCGCTGGCTCTGCGCGAAGTCGGGCGCGGGCACCACATCGAACAGACCGCCCTGCCCTTCGGCCACCACGGCCGGAACGCCGGCCAGGGGCGCAGAGAGCGCGCCATCGGCGGCAATGATCCGCAGGCGGCCAGGTCGCTCGGTCACCAGCATGCGGCCGTCCGGCAGGTGCGCAAGCGCCCAGGGATTCTCCAGCCCGCTGGCGACGGTGCTGACGCTGATCGCGCCGAGCTGGCTGGAGAGCTGCCGCGCCGGTTCAGCGGATGCTGCAGGCGCCGCGGTCGCAGCGGCAGCTGGGGCGGCCGCAGCGGCAGCGGGCGCATCCGACTGCGGCTGCGAACAGGCGGCGAGACTGAGGCTCAGGCCCAGCGCGAGCACCAGCGGGGCTTGGCGGAACGAGAAGGATCGGGGCATGGGGCACTCCAGGCGGGATCGAAGGCCGCCCACGATAGCGCCCCGCGCGTTAGCCGAATGTCCCGGAAGTCGCGGTGGCTGCGGCTTGCTGCGGGCCGTCCTGGTGCCGGCAGATCGGCTCAGCGCGCGGGCCGGCCGACACCGGCGGCAGGCTCGAAGCCATCGCCGAACAGCAGCGGCGGCGTAAACTCACGCGCGCCCTGCTGGATCCAGTCGCGGATCAGCGCCTGCTCGGCCAAGGGAATAGGCATGCGTCCGCGCGGCATGCGCTCACCGGCTTCAGGCAGATCACAGTTGATCTTTTCGAACAGATAGCTCGCTACCGCCTGCCCGGGCTGCACCCGCTGGCGTGCGGGCACCTGCACGCTGGGCATCTCGACCAGTTGGATCCAGGAGTCTTCCTCGTTGAGGCTCAGGTCAGCCGACGGCGAGCTGCCGAAGTTGACGTGACAGTTGGAGCAGCGGATCTCCCAGATCGGCTGGATCTGCGTGTAGTAGTCAATGCGCGGGGTCGGCGCCTGCGTCGAGAGATCCGAGCATCCGCTGGCCTGGGCCTGGGCTGCGCCCGGCACGCCAAGCACCAGATGGGCGATCAGACCGACAGGGACACAGGCGCGCAGCGCGGCGGCGTGGACTCGCCCCAAGGGCGTGATGGCAGGGCTGGACATGGCGGGCACTTCTGCTGGCGGCGGCTCCGCGCGGGACGCGGAGGAGGCTGCCGATGCTTGACCCTCGCGCCGCGGCACGCAAGTCCGCGGTCTGCGCAGCGCGTCGCAGAACCACGCATTCGATGCACCGTTCCGGCCCGGATCGATGCGTGCGGACCTCAGCTTCGCGGCTCGAATGAGCGCACAGGGCGAGCCCGGCCATGGCAGGGCTCGCCTGCTCGGGCAGAACAGCGGAAGCAGGATGATCCTGCGTGCCCGCCTCAGTTCCCCGGGCTGGCGTCGATGCGTCGCACCACGCGCAGCGTGCGGCCTTCGCCCTCAGGCCCGGACAGGTCAAGGCCGTCGGCCTCGGCTTCCGCCAGGGCGCGGGCGACCAGGGCGTCGAGATCCTCGGTGTCGACCGTACCGTCGCCGGCGAGGCGGATCACCCGCACCTTGGCGTCGGCGTGCTCCGCGCCCTCTTCGGATGCATCACGCTTGATGACCAGGGTGCGGACTTCGCCGTCGCCGGCGACCGCATCGGCCGCCAGGTGCATCACCTTCGGCATGCGCACCACATGAGTCTCGCCTGCCACCTCGATGCTCAGACCCTGCTCATTGCGGCTGACGACGGCCGGAAGACCGGTATCGGTGAACAGCTGCCGACTCTGGCCGGGCTGCAGGGCGATCAGATCCACCTCGATGCGCTGCTCGGCGCCGTTCGCCTGCAGGTAGACCTGGGCGACATCGCGACCGCTCGCCTGCGCGGTGGCGAGGCTTACGAACAGGCCGAGGCCTGCGAAGGCCAGGCCAAGCAGGGAGGGGGCGGACAGGAACTGCTTCATGGGACTCTCCTTAGTCGTGGTTCGGGTGCGAAGCCGATCGGCGTCGCACTGCTGGCTTAGCAGCCTCCGTGCCAAGCGCTAATCCCCTGAAAATCAGAGTCTTGCGACGCCAAGGCGGACTGCTATGGGCGCCCGATCCGCAGCTGGGGATTGGCGAGCCCGGTATCGGGACTGCCCTTCACTCGCCGTCTGGCGCGCCGAGCCCGTGCTTTTCGAGCCGATACAGGAAGGTCTTGTAGGACAGCCCCAGCAGCCCGGCCGCGCGCTTGCGCTGGCCGCCGCTGCGGGCAAGCGCCTGCTGCAGCAGGGAACGCTCCAGCTGCTCGAAGTCGAGCCCGGCCTCGGGCAGCCGCAGTCCGCCATCGCCGGCGGTGCCTGTAGGCGGCGACGCTTCCGCCAGCGGCGCGGCGTCCTCGTCTTCCTCGCCCAGCAGGACGAGCCGCTCCACCGCATTACGCAGCTCGCGCACGTTGCCTGGCCAGGCCTGGGCGATCAGCGCGCGCAGCAGGGGCCGCGGCACGCCCTCGAAGGCCAGGCCGTGGCGGCGGCTGGCGGCCGCGGCGAACTGCGCGACCAGCAGCGGGATGTCCTCGCGCCGCTCGCGCAGGGGCGGCAGGCTCAGGCCGACGACATTGAGGCGCCAGAACAGATCCTCGCGGAAGCGCCCTTCGGCGACTTCGCGCTTGAGATCGCGATTGGTGGCAGCCAGCAGGCGCACGTCAACCACCTGCTCGCGACTGCCGCCCACCCGCGTCACCCGACCCTCCTGCAGGGCGCGCAGCAGCTTGGGCTGCAGGGCGAGCGGCAGTTCGCCGATCTCGTCCAGGAACAGGGTGCCGCCGTCGGCCTGCTCGAACCAGCCTGCGCGCGCCGCCTGGGCGCCGGTATAGGCACCGCGTTCAGCGCCGAAGAACTCGGCTTCGACCAGGCCTTCGGGAATGGCGGCGCAGTTGACCGCGACGAAGGGCTGCGCTGCGCGTCGCGAGAGCCGATGCAGGGCGCGCGCGACCAGCTCCTTGCCGGTACCGCTCTCACCCTCGATCAGCACGGTGGCCGTGGTCGGGGCCAACCGCTGGATCTGCCGGTAGAGGCGCTGCATGGCCGGCGCGCGGCCGATCAGATCGACCAGTCCTTCCTGCTCCGACAGCGCCGACTGCAGGCGCCGGTTCTCGGCGCGCAGGGCGCGGCTGCGCAGAGCCTTGTCCACTGCCAGCAGCAGGGCGGTGCGCTCGAAGGGCTTGGCCAGATAGTCGTCGGCACCGCTGCGGATCGCCTCGACGGCGTGCTCGATGCAGCCGTAGGCGGTCATCAGGATGAAGCTGAGTTCCGGCCGTCGTTCACGCAGCAGGCCCAGCAGCGCAAGGCCGTCGCCCTCGGCGAGCTTGTAGTCGGACAGCACCAGGGCCAGGCCGGGCGCGTCCAGATGCTGCTGCGCTTCGGTCATGCCAGCAGCGCGCAGGACCTCGTGGCCGGCGCGTTCGAGGATGCCGGTCACCAGCTGCTGCTGCAGCGGGTCGTCCTCGACCAGCAGGATGCGTTCGCCAGCGTCAGCGGGCATCGGCGGCGTCCTCCGAGATGCGCGGCCCCAGCCGCAGGCGCGCCAGCGTACCCCGCGGCGCGCGGTCCTCCAGCACGATCCCGCCCGCGTAGCGCTGGCGCGCCAGCCGTTCGGACAGATACAGCCCCATGCCCGCACCTGCCGCCTTGCTGGTCACATGCGGCTGGAACAGCCGCGCCCGCAGGCTCGGATCTACGCCCATGCCTTCGTCCTCGACTTCCAGCACCACGCCGTCCGCCTCGGCCCGTGCGCGCACGCAGACCCGACCGCCGTCCGGCGAGGCCTCGATCGCGTTCATCACCAGGGTGTGCAGCAGGATCCGCAGCTCGGCCGCCACCGCCAACAGCCGCGCGGGCTCGACCTCGCGCTGCAGGCGAATACGACCCGCGGCGCGCTGGCTGGCCTCCAGCAGGACGTCATCGATGAGTGCAGCGAGCTCGACCTCGGTGGCCTCGGCACCGGCTGCTGCCGACAGCGCCAGGAAGGCGCGCAGGGCCTGGTCGATGCGCTGCAGCTGGGCGCGGCTGGCGCTGGCCAGGGCGGACGCATCGCCGCGCCCGGCGGCCAGGGCATCCAGCCCGAGGCCTAGCGCATGCAGCGGATTGCGCAGCGAATGGGCGAGCCCGCGCCCGATCTCGCCCAGCTCGGCCAGGGCGCGCTCCTCGCGCTGACGCGCGGCGTGCGCCTGCAGCCGCGCGAGATCGGCGGACATGCGGTTGAACGCATCGAGACTGGCGCGGACCTCGGGCGGCCCCTGCAGGCGCACCTGTTCGCCCAGCCGACCTTCACCCACGCGCGCGGCCGTCCGCGCCAGCGCCGCCAGCGGGGCGCCCAGATAGCGGGCCAGCAGGCCGGCACCGATCGCCCCCAGCAGCAGCAGGCCCGCCAGCCCCCAGGCCATGCGCTCGCTGAACTCGCCCAGCGCGCGCGCCAGCGGCGAAGTGGGCACCACGATCCGACGCTGCTCACCGAAGCCTTCGACGCTGAAGCTCAGCTCCTCGTCGTCGTCGAGCCGGCGAACGATGCGCAGCGGCGCGCCGTCCTGCAGCAGCCGCGCCACCGGCGCAGGCAGGCTCTCGGCGCGCAGGGCGTCGACCTCCTCGGGGCGCAGGCGGCGCCCGTTCAGATGCACCTGCAGCTCGCGCATTCCGATGCCCGGAACGGCTGCTTCCGAAGAGGCCTGTGCATCGGCGGCTGCGATCGGCAGCGTGCTGCCGTCCGGGGCGGTGCGCAGCACGGTCACCACGGCGCGGCCGACCTCGGTCGCCGATTCACCCAGGGCCTCGCGCAGGCTGCCGGTCAGGCCACGCAGGCCCAGCCAGGCCAGCACGGCCAGCAGACAGAACAGACCCAATACGCCGGCCATCAGACGCCACTGCAGCGACATCGCGGAAGTCCTCATTTGCGGATTGCCTACGCCTTGGGAGCAGGAGGCGTGCCAAGCATGCGGCATGGGCGTCACGCGCCGCGCCCTTCGCGCTTGCAGGCGAGGTCTGCAAGCGCCCCGGGCCTCGATGCTCGGTCCGCCCGTCATCCATCCGGCATCCACGTGTAACGTAACGATCATTGACATTGCACTGCGATCCCGGCCACCTTCGCGGCCTGCCGGGCTGTTTCTGGGCCGGCGGCGGGAAGGCTGCGGGGGGCAGCCGTCAGGGAGGACTGCAGTGCGCCGGGCCCGGTGTCGGAGCCACAGGCGTTCAATCGGGGGCGCCCTGGGTGGCGTCGCCCTGTCCACTTTCGGGGAGTATCCAAATCCATGTTCCAGACCTTCATGCGCCGCCGCGCGGCCTTGCGACCGCTCGGCTTCGGCCTGATCAGCCTCGGCTTCTGCCTGCCCACCCTGCTCACCGCGCAGGCGCTGCCCGCCGAGACCGCAGATGACAGCCTCAAGCAGTGGCAGATGCCCTGGCTGGTCGAAGAATCCTTGCGCAGCGGTCGCGCCGCGGAAACGCCTTACTACGTCGACGGCGAGGAAATCTCGGCGCTGGCCGAGGGCCTTGATGCCTTCTTCGCCGATGGCGGCCGCGTCGAGGCGCTCGACGGCGCCCCGCTGCACGGCGTCGGCCTGAAGCTCGACGGCAAGCGGGTCGACGGCCTCGGCTGGGTGTCCTACGGCGCGGATGGCGAGGCGCTGGATGCCGGCAGTGTCGAGATCACCTGGTCGGAAGGCGCCGCGCACGTCGGCCGCATCCTGCTGCCGCGCCCGGCGCAGCGCGTCGAACTGCAGCGCGGCAAGACGCAGATCGACTTCCTGCAGGCAGAACCGCTGACCGAGGCCCTGCCCAAGCGCGGCCGGCTCGCCCGCGATCTGCCGTTCGAGGCGGCGGCTGCCAAGGCGCCGCTGGCGCCGGGCGTGATCTCGCGCGCGCAGTGGGGCGCCCGCGCCACCGGCGCCTGCGGCAGCACCCACAGCCCGCGCTTCCTCACGGTCCACCACACGGCCACGCCGAACAACGACACCATCACGCCGGCCGCGCGCATGCGCCAGATGCAGGCCTACCACATCGACAACAACGGCTGGTGCGACTTCGGCTACCACTACACGGTGGGCATCGACGGCAAGGTCTACGAGGGCCGCGACCCTGACCGCACCGGCGCGCATGTCGGCAACCACAACACCAACAATGTGGGCATCAGCGTGGTGGGTACCTTCGTGAACTTCTCGCCGCGCGAGTCGCAGCTGAACGCGCTGACCGACATCAGCCGCTGGGTGGTCAACCGCTACGGAATCCCCAAGAGCCGCAGCAACATTCTCGGCCACAAGGAGTGGTCCGGCCACACCAGCAACAGCTGCCCGGGCCTGCTCCTGCCCTGGCTGCCGACCCTGGTGCAGCGCCTCAGCAGCACGACGCCGCCCCCTCCGCCGCCGCCTGCCGCCAGCGTGCTCGACAGCTTCGAAGCCTCGGTGGGCCGCTTCAACAGCGCGCCGACGCTGTCCGGCAGCACGGTCGGCATCTCCACCGTGTCGACCGCGCAACGCTCGAACATCCAGGCCCGCAACGGCAGCTGGAGCCTGCAGGTGTTCCTGCGCGACAACGTCAGCAGCAGCGCCGACTGGTTCGTGCGCCTGCTGTCCGGCGGCGGCACGCCCGCCAACAACGCGCGCCTGCAGAAGGCCGGCGGCCGCCTCGGCGCCTGGTTCTACACCGGCGCCAGCGGGGTCAGCGTGCAGTACCTGGTCGACGACAGCGACGGCACCGAGCTGTCGGTGGCGCGGACCCTGCCGGCCAACACCTGGACCTTCCACGAAGTCCGGCTCGACGACGCCGCGCAGTGGTCGGCCTGGGTCGGCGGCAACGGCACCATCACCGCCACCAGCGTCACCCTCGACAGCGTGGTGATCACCCGCGCGCAGACCAGCTATGACGTCTACGTCTATGTCGACGACGTGAGCTTCCGCGTGCAGTGATCGGCTTCGGTGCGGACGCCCCCGGCAGGGGCGTCCGCACCCCCCGGTCAGCTGCAGGTCACAGCGCCCGCGCGCTTCGCTAGAGACTCCGCTAAAGCAGCACCGCCACACTCGACGCCGCCCAGGCCAGCGCCAGCACGCCGCCCACACGCAGCCCGTAGGCGCGCCCACCGGCGGTGAAGGCGACCGCAGCGCGCGCCAGCACGCTCGACAGCAGCACCGCCTGCAGCGCCCACTCGGCCATCGTGTCGTTGAGCGCACCACTGCCGCCCAGCTGGGCGATCGACGCCATCGCCGCATGCAGCTCGATCAGGGCGGCGATCGCCGAGGTCAGCAGCGCGCCGGCGCTGCCGAAGCGCTCCTGCAAAAAGGCCGACAGCAGCAGCACGCCGGCGATCAGCGCGGCGAACACCAGTGCGTGCGAGAGCCTGAACATGCGCGAGGCCGCCGTCGGCATCGCCGCTTCCGGATCGACACCATCGCCGCGCAGGCCGAGCAGGACCGCCAGCGCCAGCACCGCGCCGAAGGCGAGCAGCTGCGGCAGCACCAGACTCAGGTAAGTGGTCGAGACCGTGCCGAGCACCGGGATCGCCAGCAGCAGGGAGGCCAGCGCCGCAGCCTCGGCGGCGGCCACGCAGGAGCGACGCAGGGCCGGCTGCTCGCGCAGCCGCTGGCCGAAACCGGCGATCGCGGCGGTGCTGCTGACGAAGCCGGCGAAGAAGCCTGCCAAAGGCAGACCGAAGCGACTGCCCACCACCCGCAGCGCGATATGGCCGGCAGCGCTGATCGCCATCACCAGCACGACCAGCTGCCACAGCTTGGCGGGATTGAGCACGCCATACGGACCCACCGCCGCGTTCGGCAGCAGCGGCAGCACCAGCACGATCGCGGCCAGCAGCAGCAGCCCGTCGCGCACCTCGGCCTCGCTGATCAGCTCACGGCTGAAGCGATGCAGAGCGGCCCGCGACTGCAGCAGCAGGGCCACCAGCACGGCCAGCGCCGCGGCCAGGCCCGGCTCGGGCTGGGCCAGCCCGCCGAGCAGGGTGGTCAGCACCAGCGCGACTTCACCGGTGAGGCCAGGTGAACTCGACGGATTCAGACGGTAGCTGCCGAAGGCGAGCAGGGCGACCGCGGCCAGCGCGATCGCGAACACCGGCAGGCCCAGCTGCCAGCCGACCGCTCCGACCAGCGCGGCCAGGGTGTGGGTGCGCATGCCGGCGGCGATCTTCTGCTGGCTGTCGCGCTGGCGCTCGCGGACGATGCCGATCAGCAGGCCCAGGCCCAGCGCGCTGACGTAGGCCGAGTAGTCGTCGGGAATCGCGCTGAGCATGGACGGACTGGACCGGGGCAGGCGTCGGGGCGTTCACTGTAGCCGCGCACACCCAGGCCCGCGAGTCGTGCCGCGCTGTCGATCCGAGGCGGCCCCGCACGACCAGGGAGCACCGGACCCTGCGCAACCCGGCCACCTCGAACGAAAGGAGACCCGCATGCTGATCCAGCCCTATCTGTTCTTCGACGGCCGCGCCGAACGCGCCGCCGGGTTCTACCGCGACGCGCTCGGCGCCGAGCTTGAAATGCTGATGCGCTTCCGCGATGCGCCCGACCCCCCGCCCGAGGGCATGCTGCCCGCCGACTGGGGCGACAAGGTCATGCACGCCAGCCTGAGAATCGGCGCGCTGCGGCTGATGCTGTCCGACGGCTGCAGCACTGAGGCCAGCGTGCCCAGCGGCTTCGCGCTGTCGCTCGATGTCGCCACGTCGGAAGACGTGGATCGCACCCTGGCGGCGCTGGCCGCCGATGGCGGCGCCATCACGATGCCTGCCGGCGAGACCTTCTGGTCGAAGCGCTTCGGCATGGCGCGCGACCCCTTCGGCGTGCAGTGGATGGTGGGGATACAGGACTGAGAAGCCGGCGATGACAGGCCGGGCCTGGGTGGGCTGCTGAAACTTCCGCGATTCGCGGCGGATCATCGGCGCGCCGGCACTCGCGCGAATCCCCCAGGGGCAGTGCACGCGCACTGCCACGACCGCAGCAAAAGACGAAGGGCGCGTCTTTCGACGCGCCCTTCGGCCAAGCCTGAGGCGTGAGGCTTACTGACAGCCGAACACGCGGATGTCGTCGATCTCGAAGCCGTTCGGCAGTGCCGCAGCGGTGTTGTCATCGCCGGTGGCGCGGTAGCGCAGGCGGATGGTCTGCCCGGCAAAGCCGTTCAGATCCACAACCGATGTCCGCGCGCCGCCGACCGATCGGCACCACATCGGCACGCCGGCACCGACCGGGTTCGCTCCGCCCGCACTGGTGCCGTCATAGGGGTCGGTCAGCAGCTGGCTGTTGATCGGCGCCCAGGTCGTGCCGTTGTCGGTGCTGATGTCCAGCAGACCGCCGTCCCAGCACTGGTTCGCACCCTCGGTCTCGAACACGTGGAAGGTGCGATAGGTCAACTGCAGCGGGCTCTGCGCGGCCGCGGGCAGGGTGATCGGCGGCGAGATCAGCGGCTGGTCGTTGGAGGCATTGCTCGAGTTGTCGGCGCGCCAGACCGTGGAGCTCATGCCGGTGCCGGTCGCCGCGCGGCGCGACCAGGTGTTGGTGCCGACGCCGACGGGCGTCGACCACACGATCGCTGCCGTCTCGTTGTCGTCGAAGAAGACCTGGTTGGCCGTGGTGCCGGCCGGGCAGGTGCCCGGGGTGCCCGTGCTGAACTGGAAGGTGGCGGACAGCGCGCCATCGCCGCAGTGGTTGATGGGGCGCACCCGCCAGAAGTACGCGGTGTTGGCGGACAGCACCCCGGTGACCGCACTGTTGGTTTCCACCACCTGGTCGAACACGATGGCGGTGAAGCCGGAGTTGGTCGACACCTGCACGCGATAGCGCAATGCGCCGGGCACGGCCGCCCAGCTCAGCGTCGGCCGCACCACCTGACCGACGGCGTTGTTTGCCGGCGCGCTCAGCACGGGGGCCACGGGCGCTGCCGAGGACACGCCGAGGCTGATCGGCAGGCTGCGGGTCTTGCCATCGACGGTCGCATCGAGCGTTCCCGCGTAGTTGCCCGAGGCCAGTGCAGTGGCGCCGCCAAGGGTCACCGTTGCGGCTCCCGGCAGGGCCAGCGGATTGGCGCTGAAGGCTGGCGTCACGCCCGGCAGGCCCACCAAGCTGAGCGCTGCGCTACCGGACTGGCCGGACACCACGCCCCCGCGCAACTGCACGACCGGGTTGCTGGCGGTTGCCGCACAGAACTCGAAGCGCGTGGCCGACTCCGGCACCAGGCGGAAATCGGGCTGGCCGCACTCGGGGAAGCGGAAGCTGCAGATGCGGGTGGTCCAACCGGCGTTCGAGGTCGTTGCCAGGTACTCGGTGGTGAACCAGAACTTGCACTCGTCCTCGGGATCGGTGCTCATCGAGGCGTAGTCGCCCCAGCGCCCAGAGGTGCTGGTCTGCGAGCCGTTGGCGATGCCGGCCGTGCAGCTGGCCTCATCCAGCAGCATGCCGGCCGGCGTGGCGAAAGTGCGGCCGCTGTAGCGGACCTGCGGATTCAGCGTCGTGCTCGACACCGAGTAGCCCAAGCCGATGTAGCCGTTGCGGTCGATATTGATCGCGCCCATCCAGCGGTTGTGCTCGTCGGGGGCAAAGACGCCATCCTCGACCAGTCCCTTGCTGAGCAGCACAGGCGCCACCGGGGCCAGCGGCTCGAAGCCGTCGGCGAACACGTCCGGCGTTGCCGGGGCCGCGGGCGAGCGCATGTCGAAATGCGCCCAGCGGACGCCCAGCTTGGCGCCGCCGGCGTTCACCGTGTGGTTGACGACGATCGAGGTCTCGGTCGGTGCGCCTGCGGGGAAGGCCCGCGCACTGGCGCGATACATGAGGTTGAGGGCGAAGGTATCCAGGCCCTGGGTGGTGCCGGCCTGCGGCGACGGTCCGATCGCGTTCGAGAACGGCGCGCTCGCGGCCACCCGGGTCGGCGTCGTGCTCAAGGTCGAGTTGGCCGGCGTGGCCCAGTCGGCGCAAAGATCCCAGAACAGGTACTCGGACGTGCTGCTGTCGAAATGCACGAAAGGCGCGCAGGCCCCGGGCGCTGCGCGCGTAGTGCCTTCGAGGTGGGCGGGCAGCGCGCCGTAGGCATCGATGCCGGGGAAGCGCAGCATCGAGACCTGGGCCGCTGGCGCGCCGGCCAGCATGCGGTTGCGGTCGACCGCCACAAATGCCGCGCCGCGGAAGGTGTTGCCCTGGAACTCGTGGACCACGAAGTAATAGCCGTCTCGACGGGCCGAGCGATCCAGCCAGATGCCGATGTGCGGATAGTCATTGAACTGTGGAAACACGAACTCGTAGCGGTTGTAGGGGCCCATCGGGTCCGAAGTCTGCGAGATCGCGAAACACTGCCGCGGCACGGCCGAGCCGGTGAACTGGCTGAACACCCAGCGCTGCGCCACGTCGTCGAACAGCACGATCGGATCGCCGGCGTCCTGGCTCTCGCAGGCGCCGCCGAAGCCTGACCAGAACACATTGCCTTCCATCGGCGCGCCGATCGGCGCACCGGTGAGCTTGTTGAACACGTTCCACTGCGTGTTCACCCACTGGATCACATGGGTGTCGCTGACGTCCGCATTGGTGTCGGGCGGCAGCGAACCGTTCAAGCTGAGACCATTGAAGGACTGCAGCGGCGCAGGCACGGGTGCGTTGCCCAGCGGCGCCGACTGGACTCCGGAGAGCTCGGCCAACCACTGCGGCTGGCGGCTGTCCAGAGGCGAGGGCTTCAGCAGGATATTGGGGATTTCCGTCGTGGGCCCGACCGCGCGCGTCGGCGTTGCGCGCAGCAGCTCGGAGAGTGGTGGGGAGACGTCGGAGCGCACGGCCTGCGCAGTCTCCACGCGCGCTTCCTCGCTGGCTTCGGTGGCCGCATGCGCCCATATGGGCAGCAGCGACAGCAGCCCGCTCGCAAGCAGGCTCAGGTGCAATCTCGACGACATCGTGTTCCCCCGGGAAGTTGTGTTGGGCGGCTGCGGCATCCCCACGCAGCCGCCGCGAGTGTACGCCTGTGGCTCCGGCGCGCATGTGCCGCCCGCAGCGGCAGCGCGAGGCTCTGGTACGCAGCTCCCCGGCGATTCACCGGCCCCAAGGCAGCAGACGCCCCCACAGCCCGCCTTCACGTTCCCGGCAGAGAGCGGCCTGCAGCGCCGACTGCACCATGCGGGATTCCGATCGACAGCAAGATCGACTCGCTGCCGGTCAGCCTTCGCTGGACTGCGACAGCAGCAGACGCCTGCGGTGATCCAGCAGGAACTCGCGCGTGCCAGCGGCCAGCGCTTCGTCGGCTAGCGCCTGGTCGATCAGCGGCAGCTCGCGTTCCGGCGCCTGCCGCCGAATGGCGTGAAGCGCGAGCTCGGACAAAGCGCCATTGCCCGAGGCCACCCAGCGCGCCAGCTGCGCCAGCGGCACCGACGCAGCGTCGCGCTGCAGCAGCCCGAAGGCCGACCAGACCAGACCTTCATTGGGCTGACCCGGCAACGCCGACACCGGCTCATGCCGGATCACGCGTGCGGCAACACGCGCCCAGTCGCTGCCGTAGTGCGCGGGGTAGATCAGCGCTGCCTCCAGGATCATCGAACGCGCCTCGTAGGCGCGATCGCCACGCAGCACGAAGGCGCGCAGCCGGCGCCGCTCGGCCCCGCCGAGCTGCTCGCGCAGCGCCGAGCGCGCAAACAGTTCGGCTGCGAACAGCGACTGCATCTGCGGGTCGGCCGAACGCAGGCCAGCCATCGCGCGTCGCAGATGCTCGCGTCCCTCAAGGCGCTCGGGCGTCGGCGGCTGCAGCAGCAGTTCGCGCGTCTCGGGGCGCGCCTCGAACAGCGCCGGATTGGCGCCCGCGCTCATCAACAGCTGGGGACCTTCGGCACGCATCACCCGCAGCTTCTTGGTCGAAGGCGATCGCTGGGTTTCCTGCCAGGCCAGCACGTAGCGCTTGCCGGGCTGCACCAGCGGCAGCGCGTTGTCATCGACTTGTACCGTGACCTCGTCGCGCGCCTCGCCGCCGTGGACGACATCAACGTCGATGAAGCGCAGCCGGTGCGGCGCAGGCTGATCGACGTACGTGGCTTCCGCAAGGATCACGTCGCGATCCCACATCGCGTCGATGGGCGGTGGCATGACGGGGGCTGCGAACGCGAGTGCAACTCCCAACAGCAAGAGCGCGGCCACGCAAAGCACGCGGCGTCGAAGATGCAAGTAGGCGAGGTTCATCGGTCGAGAATGCCAGAGCGCTGGGCGGATGACCAAAGCGCCATCGAGGTGTTCGAATCAAGCCAGCGGCAGCCCCCTGACGCGCGATGGCCGGCGCGAACTGCAGCCACGCCATGGCTCTGGACGGCTGGAATGAACGCAATCGGTCAGAAACTTGCAGCCCGCACCGGCGCTGCTAGCATGGCGCGCCCTCGGCGCTGCTGGATGCCAAAGCGTGAAGGCCGCTGAACCTCGCGCCCTCTGCTGCGGACACCCTGCCACTCTTCGCAGGCGTGAGCCTCGGAGCCCGCGGCGCAGGCACAGATCGACTGGTGTCCGCGGGTTGAGCTTGGACGCGCGCGGGGACGGGACGGGCGAAACGGGCAGACGCTCGCCGGCCTGGACAGAGCTGATGAGGGGATGGAAAGAAGCAGGCGCGGCGCCGAGGAATGCATGTCCGAGAGTTCAGTCACCGCACTGCTGCAGGCGTGGAAATCCGGCGAAGCCGGCGCCGAGTCGGCGCTGATGGCAGCGCTCTATCCCGTGCTGCGCGAGATCGCGCGCGGCCAGCTCAACCGATTCCCGGGCGTGCGCACCCTGCAGCCCACCGAACTGGTGCATGAGGCCTACGAGCGCCTGCGCCGTCAGCAGCAGGTCGACTGGGAAAACCGCAGCCATTTCCAGGCCATGGCGGCCACCGCCATCCGCTCGATCCTGGTCGACCACCTGCGTCAGAAGAGCAGCCAGAAGCGCGGCGGCGATGCAGCACGGATCGACCTCGACGCCCAGCTGCAGCAGCTCGAGTCCGGCCAGCCTGACCCGCTCGACTGGCTGCAGCTGGACTCGGCCCTGCGGGCGCTGTCAGCAATCAACGCCGACTGCGCGCGCGTCGTCGAGATGCGCGTGTTCGGCGGCCTGAGCATCGAGGAGATGGCTGAAGTGATGGGCAGCTCCACCGCCACCGTGGGTCGCCAGTGGCGCTTTGCGCGCGCCTGGCTGGCCGAGCACCTGAGTCCCTAGCCCGATGCACCCGGACAACCCGAACACCACGCCGGAAGCAGACGCCGAGCGCGCCGACTTCGGCCGCCGCCTGCTGGCCGCCTTCGATGCCATCGCCGACCTGCCGCCGACCGAGCGCGAGCCAGCACTGCTGCGTCTGCGCGAAGACTCCCCGCGGCTCGAACAGGAAGTTCGCGCGCTGCTGGCGCGCGATGCCGAGACCGGCCCACTGGACGCCACCCTGTCCGGCCAGATCCAGCCCCTGCTGCGCGAGGCGCTGCCCGAACTCGACCCCGCTCCGGCGCAGATCGGCCCCTACCAGGTCCTGCGCCTGCTCGGCGAGGGCGGCATGGGCCGCGTCTACCTGGCCCGCCGCAGCGAGGGGCCCGTCGCCCGCGAAGTCGCCATCAAGCTGATCCGCCCGGATCGCGCGGGTGCCGGCCTGATCGCGCGCTTTGAAGCCGAGCGCCGACACCTGGCGGCACTGGACCACCCCGGCATCTGTCGCTTCATCGACGCCGACAGCCTCGCCGACGGCACGCCCTACGTGGTGATGGAAGTCGTGCAGGGCGAGCCGATCATCGATTACTGCCAACGCAATGCGCTCGGATTGCGCGCGCGCGTCGAACTGCTGCGCAAGCTGCTGGCCGCCGTGGCCCACGCCCACGATCGCCTGCTGCTGCACCGGGACATCAAGCCCCACAACGTGCTGGTGACGGCCGACGGCCAGCCCAAGCTGCTCGACTTCGGCATCGCCAAATCGATCGAAGACGCGCAGGCCAGCGTCACCCGCACCGCCGAGCGCTTCTTCACGCCCAACGCCAGCGCGCCGGAGCAGCTGCTGGGCGAACCCGCCGGCGTCGCCTGCGATGTCTACAGCCTGGGCGCGCTGGCGTACGAGCTGCTCAGCGGGACCCTGCCCTTCGACTTCGAGGACCTGCGCGCTGCCGAGATCGAGCGTCTGATCCTGCAGGTGGCCCCGCCGCTGATGAGCGAGCGCAGCGCCCAGCCCTGGGCCCGCGAGCTGCGCGGCGACCTCGACGCCATCGTCGCCACCTGCCTGCGCAAGTCACCCGGCGAGCGCTACCGCAACGTCGATGCCCTCGACGCCGAGCTTCAGCGCTGGCAGGAAGGTCGACCGGTCACCGCGCGTGCCCCGAGCTGGGCCTACCGGAGCCGACTGTTCATCCGCCGGCATCGCACGGCGGTCGGGCTGTCGGCCGCCTTGATCCTCGCGATCACCGCATTCGGCAGCGGCCTCGTACTGCAGGCCATTGAACTGCGCAAGCAGCGCAATCTTGCGGTGGTCGAACGCGACCGCGCGCTGCAGGTGGTGGAGATTCTGGAGTCGGCGTTTCGGAATGCGGATCCATCCGAATCGTCCGGGGATACTGTAACGGCACGTCAGATTCTTGATGCAGCCGCGATCCGCCTGAACGAGCTGCAAGACACTCAACCTCAGGTTTTCGCAAGACTCGCCGCCACTCTCGCAAGGGTGGAACTCGACCTCGGCCAGCGGCCCAAAGCAGTCCAATGGGCCATTCAGGGTCTGGAGGCGATAGACAAAGAGGGGGTGGCGGATCCAGAGCTCAGTGCCTCACTGCTCTACAGCGGCGCTCTTGCATGGGCGCGCGATGATTTGCACGTTCAAGCTGAGGCGCTGGAAGTGCGGCTGACGAACCTCAAGCGCGAAGATTCGCCCGAGAGGGCTTTACTTCGCGCGCGCATCGTCAGATCGCGAGACGGCCTCGAGCCGGCCGCGCGCCTCCTCAGCGAGGCAAGGCACCGATTCCAGGAGATCGGTCCAAGCAGCCGCGCAATGACGGAAATCCGGTGGCTGGAATCAAGCGTTCTGGCTTCTCTGGGCGACCTGCCTCAAGCCATCTCCCTGATGGCGTCCACAGTCACATGGCAGCTGACCGAGCTACCGCCTGAGCACCCTCGCCTAGTTGACTCGAGACTTAGCCTCTTGGGGCTCATGGCTCGCGCCAATCCAACCTCCGATATCGGAGCCCAACTGTCGGCTGAGATCGAGGTAGCGTCGCGGGTTATGGGCCCTGACAGCATACTGGTGGCTTCGGCCAATTCTCAGCTGGCAACACTTCTCGCCCGCCTTGACCGAATCGACGAAGCAATCAGCGCCGGCAGGAAGAGCCTTTCAGCCATGACGCGAGCGCGGGGTGCGGCTCACATCAATTCGGTGCGTGTCTCAATCAACCTGGCACGACACCTGAGAATCAAGGGTGATCCAGCATCGTTGGGTGAGGCGCTGGAATTGGCCGAAACCGCTTACGCATCAATATTGGAGCAATACGGTGAGGACTCGCCGCTTTCGTACCACATAATGCTGGAGCTGCTGCGAAACCTCCTAGCTCAAGCTCGCATAGAGGAGGCCATCGCGAAGGCCAACCAACCAACCTTTCGCAACTCCCATCTCGTCAGGAGCCCCAACAGCAGGCTAGAGCAGAAAGCAGTGCTTGGCGAATTGCACGAAAGAGCCTGCGGCACCAACAATCACCACCGAGCAGCCAATTGCGCCAAACTGGCGGAGAAACTAGCCAAGCTAGAACGATAACGCAACAGGGGCAAGCCCAAGACAGCGAGGACAAACGCACAAAATCAGTGAGGACCGTGCAAACTCGGCGCCAGCCTGTGCGCAAGAGATCCACTCCAGAAAGCCCGACCACAATCGCGAACCATAGAAACCAAAGGCCGAAATCATGAAGAAGACCCTTAAATTTGCATTGCTAGCAGGCATGCTGCCATCACTCAATGCCATTGCGAGCGAGTGCATCATCGACGAAAGAATGTGCGAAGCGACTGGCGGCGGTAACTGACCTGCTCGGCGATTTTCGGACCAGTTGAAAGTTGAGAGGATGGCTCCTGACATCAGCGAGGAGCCCATGCGCAAGTCCCGATTCACCGAAGAGCAGATGGTCAAGATCCTCCGCGAGGCCGACAAGTCGCCGGTTGCGGAGGTGGCCAAGAAGTACGGCATCAGCGAGCAGACGCTGTACGTCTGGCGCAAGCGCTACGGCAAGCTGGAAACCGCTGACGTCAAACAGCTGCGGACGTTGCAGCAGGAGAACGCGCGCCTGAAGAAGTTGCTGCCCGAGCGAGACCTTGAGATCGAGGTGATGAAGGAGATCACTGCAAAAAAGTGGTGAGCGCGCCTGCCCGGCGCGCCTTGATCCCTCGGATGGTCGAGCGTGGCATCAGCCAGCGACGTGCCTGCGTGCTGCTGGGGCTGGCCCGCTCGGCGCTGCGCTACCAAGCTCGCTTGCCTGCCAAGGATGCTGCGGTCATCGAACGCATGAAGCACTACGCCGCGCTGTATCCGCGGTTTGGCTATCGCCGGATCCATATCTATCTGGAGCGCGAGGGCTTCCAGCTGGGCTGGGACCGGATGTTCCGGCTGTGGCAGCAGGCCCGGCTGCAGGTGCCGAAGAAGCGGCCGCGCAGGCGAATCGCCGCTTCCAGGCCGCGGTCGATACCGGCCACCGGGCCGAACCAGGTCTGGGCCTACGACTTCGTGTTCGATGCCTGCGCCAACGGCCAAGCCCTGAAATGTCTGGTCATCACCGATGAGTGGACCCACGAGGCGCTCGCGATCGACGTGCAGGGTAGCCTGCGCTCGCGTCGCGTGATCGAGGTGCTGTCGCGCCTGGTCAGCGAACACGGCGCGCCGCGCTACCTGCGCTCGGACAACGGCCCCGAGTTCGTCAGCCATGCGGTGTTGAAATGGCTGCAGCAGGAGGGCATCGAAACGGCGCACATCGACCCCGGCAAGCCTTGGCAGAATGGCACCGCCGAGAGCTTGAACGGCAAGTTCCGCGACGAGTGCCTGAGCATGGAGTGGTTCCGAAGCCGGGCCGAAGCGCGGGTGATCATCGAGAGCTGGCGTCGTCACTACAACGAAGATCGCCCCCACTCGAGCCTCGGGTACCGGACCCCGAAGCAGTTCAAGGACGAACAGAAGCAGCAGAGCGAAGCATCAACCCACCGAGCCTCCCTCAACTAATCGGTGGTCCTGAAAAAGCCGGCAGGTCACCCTGTCCAGTCCGTATACGCCGGCCGCTGCGATGCCCAAGCTTGCAAGCGCAGCTGCTCCCGCAAGAAGGCGGGCGGCCATGCGGGTCCGCGAGTTGCGATCCGACTGACTTCTGGGTGTCTCGGATTGCTGATCGCTGGTCAGCACTGCGCCGCTCTCGGGCGCCCTTGTCCTGAGGCCAAGCGTCAAGGACTTCGCGCCCGAAAGAAGACGTGTGAGCCGACTGAGCATAGAGTTCTCCAAGCGCTGGAAAGGCTTGCCCGACAGGGGCGTAGCCTGTGGGCTGGTCCTCGAACCGCGGCAACCAACCCGGGGGACGGAACGACGACCCCCTCCCACACGCAAAAGGAGCCCGGGTTCGATCAGGTGACAGTGCGGGCGGATCAATCTCGCTGTGGGCCGTGCATCAGCGCGATCGTCCCTCTGTGGCACCGCGCCTCCAGAAGGTCGGTGGACGTGCTGTTCAAGCCCATCCGAACGTCACGACAAAGGCCTGAAACGCAGCGAGGCGAGGGTTTCCCCTCGCCTCGCTGCGTTCTTGCCTGAAGTTTGCGATCGGTCAGTCGGTTTCGAAACCGTCCTCGAAAACGCGTACGCCCGGCGCGCCGTTGTCTCGCCAGCCGATGTCGCGGAACAGCGGGATGCTGAGGTCCACCTCGCTGAAGATGTCGCGGTTGAGCGAGGGTTCCATCAGCAGGTTGGGCGAGGCGTCGACACTGAAGTGCGAGACCGAGGATCCCGGGGCCAGCACGGCAGGGGCGTGCATGCGCACAAAGCCGCGATTGGTGCCTGCGAGGCTGGCTCCGAAGCCCAGGGTGACCTGCACAGGACCGTTCGCGAGTTCGGCGCGGATCGCCTGTCCGACGGACTGGAGGATGCCGTAGGAGGGGATCGTGATCGTCGGGTCCTCGCCGCCCATGCCGGGAAGACCCGTCGCAGCATTGTTCGCCACGATCACCGCGGTGGCGCCTGCGGCCTGGGCATTGGCTACCTTGACCGAGAAGTTGCACACGCCGCGATCGACTAGAGCGATCTTGCCGGCGAGGGCCGTGGGATTGGTGATGGGATCGCAGGCCAGCGCGGGCTCGGCGGCTGCCACTTCTCCGGACACGCCCGGATCCGTGACTGCAGGCCCAAAGGTCGCAGGCTGGGCCGCCGTGGTGCCGACGATTGAAGACGGTGATGTGACGATGAGCGACGGCGTTGGGCCGAGGAAGAGCTCCTTGTCCGCCGTCACGTTCGGCCCCGTCCAGACGAGGTTGGGATCACTGAGCGCCGAGGCGGCACGTTCGGCATTGCTCGCCATGGCTCTCCATGTGGTCCCGCTGGGCGCATCCGCGAGGAAGTTCGTCCAGATGTCGGGGAAGCCATTGAAGAACGCACCGCTACTGTTGCTGGTGAAGGTCTGGAAGCCCAGGCCGTGCGCCAGTTCATGGAACACCACGGGCAACAAAGGCGTCCGGTCGGCAGGTGGCGGATCCAGCTCCGGGTCGAGGCCGTAGTACCAGCCCACCGTTCCGGTCAAACAAGTGCCAGAGTCGATATCGGTGTTGAACTGGGTGTTGATGTCTTCGGTAACCGGATCCAGGTCCTCCCCTGCCAGCGAGTTCGCGAGTGCCTGCGAGTACCAGGTGTCAGGCAAGGGCGCATTCGGGAAGTTGCGGTGCACGGTGCGCGCACCTGCTGAGCCGAGCACCGCCGAGGTACCGCTACAGGTCAAGGGGTTGAAGGCCGCGCGGACCTGGATCTCGACATCGCTGACGAGAAGTGCGGCCCACTGTTCGGCTGCCTGCTGAAACACGGCGAGACGCTGCTGTCCAAGCGTCGTGCCGGGGTTGGAGTTCAATGGCGCAACGGGCGTGGGGTCGTTGAACCCTTCATCCGGGCCGTCAGCGTTGACGATGGTAATGGTCGCGGCCTGCGCTGAACCGGCGAGCAGGGCGAGTGCGATGGCGGAGGAGACGAGAAGCGGCTTGAGTTCCCGGCGCATGGGTCAACGCTCCTCGGCGGTCGGCAGTGGAAGAACGTGCGCATGGGGCGCCTGCCCGGCATGTGCTGCGTCCGTACACAAGGAGATCTTCCGGCCGTCCGGCGCGATCACCACCTGGCTGGCCACCTCGAAGTTGCCGTTGAGCCGCACGGTTACGGTGCCGTCGGCGCGCCGGAGTTCTTCCATCGGTGCCGGCGCGCGACCGGCGTTGAACATTTCGTCCTCGACCATCTGTTCAGGCGTGACAGGCACAGGCGAGAGCAGGCCCGTCTCCGGGTCCAGATAGACCCGCATGCCCGACTCGTGAACGCTGGACGCTTCAGGCGCTCGACCGGGCGTGCCGTCGGCAGCGCGCGCCGACGCTTGGCAGCAGAATGCCGCAACGAAAACCATCATCGCGGCGTGATGGGAACTCATCTTCATGGTGGGTGCCCCCCGGGGCTAGGTTCTTCAGGGTCCGACATCGCGCTTTGCGGATGTCGTTGGGAGGCTGCCCGAACGCGTGTGGAAATTTTGCAACGTTACACAGTAGCGAAATCGCCGCCGCGAAGCACTCTGAGCACGGCTTTGCAGAGCTTGGATGTGCAAGTTGCGTGCACGCCAAGTACGCCCTCGTCATCCGCGGCCACGGATCGCCGGAACCGCCGTCGAGTACTAATCAGCTCGCGACGAAAGCGAGACCGGCGACACTGACATGGGGACGCTGCAGAACATCATCTGCAGCGAGCGCGAATGCGGCACAGACGCAGTTTCCGCACGACAGCCGCGTTGACGCTGCCGCCGCCCACTCAAGGCGGCAGCACACCCCTGAACTCCCGGTCCAGCACCTCCACCGACCACAGCTCGCGCCCTGACTCCAGCCCGTGCACGACCAGCCGCAGGCCGGCGTGCTGCCACGCGCCCGAGGGCTGCCGGTAGCCGAGCGCTGGCGCGCGATAGACCAGTCGCTGCTCGTCGATCAGGAAAGGCGCGTAGCTGAAGGGCAGGTCGAGCTGCGCGTCGAGGATGCCTTCGCTGCGGCTGGCGAGCTGCCAGCGCCAGACCGTGCCGAAGGTCGGGTCGGGCTTGGACTCAGACGCCATGGCGTGGGCGTCGTCGGCCGATCGGAACTGCCGCTCACCGAGCTCGGCGATGCGGGCGTCGCCGCGCAGATCCGGCGCTCGCCCCGCGACAGCGGTCTCGACGTCCCCGCGCGCGCGGGCCATCGGGCGGGCCGATGCCAGATCGACATCGACGACGCCCTGCAGTTCGACACCTTCGCTGGCCACCGCACCGCCGTCCGATGCGAGCAGGGCGCCGCGCAGCGGATGGGCCACGTAGCTCCAGTGCAGGCGCACGCCATCGCCCATGCGCTCGGCGCGCACGTCGAAACGACGAAGGGGCTCGGCGCTCACTGCTGCGCTGACGGCATCGGGCAGCGCGAAGTCGATCCGCTGCTGGACAGCGCCAGAGGCGGCGTCGATCAGCAGCAGTCGGCCCTCGCCGCGCTTGCCCGACTGCCCCAGCGCCAGCCAGCGCGCGTCGGCGTGCCAGATCAGTACCGCCGGTTCCGTGGCCGTCCACAGCAGGCGGCCATCCTCAAGCTCGCGCGCTTCCGGAAAGCCCTGTGCATTCGACAGATAGACGCGGTCGGCCTCGTTCGCCACCCAGACGCCTTCCGCCAGCTCGTGATGGGCCCCAGCAGCCAGCGCCTGGTTCTGCGTCAGCAGGGCGAGCACCAGGGCGACCGCGAGCGGCCTGACGAAGGATCGCGTGCCAGTCATAGCGCTCATTCGAAGCCATCCTTGAAGATTTCGTTGGGCTGCGGCAGGTCGAGCACCCAGGCGCCCCGGCCCAGGGTGCCGGCGACCAGCACGCGGTCGATGTGGTCGAACTCGAGCTCGTAGACCACCACGTTTGGCAGGCCGGTGCCGAGCAGGCTCCAGCTGCTGAAGCCGCTGCTCTCGTACGCGATGTAGACGCCGCGATTGGCGGCGACGACCAGGGCCGGGTCGACGTCGGGGACGTATTCCATGCTGCGCAGACGCCCGGGCGCGAGACCGCTGACCAGGTTGCCGGTGACCAGACTGAAGTTGGCGCCGCCATCGCTCGAGTAGTGCACCGAGGTCTGGGTGATGGCGAACAAGCGCTGTGGATCGTTGATGTCCGCGCTGACGTCGACCACCGTTGCGGGCAAGGTGGCGATCGAATCGAGCGCCGCACCGTCCTGCGTGCGCAGGTGCAGGGCGGTGCCTGCGCCGAAGTAGAGGAAGCCCGGGTTGCCGGCGACGCCGTAGACCACCGGATCGCCGTTGAAGGCGTTGATGCGCGCGGTCGAAACGCGCTCGATGCTGTCTGCACGATCAAGCGACTCATACACGCCGTTGCTGGCGCCGATGACAAGGCGCGTGGCACTGGCGTAGTTCACCGAGAGCGGCGTGTAGAACTGCGCGACCAGCGCGGGACTGCCGTTCAGCAGGGTTCGCGCCGGTGCAACGTTGGAGATCGCGGCATTGTTGGCGTCATAGGTGCGACGGCGCAGCTGCGAGAGGTTCTGGAAGCTGGTGTAGCGGGTGGAAGTGGTGGCTGAAGAGCGGTCCTCCACCACCACGTCGCCGCCATCGCCAGTCGAGAGGCTGTCGAAGATCGGTGAGCCGGGACTGCGCAGCTGGGTGGTGCCGGTGTCCTGCGCGCCGCCGATGATGCGGTTCGACACCGCATCCCAGGCGATGCCGTGGTACTCGGTGGTCTGCAGATCGCCGTTCAAGGACAGCCAGATGCCATCGGCCGTCGCCGGCAGGGTGCGCTTGTAGATGCCGCCGTCGTCGACCTGGATCAGACCGCCAGCGGCGTCGAAGGCCATGTCGCGCGAATCCGCATGCGGCGCCGAGTTGTTCGGCGTGCCGCTGTGGGTCAAGGGCGCCCAGCGCTGGCCCGCGGGCAGGCTCGCGTCGCCGCGGAACAGGCGCCCGCTGTAGTCGCGTGCGCCCAGCGAATTGGGAAAGAACATGGAGCTGCCGGACACGCCTTCACCGAAGTAGGGCTGACGGTCACCGCCGATGTAGACCAGCTGGTCGTTGCTCGGGTCCGCCGCGATCGACAGATGGATACTGCCCTGTCCGCCTGGGTGGATGCCGAACAGCACGCCGTTCTGCTCGGCCGTCTGCGGCACGCCGAGGTCGAGCCAGGGCGGACTGCCGTCGGCCGAACGGAACACCGCGGAGGCGCGGCCGGTGTCGTCGACGACGAGAACGAACACCTGCCCCGCCGCACCCACCGCCAGCTCGGTCCGTCGAGTGCCGGCCGTGCCCACATTCATACGGGCCTCAATGGCGGCGTCGGAGACGCGCGTCCAGGTGGCGCCGGTATCGCTGCTGCGGAAGATGCCGCGCGCGTTGCCGCCGGTGACCGCCGCGTACAGCACGGCCGGTGCGGCACGGTGGCCGGCGAGGTCGAGGGTGGCACCCGCTGGCAGGCCGCTGCCCGCCGCCCCCGAGAGCAGGGTGAAGCTGCCGCCCGTGTTGGTGGAGCGATGGATGCCATTGTCGGTCGCAGCCACGATGACCGCACCGCGCGGCGCCACACCCTGGATCTCGCGATTGGCCAGACTGCTCAACACCGTCCAGCTCGCGCCCTCGTCGGTGCTGCGCAGCAGGCCGATCAGGGCACCGCCGTCGCGGGACAGGCTGGACGTACGCGCCACGCCCGCCACCACGGTGCGCGACTGCGCGTCGGTGGGGTCGAGCTCGATGGAACCGATCGAGAGCGAGCCCAGGGCGTCGGTCAGCCGCGTCCAGCTCGGTGCGGCCGCGGTCGCGTTGGCGGTGCGCCAGACGCCACCGTTGACCGCTCCGACATAGACGATGCCGGCATCGGTCGGATGCGTGGCGACGGCATTGATGGCGCCGACCACTTCGCGATTGGTGATGTTCTCGACCTGGCCGCCGTGCGAGGGGCCGGGGCCGATGGCGCGCCATTGCTGGGGCGTGCCGGCGAGGGCAGCGAACGCGCACGCAGAGAGCACGGCGCCGATCGCCGCGGCGATTGTCCTTTTCACATGGATCCCCTGTTCGCGCGCAGACCGCGGCGCGACGCATCCTTGTTTGCCCGGAACGCGATGTCAACGGCCACAGGTCCGGCTTGAGCCCCCAAAAGCACGAAGGGCCGCCCATGGGCGGCCCTTCGTGTGTTCAATCCGGATCGCTAGCACTGCAAGAAGCAGCCTTCGCGATCCCGTGTTCACTGCGGTCCGGTGAGACCTTGCGGACTGCACCGGCCGCAGACAGTTCCTCAGTTCGCGCTCTCGAACCCGTCGGCGAAGATCTCCGGCGTGGCCGGCGTCACTTCGAAGCTCACCGGCACTTCGACCAGCGGGCTGGCCGCATCGTTGCTGCGCACACAGAGCGTGGCTTCCACGGTGCCCACCGCCAGACCCGTCGAGTCCGCGGTCACGCCAACGTTGCTGGTTGCGCCAGCCGCCGTGCTACCGGAAGTCGCGGCGGTGCTGAGCCACGCGATGTTGCTCGGGCTCTCGCAGACCGAAGGCACGGGAATGGTGATCGGGCCGCCTGCGCGGTTGTAGGCGTAGCCCACAATGCGTGCGGGATTGCCCGTGGTGCCGGTGGTCTGCAGACGCGCATAGCCGTAGTTGGTCTGGCCCGTTCCGGTGTTGACGAAACGGAAGCCGAGGTACCCATCGACATTGGCGGCCTGGCGCCACGGCGTTGTCAGCGCAGAAGTCGCAAACACCGAGCTCGGGCCGATCTGATCGCCGGGCACCAGCACGCGGTACTGCCCACCGCTTGCAGCGGTCGCAACCGCTCCACGCACCGCGGAGCCGGGCCAGAAGAACGCGATGTTGCCGCTGTTGGTCCAGACGTTGAAGTTGAACGGCGTCGTATCGCAATTGCAGGTTTCGCCCGTCAACCAGTTGATCGAGCCGCCGGTCGCATCGGCCGGGAAGGTGAAGTTGACGTTGTCGACGACGACGATGTCGCCTCCGGCCACCTGGTCAGCACCCGCCTCGATCAGTTCCCAGTTCAGCGGCAGCAGGGTGCCGGTGTTGCCGATGCCGAGGCTATCGGTGTCGCTGCCGCCGGCGGTGGCCTGCAGGCTCAGCGACGCGGGAGCGACGGAGATGGTCGGCAGCTGGTCGTTGGTGACGACCTGCATCGACACCGGCACCACCGACAGCGGACGCGCGGGGTCATTGCTCTGCAGGCACAACAGGGCGTCGTACTCGCCCGGCGCCAGGCCGGTGGAGTTCAGCGTGACCTGCACCGTGCTGCTGGCATTGGCTGCCACGCTGCCGGAGGCCGGAGCCACCGAGAGCCACGGCACTTCGGACGGCGCCAGGCAGTTGGTACCGCCGGTGCCAGTCGCTCGGATGGCCCAGTTGCGACCCGGAATCGCCGGCTCGATCAGGCTCAGCGTGCCAGCATCCGTGAGTACCGGCGGATTCGCGGCGATACCACCCGGGAAGTTGCCGGCTACCCACGAACGGCCCTGCGAGTTGCCCGGAGCATCAGCAACGGCGGAGCTGTAGTTGGGTGCGGTGGGCGGATTGCCGCGAGCCGTGCGGTTGACCACACCGATCAGCACGTCACCGCTGGCTGCCGTGATCTCAACGCCCGCCGGCAGGTTGACCGGCTTGAAGCCGACGCCTGCGGTGATCGCCTGATTGGTAACGGAAGCCACCAGGGTCGCACCGTTGGACGGGTCACGGTCCGGATCGATCCATACATGCACGTCGAACAGGTCGCCGGCGAGGACATTGCCGTTGCCGGGCGCCATCGCAACCTGCACCTGCTGCAGCGTGAAGGGCACCTGCAGCAGCGTCGGCGAGAAGCGGTTGAACCATAGCCACTGCTGGGTGCCAAAGCCGATGATCGTGGCGATGCCGCCGTCCAGCTGCAGATTCACCGGCTGGCTGACGCCGCCCGTGACCGACTCCTCCTGCTTGGCTTCCAGGTCCAGCACCACTGGGCGGGCCGGCGCTTCGGCGAAGCTGAAAGTCAGTGGGGAAGCAGTCGGATTGGCGTTGGTGATCGTGATCGGCAGCGTGCGGCTGCCGCCTGCGACCACCACGGCGTCCAGTGCTTCTGGCGTGTACTGCAGCACCGGCGGGGTCTGCTCCAGACCACGCAGGGCCAGGGGCCAATGCAGCTGCGGCGATGCACCGCCCGCCTCGGTGAAGGTGACCGCGCCAAAGTGGGTCACCGCGTTCTGCACGCCATTCGGCGAAACCGTGATCGTGATCGTCTGGGTCTGCGCCAGATCACCGCTGAAGGTGAACGTGGCCGGGCTGACCTGGATGTTGAAATTGCCGGAGACCATCGAGCTGGCCACCGCCCAGGAGCTCGGCGTGCTCAGCGTATTGCGCACCGTGCGGGTGAAGGTACAGGTCGGCGAGCAGTCAAGGTTGCGCAGGGCCGGCAGATTGAGCGTGCGCACGTCGCCGCCCGTCGCCGGGTTGGCCGCCAGGAAGTTGGCCGTGGTCTCGTTCATGACCAGGCCGGCGCGCGCCGCCTTGGTCAGGTCGACACGACCGCTGCCAACGTCGTCGGCGTCCCAGGGGCCCGAGTTCGGCGTACCGTTGACGAAGTCCTTGAAGCCGGTGCGCTTGGCGGTCATCTGCAGGGCGGACTTGACCTCCTGCACCGACCAGGTCGGGTGGATCTGGCGCACCAGAACCGCCGCGCCGGCCACATGCGGGCTGGCCATCGAGGTGCCGCTCAGATCACCGTAGGTCGGGTTGCCCTGTGCTGTCGCCAAGGCAGCATAGATGCTGCTGCCGGGCGCAGCGATATCCGGCTTCTGCAGGTGCTGCAGCGGCGATGGGGTCGGACCGCGCAGGCTGCCGGAGGACAGGATGTCGCCAGCGGCTGCATCGAACGAGGTGACCGCGGTGGATGAGATCGTCGCCTGCGCGCCGGCATTGGCGGTGACGTGGGCTCGGATCGCGAGGCCGTCCGAATTGAACACCATGACCGCGGGAATCGAGGTCTCAGTGGCGCCCATGGCGATCGGCGGCTGGCCGGGGTTGTTGTTGAAGATGATGCCGCCGATGGCGCCAGCCGCCTGCGCATTCGCCAGCTTCTCGGCGAATCCACAGACACCGCGCGGAATCAGCGCGACCTTGCCGGTCATGCTGCCGGCCGGGAAGCCGCCCTGCGCGGTACAGCCCAGCTCGTTGCCCAGCGCCAGGCTGTCGGCGACTTCGCCAGTCACGTCTGCAGGGATGGTCATCAGGCCCTTCAGGCCATAGACGTTCTGCGGCCCACCCAGGGAAATGCTCACCGCGTTGCTGGTGACGCGATCATGGGTGGTATTGGCCACCGACATCACCCAAGGGCCGCGGTGGTTCACCTGGCCGATCGGATTGGTGATTGTCGCGTTGGTGTTGCCTGCGGCAGCGGCGACGAAGATGCCGGCGTTGACCAGGTCGAGCTTGGTGCGGTCGAAGTCGGTCCAGGGCGAGGTACCGCCCGAGATCGAGTAGTTCATGACGTCGGCATCGCCGTCGAGCAGCAGGTTGTTGAGACCGGCCGTCAGGTCGGCGCCGGGGCAGCTGCTGCCCGGACAGACTTTGTACGAGCGGACGTGTGAGCAGGGCGCGATGCCGGCAATCGGCGCGACCGGAGCCGGTGTGGCGTCGGTGCCGACGAAGTTGCCGGCAGCCGTGCTGGCGACATGGGTGCCGTGGCCGTTGACATCGACCGGGTTCGGGCCGGCGCACAGACCGCCGGCATCGGTGGCGGCGCAGTCGACCGCGCTCAACAGCTTGTTCGGGATGCCGCCGGTTCCAAAGCCGCAGGTGGCGTTGTCATTGCTGAAGGACGGATGCGTTGGCACCACGCCCGAGTCGAGGATCGCGGTAATCATGCCCTGGCCGAGCACGTTCGCACCGCCGGGAACATTGGTGCCGTTCCAGATCGTATTGGCGCCGATGAACTCCGGCGTACGGCGGGTCTGCAGCTCGTACACCTGTTCGCGCTCGACTGCGACCACACCGGGCAGGTCCAGGACCTTCTGCGCTTCGGCCGGGGTCAGACGCGCGGCCACGCCGCTGTGGGTCGCAAGATAATAATGGCTGGGCTGGACGCCGCGTCCGAGGGTTGCCGCCATCGACTCGACGTGGACGCGCTGCTGGCCCTGGATCTCCGTCAGGATCGCCTGCGAGGCTGCCGAGCGGGCATCGAGTGCCGCGCCGCTGGCACGCGCGCGTTCCGCCAAGCCTGCCTCCGCGAAGCGGATCAGGTAGACGTAGCGGCCGGCGCTATCCGCTTCAGAGAACTGCGCTGGCGCATCCAGCAGGCTTTCCACCGGCAGTTCCGCGAATGCGGGCATGGCTGCCGGGACCAGGGCACACAGCAGCGCGAGGCTGCGGATCCTGAGCTTGGGTGAGTTTGATTTCATGCTGACTTCCTTGAGTGCTGGACGCGCCCCCGGGCACGCGGGGACCGTTTGACGCAGGTCCATCGACCCGCACGCGGTGTCGATGGAGATCGATGGGCGCAGCCCCGTACCGGAACACGATTCGAGTGCGGCACCAGAGGCCGCGAACGACCCCAGCCGACCGGCCTGCATCGAGGCAGGGAAGCCACACGTAGGCAGTGATGCTGATTCCGACGGCTGACACCGCCCTCCCCGTGGCCCGGAACATCGCGTTCCGAGCCTCTACCCCTGGGATCGGAGTGACGTACGCGTCCGCCACACCCGGGAAATCGACAGCGCCCCCGCTGAAGGATTCCTGACCCTATGGCGAGCCGGTCGCCATCCGGCAACCATAGGGCAGCGATGGCATGACCGCAAGCTGCACGAGCACGCCCCATCGCATGAGTGAAGAGCAAGCGATGGATCGCGCGCAAACCCTTGGCCTGCAAGGCGCGCGCGCGCCCCACACTGCGGAATTCCGTGAATCGGATGTGCAAGCAGCGCGAAGAACCCACTCGCTTGCGCGGCAGCGCAACAGCAAGGTCTGGCCAGAGCCAGAATCGATCGAGCGCTGTGATGGTGTTTACCCACCTCGGATGGGCGTATGGCTGGACACCCGAAGGCCCCGGCGCGGCAACCGAAGGGCTGGGCTGCGCGCCGGACTCCTGTCCGACGCGCATGCCGAGTCCGCCAGGGACGGTCTGAACAACTCCATCCGGGAGTTGCTCGAACGCCATGAGTCCGGCACATGTCCGTACTCACTCACGCTGGATCAAGCACTGGTGCGCTCGGTTCGCGGGCGCGCCATCCCTGGCGCGCCGGGAGCCCCGAGAAGTCAGAATTTGCCTAGAACTGCAGGCTCCAGCTGTTCAACCTGCCGGTATCACCCGCTGCGTTGTCATTGACGCGCAGCTTCCAGGTGCCGTTGGCGAGTTCGGAGGACGCGTTGACGGTGAAGGTCTGCACGATGTTGTCGGCGCTGCCGCCGCTGCGGTTGTGCAGCACGTAGACCGAGCCGTCGGGTGCGATCAGGTCCACCTTCAGGTCGCCCTTGTAGGTGTGGTTGATGTTGACCGCCACCTGCAGGGTGGACGGTGCGTTGCCGCTGCGGCCGCTGACCGTGATCGGGCTTTCGATGGTGCTGTTGTCGGCGATGTTGAACACGGTGGTGTTCTGGAAGAAGCTCGGCTGCGTCCCGCCGCCGCCCGTGCTGAAGCTGCCGGTCAGGCTCACGCCGGAAAACGCCGAGTAGCCCCGCACCATCACGTGGTAGGTGCCTGCCTGCGGCGCAGCGAAGCTGCAGGTCTCGGCATTGCCGCCCAGATAAGGCCGACAGTCGTAGGTGGTGGTGGTGGGCGCTGTGCCGAAGCGCACGTGCAGATCGGCATCACCGCTGCCGCCGCTCATCGCGAAGCTCAGGCTGCTGGCGCCCGCGGGCACGCTCAGGGTATAGCGCAGCTCGGTGCCGGCCGAGCCGGCAAGGCCAGTCACCGGAACCCCATTGCTGAGCGCGTTGGACGGCGGCGGAGGGGGCGGCGGCGTCGAGCCGCTGCGGTAGCCGGCGATCGAGGTCAAGCCGCTGGCGTTGGGATCCAGCCAGTCGCGCAGGCGCGTCGCCGCGCTGCCGCCGCCGGTCCAGGACACCGACAGGCGCCCGTAGTAGTCCGACAGGTTGTTGCCGCAGGCCGCCGAGCCTCCGTGCAGCTGACCGACCAGGCGCTTGTTCTGGTCCCACAGGCCCGAGCCGGAGCTGCCGCCTTCGGTGGTGCCCTGGTCCCAGTCGATGACCCGCCAGTGCGTGCTGCCGCTGCCGCCGCCATAGGCAGTGATACCCAGCGCCTGGTCTTCGACGGCGATCCGCTTCTCATGACCGGCCGGATGATGGATGCCGACCGCCGAACTCGGCGTGGCGCCGCTGGCATCCCAGCCGCTCCAGAACGGATTCGACGCGGTCGGCACATCCGCATTCAGCCGCAGCAGGGCGAAGTCGCTGGCCGCGTTGGTCGCGACCAGGCTGGCGCCCGACTGGGTGTGGGTGGCGATGGTCTTGGACAGCGGCGTACCCGAAGCGCTCGAACCCGGCGTGCGGCAGGTCGCGCTCTGGTAGTTCCAGTACACGACAACCGTCGACGCCACCGTGCCCGTGCTGAGGCAGTGGTTGGCGGTCAGGAAGTAGGGAATGGTCGTGCCGGCGGCATTGGCCACCAGGCTGCCGGTGCAGACGTAGGAGCCGCCGCTCTGGCTGAAGGTGTAGTGGCCGACAGAGTCGATCTGATCAGTCCAGCCGGCGCCGGCCGGGCAGGCGGTGTCGACGTTGCAGCTGCCGGACTTCTGCGCCGGCTCTGCCGACTCGAACAGGCCGCGGTAGCCGTGCGTCACCGATGCCAGCTCGACGCGCGCCTGCGCCCGCAGCGAGGTCGGCACGTGCAGCTCGATGCTGACCTTCTCGCCAGCGATGTAGGGCGCCCAGTAGCCCTCGCTGCCGCTCAGCGCCTCGGCGGTGATCTTGCGGACGTTGTCCTCGCCTTCGCCGCGCAGGATCAGGCTGGCGCCTTCGGGCAGCGCAAGGCGGCTGAAGTGGAAGTCCAGGGTGCGAGCACCGGGGGCGGCAATCGACCAGGTGAAGTGCGAGACGCCGTCCTTGCCCTCGACCCACGAGGACTTGGACAGCCCGCGCCCGTCGTAGCTGAAGCCCTTGACCGGTATCTGGATGCCGTAGCGGAATGGCCCGCCCACGGCCTTGGAATCCTCCATCGCCAGCTTGGCGAGGTCGGGTGCAGGCAGGACGTGCAGCTCGCCGCCGACTGCGACCATCGGCAGCACGCAGCACAGCGCGGCGCACAGGCGCCGGATCGAAGTACGCATTGGATCTCCCCGTTTCGAGTGGTGTGGCGCACTCCGGCGCCTTGGCTGGATTGGCAGGACGCATCCCTCGCCCTGCAGGCGTCGCGCGGAATCCCCCGACCCGTCGCGACTTGAACTCGAAGTGCGGCGACGCTAGCAGTGGCCTTGCCCACGCATGTTTGTGCTGGATCACATTCCCCGCATCCGGAGTGCCGCACTGCGAACCGGAGCGCGGGCCTGTTCCGCAACGAGTCACCCAGGATCGCGGGTCCGTCGGGCCTGGCGCATCGGTTCGAGGCGAGTCGCCGGCCTGTCCAGTAGGGTCAGCGCCCACGCCAACCTCCTTCGCAGCCGCCCCCGCGAAAGCCGGCCGCGCTGCCGTGCAGCGGCCCCGGATGCCCGGCCCTGGATCCCGGAGGCCCGCATTCGCGCGGATGACGAGTCCTGGCTTCCTCAAGTGCACGAGGTCCGCGAAGCCGGACTGGGAGGCGCTCCAATCGCAGTCGCGTTTCTGTTCACCCCCATAGCCAAAACCGCCATCGGCGAATCACCGGTCGCGCGCCCATGATCGCGAGGTTCGCGCTTGACAGTTATCAAGATGCGGAGTGTTGCGGCGGCACAGACTTGCCACCGCCGAACACATCCCCCCAGAGGACTGCCCCATGAAGAACTACATATTCCCCCTGCTTGGCGCCGCCGCACTTGCCGTCACCGCCCTGCCCGTCCATGCCGAGGAATGGTTCGTCCGGGTTGGCGCGGTGCAGGTGTCGCCGAAGTCCGACAACGGCACGCTCGCCGGCGGCGCACTCAAGACCGACATCGACAGCAACACCCAGCTGGGCCTGATCCTCGGCCGCCACCTGTCGCCAAACCTCGCCGTCGAGGTGCTGGCCGCCACGCCGTTCTCGCACACGGCCAAGCTGAATGGCGCCAAGGCGGTGGACTTCAAGCACCTGCCGCCGACAGTCAGCCTGCAGTGGTATTTCAACCCGGAGGGTCGGGTGAATCCGTTTGTCGGCGCGGGCCTGAACTACACCTTCGTGTACGACGAGAAGCCGGTTGCCGGCGGGCCGGTCGCCGGCGCCAAGATCGGCCTCGACAACAGCTTTGGCCTCGCCGCCCAAGCGGGCCTGGTGTTCAAGATGAGCGATGCGATCGACCTCGTGCTGGATGCGCGCTGGATCGACATCGATTCCGACGTCAAGGTCAACGGCAGCAAGGTGGGTACCGCGGTGGTCGATCCGCTGGTGGTCGGCCTGACCCTGGGCTACCGCTTCTGAGCACGATTCGCGGACGCCGCAGGTAAGCCGGCGGCACCGGTGCCCTGCGTTGCAGAGGCCGACCCTCGCCCTTGCGGGCGCGGGTCGGCCTTGGTCTTCTAGGGATTCGGGAGTATTCGAAAGCGGAGCCGCGAACCGTGCGCGAACTCACTCGCTGCCACGCACCCGCTTTGCACGAGGATGCGCCGCGTCATAGACGCGGGCGAGATGCTGGAAATCGAGGTGGGTGTAGATCTGGGTGGTGGCGATGTCGGCATGCCCCAGCAGCTCCTGCACGCCGCGCAGGTCCGCCGAGGACTCCAGCAGATGGCTTGCGCAGGAGTGCCGCAGCATGTGCGGATGCACGCGCTTCCACAGGCCCTGCTTCTGCGCGGCCAACTTGATGCGCTGCTGCACCGTACGCGGCGCGATGGCAGATCCGCCGCGACCGGTGAACACCGGCGACTCGGGCGCGGCGCCCTGCACGGCGAGCGCGCGTAGCGCTTCCACGGCGTGGCGGCCCACCGGCACCAGCCGCGTCTTGCGGCCCTTGCCGAGCACGCGCGCGCTGCCCTCGCTCAAGTCGAGATCCATCCAGCGCAGGCCGCACAGCTCGGACAGGCGCAGACCGGAGGAATAGAACAGCTCCAGCATGGCGCGATCGCGCAGGCTGAGCGGGTCCTCGCCCTGCAGTTCGACCAGGGCCTGCGCTTCGTCGGCGTCCAGCACCTGCGGCAGGCGACGCGGCGCCTTGGGGCCGCGCACGCCGGCGCTGGGGTCGCGCTCGATCCGACCGTGCTTCAGCAGGAAGCGGAACAGTCCGCGGCAGGCGGACAGTCGACGCTGCAGGCTCTTCGGCGACAGCCCGGCGCGATGCGCGGCGGCGAGGTACAGGCGCAGGGCTTCGGCATCCAGCGCGCCAAAGTCGTCGACGCCGCGCTGCGCGCACCAGGCCAGCAGGGTGTCGGCATCGGCACGGTAGGCCTCAAGCGTGTGCGGCGAAGCGCCGCGCTCCACCCGCAGCGCACCCAGCCAGTCCTCGACCGCCTGCCGCAGCGCAGGTGCCGGCGCACGCACCGCCTCGCCGGCTGCGGTCGGCGCGCGCGCCATCAGGCGGGATGCCTCGACAGCGCAGCGGCGAGCGCCTCGCCCATCATCCGCAGGAACAGGGTGCCCATGCCGGGATAGAAACGGTTCGGTTCGCGCGAACCGATCGCCAGCAGCCCGCGCGCGGGCAGCGGGATCAGCGCGCAGCTCTGCACCTGCGCCGACTGCGCGCCGAAGAGGAACTCCATCTTCTGCGGCGCCAGCCGCCCGCACAGCGGCTCGCCGCCGCGCAGGAACTCGGCGAACTGGGCCAGCTCCGGCGCCTGCGGCGGACGCTCGATCAGCCACTCGGCGGCCGGCAGCTCGAAGCTCTGGCCGATCAGCACCACCCGCAGCAGGTCGCTGTGGAAGTCCTCGATCAGGCTCGCCACCATCGCCTGCAGCGCGGCCAGCGGCGTCGATGCGCGCAGCAGGGCGAGGGTGAGCTGGTGGGTGCGCAGGGTCAGGCGCTCGTTCTCCTGCGCGGTGGCGTAGAGCTCCTGCAGTCGACGCGAGAGCTCGCGGTTCTTGTCGCGCAGCACGTCGAGCTGGTAGGCGGTCAGCGAGGCCGCGCCGCCGGACTCGCGCGGCACCGCCAGGCTGGCGGCGAGCTCCGGATGCAGCTGCAGGAACTCCGGATGCGCGCGCAGGTAGGCGGCCACGGCCTCCGGCGCCAGGGTCGTATCGCTCATTCGCAGAACACTCCTTCGAAAACGAACACGGCCGGCCCGCGCATGCGCACCGCATCGCCCGGGCCATTCCAATGGATCTGCAGACGCCCGCCGGGCAGATCGACCGCGACGCCGCGCGTCGCATCGACGCGGCCACGCGCGTGCAGCACGGCCACCGCGGCGCAGGCGCCGCTGCCGCAGGCCTGGGTTTCACCCACGCCGCGCTCGTACACGCGCAGGCGGATATGGCCTGCGTCGATCACTTCGGCGAAGCCGACATTGACGCTGTCGGGGAAGCGGCGATCGGCCTGCAGGGTCGCGCCGACGCCAGGCACCGGTGCGCTGGCGAGATCGGCCACTTCGATCAGCGCGTGCGGGTTGCCCATCGACACGCCGCGGTACTTGTAGACCTCGCCCTCGAACTCGAGCACGCCGTCGGGTGCGCCCACGCCGCGCGCCGGCAGGGCGCGCGCGCTGAAGTCAGGCACGCCGAGACTCACTTCGATGTCGTCCAGCGCGTGCACCTGCACCTCGACCGCACCGCTGGGGCTGTCCATGCGGAAGGTCGATGCGTCAACCAGACCGGCGCGCAGCGCCCAGGCCGCGACGCAGCGCGCGCCGTTGCCGCACTGGCCCGCGGCGCTGCCGTCGGTGTTCCAGATGCCGTAGTAGAGGGCCGAGCCCTCGCTGCGCGCGGGTTCGACGCTGAGCAGCTGGTCGAAGCCGACGCCGGTGCGGCGCTCGGCGATCCAGCGCATGGCCTCGGGCGAGAGCTCGGGCGGACCCGCGCGCGCATCCAGCACGACGAAGTCGTTGCCGGCGCCGTGCATCTTGGTGAAGCGCAGGCCGCGCAGGGCGGCGTGCGGGTTCATCGCCCGGCTCCGTCCTTGCCGGCATCCGCGTCTGCGGGCTTGGCCTGTTCGGCCGGCGCGGGCATCGGCGGCGGCGCGTCTTCGGGCAGCACCAGCGGGCCGCGGTTGCCGCAGGCGGCAAGAAGCAGGGAAGCGCAGAGGGCGCAGGTCAGGGCGAGCAGGCGGGGTCGGTTCATGCTCCGGGAGTATAGGCGCGCCATGGGCTGCACGCTCTCAAGAAACAGAACGCTTGCGACCCCACGAATCGTCGCCCCCGCGAAAGCGGGGGCCCAGTTCCGGTCCGCCCCAGTCGCAAGACCACTGGATCCCCGTCCCCGCCTTCGCGAGGACAGGCTCTTCGCGGGGATGACGGAACGATGATTCTTCGACAACACCTGAACCGCGACGCCGCGCTGGGAAGCTCTCAGGGCTCGCGGCTCAGGTGGGCAATGCTGCCAGCCTGGCCTTCCCAGTCTTCGCGGCCATTGAAGGGCGTGGCGCGGACCGAGGCGATCGTCGCCGGGTCGAGGCAGCGCACGTTGACGTCGAAACCATCAGGGTTCGAGCGCGGCACGTACCAGCTCTTGATGCCGCAGATGGCGCAGAAGAAATGCCGGGCGGTGCCGGTGCCGAAGCTGTACTCGGTCATCGCCGCGGGGTCGCTCAGCAGGCGGAAGCGGCTGGCCGGCACGATCAGGTGCAGGAACCCGGTCATCGCGCACAGCGAGCAGTTGCAGTCGACCGCTTCGATGTCGGCGGGCGCGTCCACCTCGAAGCGCACGGCGCCGCAGTGGCAGCCGCCGGTGTGGGTGATCAGTGCCTCGCTCATCCTGCGCCTCTCTGTTGGCCAAGCCGCGACTGTACTGCTGCAGTGCAGCTTGCCCCAAGGGCCAATGGTCGCGCTTCGCCGCGCATGCCCTACTGCCGCCGGGACGAGCGTCCGCACCACGTGCGGACATCGGGCGTCGGAGACGCCGCTGGCACTGCTGCACGGAAACGGCAGGCCAAGGGAGGGGAAAGACAATGAAGCGCTTGATCAAGTGGGCGGGCTGCGCCGCCCTGCTGGCGAGTCCGGCTGCGCCAGCGCAAACGCTGAGCGAAGTCACCGGCTTCGGCAGCAACCCGGGAAACCTGAGAATGTTCAAGGTGGTTCCCAGCGGGTTGGCGGCCAACCGGCCGCTGGTGGTGGCCCTGCACGGCTGCGCCCAGAGTGCGGCGGCCTACGCCGCCGAAACCGGCTGGGTGGCGCTGGCCAACCGCTGGCAGTTCGCCCTGCTGCTGCCGCAGCAGCAGAGCGGCAACAACAGCAACGCCTGCTTCAACTGGTTCGAGAACGTCGACATCAGCCGCGGCAGCGGCGAGGCGCTGTCGATCCGGCAGATGGTGGCGCGCATGGCCAGCGATCACGGCCACGACCCGGCGCGGGTCTACGTCACGGGGCTGTCGGCCGGCGGCGCGATGACCTCGGTGATGCTGGCGACCTATCCCGAGGTGTTCGCCGGCGGCGCGATCATGGCCGGCCTGCCCTATCGCTGCGGCATCGGGACCAGCGCGGCGTTCTCGTGCATGAACCCGGGCACCAACCTGACGCCCGCGCAGTGGGGGGATCGGGTGCGTGCAGCCAGCACGCACACCGGGCCATGGCCGATCGTCTCGATCTGGCACGGCGACGCCGACTTCGTGGTGCGGCCGGTCAACCTGACCGAAGCCATGGAGCAGTGGACGAACGTGCACGGCGTCGATCAGGTCGCCGAGGTGCAGGACACCCTGCTCGGCTATCCGCGCCGGCAATACCGCGATGCCAGCGGCCGCACCGTGGTGGAAACCCTGAGCATCACCGGCATGGGCCACGGCACGGCGGTCGATCCCGGCACGGGCGAGGCGCAGTGCGGTACCGCCGGCGCGTACATCCTCGATGCCAACATCTGCAGCAGCTACTGGGTCGGGCGCTTCTGGGGCCTCGACGGCGGCAGCAGCGGCGGAGGCGGTGATCCGCCCCCACCGCCGCCTCCACCGCCGCCGACCGGCAACCCGGTGCTGAGCCTCGCCAGCGTGGCGATCGAGGATGGATACACGAAGGCCAATACACTGGGCAGCAGCGCCGAGGTCGGCACCCTGGAATCCCTGTACGGACTGGCCATCGGCCGTGGCTCGGACTCGAAGTTCAACCGCGCACTGCTGAGCTTCGATACCTCGCAGCTGCCCGCGGGCGCCGAGATCGTCTCGGTGCGGCTGAGCCTCACCCACCGCGGCGCCTCGGGCGACCCCTGGGCCAACCCGGCCGGCAATCGCCTGCTGATCGATCTGCGCCAGGGCTGCTTCGGCGGCGACTGCGCGCTCATCGCCAGCGACCACGGTGCCGCCAGCACCCTCGACGCGGTCGCCGAAGTGCCGCGCTTCACCAGCGGCGCCCAGGACAGCGCGGCGTTCTCGACGGCCGCACTGGCGAGCATCAACCGCAGCGGCCGCACCCAGCTGCGGCTGCGCTTCGAGGGCAACCAGAGCAGCACGCGCTACCTCTGGGTGGGCAGCGGCACGCAGGCGACGCTGAAGATCGAGTACCGCCTGCCCTGAGGAGGCGCGTCCAGCGCACCCCGCCGACCGCAGCGCTTCGGCGCCCGCGGTCGGCGGGGTCAATCCAGCACGTGCCGCAGCTCGGACAGGTACTTCTCCGCGGAGCCGGTATTGACGATCACCACGCGCTCGCCGCGCTCCAGCAGGCCACGATCCAGCAGCTGCGGAATCGCCGCCGCACAGGCCGCGCCCTCGGGGCTGATCCACAGATGATCGCGCCGCCAGATCCGCTGCAGCTCGGCGGCCGTGTCGGCTTCGCTGACCGCAAGCGCCGCACCGTTCGAGGCGCGGATGATCTCCAGCACGCGGAAGTGGCCGACGCCGCCCGGCACGTTCAGGCCGGTCGACAGGGTGTGGCCAGCCTCGACCGGCGTGGTGTCCAGCGCGCCCGCCTCGAAGGCGCGCACCAGCGGCGGCGTGACCTCACTCTGAACGCAGTACATGCGCGGACGTCGGCTGTCGATCACGCCCAGCGCTTCCAGCTCGGCCCAGGCCTTCCACATGCCGAGCACGCCGGTGCCGCCACCGGTGGGATAGATCACCGCATCCGGCAGCTGCCAGCGGGTGTCTCCGTAAAGCGGCTCGGCCAGCTCCAGACCGAGGCTCTTCTTGCCCTCGATGCGCCAGCCCGGCTCCTGGAAGGTCGCGACCAGAAAGAATCCCCGTGGAACGATCTCGGCCTTGAGGAACGCACCGGCCTCGCGGATCGTCGGCCCGACCAGGCTCAGATGCACGCGGCCCGGATGCTTCACCGCCGCCGCAGCCACGCTGCCGAGGATCGGCAGCGGCGTGTCCGGCGGCATCGCCACATGCACCTCAATGCCCGCTTCCAGCGCGTAGCGGACCAGCGAGTCGCCGGCATTGCCCTGGGTCGGCACCGCGAGCCGGGTCAGGCCCAGCCGCCGCGCCTGCGCCACCACCATGGCCATGCCGCGGTCCTTGAAGCTCTGGGTCGGGTTGGCGCCATGGCCCGGCACCGCGCGACCTTCTTCCTTGAGCTGCAGCCTGAGGCCCGCGGCGTCGGCCGCGGGATGTGCCAAGGGCAGCCTGGGCGTCGCGCCTTCGCCCAGGCTGAGGATGTGGCGGGCGTCGGCGGGGTCGTTGATGTCCAGCGCCATCAGCCCGCCGAAGCGCCACATATCGCGGCGCTGCGGGCGATACCAGGCGAGACCCGGCTGCTCGAAGGCCAGCCGTTCCAGATCCAGCACCATCTCGACTGGCCGGCCGTCGACCGGGTCGAGGTTCATGGGCACATTGGCGGAGTACTCGCGGCCGGAGGCGAGGCCGCGCAGGCAGCGGACGTAGGACATTGGAGAGCCGGGATACGGGATTCGGGATTCGAAGCCGGTAGTGTGCAGGGTGCGGCTCACCCGGGATCGAGAGCGGGATGCCGCTTGCTCATCCTATGGGCCGGATAGTCGCAAGCTGGGCTTGAGATCCCATGAGCTCGCGTGGCGCACTCTGCGCACGCACCAGCCTCCACTGACGCCCGAAAGGAAACACCCCATGCGCCTGCTGCCCGCCCTCGCCCTCGTCCTGTTGCTCTCGTCCCCGGCGCACGCAGCCTTCGATGTCGAAGCCCTGTCCACGGCGGTGGACGCCAAGGTCGTCGAGTGGCGTCGCGACATCCATCAGCATCCGGAACTCGGCAACCGCGAGTTCCGCACCTCGGCCAAGGTCGCCGAGCATCTGCGCGCGCTCGGCATCGAGGTGCGCACGGGCATCGCGCATACCGGCGTGGTCGGCCTGCTGCGCGGCGGCAGGCCGGGGCCGAAGGTCGCCCTGCGCGCCGATATGGATGCCCTGCCCGTGACCGAGGCCACCGGCCTGCCCTTCGCCAGCACGGTCACCACCGAGTACAACGGCCAGACCACCGGCGTGATGCACGCCTGTGGGCACGATGCCCACGTCGCCATCCTGATGGGCGTGGCGGAAGCGCTGGCCAGCGTGCGCGAGGAGCTGCCGGGCGAGGTGCTGTTCCTGTTCCAGCCGGCCGAGGAAGGGCCGCCACCCGGCGAGACCGGCGGTGCGAAGCAGATGCTGGCCGAGGGCGTGTTCGACGACTTCCAGCCGGAAGCCGTGTTCGGCCTGCACGTGTGGGCGCAGCTGCCGGTCGGCACGGTGGGCTTCCGCGGCGGGCCGATGATGGCCAGCGCCGACCGGTGGGTGCTGAAGGTGCGCGGCAAGCAGACCCACGCCTCGCGGCCCTGGGGCGGCGTCGATCCGATCACCATCGCCGCGCAGGCCCTGATCGCCAGCCAGAGCATCATCGCCCGCCAGATCGACATCACCAGCTCGCCAGTGGTGCTCACCGCTGGCGCGGTGCGCGGCGGCATCCGCTTCAACATCATTCCCGAGACGGCGGAGATGGAAGGCACCCTGCGCACCTTCGACATGGACGTGCGCGCGGACGTGATCGCGCGCTTCGAGCGCACTGCGAAGGCCATCGCCGATGCCGCAGGCGGCGAGGCGGAACTCATCGTCGAGAACACCGCCCCTGTGACCGCGAACGCGCTGGCGCTGACCCAGCGCGTGCGGCCCTGGCTGCGCGAGCTGATGGGCGCCGAGCAGGTGAAGGAGATGCCGCTGCAGACGGTGGCCGAGGACTTCTCCGAGTTCGCCAACCGCGCGCCGGGCTTCCTGTTCTTCGTCGGCAGCACCGGCCCGGAGATCCACCCGGCGCGCGCGCCCAACAATCATTCGCCCGAGTTCCTGCTGCACGAGGACGCGCTGAAGCACGGCACGCGGGCGATGCTGACGCTGGCGCTGGGCGTGCTGGAGGGGCGCTGACACGCACAGTCAGGGCAGTCGGACAGAAGCGCCGGTTTTTTGGCGCACGGTGTCGCCGGTAGATTGACTCCCCAGCCGGCAGGCCTGCGCAGAGCCCTCCAAGGGCGCGGCACGCGGCTTGCAGCCCGGGCGACCAGACCTCTCTGGAGACGCCCATGGCTGCCAAGCCTTCCGCCAAGCCCGCCGCCGCACCCGCAGCGGCCGCCGAAGCCCCCAAGAAGGGCTTCCCCGTCATGCTGGTGCTGATCGTGCTGCTGGCGGGGCTGGGTGCGGGCGGGGCGGCGGCGTTCTTCCTGCTGCCCAAGCCGGCAGGCGAGGCCGCAGCAGGCGCACCGGCAAAGCCGGCGCGCAAGCCCGTCGATGCCGGCGCCCCTGCGCAGTACGTGCCGCTGCAGCCGGCCTTCGTGGTCAACCTCGCCGACGAGGGCAGCACGCGCTACCTGCAGACCGAGGTGCAGCTGAGCTCTCGCGATCCGCAGGTGATCGCCGATATCGGCACCCACAGCCCGGCGATCCGCAACGCCCTGCTGATGCTGTTCGCCCGCAAGACCCAGGCGGAGCTGCGCTCGGTCGAGGGCCGCGAGCAGCTGCAGAAGGACGCACTCGCCGAGGTCAACCGCGTGCTGAAGGCGGAGACCGGCTACGAGGGCGTCGACGCGCTGTTCTTCACCAGCTTCGTGACCCAGTAAGCGCAAGCCCGTGAACAGGGACATCCTCAGCCAGGACGAGATCGATGCCCTGCTGCACGGCGTCGATGCCGGCGTGGTCTCGACCGAGCCGGAGTTCGCGCCGGGCGAGGCGCGTCCCTACGACTTCGCCACCCAGGACCGCATCGTCCGCGGGCGCATGCCCACCCTGGAGATGGTCAACGAGCGCTTCGCGCGGCTGATCCGCATCGGCATCTTCAACCTGCTGCGGCGCTCGCCCGAGATCTCGGTGCGCGGCATCGAGATGCTGAAGTTCGCCGAGTACACCCACGGCCTGTTCGTGCCGACCAACATCAACCTGGTCAAGGTCAAGCCGCTGCGCGGCACCGCGCTGGTGATCTTCGAGCCCAAGCTGGTGTTCGCGGTGGTCGACACCTTCTTTGGCGGCGGCGGGCGCTTCCACGCCAAGATTGAAGGCCGCGAGTTCACCGCCACCGAGATGCGGGTGATCCAGCTGCTGCTGGAGCAGGTCTTCCGCGACCTCACCGAATCCTGGGCGCCGGTGCTGAAGCTCGATTTCGAGTACGTCAACTCCGAGGTCAACCCGCACTTCGCGAACATCCTTACGCCGCGCGAGTACATCGTGGTCTCGCGCTTCTCGGTCGAGCTCGAGGGCGTGGTGGCGGACATCCACATCAGCTACCCCTACGGCATGCTGGAACCGCTGCGCGAGCAGCTCGACGCCGGCCTGCAGAGCGATCGCGCCGAGCGCGACGAGCGCTGGGTCACCGAGATGCGCGCGCAAATCAACGACACCGAGGTCGAGATCAGCAGCATCCTGACCCGCAAGACCCTGGCCCTACGCGACCTGCTGAACCTGAAGCCCGGCGACATCCTGCCGATCGAGATGCCGAAGCAGCTCGACCTGCTGGTCGAGAACGTGCCGGTGTTCCGCGGCGAGTACGGCGCCCACGGCGGCAAGCGCGCGGTGAAGATCACCGAGGTGCGCCAGCCCAGCATTCCCCTGAACTCCGCCCTGCAGAGGCCACAGCCATGAGCGGCAATTCCGACATCCTGGGCGCCAGCCCGGCCCAGTTCGGCGCCCTGTCGCCGGACGGCACCGGCGGCGAACTCAACCTCGACGTGCTGCTCGACGTTCCGGTCACCCTGCAGCTCGAGGTCGGCCGCGCGCGCGTGCCGATCCGCAACCTGCTGCAGCTGAACCCGGGCTCGGTGATCGAACTCGAACGCGGTGCCGCCGAGCCGCTGGACGTCTACGTGAACGGCACCCTGATCGCCCACGGCGAAGTGGTGGTGGTGAACGATCGCTTCGGCGTGCGCCTGACCGACGTGGTCAGCCCGGCCGAGCGCCTGCGCCGGCTGCGCTGAGTCCGCCCATGCCGCTCAACGCACTCATCGGCAGCCTCGGCGCGAACGCCGCGACGCCGGCGTCCAGCCTGCCCGCGGCCTCGCCCGTGGCCAGCCTCGGCACGCTCGCCGGGATGTTCGGCTCGCTGCTGCTGGTGATCGGCCTGATCCTGGTCTGCGCCTGGCTGCTGAAGCGCATGGGCAGCCTGCAGTCGGGTGGCAGCGGCCTGCTCAAGGTGCGCGCCAGCCTTGGCGTCGGGATGAAGGAGCGCGTGGTGCTGGTCGAGGCCGCTGGCGAAACCCTGCTGCTCGGCGTCAGCCCCGGCGGCGTCACCTGCCTGCACCGCTTCGAGGCACCGCTGCCGGCGGAAGCCACCCAGCCGGCCGGCTTCGCCCAGCTGCTGCACAAGCAGCTCGGCCTCGGGCCGCGCACATGAGCGCGAATACGCTGATGCAGCTGCTGCGCGCGCTGCTGGCCGTACTGGCAATCGTCCTCGCTGGCGACGCTCTGGCCGCGCCGGCTGCGATCTCGCTGCCGCCGATGCCCGATGTCACCGTCGCCACCGTCGGCACCCAGACGGTCAGCCTGCCGCTGCAGATTTTGGCGCTGATGACGGTCATCACCCTGCTGCCCGGCATGCTGCTGGCGATGACCGCATTCACCCGCATCATCGTGGTGCTGGCGATGCTGCGACAGGCCCTGGGCACCGGTCAGACACCGTCCAATCAGATCCTGCTGGCGCTGGCGCTGTTCGTGACCGCACTGGTGATGGCGCCGGTCATCGACGCCTCCTGGGCGCAGGGCATCCGCCCCTATCTCGACGGCCAGCTGGAGTTCGAGGCCGCGCTCACCGCAACGCTTGGGCCGATCCGCGAGTTCATGTTCGCGCAGATCCGCGAGGCCGACCTGATGCTGTTCGCCGGCATGAGCGGCAGCACCGGCTATGCCTCGCCCGATGAAGTGCCCTTCACCGTGCTGATGGCGAGCTTTCTCACCAGCGAGCTCAAGACCGCCTTCCAGATCGGCTTCTTCCTGTTCGTGCCCTTCGTGATCATCGACCTGGTGATCGCCAGCGTGCTGATGTCGATGGGCATGATGATGCTGTCACCGATGCTGATCTCGGCGCCCTTCAAGATCCTGCTGTTCGTGCTGGTCGACGGCTGGTCGCTGGTGGTCGGCACGCTCGCCGCCTCGTTCGTGACCACATGACCGCCGACACCGTCATGTCCGAACTGCAGGCCGCGCTGAGCATGGGCCTGCTGATCGCCACCCCGATGCTGGGCATCGCCCTGCTGATCGGCGTCGTGATCGGCCTGCTGCAGGCCGCCACCCAGGTCAACGAGCCGAGCATCGCCTTCATTGGCAAGATCTTCTCGCTGGCGGCGGTGCTGGCGATCGGCGGCGGCTGGATGTTGAACCAGCTGGTGCAGTTCACCATCGGGCTCTACCAGCGCATCCCTTCGATGCTCGGCTGACCGCATGGACGGCGCCACCGCCATCAGCCTTGAGGGCCTGAATCTGCTGGCCTACGGGCAGCAGGTGATCTGGCTGTCCCTGCGCATCGGCGGCCTGCTGCTGCTCTCGCCCTTCCTCGGCACCCAGGCGGTGCCGCGACGCATCCGCCTGATCCTCGCGCTGGCGCTGTCGGCGGCGATCGCGCCGCTGGTGCCGGCGCCGGCGATCCAGGCCGGCATCAATGCCGAGACCGTGCTGGCGGTGGCGCGCGAGCTCGCCATCGGCGCCTCGCTGGGCTTCCTGATGCGGCTGGCGCTGGAAGCCGTGGCCATGGCCGGCGAACTGGTCGCCCAGGGCATGGGCCTGTCCTTCGCGCAGATGATCGACCCCATGCGTGGCGTGCAGAGCGGCGTCGTCGCGCAGTGGTTCACCGTGGTCGCCGGCCTGACCTTCTTCGCCGTCGACGCGCACCTGGCCCTGCTCGGCGTGCTGTTCGAGAGCTACAGCGTACTGCCCGCCGGCGCCACGCCGGCCTCGATGTACCTGCTGCTCGATGCCATCCCATCGTTCGCCGGCATCATCTTCCTGGCTGGTGTCAGCCTGGCCCTGCCGGTGATGATCGCGATGATCACGGTCAACATCGCCTTTGGCGTGATGGCGCGCACCGCGCCCTCGCTCAACCCGATCCAGATCGGCCTGCCCTCGGCCCTGCTGGTCGGCTTCGTACTGATGATCGCGCTGGTGCCGCATCTGCTGGAACCGCTGCGCGCCCTGTTCGGCCAGGCCCTGGCCGTCGCCGCCGCCGTGGTGCAGTGATGGCCGGCGAAGACGACGGTCAGGACAAGACCGAAGAACCCACCCAAAAACGACTTCTCGACGCCCGCAAGGAAGGCCAGGTGCCGCGCTCGCGCGAGCTCGGCGGCGCCGCCATGCTCGGCATCAGCGTGCTCGTGCTGCTGACCACGGGCGCACACCTGACGGAACAGGCAGGCAGCTGGCTGCGGCATGCGCTGACGCCCTCGCGCGAGCAGCTGCTGCGCGGCGATCCGATTGCGCACGTCGGTGAGCTGCTGTTCGGCCTGTTCTGGCCGGCACTGCCGCTGATGCTGGCGGGTGCCCTGGCCGGCGCGCTGGCGCCGCTGGTGCTGGGCGGCTTCAATTTCAGCGCGAAGGCGCTGGCGCCAAAGTTCAGCAAGTTGAACCCCATCGAGGGCATCAAGCGGGTGTTCGGCGCCGAGGGCCTGCTGGAAACCGGCAAGGCCATCCTGCGCGTCGCTCTGATCCTGCTGGTCGGCGTCTGGGTGCTGAACTCGCAGATGCCCGAGCTGCTGAGCCTGCTCAACGAGCCGCTGCCGCGGGCCGCCGCCCACGGCGGACGCATGGCCCTGACCCTGCTCGCCGCGCTGACCGGCGCGCTGATCTTCGTCGCCATCATCGATGCGCCGCTGCAGCTGTGGAACCACACGCGCAAGCTGAAGATGACCCGCAAGCAGCTGATGGACGAGTTCAAGGAAACCGAGGGCAGCCCCGAGCTCAAGGCCCGCGTGCGCCGCGTGCAGCAGGAGATCGCCAACCGCCGGATGATGGAAGCCGTGCCGACAGCGGATGCCATCCTGGTCAACCCGACCCACTACGCCGTGGCCATCGTCTACGACGGCCAGAAGATGCGCGCACCCAAGGTGGTGGCCAAGGGCGTCGATCTGATCGCGCTGACCATCCGCGAGCTCGGCGAAAAGCACAAGGTGCCGATCGTCGAGGCGCCGCCTCTGGCACGCGCCTTGTATCGGGAGTGCGAGCTCGACCAGGAAATCCCGGTGCGCCTGTATGCCGCAGTGGCCCAGGTGCTCGGCTTCGTCTACCAGCTGAAGCACTGGCGCCGCCACGGCGGCGCGCGACCGCCGGAGCCGAAGATCGAGGTCGAGGAAACACCCGAACCCACGCCGCCCACCACCGACAAGGACGCATGATCCATGGCCCCACCGGCCACCGCCAGTCGCGGCGCCCAGCTGATGGGCCTGATGCGCCAGGGCCTGGGCGCACCGCTGATCGTGCTTGCGATGATGGCGATGATCGTGGTGCCGCTGCCGCCCCTGGCGCTGGACGTGCTGTTCAGCTTCAACATCGCGATCTCGCTGGTGATCCTGCTGGCCGTGCTGTACGTGCAGCGGCCGCTGGAGTTCTCGATCTTTCCGAGCATCCTGCTGCTGGTCACCCTGCTGCGGCTGGCGCTGAACGTGGCCTCCACCCGGGTGGTGCTGCTGCACGGCCACGAAGGGCCGGACGCCGCCGGCAAGGTGATCGAGTCCTTCGCCGCCTTCGTCATCGGCGGCAACTTCGCGGTCGGCTTCGTGGTGTTCGCCATCCTCACCATCATCAACTTCGTGGTGGTGACCAAGGGTGCAGGGCGCGTCTCGGAAGTGTCGGCGCGCTTCATCCTCGACTCGCTGCCCGGCAAGCAGATGGCGATCGACGCCGACTTGAACGCTGGCCTGCTGTCGCGCGAGGAAGCGATCCGTCGCCGCGAGGAAGTGCGCGAGGAATCGGACTTCTATGGCTCGATGGACGGCGCCTCCAAGTTCATCCGCGGCGACGCCATCGCCGGCATCCTGATCCTGTTCATCAACCTGATCGGCGGTTTCGCCATCGGCATGGCCCAGCACGGCCTGTCCGCCGGCGAGTCGGCCGAGATCTACACCCTGCTGACCATCGGCGACGGCCTGGTCGCGCAGATCCCGGGCCTGCTGATCTCGACCGCGGTGGCGATGCTGGTGACCCGCGTCTCCCGCTCGCACGACATGAGCGGCACGGTGATGAGCCAGGTGTTCGGCCAGCACAAGGCGCTGGCCATCGCCGCCGCCCTGCTGGGCTTGGTCGGGCTGGTGCCCGGCATGCCGAACTTCGCCTTCCTGAGCCTGGCCGCGGTGCTCGGCTATGCCGCGTGGGTGCTGTACCGGCGCAGCATCGCGCCGCCCCCTGCGCCGGTCGCCGAGGAAGCACCGAAGCCGGCCGCGCCCACCGAGCTGAGCTGGGATGACCTGTCGCCCGTCGATTCGCTGGGCCTGGAAGTCGGCTACCGGCTGATCCCGCTGGTCGACCGCGCCCAGGGCGGCGAACTGATGGCGCGGATCAAGGGCGTGCGCCGCAAGCTGACCCAGGAGCTGGGCTTTCTGATCCCGCCCGTGCACATCCGCGACAACCTCGAGTTCTCGCCAGGGGCCTACCGGATCCTGCTGCACGGCGTGCCGATCGGCGCCGGCGATATCCATCCCGACCGCGAGCTGGCGCTCAATCCCGGCCGCATCCCGGTCAACATCGACGGCGTGCCGACCCGCGACCCGGCCTTCGGCCTCGACGCGCTGTGGATCAGCCCGAGCAGCCGCGCGCAGGCCGAGGCCCTGGGCCTGACCGTGGTCGACCCGGCCACGGTGATGGCCACCCATGTCTCGCATCTGGTGCGCCAGCATGCGCCCGACCTGCTCGGCCACGAGGAAGTGCAGCAGCTGCTGTCGGCGCTCGGGCGCACCCACCCGAAGCTCGTCGAAGATTTGACGCCAAGAACCCTTCCGCTTTCCGTCATCGTCCGCGTCCTGCAGAACCTGCTGACCGAAAAGGTACCGATCCGCCAGCTTCGGCGGATCTGCGAGTCCCTGCTCGAACATGGCCCGAACACGCAGGATGCGGCCCAGCTGACCGCCGCCGTGCGCGCCGCGCTCGGCCGTTTCATCGTCCAGGAGATCAACGGCCTGGCCCCGGAACTGCCGGTCTACACCTTGGCTCCGCCGCTGGAACGGGTGTTGCAGGAGTCCGTCAGCGGCAACGGCGCCGCGCTGGAACCGGGTCTCGCCGAACGCATGCACCAGTCGCTGGTGGAGTGCGTGAAACGGCAGGAAGCGGTCGGCGAGCCCGCAGTGCTGCTGGTGCCGGGGCCGGTGCGATCGCTGATCGCGAAGCTGACCCGCACCGGGATTCCCGAGCTCTACGTGCTGGCCTACCACGAGGTGCCGGACGACAAGAAGCTCAAGCTGGTCGGCAATGTCGGCTGAGGTCGCAGACACCTGACAGGTTCGCGGCCCGGCTCTCGAAAACCTTCAGGACAGGCGGAACACGCGCATGAAGATCAAACGGTTCTTTGCCCAGGACATGCGCAGCGCGCTGCGCCTGGTGCGCGAGGAGCAGGGCCCGAATGCGGTGATCCTGTCCAACCGCCGCGTCGACGGCGGCGTCGAGGTGGTCAGCGCCACCGACTACGACGAATCGCTGGTGCAGCAGTCGCTGACCGCCGCACGGCGTGCCGCCGAGGCATCGGCGACCGCGCCGGCCGCCGATGCCCAGGTGGCTGCCGCGCCTGCGGTGCCGGTGCGCGCGGCAGCCGCGACGCCGCGCGCCAGCCAGAACCCGCCACCGCCGCCCGATACCCTGCTGCCGCCGCAGCTGGCGCAGATCGCCGCGGCCGCCCGCGCCGAGGCCATGAACCCGCGCCCGCCGGCCACGGTACCGCAGGCCGTGGCGCCGACACCGGCGCCTGCAGTCATCGCCACGGCACCGACGCCGTCACCGGCAGCGCCGGCCGCACCGAGCCGGCCGATCACCGCGATCGACCAGATCGAACGCGCCAACGCGCGCCGACTGACGCGGATTCCCGACCAGGTCGCCCAGCTCTGCGTGGAAGACCCGCAGGTCGCCGAGATGAAGCGCGAGATGGCCCTGCTGCGGCAGACGCTGAAGAAGGAGCTCGAACGCTTCTCCGACCAGCGCATGCGGCTGTCGCCGGCACGCGCCGCCGCCTTCGAGGAACTCTCGGGCTACGGCTGCGACGAAGCCTTCGCCCGCGGCATCGTCGAGCGCATCCCGGCCGATGCCGATCCGGCGCGCGCGCGCGGCCTGCTGCTCGGCCTGCTGGCGAAGTCGCTGCGGGTCAGCGATGACGAGCCGATCGAGCGCGGCGGCATCGTCGCCCTGGTCGGCCCGACCGGCGTCGGCAAAACCACCACCCTGGCCAAGCTGGCGGCGCGCTATGCCGCCCGACACAGCGCGCGCGACGTCGCCCTGGTCACCACCGACGGCTTCCGCATCGGCGCCCGCGAGCAGCTGTTCACCTACGGCCGTCTGCTCGGCATGCCGGTGATCGAAGTCGGCAATCCCGGCGAGCTCGGCGACACGCTGGACCGCCTCGGCGACTACAGGCTGGTGCTGGTCGATACCGCCGGCCTCTCGCACCGCGATCTGGCGCTCGGCGCCCAGCTCTCGGCGCTGGCAAGGCTGCCCCACGTCAACACCCAGCTGGTGCTGCCGGCCAATACCCATGCCGACGACCTCGACGAAGTGGTGCACCGCTTCGGCATCGCCAAGCCGCGCGGCGTGGTGCTGAGCAAGGTCGACGAGACCGGTCGCCTCGGCGCCGCACTCGGCGTGACCGTGCGCCACGGCCTGCCGATCAGCTACCTGACCGATGGCCAGCGCGTGCCCGAAGACCTGCATCGCGCCGAAGCCCATCGCCTGGCCCTGCGCGTCACCGAGCAGCGCCGCGGCAGCGCCCACATCCACGAGGAGATCGAGCATGTCGCAGGGTGAAGCCCGCGCCGATGCCCTGCCCCCCGACCAGGCCCAGGGCCTGCGCAAGCCGCGCATGAAGCCCGTGCGGGTGATCGCGGTCAGCGGCGGCAAGGGCGGCGTCGGCAAGACCAGCGTTTCGGTGAACCTCGCGGTCGCCCTGGCGGATGCCGGGCGCCAGGTGATGCTGCTGGATGCCGACCTCGGCCTGGCCAACGTCGACGTCCTGCTGGGCCTGTCGCCGCGATTCACCCTGGCCGACGTGATCGAAGGCCGCTGCACGCTGGAGGACACCATCCTCGAAGGCCCGCACGGCCTGGCGGTGGTGCCGGCCTCGTCCGGCAAGCGCGCCATGGCCGAGCTGTCGGCGCCGGAGCAGGTCGGGCTGATCCGCGCCTTCTCCGAACTCGAGCGCGACATCGACGTGATGGTGGTCGACACCGCCGCGGGCATCCACGACAGCGTGCTGACCTTCGCCCAGGCGGCGCAGGACGTGATCCTCGTGGTCTGCAACGAGCCGGCCTCGATCACCGATGCCTACGCGCTGATCAAGGTGCTCTCGCGCGAGCGCGGGGTGAACCGCGTGCACATCATCGCCAACATGGTGCGCAGCCCGGCGGAAGGCCGCGAGCTGTTCGACAAGCTGTCGCGGGTCACCGACCGCTTTCTCGATGTCACCGTCAGCCTGCTCGGCATCATTCCGCACGACGAGTGGCTGCGGCGCTCGATCCAGCGCCAGCAGGCGGTGGTCGAAGCCTTCCCCGCCTGTCCTTCGGCGCATGCCCTGCGCGGCATCGCCCGCCGCATCGACCAGTGGAGCGCGCCGACCGGGCCGCGCGGGCCGGTCGAGTTCTTCGTCGAGCGCCTGGTGGCGCCCCCCGAGGCGCATGTGTGATGTCCCAGGCGGAAGCCGAATACCGCGCTGTCAGTCGCCCGGACGCCAATGAGACCGTCGCCCGGCACGGGACGCTGGTCGCGCGGATCGCCCACCACCTGGCGGCACGCCTGCCGGCCAGTGTCGACGTCAACGACCTCATCCAGGCCGGCATGATCGGCCTGATCGAAGCCTCGCGCAGCTACGACGCCAGCCAGGGCGCGGCCTTCGAAACCTATGCCTCGATCCGCATCCGCGGCGCCATGCTCGACGAAATCCGGAGGGGCGACTGGGTGCCGCGCAGCGTGCACCGGCGGGTGCGCGAGCTGTCGGCGGCGACGGCGGCGATCGAACAGAAGACCGGCCGCGCCGCGCGCGACGTCGAGATCGCGCAGGCCATGCAGATCCCGGTCGAAGAGCTGAACCGCCTGCTCGAAGACGCCTCGCGCGGGCAGGTGCTGAGCATCGACGCGCATGCCGACGAATCCGGCGAGCTGCGCCTGCCGGCCAGCACCTCGGCGGCTTCGGCCGCGGCCGGCGTCGAGCGCGAGGCCTTCGCCAGCGACCTCGCGAGCGCGATCGGCAAGCTGCCCGAGCGCGAGCAGCTGGTGATGAGCCTGTACTACGAGCAGGAACTCAATCTCCGCGAGATCGGCGCGGTGCTGGGCGTCACCGAATCGCGGGTCTGCCAGTTGCATGGGCAGGCCCTGGTACGCCTGCGCTCGCGCCTGGCCGACTGGATCCGCGATCCGGTCGAAGCCGACTGAGCCTGAAGCCCCTTTCCACGCACCCTCCCCTTTCTGACGAGCCGTCTCCCATGGACAAGAACCTCAAGATCCTCATCGTCGATGACTTCTCAACGATGCGCCGGATCGTCAAGAACCTGCTCAACGACCTCGGCTTCCAGATCACCTCGGAGGCCGAGGACGGCAACAGTGCGCTGGCCCACCTGCGTTCGGCGCCCTGCGATCTGGTGATCACCGACTGGAACATGCCCGGGATGACCGGCATCGAGCTGCTGAAGGCGATCCGCACCGATCCCAAGCTCGCCCACCTGCCGGTGCTGATGGTCACCGCCGAAGCCAAGCGCGAGCAGATCATCGAAGCCGCGCAGAGCGGCGTGAACGGCTACATCATCAAGCCCTTCACCGCGCAGACCCTGCAGGAGAAGCTGCAGAAGATCTTCGAGCGCATGGGCAGCGCCGCATGAACGCGTCCGCAGCAGAGCGCGAGCACCTGCTGCACCTGATGCACGCCGCACTCGGCGCGCTGGAGCAGGGCGACGACACCCTCTACCGCAGCTGCATCGAGTCGCTGACGCAGTGGCGCTCGCGGCCGATCTACGCCGCCATCGATCGGCTGGCGCGCGAATTGACCGGCGCACTGGCAACCCTGCCGATCGACGCCCGCCTGGGCGCGCTCGCCGGCGAAGAGCTGCCCGACGCGCGCGCGCGGCTGAACTTCGTGGTCCAGACCACCGAGGAAGCGACCCATCGCACCCTCGACCTGGTCGAGGACTGCCGCAACCGCATCGACCTCCTGCGCAGCCAGGGCCTCGACTCCGCGCTCGAGAACGAGCTGATGAGCGTGCGCAGCAACCTGTCCAGCATCGCCCTGGCGCAGGAGTACCAGGACCTCACCGGCCAGACCATCAAGCGGGTGGTCGGCCTGGTCCAGCAGGTCGAACAGGCGATCGGCAAGATCAGCCATGCGCTCGGCCTGCCCGAGCAGCGCAAGGGCTCCGGCATCGAGGCCCAGGGCCCGGCGCTGGCGGGCATCGACACCCACGGCGTCAGCCAGGTCGATGTCGACGACCTGCTGTCCGGCCTCGGCCTCTAGTCCCCGTCGCCGGCCGCCCGCATGAGTGGACATGACGACATCGCCGCCGATTTCCTGGTCGAGGCCAGCGAGATCGCCGAGCGCCTGGGTGACGAACTGGTGCAGCTCGAAATGCAGCCACAGGATGGCGAGCTGCTGAACGCGATCTTCCGCGGCTTCCACACCATCAAGGGCGGCGCCAGCTTCCTCAACTTCACCCCGCTGGTCGAGCTCTGCCACGGCGTCGAGGAGATGTTCGACCTGCTGCGCAAGGGCCGGCTCACCGTCGATGGCGACCTCTTCGACCTCGCCCAGGGCGCGCTCGATCATCTCACCGGTCAACTGGCCGCCCTGCGCGCCGGCAGCGCCGCCGATCGCGCGCCCGAAAGCCTGCTGAACGCGATCCGCATCGCCGCCCTGCCGGACGCAGCGGCAGCCAAGCCAGCGCCCGCAGCCACCCCGAAGCCCGCGCCCGCGGTGGCGAAAGCGGCGCCCCCGCCGGCCGACGGCGACAGCATCACCGAAGACGAATTCGAAGCCCTGCTCGATATGTTCCAGGGCGCCCAGCAGGTGCCCGCCGGCAAAGCCCGGCCGCTGCCGCAGAGCCCCGTGCATGCGCCTGCCCCACCGCGGCCGGCACCGCCCGATCCAGCGCCCGCCGCAGGCGCTGCCCCTGCCAAGACTGCTGCTGCGCCGGCCGAGAGCAGCGTGCGCGTCGACACCAGGCGCCTCGACGGCCTGATGAACCTGGTCGGCGAACTGGTGCTCGCGCGCAATCGCCTGAAGGCCCTGCGCCGGCGCACGCGCGACGAGGACCTGGAGCGCGCGGTCTCGAACCTCGACGTGGTCACCGCGCGCCTGCAGGCCGAGGTGATGCGCGTGCGCATGCAGCCGGTCGGACGCGCGTTCTCGCGCTTTCCGAAGGTCGCCCGCGATGTCGCCCGCACGCTGAAGAAAGAGGTCAACGTGCAGCTGATCGGCGAGGACACCGAGCTCGACAAGAACCTGGTCGAAGCCCTGTCCGATCCGCTGGTTCACCTGGTGCGCAATGCCATTGATCACGGCATCGAGGCGCCCGACAAGCGCGAGTCGATCGGCAAGCCACGCGCCGGCACGCTGAAGCTGTCGGCGCAGCAGGAGGGCGACCACATCGTGATCATCGTCGCCGACGACGGCGGCGGCATCGACCCCGACATGCTGCGCACCAAGGCCCGCGAGAAGGGCCTGATCGACGCCGACACCGCCGCCCGGCTGTCGCCGACCGAAGCCCTGCAGCTGATCTTCATGGCCGGCTTCTCGACCAAGGAACAGGCCACCGACATCTCCGGCCGCGGCGTCGGCATGGACGTGGTCAAGACCAAGCTGGCCGAGCTGAATGGTCAGGTGCTGATCGAATCGACCCGCGGCGAAGGCACGCGCTTCGTGATCCGCGTGCCGCTGACGCTCGCCATCCTGCCGACGCTGATGGTCAGCGCCGCCGGCCGGCCCTATGCGCTGCCGCTGTCGAACGTGCTCGAGGTCTTCAAGTACCGCGAGAGCCTGGTGCGCTTCATCGACGGCCACGAGATGCTCGACCTGCGCCAGCAGACCTTTCCGCTGATCTTCCTGCGGCGCTGGCTGGGCCAGCCGGTGCAGACCGAGGACGCCGGCGTGGTGGTGGTGCAGATCCAGAACCGCAAGCTCGGCATCGTCGTCGACCAGGTGCGCGGCCGCGAGGAGGTGGTGGTGAAGCCGCTGCCGCACTCGCTGCGCGGCCTGACCGGCCTGGCCGCCGCCACCATCACCGGCGACGGAAATCTGGCGTTGATCCTCGACGTCGCCGGCCTGCGCAACGCGCTGTAGGTGCAGGCCCCATGAGTCGCTGCCCTCGCTCAGGAAGCAGAACACTCCCCGCAAAATCCGTGGTCGTCGCCCCCGCGAAGAGCCTGCCCCTCGCGAAGGCGGGGGCGGGGGCCCAGCACTGCCAGCCTGAGTCGCGAGAAGGCTGGATCCCCGCCTTCGCGGGGATGACGATTCGAGTTGGCAGGAGGAACAGTCACGCCGCAAGGCCGGACGCTGACGCTCTCCCCAGGAGTGGAAGCAACGCGACCCCATCCATCCTCGCCCCCGCGAAGGCGGGGGCCCAGCACTGCCAGCCTGAGTCGCGAGCAGTCTGGATCCCCGCCCCCGCCTTCGCGAGGGGCAGGCTCTTCGCGGGGATGACGGCTTCAAGGGTGTGGCGCGCGCCAGAGCGCCAGGCGATCGAGGGCGCATCGACCGCGTCCCGCTCAAGCACCGACAGCCCAGGCCGATAGCACTGCCCATGGATATCCTCAGCCTCATCGGCATCGTGCTCGGCCTGGTCGCCATCATCGGCGGCGCTGTCGCCAAGGGCGCCGGCCTGTCCTCGCTGTGGTCGGCCGCCGCCTTCATCATCGTCATCCTTGGCACGCTGGCGGCGATCCTGGTGCAGACGCCGATGCCGACCTTCCGGCGCGCACTGAGGATCTTTGCGTGGATCATCAAGCCGCCCGAGGACCACGGCCGCCAGCTGCTGAACCAGATCGTCGGCTGGAGCACCCGCGCCCGCAAGGACGGCCTGCTCGGCCTCGAAGCCGATGTCGAAAAGCTGTCCGATCCCTTCCTGCGCAAGGGCCTGCAGATGCTGGTCGACGGCAATGAGCCGGACACCCTGCGCAAGGTGCTGGAGATCGATCTCGCCAGCCAGGAGCAGGGCGACCTCGCCGCCGCCAAGGTGTTCGAAGGCATGGGCATCTATGCGCCGACGCTGGGCATCATCGGCGCGGTGCTCGGCCTGATGGCGGTGATGCAGAACCTCGCCGATCCTTCCAAGCTCGGTGTGGGCATCGCCGCGGCGTTTACCGCGACGATCTACGGCATCGCCTCGGCAAATCTCTTCTTCCTGCCGGTGGCGGCCAAGCTGAAGTCGGTGATCCGGGTGCGCGCGCGCACCCATGAGCTGGTCATCGAAGGCCTGATCGCGATCGCCGAGGGCGAGAACCCGCGCAACATCGAATCGCGCCTGCAGGGCTACCTGCTGTGAGCGCACGCCTGCAGCGGCCCGCCTCCGCCCGCGGCGCGCAGCTTGCAGGCTGGGCGCGACACGCTGCCCGCTGAGGTCCCATGGGACGCCGACACGCCCACGAAGAGCACGCCAACCACGAGGCCTGGGCCATTCCCTATGGCGACCTCGTGACCCTGCTGCTGGCCTTCTTCGTGGTCATGTACTCGATCTCCTCGGTCAACGAGGGCAAGTACCGCGTCGTATCGAACTCGCTGTCCGAAGCCTTCGGCGGCCCGGGCAAGCACCTGCTGCCGGTGCAGTTCGGCGAGCTGCAGCCCGACGGCGCGCGGCTGGAGGCCAAGTCGGTGATCGGCAGCCAGCTGCCGATGGGCATGATCGCCGAGCAGATCGCCCAAGCGCTGCCGGAAGAGGAGCGCGCGCGCTGGCTGGACCAGCGCGCGCGCGAAACCGCCGTGGAGCAGAGCCGCTCGCGCGACGCGCTGTCGGCGATCGCCAGCGACATCGAGCGCGCGCTCGACACGCTGATCCTCGAGGACATCGTGCAGGTCTACCGGCGCGGCGACTGGCTGGAGGTCGAGATCAAGTCCGACATGCTGTTCGCCTCGGGCTCGGCGGCCCCGCGTCCGGAAGCGGTGGCGGCGGTGACCCGGGTCGCCGAGGTGCTGCGCGAGGCGCCGAACCTGATCCGCATCGAAGGCCACACCGACAACGTGCCGATCGCCACCGCGCTGTTCCCCAGCAACTGGGAGCTGTCGGCCGCGCGCGCGGCCAGCATCGCGCGGGTGCTGATCGGCACCGGGCTGGCGCCGGGCCGGGTCACCGTGGTCGGCTACGGCGAGTTCCAGCCGGTGGCCGACAACTCCAGCGAAGCCGGGCGCAACGCCAACCGCCGCGTGGTGCTGGTGATCCTCGCCCGCAGCAACGGCGAGGACGACGCGCTGGCACCACCACCGGAAGGAAGCTGAGCGCATGCGCACCTGGTGCATCGCCAACCAGAAGGGCGGCGTCGGCAAGACCACCTCGACGCTGGCGATCGGCGCCTGCCTGGCCGAGCGCGGCTTCCGCACCCTGCTGGTCGACCTCGATCCGCACGCCTCGCTGTCGCGCTGGCTGGAAGTGCCAGAGGAGCCCGCCCCACCCGGCGTGTACGAGCTGTTCGCCGAGGCGCCGCCGCCGCTGGTGACCCTGACCCGGCCCAGCGGCCAGCCCGGCCTCGACCTGCTCGCCGGCCAGCCTGCGCTGGCGACGCTGGAGCGCCAGAGCGCCACGCGCCATGGTCTGGGGCGCGCCCTGGTGCGGGCCTTCGCCGGCCAGCACCGCTACGACTACGCCCTGCTCGACTGCCCGCCGACCCTCGGCGTGCTGATGGTGGCCGCACTCGCCGCCGCCGACGCGCTGATCATCCCCACCCAGACCGAACCGCTGGCCCTGCACGGGCTGAACGCGATGCTGCGCACCGCCGCCATGGTGCAGCGCTCACGCGGCACGCCGGTGCCGGCGCGGATCGTTCCAACCCTGTACGACAAGCGCACCCGCGCCGCCGTCGACAGCCTCGCCGAACTGCGCGCGCGCCACGGCGATGCGGTCTGGGACAGGAGATCCCGGTCGACACCCGCCTGCGCGAGGCCAGCCGGCAGGCGCTGACCCCGGCCTCGCTGGGCGCCAGCGCGCGCGGCGCCAGCGCCTATCTGCGCCTGACCGACTGGCTGGTCACCGCCGACCTGAAAGCGGTGGCCGCAGCCGAACCCCGAGGCTCGACGCCATGAGCGGCAAACCCGTACTCGACGACTACTTCGACGCCCTGCTCGGCGAGCCCGCTGCGCCCGCGCCCGCGCCTGCGATAGCGAGCAGCACGGCCGAAGCACTGCCCGGGGTGGCGCCCACGTCTGCCGCAGCCCCCGAGCCCAGCGCGCCCGCACCTCTCGCAGTGCCGCTGGGCGATCCGCTCGACGAGCTCGAAGCCGCGTTCGAGCAGGCCCATGCCGAAGCCACGGCTGCCGGCGTGTTCGACCAGGCCGCCGCAGCGCCTGCACTCGCAGCACCGCTAGGCGATCCGCTCGACGAACTCGAAGCCGTGTTCGAGCAGGCCCATGCCGAGGCCAAGGCCGCCGGCGTGTTCGACCAGGC
>NZ_CALART010000012.1 GCF_937888285.1 uncultured Aquimonas sp.
GGGAGAGGGGCTCACAGCTCGGACACTTGATGGCAGCCGCATCGACGTCGACCGAGGTGCGTTTGGAGCTGCGGCGAGTCAAGACCCAACCCATGCACGCCCGGATGCGCTGCATGGAGCGAATCACCGCGAATGTCTGCGCGATCATGATCGCCCTCGTCAGTAGGTCAGGATCAGGTTGGCCAGCAGCGAGTGCGGGCGTCCCTGGTCGGGGTTCAGGGCGCGGTAGCCGCTGCCGGGCAGCAGGGCCGCGTAGGACAGCCGCAGCACCACGTTCTGGGTCATGAAGGGTCGCCAGATCACGGCCGCCGAGACATCGGTACCGATGCGGCGCGGAATGTCCGGCTGCTGGCGCGCGACTTCCAGCACCTCGGTGGCATCGAACCACAGGCCGTTGGCGTTGAAGGACAGCCGCAGTTCGGGCGTGAGATCCAGATCGACGCCGGCGCCGACCAGATGCAGGCCCGGATTCACGAAGTTGCTCTGGCCCTGCTCCTTGCTGGAGCGCAGCGAGTTCAGCAGGCCGTTGCGGCCGGACAGCGCGACGCGCCCGCCGCCGACCAGAGGCACCGACTGGCGGATCCAGTAGCTGGTGTCGGCGCCGGCGAACAGCGGGTTCTCGAAGATCGCATCGAAGCCTTCGGAGCGGTTGTCGAAGGGATCGGAATCCCCGCTGGCATACAGCAGGGACAGGCGCGGGCGGATCCAGGAGAAATCCATCGACAGCTCGGCCGCAGCAAAGGCCGCGCGGATGTCCGAGGGCGCGCTGCTGAAGGCGCCGTTCTTCTCGCGACCGGCGGCGTAGTAGGCGCTGCCGCTGAGGTTGAGCCGATCGATATGGCCATCGACGCTGTAGCCGAAGTAGCCGACGTCGTAGCGGCGCGGACGCTCATCACCAAAGCTCGCCGGCCGCGCGATGAAGCCATTGCGGTCGAAGTAGAACTCGCCGTCCTCGCGATTGCGGTTGTAGAGAAAGGCGAACTGCGAGGTCAGGCCGAGCTTGCCGAGGTCCTGCCAGTACAGGTTGGCGATGAACACGTCGTCCTTGCGCGGCGACTCGCCGAGGTCGTTCAGGCCGCTGTTGGTGTCCTTCTCCAGGCGCCGGAACAGGCCGAGGTTGTACTGCAGCACGTTGTTCTTGCGGGTGCCGAACAGGCGCACGCCCAGCGGCAGGTCGTTGAACAGGAAGCCGCGGAAATCGGCGGTGATCGGCTGGATGCCGACGCGCACGCTGTCGAAGTCGTAATTCTCCGACACGTCACGCAGGTGGTAGTCGTAGAACGCCGCCTGCAGGCCAAAGTGGCGATCGCTGCGGCGCGTGCCGCGGCGCGGATCGACGTTCAGCGCCAGCGTTTCCTCAAGATCGACGCGGTTGTACTGGAAGGCCGGGGTCAGCCTAAATTCGTAGTCGGGCGGACGGAACACCGTATTGCCCTTCAGGTACACCAGCTCGACCAGCAGGGTCTCGACGAAAACCTCCTGGCGCGACTGCCCGAACACGTCGTTCGAGCCGGGTCGATCGGTGCTCTGGAAGCCGACCGGCGTCGGCGAGCGCTGGGTCTGCAGCACGGTGTCGGAGATCGCGGTGACCGAGAAGAACTCGTCGCCGTTGCGGACCGGCTTGTCGCCCTTCAGCACGTTGCGGTTGTAGGGGTCCCACAGGTTCTCGCCGTAGAGCGCATCGACGATGCGCCAGCGGTCGGGCACCGGCACGATCTCGGGCGCCTGCGCGCCCAGCGGCGAGGGTAGGCCGTGATCGACGCGCGGCTCGATCTGCGATTCGTCGCGCAGGCGGGCGCGGGTTCGCGGGTCGGCGGCCTCGTCATAGGTCGGCACGCAGTCGAGGCCGGCATCGCCCGGGCGACGACGCGCGCGCACGCGCAGGTCTTCGGCCTTCAGCGGCTCGCAGTCGGGGACGCGGCTGCGGCTGAAGGCGGGCGGCGCGGATTCGATCGTGTCCTGAGCGCTTGGCTCGAAGCCGTCAGCCTTCGGCAGCTCGGCCTGCGCCTGCAGCCGCTGCGCGGCCAGCAGGCCAAGCAGAACGCCGAGTGCGATCAGGGAACGCTTCAGCACGGGATGGGCAGCGGCCATGGCGGTGCTCACAGTCCGGCGCAGACGTTCTGCGCGTTCGAGCCGAGGAAGGGCGCATAGGGGCACTGCACGTAACGAAGACGCGCGCCCTGCGGCGCCAGCTGGTCCGCACGTCGTGCAGGCGGCGCGTTGCCAAGGCTTGAACCTGAACGCGCGCTCGCGCGCTGCACCGACAGGAAGGCGATCATGTCGTCCTGGTCGATGCCGTCGCCGGACACGCCGACCGCGCCGACCAGACGATCACCGCGGTAGACCGGAACGCCGCCGGGGAAGATCTGCAGGCCGTTGGCGAGCTGACGCGATGCGACGGTGGATGCGCCGCTGCCCAGGGCGACGCCCGCGCAGTTGTCCGGCGTGTCGTTGGCGAAGCCCGGCAGGCCGGCGGTGTGGGCGACGTGCTGGACGATGCCGTTCAGCACGAGATCGAGCTGGAAGCCGGTGGCGAAGGGGCTCCACTGGCCGCGCGGCGCCGACAGCGGACCGGGCGCGGCGCTGAGGATGCCGTCCGGGTAGAAGGGCCGCGCCAGGTTGCCGATCGCCCGCGCCGAGAAGGCGATGCTGCCATCCAGCGCGGCGCGGCCAAGGAAAGCCTCGAAAGCTGAGGCGCTGGACCGCAGATCGATCGTGCGGCGCAGCGTGAGATCCGGATTCAGCAGCACGGTGGGCTCGGCCAGCGCGCGAATGAAGTCGCCCGCATCCGCTGCGCTGAAGAAGGCCGCCGAGCGCGCCTTCTGCAGCGAGACGTCGGCGCCGAACACGGGCGCGTCGCGCGAACGCACCATGCCGAGGATCTCGCCGCGGCTGTCGACCACGGCGATCGAGACCCGCGCGTTCGAGCCCAGCGGCCGGCGGATCTGGGCGCGGCTGGCGTCCGCGACCGCCAGGGCTTCGGACAGCAGCGCGCGCACGTCCGCCTCGCTCAGCGCTGCCGTCGCTTCGCTGCCGGCACGCGGAGGGTGACGCGGTGCATCCATTGCATCGACCCAGACGAAGGCCTCGCGGCCGTCGAAGTCCGCGGCGGGCGCCGCGCGCAGGCCGGACTCGGTCAGCCCGAAAGCGGTGCCGGGTCGCAGCAGGCCGCCGCCGTAGCCGGGCACGTCGAGCAGCACGCCGGCCCCCGCGCCGAGGCTGGCGAAACTGGCCGAACCCACGCCGCCGGCGAGCTCCGAGGCCTGCGTATCGCTGTAGCGCAGCACCTTGCCTTCGACCGTGATGCGACCGGCCTGGATGTCGCGCGGCGCCTCGAAGCCCAGCGTGGCGGCGAGTGCGATCCGCTCGTCCAGGTCCTGGTCGAAGTCGGCGACGCTGGCGTCCAGCGTGTAGGCCCCATCGGCACTCACACCGACGCCGCCGACCAGAACGCCCTGCTTGTAGAGAGGAAAGCCGCCCGGATCGGCCGACAGGCCCAGCGGCGAACGCTTCGGCCCGGTCATGCCCTGCATCAGGCTCGCGCGGCGCATGAAATCCGAGCAGGCCAGCTGGCTGAACTGCACGCCAAACAGCGGGCCGCCGGGCTGGTTGACCTCGCCCGGATTGAAATGCTGCTGCACGATCTGGCTGGCGGTACGGGTGCTGAACGCGTTGCCGCCGCTGGACAGATAGGCACCGGTCACGGCCTTGGCGATCGCCGCCAGCGCGGGGCCGCCCACGGCGGCGGGCAGGACAATGCCCTCAAGCCCACCATCGATCGTTGGCGCCCCGGCAGGCGTGCTTGCCACCCGCACATCCCGCGCAGAGCCGGACATCGCGTAGACGCCCAGCACATTGCCGACGCGGTCGACCACCGCAATGGTGGCAACGGCATTGCCGGCACGCGCCTGCGCCACGGCCTGGGCGATGACCTGACCCACGTCGGCGGCGCTCAGCGCCTGCGAGGCTTCGACGCCGGCGGTCTGCAGGCAGCTGGCGCAGCCCGGCGAGACAGGGGCGGCGCGCAGCTGCGGGGCGTCGCTCGCGAATCCCACGCCCTGTCCGCGCAGACGGCCCTCGCGTTCGGGCAAGGGGTCGGATGCGCAGGCGAGGCCGGCAAATCCAGCGAGCAGAGCGAACAGCCAAAGGCGCACATCGGGTGGGCGCTGGCCTACCGAGGTTTCGCGATACCCGGCGTTGTTCGGCAACGACCACATCGATGGCCGGGCGCAGCCGCCTGCAACCGAGTCCGCAGCCCGGGAAACACCGGATCGTGCGGGCGCGCCATCGAAGGCGGGGACCGCGGCGAGCGTCGAGCTGCGGTGGGCCAGGGCCCACCCTATGCGTCGCTTGAGTCGGGTCATCGAGGCGAGCATTGAGGTACTCGGCGCCGAGGCGTGGGCCACGCATTTGGTTGAAGCCATCGGCGCTGCGCATGCGTTGGGCTTGATGCCGTCATAGGGTGGGCCCTGGCCCACCGTGGCCTGCGCACTGACGCAGGCTGGATCCTGCCGATCGAAGTCCCGCGCACTGACGAGCGCTTGATGCTGCGGCTCGAAGAACCTTGGCGACGCGAAGCGCTTCATTCCCCACCTCCTGCCGCCGCGGGCGCGGTCGGGTGTGAATCGGGCAGCGCGGCCTGCATCGGCGTCGCTCCCGGCAAATGGAAGCCGTGGCAGCCGGTGCAGGCCAGCTGCACGTTCTGCTTGCCGCGCTCTTCGCTGTGGCAGTCGAGGCAGTTCTGCACGCCCGGCATGAGCACGTCGCTGCTGCTGCTGGATACGGCGGCCGCATGGCATCCCAGACAGGTGGCGTCGTCCTGCGCCAGGGTGTCGCGCCGGGTCAGGTGCGCGACGTGGTCGAAGCGCGCCATCGGATGGAAATCGGCAACCAGGCGCACCGGCAGGATCTGCCAGCGTTCGTAGACGCTGCGCTCGGGATGCACCGCGACTTCGTGGCAGGTGACGCAGCCGGAGCGGGTGAACTGGTTGTGCGCTTCTAGCTCGGCGCGCTCGCGCCCGCAGGCGAGGATGCCCTCGGGGCAGGGATCGCGCTCGGCCTGCGCGGGGCGCCGCCGATTGCGTTGGCCGACTTCGATGGTCTTGGCGGTATCCGCGAACTGGCGGATGTAGTGCTCCTCCAGCGCGAGCACGGCCGCGCGTACCGCCGCATGCGGCAGCTGGCGCTCGGGCTCGTCTTCGTCGAAGCCGAGGCCATGGCAGCTGCGGCAGCTGTTCTCCATGGTGATCGGCTCGAAATGCTCGCCGTCGACGTTCAGGGTGTGGCAGTCGACGCAGCCCAGCGCGCGGTCGCCCTCGCCGCGCACGTAGACGCGTTTGGCGTCGAGATGAACGTCGTGCGGGAACTTCAGGTTCGAGCTCTCGCGCGGCGGCGGAGCGGGCTCAGGGCGGATGCGCTCGGTCGACCAGAGCGACGAGCTCGCATCGAAACGCAGCAGGCTGAGGCGGAATGGCGGATGCGCATCGGCGGTGAAGCCGGTCACCGCCAGTGCGAAGGCTTGCTCCGCGCGGGCCATGCCGCGATGGGTGGCGACTTCGGGAAGCGCCCGATGGCAGTCGACGCACAGGGCCGTGTCCTCGCGCACCAGCATGGCCGGCTCGTTGTGCTCCTTGTGGCACCCGGCGCAATGCGCGTCCTCCAGCCTCGGCACCGTCAGCGCAGCCAGATCGACATGGCCGGGAAGGCCTTCGTGGCAGTCCAGGCAGCCGCGGTCGGGCGTGGTCTCGAACAGGCGCAGATGGCAGGCATTGCAGTCGACGTCGATCTCCAGCGTGTGGTGGGCATTGGCCAGCGGCCCGCTCGACCACACCGCATCCGACAGCAGCGGCGTGTGCGCACGCAGCCAGCCGCCGAGCGCAGGATTGAAGTAACCGGCCAGCGGCAGCGCCAGCAGCAGCAGCGCGAGCACCGCGCTGGCCCAAGCCAGCCGGCGCATTGGCAGGCGGGTCTGCTTCAGCTCGATCTGGAAATGCGTGGCCGGCCCGAAGGCCTGGTCCTGCTCGACCTGGGTGAGCTGCAGGGCGCCATTGAAGCCGGCGGGCGGCTCGATCACGCGCAGCTGCTGGGCACCGATGTCGATCGACTCGCCGGGACTGAGCACCACCCGCTGCAGGCTCTCACCCTCGCGCTGCAGCCGAGCGGCGCCCACGCAGCGCAGCGAGAAGCGGCCGCTGCCCAGCGGCTTGATCGTCAGGTGGCGGGCGGCGATCGAGGGGTCGTGCAGGGGCAGGGTCTGGTCGTTGCGGTGGCCGAGCGTGATCAGCCCGCCCTCATGGCTGGCCTCGACGAGGGTCTCGGCGCCCTTGCGATCGCGGTACACCCGGCGCAGCAGGATCAGCACGGCGGCCTACCAGTACAGGAACACGGTGAGGATGTGCACCAGCAGCGCTGCGATCAGGCCGATGGTGAGCGGGATATGCAGGTACAGCCACAGCTGCAGACGCGCCTGCAGAGACACACTGGCGCGCAGCACCGCGAGCGCGCGCGCGCGCTGCGCGGCGAGGCCCAGCAGGCCCTGCAGCGCTGCCGCCTCGTCGCGCTTGCGCGCCTGCGGCACGCGCGCGGCAAGGTAGTCCAGCAGCGGCTGCTGGAAGCGGTTGGAACAGGTGCGCGAGCCCGCCGGCTGGGCGGCTGGATCGAGCATGCGCGAGTGGTCGCGGCCCAGCACCTGGGCCAGCACGCCGCCACCGAGCGTGGTGCGGTCGATCGCGCTTTCAACCACGGCCAGCGTGGTGGCATCGGCCTGCTGGGCAGCGCGGCGCATCTCGTCGTCGATGCGGTTGAGCGCCGTCAGCCAGTCCTCGCGGCGACGGCCCGCATGCACGGCCGCCAAGCGACGCGGCAGGCGCAGGTAGACGTAGAGGCCGTAGACGCCGCTGGCGATCACGATGCACATCAACACATAGGCCAGGCTGTGAACATTCCAGCCGAGCTGGAACGCGCTGTGCAGCGTCGCCACCACCAGCAGGGCGAGGCCGAACATCACGTGCGCGGCGACCCAGCCCTGCACGGTGCCGAGCGTGCTGCGGTAGCGCCGCTTGCGCAGGCCGAGCAGGGCCAGCCACAGGATCAGCAGCGCGCCCAGCGTGCCCAGCACATAGCCCTGCCAGCTGCCACCGTTGGGCGGCAAGCTGGCCGGCTGTGAGACATACAGCGCGATCGAGGCGACGCACAGAACGCTCGCCCAGGCCGCGTAGCGCCACGCTTGAGGCCCAAGAAAGCTGGCGCCGGACTCAGCCATGCAGGCGCTTCTCGACCAGTGCGGCGAAACCCGCGGGTGAGGTGCGCACCGCGGCACCGGTCGGGCACGCCCGCACGCAGGCGGGGCCACCATCGATGCCCTGGCAGGCGTCGCATTTGACCGCCTTCTTGCCGGCCGCCTTCGCCGCCTTGTCGGGTAAGGCACTGGCGTCTTCGCCGGGCCCGTGGCCGGTCGCGAACAGCAGCCAGCTGAGCAGGCTGGGCTTCTTCGGCGCGGCGTACTCCATGCGGATCACGCCGTAGGGGCAGTGGGTCTGGCAGTTGCCGCAGCCGATGCAGCGGTCGTCGATGAACACCTCGCCGCCGATTGCGCGATGGATCGAATCGGTCGGGCAGTCCTTCATGCAGTGCGGGTGCTCGCAGTGCCGGCAGGAGATCGGCACCTGCACCGCCGCATGCGAGCGGCCACGGTGCCGGTCCAGTCGCGACAGTCCGCCGTGGGTGTCAGCGCAGGCCTTCTCGCAATTGTCGCAGCCCACGCACAGGGACTCGTCGATCAGCAGCGCGTTGGTCGCCTCACCCAGACCCTCGGCCATCAGGAAGGAGACCAGCTCGCCGCCCTCGGGCAGAGCTTCCAGCACCGAGAAGTTGCGCAGCTGCTGGCTGGTCGCCGACTGCAGGGCGCCGACCCGCTGCGGATCCTTCTTCAGCAGCTCCAGGAACTCGGCGCGGCCAAGCTGGATGGTCTCGGTACGCACCGCCGCGCGCGCGGTCTCGCGGCGCAGCGGATCGCCCATCAGCGCCATCTGCCCGCACAGCTGGCCGCTCTGCGCATGCCCGACCAGGGCACCGCCGCGGGTCAGGGCGATGGTGCCGCTGCGCACCAGGTGCAGGCAGTCGCCGCTCTCGCCTTCGCTGTAGAGCAGCTCGCCGGCGGCGAAGCTGCGCACCTTGGCGGCCTGCGCGATGCTCCTCAGATCAGCCACCGGCAGCGCGGGCGCGAACTGGCCCTGCAGGGCGCGCACGATGAAAATCCAGTCGACGCCGGCGCGGACTTCATCATTGGAGTTGAGCAGCTTCACCATCGTCCGCCGCGGCGTCTCGATCAGGATGGTGTCGGCGCCGATGAAGGCGTCGCCGCTGCGCGGCCGCCCCGAGATCAGGCTCATCTCGCCGAAGAACTGCCCGGGCTTCAGGACCAGCTCGCTGCTGCTGCCGCCGTGGCGCAGGCGCACCTCGCCTTCCAGCACGGTGTAGAAGCCGTTGCTGTAGTCACCCGTGCGGAACAGGACGCTGCCGGCCTCCAGCACCTCGGTGGCGCGCGGCTCGGGCGGCTCGGCGAGATCACTTTCGCTGGGCGTCTCGCCGGCACGGCGCATCTGCTCCAGCTGGGCCTCGCGCCGGGCGCGCTGCTCAGCGCGGCGCGCAGCGACGCCCTTGTCCACCTGAGCGCGCGCTGATTGCACGCTGTCGGCATCGCCGAAGCTGACGATCAGCCGGCTCTCGATCAGCAGCTCGCGGAAGGCCAGCGCATTCATGCGCCGGAACATCGGCACGCGCTGCTGGTACAGGGCGAGGATCTCCTCGACCTCGGCCACATAGGGCAGGCCCGCGAACTGCAGGGCCAGCAGCACATGGTCGACTGGACGCACAGCGCGGCCGAGGATGCTGTCGACCACATCCTGGCCCTGGTTCATGGCCTGCTTGATCAGCGGAAAGCCGGCCAGCGATCCGATCACGTACAGGCCCGGCACGCTGCTCTGGTACTGCGGGTCCAGCGTCGGCAGGGCGTCCGGGCGATCGCTGGGGAAGGCGATGCCGCAGGCTTCCAGGAACTTGCGTGGCGGCGTGCCGCCCAGCCGCGCCAGCACCTTGTGGCAGGCGATGCGGCGCTGGCCCTCGGGCGTGTTCAGCACGATCGCACCCAGGCCATCGCTGCCGGCCGGCTCGATGCGCTCGACGGTGGCGCGGTAGTGGCAGTGGAAATCCAGACCGCGGTCGTTGATCGCGCGCAGCACCGCGTTGAGGTTGCCCTCCTTGGCGCGCGAGAACTCCTCGCGGCGATTGACGATGTGCACGGCGTTGTGGCGCGACAGGCCCAGCGCGTTCTCGATCGCCGAATCGCCGGCGCCGACCACGACAATGGTCTCGCCGCGCCAGGCCTCGGGATCGTCGAGCTGGTAGTGGACCAGGCCACAGTCCTCGCCCGGCGCCCCGATACGGTTGGGCTGTCCTTCGAGGCCGATCGCCAGCACCACATGCTCCGCGCCGACCGTGCTGCCATCCTTCAAGCGGATCTCAAAGGCGCCGCGCTGGCCGCGAATGGACGCTGCTTCAGCGCGATAGCGGATGTTGACGCCGAGACTCTCGATGCCCTGCGCCCAGGCCGCCAGCACGGCTTCGCGCGTGCCGGCGCGAAAGCGCAGCGGGCTGCGCAGGTCGAGAAAGCCGGGCTCGGCCATCACGAACTTGCCCTTCTGGTAGCGCTGGATGGTGCGCGCGTGGGCGTCCGAGGCTTCGAGCAGGACGTGACTGGGCGGCTGCCCGGGCCGTTCGGCGGCGTCGATTTCAGCCGCGCGCGCGGCCGCGCTCAGGCCGGCGGGGCCGGAACCGATGATGGCGATGCGATAGCTGGCGTGCGGGTGGCCCGGTCCGGGTTCACCGTTCATCCGACACCCCCGTGACGGACGCGGCTTGCGTGAAGGCAAAGTAGGCGCGGCGTGGAATCCATGTCAACGAGTTCCGCGCCGCGGTCGGCTGCTCCACGTCTGCGCAGGAAGCTGACAGCGCAGGACAGGCCCTGCGCTCGCTACCATGCCGGCCATGACACGCTTTCCCGAACGCCCTGCTCCCGTACCCTCCGGTACCCATCTCGTCGGCGGCGCTGTCCGCGACCAGCTGCTCGACCTGCCCGTCGGCGAGTGCGACTGGGTCGTCGTCGGCAGCACCCAGGCAGCGATGGAGGATCTGGGCTTCCGCGCGGTCGGCACCGACTTCCCGGTGTTCCTGCATCCGGCCACCGGCGAGGAGTACGCGCTGGCACGCACCGAGCGCAAGTCCGGGCGCGGCTACCGCGGCTTCGTCGTTGACGCCGACCCTTCGGTGACGCTGGACGAGGACCTGCAGCGCCGCGATCTCACGATCAATGCCATCGCGCTGGCGCCCGATGGCCGCCTGATCGACCCCTGGGGCGGCCGCGCCGACCTCGAAGCGCGCCTGCTTCGACATGTGTCACCGGCGTTCGCGGAAGACCCGGTGCGGATCCTGCGCGTGGCGCGCTTCGCCGCGCGCTTCGCGCCACTGGGCTTCCGCGTCGCCGACGAAACGCTGGCGCTGATGCGGCAAATGGTGGCGGACGGCGAGGTCGACCATCTGGTGCCCGAGCGGGTGTGGAAGGAGCTGTCGCGCGGTCTGGCAGAACCCGCCCCGCAGGCCCTGCTGCGCGTGCTGCGCGAGTGCGGTGCGCTGGCCCGACTGCTGCCCGAAGTCGATGCGCTCTACGGCGTACCGCAGCGGCCGGAATACCACCCCGAGGTCGACACCGGCCTGCATATCGAGCTGTGCCTTGAACAATCCGCGCGGCTGCAGCCCGCCGATGCGCAGATCGCCTTCGCGGCGCTGGTGCACGACCTCGGCAAGGCGCTGACGCCCACAGATGAGCTGCCCAAACACATCGCCCACGAGCAGCGCGGGCTGGAGCCGATCCGCGCCGTCTGCGAGCGGCTGCGTGTGCCCGTCGACGCCCGCGATCTGGCCCTGCACGCTTGCCGCGAACATCTCAACGTTCATCGCCTGCACGAGATGCGCGCGACCAGCATCGAGTCACTCATCCAGCGCTGTGACGGCTACCGCCGGCCCGAGCGCATCGCCCAGATCGGCTGGGTCTGCGAGATCGACAAGCGCGGCCGCGCCGGCCTTGCCGATGCGCCCTACCCCAACCGCACCCTGCTCGACCGCTGCCACCGCGCCGCGCTGGCCGTGCAGGCCCGTGACCTCGACCTGACGGGGCTCAAGGGTCCGGCGGTGGGCGAGGCGCTGAAGCGCGCGCGGATCGCTGCGGTGAAGCGGGAGTTGGGGATTGGGGACTAGGGATTGGGGAAGAGCCCAGCAACCCTGATCTCCCGCGACACCGTTCGCACAACGTAGACAGCCTCAACCCGACGCGACGCCCACGATGGGTGGGCCGCCCTGAACCTCGCCTCGGGCAGCTTTTGCGAATCCCGATTCCTGGCCCTCGCGCACGGCGCTCGGGCGCTCATCAGCGCGCGGACCCGTGGTCCGCAAGCGCGCCTCTTCGCTCCCCAATCCCGGCTCTACCCAGGCATCCACAGCTTCTCCAGCTGCGGAAAGTTCCAGACCTCCGGTGATTCGATGCCGGCGATGCGGTCGGCGCAGCTGGGCGCGGCGAGGTCGATCTCGCGCATGAACACCGGCTCGCGCTTTCTGGCGTTGTAGAAGATCCGCACCCTGGGCGTGAGCAGCGAACTCTCGTTCTGCTCGGTGACCACGGCCAGGTGTTCCGACTGCAGGCGCACCAGCGCACCGACCGGATAGATGCCGATCGACTTGACGAAGGCGTTGAACACCTGCGGATCGAAGTGGCCCTTCCAGGCGGCCATGCGGCGCACCGATTCGGCCGGGCTCCAGGCCTTCTTGTACGGGCGGTTCGAGCTGATCGCGTCGTAGACATCGCAGACCGCACCCATGCGCGAGAGCAGGTCGATGTCCTCGCCGGCCAACCCGTGCGGATAGCCGGAGCCATCGAACTTCTCGTGGTGATGCAGGGCGATCTCCAGCGCTGCCGCCGAAGCCCCGCCGCCCTCCTTCAGCATCTCGTAGCCGCGCACCGGGTGGGCCTTCATGATCCGGTACTCGTCGTCGGTCAGCGCGCCCGGCTTGTTCAGCACCTGCAGCGGCATCGCCGCCTTGCCGATGTCGTGCAGCATGCCGCCGATGCCGGCCTCGCGGACCTGCGCGTCCGGCAGCCGCAGCTGCCGCGCCAGCGCGATCATCAGCGCACACACCGCAACCGAATGCAGATAGGTGTAGTCGTCATGGCGCTTCAGGCGCGCCACGCTGATCAGGGCGTCCGGGTGACGGATGACCGAGGCGCTGATTTCCTCGACGAGGGGCTCGACCGCCGAAGGACTCACCGCCCTGCCCATGCGGGCCTCGCCGAACAGCTCGACCATCTTTTCCTTGGCGGCGAAGCAGAGCTTCTGCGCGGAGCGCAGCTCGGCTTCGATGGTGCGCTGGCTGCGTCGGGCGGCGGGTGTTTGCATGCCAGAAGCCTGGTCCGCGCCATCCGCAATTGACTCGGTCGGCGCGGCGGCGGCCGCGAAGTCCTCACCGGCCGCGGGCTCGGGAGCGGCGTCGCTCGGCGCATTGGCTCCCGGAGCATCGCTCGCTGGCGCGGCCGGCGGCTGGTTGAAGTCGTCCGATGCGTCCTGCGCGTCGATCGCGTGCGCATCCGCTGGGGAGTCCGGCGGCGGCCAGTCCGGGCAGTCCAGTCCGCGCGCGGTGTCGATCAGGATGTCCTCGACGCCGCCACGCCGCAGCACGTCGACTTCCTGCGCGGTGAGCAGGAAGGAATGGCGCACGAACACCGGATGCGTGCCATCGCCGCCGAGGCGGTGAAACCACATGCCGGGGCGAACCAGGCGGATGGGGATGGCCTTGATCATGGCCGGGGGAGTGCGCTCGCGGGCAGAGGGTGCAGCCTGACGATGCAAGCGCCGCGCCGCCATCGGGGCGTCTCCGACCTGCCCTGTGCTTACTCCGGCCCTGGCGTATCGCGCTGCTGCAGGCAGCCGCGCCAGGGCGTCAACGCCGCAAGCAGGCCGATCGCCACGCCCGAGCCGTTGGCCAGGGCATCCAGCCAGTCGCCGCTGCGCGCCGCGGTCTGCGCCTGCAGCAGCTCCAGCAGCAGGCCGTAGCCCAGCAGTGCGAGGCCAGCCAGCAGCAGGGCGCGCGCGCTGCGCCACAGCGGCACGCAGAGCAGCGCGGCCAGCGCATAGCCCGCCGCATGCCAGAGCTTGTCGTAGCGCCCCGGGTCCATCGGCAGCTCGGGCGGGGGCAGCAGCGAGGCCAGCGCGATCACGCCGAGATAGGCGACCAGTCCGAACACCCACAGCCGGCGCAGCGGCAACCGATGCCGCTCGAACCAGTCGCGCAGGTTCACAGGCGGTGGCTCAGGTCGCCGAAGGCGAACTGCGCCTCGCAATCGACGTCGCGCACCAGCCCCATCACCTGGAAGCGCTCGCCCATCTCGGCGGGCAGGATCAGGCGCTTGGACTCCAGCGCCAGACGGTGCTGGCTCAGGGTGTCGCCGGCACCGGCTTCGACGTGCTGCTGCAGGCCGTTGTTGAGCAGGAAGGCGGCCTGGCTGCAGTAGCCGGCCAGCTCGAAGCCAGCGTGCTGACCAGCCTCGGCCAGCGCGGTGAAGTCGACCGAGGCGGTGATGTCGGTCAGCCCCGGCAGATGGAAGGGATCGGCATGCACGCGATGGCGGTAGTGGCAGAGCAGCGTGCCGTCCGCGCGCTCGGGCAGGTAGAACTCGGCGCGCGGGTAGCCGTAGTCGACGAACAGGGCCAGGCCCTCGGCCAGCGAGGCGCAGACCGCATCCAGCCAGTACGGCAGCTGCGGCAGCAGCTCACTGGTGTAGCCCTCGCCGAAGCCACGGCCGAGGCTGCGTTCGAGATGGCGCACCGCGCCGCCGACCAGCATGTCGGCGGCGCGCTCGCAGAATGCCAGGCGACCTTGCGCGGTCTCGACGTGCTGCTCCATCACCTCGCCGGCGCGCATCACGAAGCGCGAAGCCGGCAGCGCGTCCAGCACCTCGTTGGCGAACAGCACGCCGACCCAGTCGTCCTCGGGCAGGCGGTCCAGCCAGCGCAGGCGGGCAAACAATTCGGGCGGCAGCTCGGCCTCGAGCCGCTGGCGCTGGCGCTGGCGCAGGTCGGCGCTGGGCTCGAGGATGCGGTATTCGGCCGGCAGCGCGCCGCGCGCGGCCAGCGCCGGCAGCGCCTTCAATGCGAACGCACCGCTGCCGCCACCCAGCTCGAAGAAGCAGGCCGCGCCCTGGTAGCGGCGCAGCACCGGCGCCGTCGCCTCGGCCACGCAGGCGGCGAACAGGCCGCCCAGCTCGGGCGCGGTGATGAAATCGCCGGCCGCACCGAATTTGGTGGCGCCGGCGCTGTAGTAGCCCAGGCCGGGCGCGTACAGGGCCAGCTCCATGTAGCGCGAGAACGCGATCGAACCGCCGCTGCGCGCGATCTCGGCGTGGATCAGCGCGCGCAGATGCTCGCTGTGGGCCTGCGCCTCGGGCGCGGGCGCCGGCAGGTCGAGAGGGATCATGGAGGGTCTCGTGATGGAATCTTCAGCGGCCAGCATCGACACTGCGGCCAGACCGCTCGAAGGATACCCCGATGTCCGCATCTCTCCCTGGCGCGCCGGTGGCGCTGATCACCGGCGCCGCGCGCCGCGTTGGCGCCGTGATCGCCCGCCGCCTGCATGCCGAGGGCTATGACCTCGCCCTGCACTACCGCAGCTCGACCGACGAAATGCGGGCGCTGGAAGAAGCGCTGGAAGCCGTGCGACCCGGCAGCGTGCTCGCGCTGCAGGCGGAACTGGGCGACCCCGGCATGGAAGAGCGGCTCGTGACTTCCACGCTGGCACGATTCGGCCGCCTCGATGCGCTGGTCAACAACGCATCGAGTTTTCATCCGACGCCGATCGGCAGCGCGACGCAGGCGGACTGGGACGGCCTGTTCGCCAGCAACGCGCGTGCGCCCTTCTTCCTCAGCCAGGCCGCAGCCCCGCACCTGCGCGCCGCGCGTGGCGCCATCGTCAACCTCGTGGACGTCTATGCCGAACGTCCGCTGGCCGAACACACGGTCTACTGCATGGCCAAAGCGGCCCTGCTGATGATGACCCTGTCGCTGGCCAGGGAGCTGGGCCCCGAGGTCCGCGTCAACGCCGTCGCGCCCGGCGCGGTGCTGTGGCCCGAGGGTGGCAAGCCCAGCGCCGAGCAGCAGATCCTGCTCGACAAGACCACGCTGAAGCGTCCCGGCAGACCCGAGGACGTCGCCGAGGCCGTCGCCTACCTGCTGCGCGCGCAGTACACCAGTGGACAGGTACTGCGGGTGGATGGGGGGCGGGCGGTGAATATGTGAGAGCTGGGATTCGGGATTCGGGATTCGGGATTCGGAAAAGCATGCGGCATAGGGTGGGCCCTGGCCCACCATGAGCTCCACGCTCGCCTCGGGTTCGCTTGTTCGCTGCGTTGCTTGAAGCGAAGAGCAAGAGCTTTCGGTCCGTCCTTCGGCCGGCCCGACCTGCCGGCTGTCATAGGGTGGGCCCTGGCCCACCATGAGCTGCACACTCGCCCCGGTCTTGCTTCGTCACTCCGTCGCTCGGAGCGAAGAGCAAGAGCTTTCGGTCCGTCCTTCGGCCGGCCCGACCTACCTTTCTTTGCGTGGCCAAAGAAAGGTAGGCCAAAGAAAGGCCACCCCTCGTCCGCGCCCTCTGCGCATCCCTGCGCAGAGGGTCCGCGAGTCTCGGCTGGTGTTCGTGGACAGTGCATCCCTGCACTGTCACGAACATCGCCGGCCTCCCTGCCGGCGCCCCTGCGGGCTGATCGGCCGAGTCTCGCCGCTCCCCAGGGGCCCCGTGAAGAGCGCGGGCTCCTGCTCGCAGAAGCCTGAGCAAGAGCGGAAAGCGGAAAGCGGAAAGCGGAAAGCGGGGGATGCTCATAGGGTGGGCCCTGGCCCACCATGAGCTCCACCCTCGCCCCGGTTGCGCGTCGGCGATACGACAGCTGCCGCTTTGCTACCACGGCTTCCGTTTCAACAAGGCCCCGGGGAACCAACACTGGGTCGATTCCCCATTCCCGATTCCCTATTCCCGGCCCTCAAGAATCTCGTCCGCCAGGTGATCCGCGTCGTACACCTTGCGCAGCGCCTCGATCATCACCGCGCTGTGCACGCTCACCGAACGGTTGATGCGGGCGTCGTACCAGAAGGCACCGCCGAGGCTGTGGATGTTGCCGTCGAACACCAGGCCCACCACCTCGGCCTTGGCATTGATCACCGGGCTGCCGGAGTTGCCGCCGATGATGTCGTTGGTGCTGACGAAGTTCATCGGCAGATCAAGATTGAGCTTCTCGCGCGAGGACTCCCAGCTTGGCGCCAGCTTGTAGGGGTCGGAGCCGGTGGCGCGCTCGTACAGGCCGCGGATCTGCGTCATCGCCGGCACGGTCTCGCCGGCCCACTCCCAGCCCTGCACGGCGCCATAGGAGAGGCGCAGGCTGAAGGTCGCATCCGGATAGACGCCCGTGCCGAGCTGGGCAAAGCGGGCGCGGGCGATCTTTTCGGCAGCCTGCTGGGTCACCGCCTGCACCTCGCGCTCGTAGCGCGCGCGCAGCTCGCGGGCGGCGGGGTCGACGGCACGCGCCAGCGCGATCATCGGGTCGTCCGACTTGGCGATGGCGTCCACCCCGCCTTCCCACAGGGCGCGGCGCACGGCGACATCGCCAAGCTTCGTGCCGCGGATCACCCGCTCGGCCAGCTGCTGCGGGCTGTCCTTGCCCAGCACCTGACGCACGACCGGGTGATCGGCGCCGAGCTCCTCGCGCAGCTTGGACAGGCTCCAGCCGAGCTTGACGATCTCGAAGTCGGGGTAGAGCGGACGCTCGGCGAACAGGCCCTGCTCGACGCGCGGCAGGCCCGCCTCGCCGAACTCGCGCAGGCGCTCGGCGTTCGGCTTGGCACGCTCATCGGCGCCGCGCACCAGGGTGCGGGCCAGGCCGAAGTAGCCGGTACGGAAGCCGCCCGCACCTTCCAGCATGTTGTAGGCGGTCTCGATCTCGCGCGAGATCCGGGTGGCCTCGGCGATCGCCGACCACGGGTCGCCGATCTCCTCGCTCAGCTTCGGGTCGGCGGCGACGAAGGCCTTCAGCGATTCCTCATCCTTGCGCTTGGCCTCGAACACCGCCGGATCGTTGAGCGTGGTCTGGCGGCCGCGCAGGGCCTTGAAACTGTTCTCGACGCCGAACAGGTCGTTCTGCGCCTGCCGGGCCTGCTCTTCGCCCAGCGCACCGAACTGCAGCAGCAGGCCGCGCATCTCGGCGAGGCTCAGCAGGCGGTCGATCAGCGACTTGTCGCGCAGGGCCTCCAACTGGGACACGGTCAGCAGGCGCTGGGTCGAGCCCGGATGACCGGTGATCATCACCAGCTCGCCTTCAGCGGCACCCTCGGGATTCAGCGGGAAGAAGTCCTCCAGCTCGACCGGCTTGCCGTCTTCATAGACGCGCAGCAGGCCCATGTCGAGGTTGTAGCGCGGGAAGTTGAAGTTGTCGGGGTCGCCGCCGAAGAAGCCGGCCGCGAACTCCGGCGCGAAGGCCAGGCGCACGTCCTGGAAGCGGGTGTAGCGATAGAGGTGCTGCACGCCGCCCTGGTAGAGGTCGACCACATCGCAGCGCACGCGGTTGCGGTCTTCGCCGGCGCACTCGGACTCGATCGCCGACTGCGCGGCGCGCTTGGCGTTGGCGAAGGCCTCGCCGGACAGTCCCTTGGTCGCTTCGCTGATGCGGCCGCTGACGTCGCTGATCGACTCCAGCCGATTGATCTCGAAGTTGGGGCACTGGCGCTCGTCGGCGCGGCTCTTGGCCAGAAAGCCATCGCGCATCAGGTCTTCGTCGGCGCTGGACAGATCGCCGATGCAGCCGACGATGCAGTGGTGGTTGGTCAGCACCAGGCCATCGCCGGAGATGAAGCTGCCCGAGCAGCCGCCGGCGAGGCGCACCGAGGAGCGCATCACCTTCTGCACCCAGGCATCGGTCGGGGTGAAGCCGAACTCGGCCTGCATCTGCGCCTTCGGCAGGTTGTCGAGGGTCCACATGCCTTCGGCGGCAAAGGAGGGCGAGGCGATCGCGAGCGCGATGCTGGCGGCGATAAGGCGCATGGGGGCTCCGCAACGGTGTGGGTGAGCCCGCGATTGTAGGCCGGCGGTGAAGCCGCGGATGTGCCGGAAGATTCCGCCCGCCGTCGCGAGGAACACACACTCGACCGAGATCCGTCATCGCCCCCGCGTGCGCAGGCTTTTTGTAGGAGCGAGCTTGCTCGCGACCCGCAGGACTGGTTCGAAGCGCAGGCTGCGTTCGCCTGCAAGCAGGCTCCTACAAGGAGCGTAGACGCACCAACTCCGGGCGCTCGAAGAACACTTTCACGGCGACGCGGGCTGAGATGCGCTCATTCCGGGCCAGCAGCCCGGCTCAGCGGGACTCAGCGACGCGCTGCGCGGCCTGCTCTTCGGGCAGGGCCTGCTTCTGCAGGCGGATCAGGGACCAGGCTGCGAGGCCGAGGCCCGCCGCCAAGGCGGCGCCGGTGAGGAACACGGCTGTTGAGCCGAGCATGGCCAGCCCTTTGTGCAGCCAAACGAAGACAAGGTCGCCGGCGCGGTAGATCGCCGTGTCGATGACGGCCTTGCCCTTGTAGCGCGACTCGCGGTCGACGCGTGTGTAGACCGTCTCGCGCGCGGGCTTGGCCAGCGAGAACTCACCCGCGCGGGTCGCCACCTGCACGATCGCCACGAACAGCGGCAGCGGACTTGCGGCCAGCAGGCAGTAGCCGAGAAAGATCGCGCCGGCGGGAATCAGCAGCAGCGGACCGATGCCGTAGCGCACAAGCAGGAAACGGGTCAGGAACACCTGCACCAGTACGGTGATCAGGTTGATCGCAAGGTCGAGGCGCGAATAGAAGGCGGTACGCTCGGCGTCCGTGCTGAACAGGGTGCGGGCGATGGCGGCCTGTTCGTTGTACAGCAGGGTGCCGACGCCTACGCCGAAAAACATCAATGCCGCCATTGCGCGCAGCACGGGCCGCTCCCAGACAAGGCGCAGACCGGCGAGTATCGAGCCGCCCATGGCCTCCTCGCCGGAACGCGTGCCGTCCTCGATCTCGCGCCGGCGTGCATAAGGCGCCAGCCGCAGGATGCACAGGACGCAGAGGCTGATGAGCACAGCCGAGATCAGCAGCAGATTCGATACGCCGACGCTGCCGACCAGAGCGGCAGTGATACTCGGACCCGAGATCGCACCTGCCGTGCCGCCGACGCCGATGTAGCCGTATAGCCGACGCGCCTCGATATTGCGGAACACGTCCGCCATGTAGCTCCAGAACACGCTGACGGCGAACAGGTTGAACACCGTCACCCAGATGAAGAACACCGTGTTCTTCCACGCGTACTCGCGGTTGAATATCCACCAGAAGCCGATCAGACAAGCGATCAGGAACAAATAGACCAGCGGCAGGAACACGCGTCGCGCGTAGCGGCTGACGATGGCGCCGTAAACGGGCTGCAGCAGCAGCGTGCAGATGAAAGTGCCGGTGAACAGCAGCTGCAGGTTCTGGGTGCTGCCCATCGCGTCGCGCACCGGCCGCAGGATGTAGTAGCCGGTCAGCAGGAAGAAGAAATACAGCGCGGCCCAGATCAGCGGCGGGAAGTCGCGCAGCGCCCCGCGCAGGCCGGCGAGCTTGCCAAGGCTGGCGCCGGCGTCGTCGCGGGCGGACTGTGCTGCCTTGGAAGTGGGCGCGTAGGGGTTCAAAGGGCTCTCGATGGGCGGACCAGTGCTGCAGCGCGCGGACCATACTGCATCCGGGGTGAGGCCTGCGACCTTGGTCGCGCTGGACGGCTTCCGCGGCGCGGATCGAGTCTTTGCTCTAGGCATGGGGTCTAGGGTCCGGGCAGTCTTCAAAAACCCCGCAAACCCGCGCCGCGCCTCGCTGCAGCGCAACATCAGGCTTCCCCATGTACGACTACATCATCGTCGGCGCCGGCTCCGCGGGCTGCGTGCTGGCGAACCGTCTTTCCGCCGATCGCGACTGCAAGGTGCTGCTGATCGAGGCCGGCCCGCGCGACTGGCACCCCTTCATCCACATGCCGGCCGGCATCGCCAAGCTGGTGGGCAAGAAGAACGCCAACTGGGACTACAGCACCGAGCCCGAGGCCCAGCTCGGCGGCCGTCGCCTGTGGTGGCCGCGCGGGCGCGTGCTGGGCGGCTCCAGCTCGATCAACGCCATGTGCTACACCCGCGGCGATGCGCGCGACTATGACGCATGGGAGCAGCAGGGCGCGCGCGGCTGGAACTGGCAGAACGCCCTGCCCGCCTTCCGCAAGGCTGAAGGCAATTCGCGCGGCGCCAGCGCCTTCCACGGCGCTGAAGGCCCGCTCAGCGTCAGCGACCACATCCACACCAATCCGCTGTCGGAGGTCTTCATCGAGGCCGCGCTGCAAGCGGGCCACGCGCGCACCGATGACTTCAACGGCGCGCAACAGGACGGCTTCGGCTACTACCAGGTCACCCAGAAGAAGGGCGCGCGCTGCTCGACCGCCGTGGCCTATCTGAATCCGGTGCGCGACCGACCGAACCTCACGATCGTCACCGGTGCGCAGGCACAGGGCCTGATCTTCGAGGGCCGCCGCGCGGTCGGCCTGCGCTACCTGCAGGGCGCAAGCCCGCGCGAGGCGCGCGCGCAGCGCGAGGTGATCCTCTGCGGCGGCGCGCTCAACTCGCCGCAGCTGCTGATGCTCTCGGGCATCGGCCCGGCCGCGCAGCTGCGCCGGCACGGCATCGAGGTGCGCGTGGACGCGCCCGGCGTGGGCGCCAACCTGCAGGACCACCTCGACATCTGCACGCTCACCCAGGCCAGCAATGACCTGAGCTACGACACGCTCTCGGACATCGCGGTGGCCTGGCAGTACTACCTGTTCCGCAAGGGGCCGGGCACCAGCAATGTCGCCGAGGCCGGTGGCTTCCTGCGCTCGCGGCTGGCCGAGGACGCGCGGCCCGACATCCAGTTCCACTTCGTGCCGGCGATGCTCGACGACCACGGACGCAACCGGCTCAAGGGCAGCGGCTACACGGTGCATGCCTGCTTCCTGCGGCCGAAGAGCCGCGGCCATCTCGAACTCGCCTCGGCCGATCCGAACGACAAGATCCGCATCCACGCGAACTACTTGAGCGACGCCGAAGGCTTCGACCTCAAGGTGATGGTCGAGTGCGTCAGGCTCTCGCGCGAGATCCTCGCCCAGCCGGCCTTCAAGCCGCACCGCAGTCACGAGCTGCTGCCCGGAGACTCAGTGCAGGACGAGGCCGGCATCATCGACTTCATCCGCCGCAAGGCCGAGACCATCTACCACCCGGTCGGCACCTGCCGGATGGGCGAGGACGAGGCCGCCGTCGTCGACTCCGAACTGCGCGTGCGCGGCGTCGACGCCCTGCGCGTGGTCGACGCCTCGGTGATGCCGACGCTGGTGGGCGGCAATACCAATGCGCCTACGGTGATGATTGCGGAACGCGCGGCGGCCTTCATCGCTGCGCGCTGAAGGTCGCCGCGCGTTGGGATTCGGGATTGGGGATTCGGGATTCGTTGAAGAGCCAGGACCATCGCGTGCTTCCTCGAATCCTGTCGACGCGGCCTTCGCCTATTGCCTCAGTCCCAGATCTGCGCGCTCTTGCGGATCCCGAATCCCTTATCCCGAATCCCAGCTCCAAAGCGAATCCCGAATCCCGAATCCCCAATCCCGGCTCTTAATCAGGCCACCGGCGGCAGCGGGCACCTGAGATACGCGCACACCGCGCGCAGCAGCTCGGCTTCTTCGAGGCTGACGCGCTGGTCGTGGGTGATGGCGACGACCAGGGCTTCGATCAGCAGGCGCTTGCCCGGCGGGTCGACGCGATTGAGCGTGGGCAGGGCCTGGTCGAGGCGGTGCTGCCAGTCCTGCGGGGGCGTGTAGGGCCGCGCCAGCTGCGGCAGCGCCGCGTGCAGGGCCGACAGATAGGCGCGCCGCGCATCGGCTTCGCTGTCGTGACCGTACCAGGCCAGCACCGCCAGCAGGTCGGCTGCAGCATCGCCGGCCTCACTCAGCTTGATCAGGCGCTGGCGGGCACGCGCGCGCGGATCGATGCTGTCCTCGATCTGCCGGGTCAGCAGCAGGCCGGTGACGTATTCGAACAGCTCCAGCTCGCCGTCGGCGTGGATCAGCGCGTCGGCGGCATCCACCAGGCGCTGCTGGCCGACCCGACCAAGATGACGCACCGTGCCCAGCGCCAGCAGCAGCACCGGCAGACGCAGCGCCGGGTGCAGGCCGATCAGCAGGGCTGACTCGACCTGCACTTCCTCGGCCGCGCCGGCGCCGAGCAGCTCGCGCACCGCATGCAGCTGCTGCGCGCGCAGGCGCTCCTCGCGATCCAGCAGCAGGCCGAGCAGCAGGGCCTGAGCCCGCTCGGGCTGCTGCAGGGCCAGCTCGATGGCCGGCGGAATCGCCGCGCGCAGATCACCGGCACGCAGGAAGTCCTGCGCGTCGGGCGCGCCGATCTGTTCGACCACGCGCTCGCCCTGCAGCCCGATCGCCGCCTCGCGCGCCGGCAGCTCGCCGCGCTGGCGCTGGGCCAGTCCGAGCGCGACGTCCTCGTCCATGCCGCTCGGCGGATTCGCCAGCCACTGCGTCTGCAGGCGCTTCAGCTCGGCCGGGTTGAAGCCCGGCTCCAGCGCCTTGATGCGCTCGTGCAGCGGCGGGTGCGTCGCGAACAGGCCGGCGAAGCCCATGCCCTCGCCGAACAGCATGTGCGCAACCTCCTCGGTCTCGGCCGAGGCCAGTTTCGAGCCTGCGGGCAGGCCGCCGATCTTCTTCAGGGCGCCGGCGATGCCGTGCGTCTGGCGGGTGAACTGCACGGCCGAGGCGTCGGCCAGGAACTCGCGCTGACGCGACACCGCGGCCTTGATGAGACGGCCGAAGAACAGGCCGACATAGCCGACGATCATCAGCACCAGGCCAACGGCGACAATCGGACCGGCGTCGCGGCTGCGGCTGCCGCGGGTGAGCTCCAGCACGCGGCCGCCGATCACGCCCAGCGCCAACACGCCGAACAGCACGCCCATCAGGCGGATGTTGAGCCGCATGTCGCCGTTCAATACATGACTGAACTCATGCGCGATCACGCCCTGCAGCTCGTCGCGGTTCAAGTGCATCAGCGCGCCGCGGCTGACCGCCACCGCCGCGTCGCCGGGCGCATAGCCGGCGGCGAAGGCGTTGATGCCGGGCTCGTCCTCCAGCACGAAGATCGCCGGCACCGGCAGCGAAGACGCGATCGCGATCTCCTCGACCACGTTGCGCAGGCGGCGCAGCTCGGGGTCGCGGGTGTCCTCCGAGATCTCCCGTCCGCCCATCGCCCGCGCCACCGTCGCACCGCCACCGCGCAGGCTGGCGATGCGATACAGCGAGGCCGCCGCGATCACCAGGGCGGTGACCGCGGCGGTAAACAGCAGCAGGCCGCTGAACTCGCGCAGCACGCCCAGCGCGCCGCCCATCCGCTCCAACTCGCGGGCATCGGCACCCATCAGCAGAAGCAGGAAGATGCCGCCGCAGACCGCCGTGACAATGGCCAACACGGCGCCGATGAACAGCAGCAGAAGCCGCTTCGACTGGCTGCGGGCCTGGGCCTGGCGTTCGAAGAAGTTCATGGGCGTGCGCTCGTTCGATGCCTCAGAACTGCACCTTCGGCACCTCGCGCTTGTGCGCCTCCTCCTCGCCGATGCCGAGCAACGCCGCCTGCTGGAAGTTGAAGGTGCCGGCGAGGATGTTGGCGGGAAAAACCTCGCGCTGGTTGTTGTAGGCCATCACCGCATCGTTGAAGGCCTGGCGGGCGAAGGCGACGCGGTTCTCGGTCGAGGCCAGCTCTTCGGTCAGCTGCGCCATGTTGGCGCTGGACTTCAGTTCGGGATAGGCCTCGGACAGCGCGAACAGGCGACCCAGCGCGCCACCGAGCGCGCCTTCGGCCTGGGCCAGCTGCTGCATCGCTGCCGGATCGCCGGGATTGCCCTTGGCTGCGTTCAAGCCGCCGATCGCACTGTTGCGCGCGCGGATCACCGCCTCCAGCGTGTCGCGCTCGTGCTGCATATAGGCCTTCACCGTTTCGACCAGGTTCGGTATCAGGTCGTGACGACGGGTCAGCTGCACATCGATCTGGGCGAAGGCGTTGCGGTAGCCGTTGCGGCGGGTGACGAGGCCGTTGTAGATGCCGACCGCCCACAGCAGCAGTGCAATGCCGACGCCGAACACCACCAGCAGGAACAGGAACGCGATGGACATGGCTTCTCCTTGGACGTGAACACGGGATCCGGGTCGCGGGTGTGCGGCCGGGCGCGCGGGCTAGAATGCGTGTGCTTTGACCGCCGCGCCAGCCTGGACCCGCCGTGCCGACTCGACCCCGCCGCAAGCCCCATGTGACATCGCGACTCGCCCTCGGCCTGGGTCTCGCCTTCGCCAGCCTGTCGCCGCTGGTGTCCGCCGAAGTGAGCAGTGCGCCGGTGCGCCAGCCCACGGTCGAGATCACCGCCCAGGCGACCCGCGCCGAGGACACCGCCCGCGACATCGAGCGGCTGGCCGAGCGACTGGTGCGCGAGTACGGCGTGGTCGGCATGGCGGTGAGCGTTGTCCACGGTGATCGCGTCCTGCTGGAGCGCGGCTTCGGCCACACCCAGGCGGGGCGCAGCGAAACGGTGGAGGCCGACACGGCCTTTCGACTGGCTTCGCTCTCCAAGGCCTTTGCCGGCACGCTTGCGGCGCTGCTGGTCGAAGAGGGCGCACTGAGCTGGGATACCCGCGTCGCCGACCACCTGCCCGCCTTCGCGCTGGCGCGCGCCGACACCGCGATGGGCACCACTGCCGCCGACCTGTTGAGCCACACGGTCGGCCTCGGCTTCCACACCTTCGATCGCGAGCTGGAGGACGACCAGCCCTATCCACTGCTCGCGCAGCGGCTGGGTGAAGCACCGATGCTGTGCCCGGACGGGCGCTGCTACGCTTACCAGAACATCGCCTTCAGCCTGATCGGCGATCTCGCCTTCGCGGTGACCGGCGACTTCTTCACCCACCTGGTCGAGAAGAAGATCTTCCATCCGCTCGGCATGTACGGCGCCACCTACGGCCGCGAAGGACTCGAAGGCAGCCCGAGCTGGGCGCGCCCGCACGTGATGGCCGGTGGACGCTTCGTCGCCCTGCGTCCGAAGGAGAACTACTACCGCGTACCGCCGGCGGCCGGCGTCAACGCCAGCGCGCGCGACATGTCGCAGTGGCTGATGGCGCAGATGGGGCGGCAGCCCGAGGTGCTCTCGCCGGCGCTGCTGGAGGAGATCCAGAAGGCGCGCGTGGCCACTCCCAGCGAACTGCGCTCGGTCCCGTGGCGGCGCGAACGGCTGCGCGCCGCGCACTATGGACTCGGCTGGCGCGTCTTCGACTACGCCGACGAGACCCTGGTCTTCCACGGCGGTGCGGTGCAGGGCTACCGCGGCCTGATCGGCTTCCTGCCCGAGCACGGGTTCGGCATCGCCATCCTGGTCAACTGCGAATGCCGCCTGCAGAGCGGCCTGCTGCCCACCGCGCTGGACAGCTTCCTCGGCCTGCCGCGCAAGGACTGGATGGAGCTCGACAAACAGCCGCGCCGGCGCCGTCGCTGAAGCGCTCGCGCACCTCCAGCTCTGGCCATGCTGGCATTCCGCTCGCTCGCTGAGTCAGCGCCCAGCAGTCGGATGGCGTGGCTTTGCACGGTCGGACGGCGAGGCGAAGGCGACGCGCCGCGATCCGACACCGCAGAAGAAACCCCGGCGCGCAGGACGCACCGGGGTTGATGTTCTGCCGTGAGGGCGGCGGCGAACGCCGCCTCACCGGCGAGCACGAGGCTCGCGACTTCAGGCAGCAGGTGCAGCCGGCGGCGGCACGAGCGGAGCAGCAGGCTTCTTCTTTGCAGCCGGCTTCTTGGCGGCCGGCTTCTTGGCCGGAGCGGCCTTCTTGGCAGGGGCCTTCTTGGCCGGTGCAGCCTTCTTGGCGGCGACCTTCTTGGCCGGCGCTGCCTTCTTGGCGGCAACCTTCTTGGCCGGAGCCTTCTTCACCGCGGCCTTCTTGACCGGCGCGGCCTTCTTGGCGGCGACCTTCTTGGCCGGAGCCTTCTTCACTGCTGCCTTCTTGGCCGGAGCGGCCTTCTTGGCAACAGCCTTCTTGGCCGGCGCAGCCTTCTTGGCAGCGGCCTTCTTGGCCGGTGCAGCCGCCTTCTTCGCAGCAGCCTTCTTGGCGGGAGCCGCAGCCTTCTTGGCGGCAGCCTTCTTGGCCGGAGCGGCCTTCTTCGCAGCAGGTTTCTTGATAGCCATCGTCGGGTTCCTCGTCAGGGTTGATCGCAACACTTCAAAACACGCGTCCTGCGGCGCGGACATCCGGTTCCGCCACCACTCCACTCCCGGACACCGCGTCCGGTTCCGCGTCTGGACCCACTCCATGGGCGCCCAGCCGATCACGCGCGGCGACATCGAAGCCACCACGCCGGAAACAAAAGGCGAGAGCTGCGGCAGCCGCCGCGAGCTGCGTGATGCGGCCCGGGTTCGGACCGCGGATCCGGCGACGCACCGATGACGGTGACGTTCCGGGCGAGCGTGTTTTCCGAAGAGAACGCGACACCTCCCTTTGCAGGGAATTGCAGAGCACGCTCTGCCGGATGCCGTTTCGATGGCTCGCTATGTTCGATGCCATGTGTTCTGTTCTTGACACGCTGCGCGAAAGCTAATCAGCGCTTTTCGCAGTGTCAACAGAGTGCGCGCATCGAACGCGCTGAAAGCGTTCGCACAGGCGGCTTTGCGGGCTCTCAGGAGGCCTCGTCGGGCGCCCCGAGGCCACCTCTTCCGCTTCGCTAAGTACCAGAACCAAACGCGGGAAGGCTTGGCATTACTCGATTTGCGGGAACGACGCTGGCGAAATCGCGCGAGCGCATGCGCAGCAAGCCAGACGCCTCGGACGTGTGGCGAACGCATGGCTTCGATTCATCCCGCAGACGCGTGGCGATGCCCTGTTTGCGCAAAAGTGCGCAGACTTGCGCGCGGTTCGCGCGCATCGACCTGCGCTTCGAGCTCCACTTCGATGCACGCGCAAGGACATGCCGGAGCGAGATCGAGCGCGCCGCACCTGCGCTCCATGGACGCGGGCTCGATGCATCCCGCCACCCGCAGCCGCCCGCTTTCGCCGCCGAGGGCACGGCCACCCATGTGTCTCCGAACAACAGCATTGATCGCCGCGGGCCACAGCTCCGATCAAGCACTGGCTCCACAAAAGCGAACGGGGCGCAGTGCGCCCCGTTCGTCGATCCCGTCTCCGCTGGCGCGGAGCGATGGACCATCACTCCTGGATCAGCTCTTCGTACTCGTCCGGCCCCAGCAGCTCGCCCAGCTCGGCGATATCGGTGGGCTGCAGCACGAACAGCCAGCCCTTGCCGTAGGCGTCGCCGTTGATGGTCTCGGGTGCGTCGGCCAGCTCTTCGTTGATCGCGACCACGGTGCCGGACACCGGCGCATAGACATCACTGGCCGCCTTGACCGACTCGACCACCGCCACGCCCTTGCCGGCCTCGACCTCGTCGCCGACGCCGGGCAGCTCGACATAGACCAGATCACCCAGCGCAGCCTGCGCATGGTCGGAGATGCCGACGGTGATGCGACCGTCGTCCTCCAGTCGCGCCCACTCGTGGGACTTCAGGAACTTCAGGTCGCCGGGAATCTCGCTCATGGGTCTGCTCCTTGGCAGGCGTGGTTCGGTGTGGGGGCGATGCGCTGCGGCGTCGCGGGCGGCGCGAGTTTAGCAGTGGAGTCCGTTGCTTCAGATGCCCTCGCGCGGCTTGCCTTCGCGCACGAAGGGCGGCGTCACCTGGCGCACCGGCACGTCGCGACCGCGGATGTCGACCGCGATGGCGCCGGGTTCGCCGGACGGAACGCGGGCGAACGCGATCGCCTTGCCCAGCGTCGGCGAGAAGGTGCCCGAGAGAATCTCGCCGTCGCCGTTGGCGGTGCGCACGGTCTGGCCGTGGCGCAGCACGCCCTTCTCGTCGAGGACAAGACCGATCAGCTGGCGCGGCGCGCCGGCGGCCTTCTGCGCTTCCAGCGCGGCGCGGCCGATGAAGTCGCGGCCTTCGTCGAGGGCAATGGTCCAGGCCAGCGCGGCTTCCCAGGGCGTGGTGTCCTCGTCCATGTCCTGGCCATAGAGATTCATGCCGGCTTCGAGACGCAGGGTGTCGCGCGCGCCGAGCCCGCAGGGCTTCACGCCGACCTCCAGCAGGCGATTCCACAGCGCCACTGCCTCGCCTTCCGGCACGATGATCTCGAAGCCGTCTTCGCCGGTGTAGCCGGTGCGGGCGATGAACAGGCCATCAGCCTCGGCGGCGGCGAACTTGCCGACCGGTTCGAGCGCCGCGCGACCTTCCGCGCTCAACAGACCCAGCACGCGCTCGCGCGCCTGCGGGCCCTGCACCGCGATCATCGCCAGCTCCGGGCGCTCGCGCACCTCGATACCGAACGGCGCCGCCTTGGCGGTGATCCACGCCATGTCCTTGTCGCGGGTGGCGGCATTGACCACCAGGCGGAAGAAGTCCTCGGCGAGGAAATAGACGATGAGGTCGTCGACCACGCCGCCGCGCTCGTTGAGCATGCAGGAGTACAGGGCCTTGCCCGGCTTCTTCAGCTTGTCGACCGAATTGGCCAGCAGCTGGCGCAGGAACGCGCGCACGTGGGCACCGTGCAGGTCGACCACGGTCATGTGCGAGACGTCGAACATGCCGGCGTCGCGGCGCACCTGGTGGTGCTCCTCGATCTGCGAGCCGTAGGCGATCGGCATGTCCCAGCCGCCGAAGTCGACCATGCGGGCGCCGAGTTCACGGTGGCGGGCGTTCAACACGGTCTGCTGGCTCATCGGTGGCTCCGGTGCGGGGTTGGATTCAAGGAGTCTGTCGGACTTTGGATGGCCGGGCTGCAAATCCGTCTGCGCGGTCCATTCTTCCGCCGATTCTTGACCCATGGCGCTGCCATGGGCCTGCAAATCGCCGGAAACCTGTCCTCATGCAGCCGAACTTTCGCCTCGACCTCCAAAGCCCGACAGGCTCCTGGGAACAGGTGGAAGCGGCCGCGCATTATCGAGCTTCGTACGTGCAGGTAAACCCTTCGGCGCCGTAGGGCATCCGGGCACGTATGCTCAGCACCTCCCTGCCACTGCCTGCGATCACGTCCGTGTCCGCATCCGATCCGAACCCGGCCGCCGCGGACACCAATGCGAGCGCGGGCGTGGCGGGTGACGCGCTTGCACCGCTGGCGCGCCGGGCGGCGGCCGGAGACGTCGGCGCCTTCGAGGCCCTGTACCGCGCCGAGCATCGGCGCCTGTACGCGGCGATCTGGCGGCTGGTCGGCGGCGTCGATGCACGCGCCGAGGAGCTGACCCAGGACGCCTTCGTGCGCGCCTGGAAGGCGCTGCCGGAGTTCCGCTTCGAAGCGCCGGTCGGCGCCTGGCTGCACCGGCTGGCGGTGAACACCGCGCTGATGGACCTGCGCGCTCGCCGCGAAGCCGAGGACCTGGAGACCGACGACGCCCTGCTCGAGCTGCAGGCGGCACCGCGCCAGACCCAGGAACACCGGCTCGATCTGCAGGCCGCCATCCTCAAGCTGCCGCCGCGCGCGCGCGCCGTGCTGCTGCTGCACGACATCGAAGGGCTCACCCACGAGGAGATCGGCGCCGCCCTTTCGATCGCCGCGGGCAGCTGCAAGGCCCATCTGCATCGCGCCCGCCAGCAGCTTCGGCGGGCGCTGGGAGAACACGCATGAATGCCTCACCGACCGAGAATGCCGATCGCCTCGACGACGCCGATCGCGCCTGGCGCGCGCGCCTGCAGGGCACCGCACCGCAGCCCGCGTTCACCCCCGATCTGTGGCCGGCGATCGCCGCGCGCCTGGAGCCGCGTGCATCGTTGCCACACATCGGCAGCGCGCCGCTCGCCGCCATCGCCGACGCCGCGCGCCGCGGCCGTGCGCGGCGGCGCACCCGCCTGCAGTCGCTGTTGGCGGTCGCCTGCCTGCTGATGCTGGTGGTGCTGGCGGCACCGCTGCGGCCGCTGCAGCCCGAGCCCGAAGCCTCGCTGGCGCAGGCCCATCCGCTCGACACCCTGCTGCTGCGCGAGGCCGAGGGGCTGGAACGCGAATACGCCGCCGCCTTCGCCCAGTTCGAAGGCGCACCGCTGCCCGCGGCCTACGCCGCCGGCCTGCAGGCGCTGGACATCGAGGGCCGCCGCATCCATGACGCGCTTCTGCACAGCCCCGACCAAGCGCAGCTGCTCGACCAGCTGCGCCGCGTGCACGAGCGTCGCCTGCAGCTGCTGCGGCGCAGCCTCGAAGCCACGGCATGAGCCGACCCCAGCACGTCGCGCGCGCAACCACCGCGCGCAGCTACCCCCTCACCTCTGGAGAACCCGACGCCATGAACCGATCCCTTCATCACCTGCCGCTGCGCGCCCTGCTGCTGGTGCCGCTGCTGGGCAGCCTGCCGCTGGCGCAGGCGCAGACCGCACTCGACGAAACCCGCACCCTGGCGGCCGACGCCCGCGTCGCCGTCAGCAACGTCAAGGGCAGCATCCGCATCGTCGGTGGCGACGGCGACACCCTGCGCCTGCGCGGTGAACTGGGCGCGGACGCGAAGCTCAAGCCGCTGGGCGACGATCCGCGCAGCCTGCGCATCGAAGTGGAATACCCCAGCAGTTCCGGCTGGGGCTGGGGCGCCTCGCGCGGTGGCGATACCCATCTGGAGGTCGAACTGCCGCGCGGCGTCTCGCTCGACGTGGAGTCGGTCAGTGCGGAGATCGAGATCCGCGGCGTCAGCGGCGAGCGGATCAAGGCGTCCTCGGTCAGCGGATCGATCGAACTGCGCGAGAGCACGCCGCAGCGCCTCGACCTCGAAACCGTGAGCGGTGGCCAGCGCATCGACAGCGCGGCGCCGGAGATCAGCCTGGAGTCGGTCAGCGGCGCCATCGAGATCGACGCCCGCGGCGCCCAGACGCTGCGCGCCGAAGCGGTGTCCGGTGCGGTCGATGTGCGCCTCTCGCAGCCGATCCGCGAGCTGCGCGCCGAAACCGTGTCCGGCCGGGTGCGGGTGCTCGGCGGGCCAAGCGCGGACGGCAGCCTGCGCATCGAGACCCTGAGCGGCGCGCTGCGGCTGGAGCTGCCCGCCGAGACCTCGGCGCGCATCGAAGCGGAGAGCTTCAGCGGCCGCATCCGCAGCCCGGTCGGCGAAGTCGAGCGGCCGGAGTTCGGGCCGGGCTCCAGCCTGGATGCGCGACTCGGCGACGGCAGCGCGCGCATCCAGCTGGAGACTTTTTCCGGCGCGCTCGACATCAGCCTGCAGGGCGATCGCTGATACACCCGCGGACTGCGAGGCCCGCGCGTCGCGGGCGACTCGGATCAAGTCCATTGGGGCCTTGATCCGGGGTCACGCCCATGATGGCGCGCGGCCACGCTGTATTCCTCTGCCTAGCCTTGGTTCAGCGGCGGACGGCGCGACTGCGTTGACACAGCTGCAGCAGCAGCATCGAGCTCGCCGGCCACAGCAGCAGCCAGAACGGCCACCAGCCGATCAGTGGATCGGCGCCGCGCAGGCCAGGAAACAGGGCCAGACCGATCGCGCCGCAGCACAGCCAGAAATAGAGGAAGGGCGCGAGCAGATCGCAGAGCGCCGACGGGGCCTGAACCCTGCGGCGCTCCAGAGGCAGGGCCGCAAGCGCGGTGGGCAGCAGGGTGCGATCACGCAGCAGGGACATGGCGGACTCCGGACGGTGGGTGTCAGGCAGCCTCGCCGCGGTCGATCTCAGCAGCTGAGAACCCACGGCGCCCCTGCTCGCGGACGCTTCGTGTTCGCCGACGGACGGCACCCGCCGGAACTCAGCGCTCGCGCTGCCCGGCCTCGAAGGCCTCGATGGCGTTGACGGTGCACTGCCGGCCCAGCTCGATCAGCTCGGCGGCGCGCCAGAACTCGTAGAAGGCGCAGCGGTCGCGCGGCATGCGGATCAGCAGATCCGGCGGATCCAGCGCCAGCTGCATGCGCGCGATCTGTGCCTGCATGGTGTCGAGCGCGCGCCCCATCAGATCAACCAGGCCGGGCTGCGCGTGGCTGACCTCGGCCTCGGGCTTGCGCGCATCGCTGAAGCTGGCGCTCAGGCCTTCGATGAAATTGGCGATCCGCGCGCGGTAGCCGAGATCGGCTTCGGCCTGAGGGTCGGGCGCGGGGTCCTTGGTCGCGACCGTCGCGCGCGGCAGCCGAGCGGCCGGCGGCCCGTTGACGTCGATCGCGATGACCAGGTCGGCGCGCATCAGCCGGGTGGCGGCGATCGGCACCGGCGCCAGCAGGCCGCCGTCCACCAAATCGCGGCCGTCGATGCGATGTGGCGTGAACACCATCGGGATCGCAATCGACGCGCGGATGGCGTCGAACAGCGGGCCCCGGTGCAGCCAGACCTCGCGCTGGGTCTGCAGGTCGGTGGCCACCGCCGTGTAGGGAATCGGCAGGGACTCGATCGCATGCTCGCCGACCAGATCGCGCAGCGCGCCAATCACCCGCTCGCCGCGGATCAGGCCGGGAATGCCGAAGGTGAAGTCGAGCAGGCGCAGCACGTTCGAGCGCTCCAGCGCGCAGGCCCATTCCTTGTACTCGGCGAGACGCCCGGCGGCATGGATGCCGCCGACCAGGGCGCCCATCGAAGAGCCGACGATGCCGACGATCTCGTAGCCGCGCTCCAGCAGCACTTCGACCGCACCGATATGGCCGAGCCCGCGCGCGCCGCCGGCGCCCAGCACCAGCGAGACGCGCCTGCGCCGGGCCGGCTTCGCCACCTCAGTCGCCATAGGCGGCCGCCGCCAGCTTCAGCAGGATGCGCGCTTCCTGGCGCAGCGGCGGCGGCGCCATCACTTCGGCATCGGGGCCGTACTTGAGGATGTCCATCAGCAGCTCCTTGGGATTGCTGTAGGGCAGCTTCAGCTCGTAGCTGCCGTCCTCCAGGAAACGGCCCTCCTGCTTGGAGTGCCAGTGCTCCTCGGCGACCCAGCGCGCGGCATGCGGCGAGAAGCGGATCGTCGCCACCGCCTTGGGCGTGCCGGAGAAAATGCCGTAGCTGGACGAGAGCTGCTGGTCGAGCTCGGCCTCGGCCATGTCGATGGCGGTCTCGTCCTGCACCCGCGGTGCGCGGATGCGATCGAGCGCGAAGCTGCGCAGACCTTCGCGCTCGTGGTCGAAGGCATCGAGGTACCAGTGGTTGCGGTAGTGCGTCAGCCGCTGCGGCGACACCTGCCGGCGGGTCGGCGTGTCGGTCGAGCGTGCGCGGTAGTCGAAGCTCAGGCGCCTGCGCTCGAGCACAGCGCTGGCAACCGCGCGGAAGCTCTGCTGGTCCAGCGGGCGGGTGCCGTGACCGACCACCCGCACCCGCTGCAGCGGCCAGCGCTTGCCGCCGCTCTGTTCCGCCAGCAGCGCGTCGATGCGCCCGCGCAGCGGCTCGATCGCCTCGCTGAGCACGCCGGCACCGGTGCGCTCCAGCAGCTGCTGTGCCGCCAGCAGGGCGTGCAGTTCATCGGAGGTGAGCCACAGCCCCGGCAGCTCGAAGCGCTCGCCCTCGTCGTCGGCGTAGCGGAAGCCCGAAGGATCTTCGCTGGACTCGATCGGCGCGCCGAGGCTGTCGCGCAGGAAGGCGATGTCGCGGTAGAGGGTGGCGCGCGAGCACTGCAGCTCGTCCATCAGGCGCTGCGCCGATACCGGATAGCGCGCGACCTTGAGGATGCGGTGGAGGGTGAGGGTGCGTTCGTGGCGGTCCATGGGCGGCTATTGTGCCGCAGCGGCCCGCTGCGGCGATGCAGCGCGCACCCCGCCCGCGGCCTCGGTATGCTGCGCGCCCCGCACTTCGTCACGAGCCGGAACAAGCATGCGCATCGCCTCCACGCCCCGACTCCTCGCCGCGATCGTCCTGGGCCTGGGTCTCGCCCAGACGGCACCCGCCGCCACCTTCATCGTCGACTCGGCCGAAGACAGCGGTGAAGGCAGCCTGCGCGAGGCGATCGGCCTCGCCAATGCGGCGCCGGGGCCGCACAGCATCGTGATCCAGCTGCCGGGCAGCAATGTCACCCTGAGCCTCGCCTCCGCCCTGCCGGTGATCACGACCTCGGCGCTCAGCGTCAGCGCCACCAACAGCCCGGGCTTCCGCATCGATGGCCAGACCTTCCACCGGATGTTCGAGACCGGTGCCGGCAACCAGAGCCTGGAGCTGATCGACCTGCACCTGCGCCGCGGCAAGGCCACGCGCGGCGGCTGCGTGCTCGGCCACGCCAGCGCGCAGGCCAGCCTGCGCATCGAGCGGGTCCGCTTCGAGGCCTGTACCGCCGAGGGCAGCGCGGGCGAGATCGTCGGCGGCGCGGTGTTCCAGCCGCAGGTCGCGAGCCTGGAAGTAGTCGCCAGCGTCTTCGTCGACAACCTCGCCATGGGCCCCAGCGCCGGCGGCGGCGCGATCGCCACCCAGGCCGCCTCGGTCGACATCCGCGACAGCCGCTTCGAGCGCAATGCCGCGCTCGGCAATGCCGGCAGCCTGAGCGCCGGCGGCGCCCTCGCCCTGAGCGTGCCCGAATTCGGCAATGCCTTCCTCAAGGGCAACCGCTTCATCGACAACAGCGTCGATGGCGTGCAGGCGGCGATCGGCGGTGCGGTCGCGGGCAGCTGTCCGCAGTGCGTGATCCGCATCGAGCAGGGCTACTTCGGCGGCAACAACGCCCGCAGCGGCGGCGCGCTGTCGATCCTCTCGCTGGTGGCGCAGCCCTTCCCGCCCGCACTGGGCCTGGAGAACCTGACCTTCGAGCGCAACATCGCCAGCGTGCGCGGCGGTGCGATCGAGGTCGGCGGCTTCTCGCTGGATGCGCGCAACCTCAGCCTGCAGCGCAATCGCGCGCCCGGCGGCGGCCACCTGGCAGCCACCGGCGCACTGGTGATCGATCGCTTCACCGGCTCCGTGCTGGCGGCGACCGACGCCAGCGCCGGCGGCAGCGCGTCGAGCTGCGACTTCAGCGGCGCGTCCGTGGTGGGCGGCGGACTCCTCAACGGCAACCTGTTCGCCGAATCCGCCAGCTGCGGCGCGCTGACGGCGAGCGGCAGCCAGCCCATCGCCAGCAACCAGTTGGGCAGCCTGGATACCAGCGGCGGCCTGATGCCGGTGCTGGTGTTCGGCCCGAGCAGCGGCGTGATCGACAGCCTGGCGAGCTGCCCCGCCGAAGACGCGCGCGCCAACGAGCGCCCCATCGACGGCAACGGCGACGGCGACCCGCAGTGCGACGTCGGCGCCTACGAGCACCCGGGCTCGCCGGAGATCTTCCGCAACGGATTCGAGGCCGCGCCCTGATCCCTTGCTCGAAGGCGCTGCAGCGCGGCTGCGGATAACGACGGCTTGCCGGATCCCTAACCCGCCTTTAATGCGCGGATCACCAGCATGCGCGCTCCTTCACATCCGGCCGCCGCATGCCCCGCCTCGCCGACGCCCTGCATCGTGCGCCGAACCCACCGCCCCGCTCGCGTCTGCAGCGGCCGCTGCCGGACTGGCTGCAGCGGCCGATCGGCGCCGGCGCGCTCACCCTGGGCGTGCATGCCTTGATGCTGCTGTGGCTGCTGGCGGGCGATCGCCAGAGCCTGCCGCCTGCGGCAGAAGAAGCGCTGCAGATCGAATGGATCGTGCGCACACCGGCGGTGTCGACGATTCCACCGATGCCGGTGGCGCCCGTGCGCCCTGCCGACTCGCGGGTGCGCTCGGCGGCAGTGACGCCCGCACGCAGTCCGCAGCCCCTGCTTGAGGTCGAGGAAGCGCCAGCACTCGACGCGCCGCCACCGCCCCGACCGGCGCGGCCGCTGTCCGCGCAGATCGGCGCCTTCGTGCGCGAGGGCGCGCCCGCTGCGCAGTACGAACGCGGTCCGCTGGACCGGCCCTCGCAGGTGCTGCCGGGTCGCGGCGAGGCCTTCGTCGACGGCTTCCATGTGCGCGAGGAGCTGAGCCCCTCCGATCGCGCGCAGAGGGTGCTGAGCCTGGTCGGTCTCGGCGGCGGCGGCGGCGCCACTTGCGCCGATCTGCGCCGCAAGATGGTCTCCGACATCAGCGATGAAGAGCGCCGCAAGCTCATCGATGACGAGCGACGGATCTGCCGGCGCGGACAGGCCGGCACCTTCCGCTGAACTGCGGCCTCAACGCTCCAGGCGGTAGTTCACCGAGCCGCGGGTTTCGCGCTGGCTGGCCTCGACCTGCAGGTCCCACTGCTCGGTCAGCAGGTACTTGATGCTGAACACCTGGCCGTCGCCGAATAGAGCGACGCCATAGGCCACGTACAGGCGCGGCGACAGGAACTTGCCGAGCATCAGCGCCGAGCCGCCGAGCGCAGCGGAGTCCTCGACGCTGGCCTGGTCGAAGCCCAGACGTGCGCCCAGGCGCTCGGCGATGAAGTTGCCGCCCGCGCCCAGCGCCGCAGCGGCGGCATTCAGCTGCTGGCCCTCACCGCTGCGCACCGCGCGCACCGGCCGGCCGAGCATCAGGTAGCTGAGCACGTCGGCCTGGTCGAGGCTGGGCTGCGACCACAGCCCGAGCACCGGCGCCGCCGCCGTGCCGGTCACGCGGATGCCGACCGTGACCTCGTCGATGCGTCGTTCGGCGCGGATGTCGAGCCCGGGGTTGTCCAGCGGCGACTGCGCGAAGGACAGCCGGCCGCGGGTGATGTCGAGGTCCTGGCCGTAGGCCTTGTAGCGACCGCTGACGTTGAGGCTGCCGCTGGCATTCGTGGTGCGGCCGGGGCGGTCGCGCACGCGCAGCTCGCCGCTGACCCGACCGTTCAGGCCAAAGCCTTCGAGCTCGACGTCTTCGCCGAGCGCGAGCCGCACGTCGGCATCGATGCGCTGCGCGGCGGCCACCGCGCGCTCGGGCTGGGCCGGGTCCAGCACCACCACGTCGCTGCTGACCTGCTGGCTGCCCTCGAAGCGGTCAAGCCGCACTTCGGCGCGCGGCACCTGCACGCGCCCGCGCAGACGCAGCAGCTCGCCGCGCTGCTCCAGCTGCAGTTCCGGTGAAGCCACCAGGCGCACCTGCGCGGTGTCCGAGAGCAGCACCTCGCTGCCCTCGATCTCGATCCGCAGCGGCTGCTCGGCCGCGTCCGACCAGTCGAGCCGGCCGCGCCCGCGCAGTTCACCTTCGGAACGGAAGGCGAACTCCAGATCCGCCGCACTGGCCCCATCCAGCCGCAGCTCGACGCGCCCCTCGCTGGGGCGGATGCCCAGCGCCGGCAGCTCGGCAGCGAAGCCGCTGAGCCGGGCCCCGCCCTGCAGCGCGGGCGCCGCCAGCGGGCCGTCTATGGTGAGCTCAGCGCTGAGCCGGCCGACCGGGGCGATCACCGCTTCCTCGCTGAGCAGTTCCAGCACGCCGAGCTGGTCCAGCAGCAGCGAGAGCTGGCCCTCAAGGCGCGCGTTCTCCGCGCCGACCTCCAGCGCCCGCAATTCGCCCTGCAGCCGACCCTCATCGCCGAAGCGCGCGCCGACCTGCAGCCGCAGCTCGGCCGGATCGCCCTCGACCGCGAGCTCCAGCGCGCTCCACGACAGCAGCGCGCGGCCCTCGCCCTGGCCCATGCGCAGCTCGCCCTGCGGCGAGCCGACGCGGCCGTCGATGCGCCAGCCGCTCGCGTTCGAGCTCAGCTCCAGTGCGCCGTCCAACTCGCCCTGCCAGCGCGGACGGCTCGACCCCACACGTTCGATGACCAGGCCCATCGGCAAGGCCAGCGGCACCTGGTCCAGCTGCAGGCGCGCGCGCAGATCCTCGGCGCTGGAACCCTCGGCGGACAGACACAGGCTGCCCAATGCCCGGCCGTTGCCACCGCCAGTGCCGACAGGTGCAGCGCTGGCCTGATCTGCTGCCGACGCATCCGACGCAGCCGTGTCGCCGGTGCCCGCCATTGAACGCTGCCAGCCGCGCTGCCGCCCTTCCAGGCAGAAATCGTCGACGCGGATCCGCCGCGCGCCGAGCTCGATCGCCACCGCCTCGGCCAGGCTCCAGTCGCCGCCGCTGCCACGACGATCCGGCGCGCGCCATTCGAATTGCTGCAGACGACCCAGCCAGCGCTGCTCGTCCTCGCGCCAGCCGCCGGAGAACTCGAGACTGAGGCCGCCGCCATCGACCTGCTGGCGCAGTGCCAGCGCATGCGCGCCGACTTCGCCGCGCAGCTGCAGGGCGAGTGCGCCGAGCTCGCGACCGTCGAGGCGGGTCCGCGCGGAGTCCAGCTGCAGCTGCAGCGGCGCCTCGGGCTGCAGGCCAGCTTCGCCCTGCAGACGAACCTCGCCGAGCTCCGCACCTGCGGCGGCGAGCTCAGCCGCACTGAGATCGATGCCGAGGCGCGGGGCCTGCGGCGTACCCGACAGCTGCAGCCGACCGCTGAGCGCGCCAGCCAGGCCCTCGGCGAGACCGTCCAGCTGCAGGGGCTGCAGGTCGAGCTGCGCGCTCAGGCGCTCTCCCAGCGTGGCGTTGCCGCGCAGTGCGCTCTCGCCCCAGCGCAGGTCGAGCTCGGCCTCACCGGCGGCGACCGGCAGGGCGGCATCGGCAGCGGACGGTGCGCCGCTCCAGCGCGCTGCGATGCGCCCCCCCAGGCTGCGACCGCGCAGTTCGCCAGCGAGCGCATCGAGCCTGAGCTCGCCCTCGCGCAGCGCCGCCGACTCGGTGCCCGCGCTGGCAAGGCGCGCCGACAGGCGGCTGGGCCAGTCCGGCGCCAGCAGGCCGGCATCGAGCTCGGCCAGTTCGGCTTCGATCTTCCAGCGCAGGCCATCGGACCAGTCGAGCTCGCCGTCCGCGCGCAGGCGACCGTCGTCGGTGCGCAGCTCAAGCGCCTGCAGCAGGGCCTGCTCGCCGCGCAGGCGCAGGCCGCCGCGCAGCGCGCCGGCCAGCTCACCGCGGGCGAGCTCCACGGCCAGGTCGAGCTCGGCATCGTCGAAGGCACCCTGTCCACTCAGCCCGCCGTCCAATCGCAGCGGCGGCGCTTCGGAAAGCGGCAGGTCGAAACGCGTGAATTCGAGCCTCGCCTCGAAGCTCGCCGGCAGCTCCGTCGGCGGCAGCTGCAGCCAGCCCTGCAGTTCGGCGCGACCATCGCCCTGCTGCAGGCGCAGGGCGTCGATGTGCAGGGTCGAGGCCTCGGCGCGCAGCGTGGCGGCATCGAGCACGTAGGCGCGACCGTCGACGCTGAAGCCACCCGCGAGTTCGGCGCGGTCCAGCGCGCCCTCGCCCTGCAGCTGCAGATCGGCAAGTCCGACAGGCCACAGCGCACGCAGGGCTGGCGGTGCGGCGGGAACGCGCAGATCCAGACGCCACTGCGGATTCGGCAGGCCCTCGCGCAGGTCGGCATCGAGCGCGACGTCCGGCGCATCCGGCAGGCGCAGCTGCAGGCGCAGCGCCTGCAGCGCGCCCTCGATGCCGGCCTCGAAGGCCTGCGGCGCCTCCAGGCCGGCGCGCCATTCACCGGCCAACTGCAGGTCGCTCTGCCAGTCGCGCAGGCTGTCGACCTCGCCCTGCGCGCGCAGCTGCAGCAGCGGCGAGTCCAATTGCAGTTCGCCCAGACGCAGCTGACCGCCCTGCAGCTGCAGGGCCGATACGGCGATGCGTTCGGCTTCGAACAAAAGAGCGGGGTCCGCCGCGGGCGCCGACTCTGGCCCAGGCGCACTGCCCGCATCGGTCGCGGGCTCGGAGGCGCGCTCGATGCGCAGCGCGCTCAGCGCGGCGGACGCGATCTCGATATCGAGCGGCAGCACCAGGCTGGGCAGCGACTCCGGCAGGCGGATCTCGAAGGTCGGCGCCGGCTCTGTCTCCGCTTGATCGGACGGCAGCAGGACGCGGATGCCCTCGGCCTCCAGCCGCTCGACGCGCAGCCGGGCGGCCAGCGCCTGACCAAGAACGGCGCGCACGCGCAGTCGATCGACATCGATGCTCAGGCCGTCCTGCGCATAGCGCAGGCCCTCGAACTCCAGCCCCTGCGCAAGGCTGCCGCGCTGGGCGCGCCATTCCAGGCTGCCGGCCGGCAGCAGGGCCTGGGTGCGTGCGAGCGCAAAGCGCGCGCCCGACTCGCTGGCGAGCAGCCAGACGCCCAGCAGCACCAGCGCGAGCACCAGCCCGCCCAGCGCCAGCGCCGCCCACAGCAGCCAGCGCCGCGCCCGGCTCACAGCTCCGGCCCCAGGCTGAGGTGGATCTGCAGCGATTCGCGCGGGTCATCGAGCCCACGCGCCAGATCCAGCGCCACCTGGCCCACCGGCGAGCGCCAGCGCAGGCCGAGGCCGGCGCCACGCCGCGCGTCGACGCGACCATCGTTGAAGGCGCTGCCGGCGTCCATGAAGACGGCCGCGCCCCAGGTCTCGGTGAACATGCGTTCGTATTCGAGGTTCGCCACCACAAGGTTGCGCCCGCCGATCGGATTGCCGCTCGCGCCCAGCGGGCTGATCTCCTGGTAGCCGTAGCCGCGCACGCTGCGGTCGCCGCCGGCGAAGAAGCGCAGCGAGGACGGCAGGCGCAGGAAGTCGCTGGAGAAGGTGCGCCCCAGCTGGCCGCGCAGCAGCACCCGGTTGCGCTCGCCGAAGCCGCGGATGTAGCGGGTTTCCAGCAGCAGCTGGGTGAAGTCGGCGTCCGAACCCAGGGCGCTCAGCCCCTGCTTCAACTCGCCGGTGAAGCTGAAGCCACGCGTCGAGTAGTTGGGATCGTTGTAGCGCTGCCAGCGCGCGCGCAGGGCCGGGTAGACGAGGGTCGAGATTCCGCTGGTCTCGAGGTTGCGCTCGACGCCGATGGCATAGCGTTCGCGCAGAGCGTGCAGACCCAGGGCCAGGCTCCAGTCGCCGATGCGGCCGATGCGCGCGGCCGAGAGCTCCGCGATTTCGCTGTCGACCAGTTCGCTCTCGTCCTCACGGTAGCTGGCGCCGAGCTGGTACCAGCCGTGGATCGGCGCGAAGGCGGGGATGCGGTACAGCGTGTTGAGCGCGCTGCGGCGCTGGGCGAGATCCAGGCTGGAGCTGAACTTGTGGCCGCGGGTGTTGACCCAGCGCCGGTCCAGGCCGAGCTTGAGACCGGCCCCGGAGTCGGTGCCGAAGCTCACGCCGGCGGTGTAGATGTTGCGCCTGGCCGGCGCCAACTCGACCTGTACCGGCACATCGAGGGTGTCGGGCTCGGGTTCGGGGCGGATGTCGATGAAGCCGAAATAGTCGAGATCGCCCAGCCGCTGGTGCAGCTTGAGCAGGGCATCCTGGTCGAAGGGCTGACCCGGCTCGACATCGACCCAGCGCTCGACCAGGCCCGGATCGAGATGGCTGCCGTCGATCGCCAGCGTGCCGAAGCGGTAGCGGGCGCCACTTTCCCAGCGCAGGCGGATCTCGGCGCGACTGTCGGCGCGGGTGACTTCGACGCGGTTCTCCGCAAGCCGCGCATCGAAGTAGCCGCGCGCCGCCAGCTCGCGGGCAATGGCCGCCTTGCCGCCCTCGTAGCGTCCGTGGTTCATCAGGTCGCCCAGGCGCGGGCGGAAACCTTCGATGGCAGCGACCACGCGCGGGTCGGTGCCGGCCTCGCCCTCCACCTGCACGTCGAGCGCACGCACCCGCACCGGCGGGCCGCGCTGCACGTTCAGGCTGACCACAAGGCCTGCGCTGGTCTCGTCGACCTGCACATCGACATCGACGGCGTAGTAGCCGAAGGGCTCCAGCGCACGCCGCACCTCGGCCGGCGCCCGCCGCAGCAGCAGCGCCATGCGGCCGCGGCCGACGTCCTCGCGGTCGGCCTCGTCGAGCTGGAACAGGCCCACCTGGGCACGCACGTTGTCGGCCTGGCTGGCGCTCAAACCGCGCACGCGCACGCTGGCAAGTCGAACCGGCTGACGCTCGCGGCGCAGCTCGGCAGCGGCGGCCGGCTGCTCCGCTGTCGCGGCTGCAGGTCTTCGTGCGCCCTGTGCGGGCGCATCCACGGCGACTGCCCACAGCGGCAGGCAGAGCAGCAGCAGGGGAAGACTGGAACGAGCCAAAGGGCCGGGGACTCCGGTGGCGACAGGCCGGCAGGATAACCAGTCCGGGCCGCGCGCAAGTCAAATCCGCATTCAGGCAGGCGAGGCAGCGGCCCAGCGCAAGCGCAAGCACTTGGGATGCACGCCCGGCTCGCGGACAATGGCGGCCCCGCGCCCTGCGCCGCCCCCAGAACCCCGCCCATGAGCCTGAACCAGCGCCTTGCCTCCGAACTCGACGAGATCCGCGCGGCCGGACTGTTCAAGTCCGAACGCATCATCGTCTCCCCGCAGTCGGCCGAGATCGAGCTGGCCGACGGCCGCCGGGTGCTGAACTTCTGCGCCAACAACTATCTCGGCCTGGCCGACGACGCCGGCGTGATCGAAGCCGCCAAGCACGCGCTCGACACCCACGGCCACGGCATGGCCAGCGTGCGCTTCATCTGCGGCACCCAGGACCTGCACAAGCAGCTG
>NZ_CALART010000013.1 GCF_937888285.1 uncultured Aquimonas sp.
GATCTTGCCCTCCATGTACCAGTCGACGATCTTCGGCACGTCGGTGCGGCCGCGCGCGCCGCCGAAGGCGCTGCCGCGCCAGTTGCGGCCGGTGACCAGCTGGAAGGGCCGGGTGCTGATCTCGGCCCCCGCAGGCGCTACGCCGATGATGACGCTGGTGCCCCAGCCCTTGTGGCAGCACTCCAGCGCCTGGCGCATCACCTGGACGTTGCCGATGCACTCGAAGCTGTAATCGGCGCCGCCCTTGGTCAGCGAGACCAGGTACGGCACGAGGTCGCCCTCGACCTCCTTCGGGTTGACGAAGTGGGTCATGCCGAACTTGCGCGCCATCGCCTCGCGCGCGGGGTTGAGATCGACGCCGACGATCATGTCGGCACCGGCGAGGCGCAGGCCCTGGATCACGTTCAGACCGATTCCGCCCAGGCCGAACACCACCGCCTTGGAGCCGACCTCGACCTTGGCGGTGTAGATCACCGCGCCGATGCCGGTGGTGACGCCGCAGCCGATGTAGCAGACCTTGTCGAAGGGCGCGTCCTCGCGGATCTTGGCGAGCGCGATTTCCGGCGCGACGGTGAAGTTCGAGAAGGTCGAGGTGCCCATGTAGTGGCGGATCGGCCGACCGTCGAGCGAGAAGCGGCTGCTGCCGTCGGGCATCAGCCCCTGCCCCTGCGTGCTGCGGATCGCCTGGCAGAGGTTGGTCTTGGGGTTCAGGCAGTACTCGCACTCGCGGCATTCGGGCGTGTACAGCGGAATCACGTGGTCGCCGGGCTTGAGCGACTTCACGCCCGCGCCGACTTCGACCACCACGCCCGCGCCCTCGTGGCCGAGGATGGCCGGGAACAGGCCCTCGGGGTCGGCGCCGGACAGCGTGAACTCGTCGGTGTGGCAGACGCCCGTGGCCTTGATCTCGACCAGCACCTCGCCGGCGCGCGGGCCTTCGAGATCGACGGTTTCGATGCTGAGCGGCTTGCCGGCTTCGAAGGCAACGGCGGCGCGGGATTTCATGGCGGGGCTCCAGGCTGGTGACAGCCCCCGATTCTAGGCGCTCGCGCCCCGCCAATGGCCTTGCAGAGGTGAAGCCATCCCCTGCGGACGCCCGGCGCCGACCGTGATCGGATCAGCCGCCGGGTGCGCGGACGCGCGCGCGGGTCTCCCGCGCCGCGGGGTCTGTGTCCGCTACTTCGCGTTGGCGAGGCGCTCGCGCCGCAGCTGCCAGCCGCGCCAGGTCATCACGAACAGGGTCAGGGCGGTCAGCGGCAGCACGCCATAGACCATGACCGTGCGGTACTCATCGAGCAGGGCGTGCTCCTGCGCGTACATCACCAGCCAGGCGGTGTAGGCGAGGTAGAACAGGAAGAAGACGCCGCCCTCCCAACGCTCGATGCGGTAGCCGTTGAACATCACCGGCAGGCAGGCCACGGCGACCGCGATCATGATCGGAATGTCGAAGCGCAGCGCCGAGGACGCCACCGGAATGTCGCCCGGAGCCACCAGCGCGGTGAGGCCGAGCACGGCGAGGATGTTGAAGATGTTGCTGCCGACCACGTTGCCGACCGCGATGTCGCGCTGGCCCTTCAGCGCCGCCATGATCGAGGTCGCGACCTCGGGCAGCGAAGTGCCAGCGGCAACAATGGTCAGGCCGACCACCAGCTCGCTGATGCCGAGCTTCTGCGCGAAAGCGATTGCTGCCGCCACCAGCCAGCGCGAGCCCAGCACCAGCAGGGCGAGGCCAGCCACGATCAGCAGCAGCTGCACCCAGGTGCGATCCAGCCAGGGGCCGCCTTCGGGCAGCTCCTCGCCCGTCTCTTCGGCGGGGGCGCGACGGCTTTGAACGTACAGGGCAACCACATAGACGATCAGCAGGCCGGTCAGCAGCAGGCCGTCGAACAGACCAAGCGCGCCATCGACGGCGAGTGCCCACATCAGCAGGCTGACGCCGATCATGATCGGCACTTCCTTGCGCACGAGCTGGCGATGCACCACCAGCGGGGTGATCAGCGCCGACAGGCCAAGAATGAACAGCACGTTGAAGATGTTGCTGCCGACCACGTTGCCGATGGCGATATCGCCCTGGCCGTTGATCGCGCCCTGCACGGAGACCGCGAGCTCCGGCGCGCTGGTGCCGAAAGCGACCACGGTCAGTCCAACGACCAGGGGCGAAATGCCCAGCGACAGCGACAGGCGACTGGCGCCGCGCACCAGCAGATCGGCACCCAGCACCAGCAGGACCAGGCCCGCAGCAAACATCAGGACACTCACGCGAAACCTCTCAGGCGATGCGGGTTGAAGATGGAGTGCACCCGACGATCGCGGGCCGGCGCCAATCTTGAGCCATCCACAGGGAATTCAAGAAGCGGCGTCATACCGACGGCGTCTGCGCCGGCCGACGCTTGCCGGCGCTCCTGGCGGCCGCTGCCACTGGCGCTGCGCGCGGACAGGCGCTGTGGCGGCGCTGCTCCTCCAGCAGCGCGGGCAGGCGCTCGGCGAGGAAATCGATCAGCACGCGGATCGCCGGCAGCAGGCCGCTGCGCGAGGGAAACACCGCGTGGAAGATGCCCTGCGGCAGGCTCCAGTCGGGCAAGACCCGCTCCAGCGCTCCGTTTCCGAGCAGGTCCGCGCAGACCGTCTCGGGCAGCAGGGCGATGCCATGACCCGCCGCGGCGACCTCGCGCAGCACCGGAAAATCGTGCGCCATCAGACGCGGCTCGAAGTCGACCCGCTCGACCGCGCCGCCGGGCCCGTGCAGCTCCCAGCGCTGCTGGCCGGGCTCCTCGCTCATCGACAGGCAGGCGTGGGCGGACAGGGCCGCAGGCAGATCCGGACGCCCGTAGCGGTCGAGGTAGCGCGGGCTGGCCACCAGGTACTCGTTGATCTGGGCGAAGCTGCGCAGGATCAGGCTGCCGTCGTCATTGAGCCGGGTGCGCACGCGCAGGGCGACATCGATGCCCTCGTTGATCAGATCGACCCGACGATTGCTGACGTGCAGCTGCACGCGAACGTCGGGGTAGCGCTCGAGGAACTCCGGCAGAAGGCGCCCCAGCTGCTGCTGGGCGATCGCCACCGGCGCCGACACCCGCACCAGGCCGCGCGGCACCGCCGACTGCCGCTCGACGACCTCACGGGCGGCGCGCGCCTCGTCGAGCATGGCGCGGGCGTGGCGGTAGACGCTCTGGCCGAGATCGGTGACTGCGAAGCGGCGCGTCGAGCGCTGCAGCAGACGCGCGCCGAGGGATTCCTCCAGCGCGGTAATGCGTCGCGACAGGCGCGACTTGGGCATTCCGGTGGCGCGCTCGGCCTTGGAGAAGCCGCCGTGTTCCACCACCAGGGCGAAGAACTGCAGATCGTTGAGGTCGTGCATTTGAGGGCCGGGAATCGGGAATGGGGAATCGAGAATCGAGAGAGCGGCTAGCGCTGTGGTCGAGGCCGTCGGGAGATCGCAGTTTCGAAAGCGGGCGGACGGGTTCGTTCCAGCAGCGCAACGGAGCGTGCTCCTTCAGTGGGTTTATCGCAACTGCCGAGCCAATCAAGCTGTGCCCAACGTCCACCCACGGAGCACCGCCATGAAGGTTCTGCATCTCGATTCCAGCGCGCTCGGCACTGCGTCCGCCAGCCGCGAACTGACCGCCGCGGTGGTGCGCCAGCTGCGCGCCGACAGCCCGCATGTCGAAGTGAGCTACCGCGATCTCGACGCCCAGCCGCTGCCACACTTCACCGGCGCCACCCTGGCCAAGTCCAATCCGGCGGAAGCCGAGCTGGCCAAGGCCGTGCTCGACGAGTTCCTTGCCGCCGACGTCGTCGTGATCGGCGCGCCGATGTACAACTTCAGCCTGCCCTCGACGCTGAAGGCCTGGATCGACCGCATCGCGGTGGCCGGCGTCACCTTCCGCTATACCGCCAATGGCCCCGAGGGCCTGGCCGGCGGCAAGCGCGTGATCGTCGCCAGCACCCGCGGCGGCGTCTACGGCGACGCCAGCCCGGCCGACTTCCAGGAGGCCTACCTGCGCCAAGTGTTCGCCTTCATCGGCATCAGCGACGTCGAGATCCTGCGCGCGGAGGGCCTGAACCTCTCGCCCGAGAGTCGCAAGCAGGGCCTCGATGCGGCCCATGCGCGCATCACGCGCACGGAAGCCCACGCGGCCTGAGCGCTCTCAGCCCCGCGTTGCAGACTGGGGGTTCTCGAAGAAGCGTCGATTCACCGGCTCGCGCTGTGATTCTCCCGCTCGCGCTCTGTGTAGGAGCCTGCTGGCAGGCGACCGCAGCCTCCGCGTCGTATCTACGCTGCGGGTCGCGAGCAAGCTCGCTCCTACAAACAGCTGACTTTCGCAGGGGAGGGCGACAGCTTCAGAGGTGGTTGAGGAGTTTGTGTCTTGCGCGCGGATGCGCACTGCCGGCACGGGTGAGACCTTGTGATCGATCCCGCCTCCGTTTTGCGAGTGTCCAGTTGTCGGGCCCCTCTCCCCCTCCTGCTCGCGTACCGCCAGCGGATGGTGCCCGGCCTCCGAAGTGGCTCTCCCCGTCCGCTTCGGAACCTGCAAACCCGCGCGGCGCGCTCGCTTGTTCGCGCCACGCGCGACCGCTCTACCCGCGCACGTTCGAGTACGTCGCGCGGAATCCAGTCCCCCGGAGCACCGTGGTCGCCAAGGATGGCGCCGCGGTGCAGTTTTGTGCGCCTGCCCAAACCAGCGGCCGCATTCCCGCTGCCCGCGATCGGCACGCCCCCCGAGATCCCGGTGGCCCGACGTGTCTGCAGCCCGCGGCACGCGCCGCGCACCGGCGTCGACCAGCCAGCGCCTTGATCGATCTCAAGCCACGATGCGCCCCGGCGATTACCCTGTGGCCTTCGCGGCTGCGGCCGCGCCTGCGCAACTCCTTCCATGAACAACGACGTCCACCCGAGCCGCCCCTGGTATCGAGAGCCGATGGTCTGGCTGATGATCGGCCTGCCGCTGGCTGCCGTGGTCGCAGGACTCAGCACGCTGGCCATCGCGATCCGCTCCGGCAGCACCGATGCGGTGCCCGACGTGGTGCGCCGCACCCTGCAGATCCAGGATGCCGACATCGCTGCCGACCGCCGCGCCATCGAGCTCGGCCTGCACGGCGAGCTGAGCATCGATGCCGAGACCGGCGCGATACAGGCGCAGATGCAGGGCCTGGGCGAGACAACGCCCGCACTCACCCTGCGTCTTCTGCATGCAGGCCGCGCCAGCCGCGATCTGGAGGTGCGTCTGGTCCAGGCCGGCGAGCGCTGGCACGGCCGCGTCGACGGCGCCACGGGCCAGGCCTGGAACATCGAGCTGTCAGCACCCGACCACAGCTGGCGGGTCGGCGGCCGGCTCGACCCCGGTGCCACCCGCAGCGAACTGATTCCCATGCTGTCGGGCGGTTGAACCCGGCCATGGACATGCGCAGCCCCGCCTGCCACCACTGCGGCGAGCCGCTGCCGGCCGTCCCCGTGCTGGCCGAGTTCAAGGGCGCGCAGCGCGCCTTCTGCTGCGGCGGCTGCGCGGGCGCCGCGCGCTTCATCGAGCAGTCGGGCCTCGGCGACTACTACAAGCTTCGCGAGGAACAGGGCCGCCGCGTCGGCGAGGAGGCGCAGGACTACAGCGCTTTCGATCGCGATGACGTGCTCGCCGAGCACAGCCGCGTGCCAGCCGAGGCCCCCGACTGCCGCGAGCTGACCCTGATCGTCGACGGCATGCGCTGCGCGGCCTGTTCCTGGCTGATCGACCGCGCGCTGGGCACTCTCGACGGCGTCGAGGACGTGCAGTCGAACGCGATCAGCGGCCGCGTGCGCCTGCGCTGGCGGCCCGCGCAGCTGCGCCTTTCCTCCGCGCTCGAACGTCTCGCTGGCCTGGGCTATGCGCCGCATCTCTCGCCCGGCGAAGGGCTGGAGCGCGCGCGCGCCGCCGAGCGCCGGCAGCTGCTGCTGCGCCTCGGCGTGGCGGGCCTGGGCAGCCTACAGGCGATGATGTTCGCCGAGGCGCTGTACCTCGACTTCGCCAACCAGATGGCGCCGGCCACGCGCGACTTCTTCCGCTGGATCACCTTCGGCGTGTCGGCGCCGGTGGTGTTCTACGCCGGCTGGCCCTTCCTCGCCGGCATGGTCAGCGAGTTCCGCCAGCGTCGCCTCGGCATGGACACACTGATCGGCAGCTCGGTGCTGCTGGCCTACTTCGCGAGCCTCGTCGAAACCCTGCGCGGCGGCGCCCACGTGTGGTTCGACGCGGCGGTGATGTTCGTCTTCTTCCTGCTGGTGGCGCGCTACCTCGAACGCATGGCGCGGCAGCGCGCGAATGCCGCGGTGGATGCGCTGGCGCAGGCGCGGCCAGCGCTGGCCTGGAAGCTCGATGCCGAGGATGCCGCGGTGCAGGTACCGGTGGCCGCACTGGCAGTGGGCGACCGCGTGCGCGTACCCGTGGGCGAAGCCCTGCCCGCCGACGGCGTACTCGACATGCCTGCTGCGGAAATTGACGAGGCTCTGCTCAGCGGGGAGTCGACGCCGGTGGCCAAGCGCGCCGGCGACGAGGTCTATGCCGGCAGCGTCGCCCGCCTGCAGCCTCTGCAGCTGCGCATCACCCGCACCGGCCAGGACACGCGCCTCTCGCATCTGACCCAGCTGGTCGAACGCGCGCAGAACGCGCGGCCCCGCGTGGCGCAGATCGCCGATCGCGTCGCCGGCCACTTCGTTGCCGCCTTGCTTGTGTCGGCGGCGTGGACCTTTGCCGTGTGGTGGCAGATCCACCCTGAGCGCGCCTTCGAGGTGATGCTGGCGGTGCTGGTCGTGAGCTGCCCCTGCGCGCTGTCGCTGGCGATTCCGGCCGCACTCGCGACGGCCGGCAACACCCTCACAAAACTCGGTGCCCTGCCCCTGCGCGGCGATGCGCTCAGTGATCTGGCCGAAGTCGACACCGTGCTGCTCGACAAGACTGGCACCCTGACCACCGGCAGCCCGCAAATCGCGCGCGTCGAGCTGCTGCGCGATCTTGATGCAGAGGCCGTCAACCGCATTGCCGCAGCGCTCGAACGCGACGCTGGTCATCCGCTGGCGCGCGCTTTCGCAGGCCTCGACGCGCCGCGCGCCGAGGCCATCGAAGTCACCGCCGGCGCCGGTGTTGCCGGTGACGTCGAAGGCCGAAGCTGGCGGATCGGCCACGCCGGCTTCGCCGCAGGATTGGATCGCGATCTGCCCGGCGTCTGGCTGGGTGACGGGGCGCGCGCTTTCGCCCGCTTCGAACTGGTCGATGCGCCGCGCAGCGACGCGCGCGAAGCGATCGCAGCGCTCACGGCCCAGGGCCTGCGCGTCGAGGTGCTGAGCGGCGATGCCCCGGAGGCAGTGGAGGCGACGGCGCGCGCACTCGGCATCGCACGCTGGTCGGCGCGGGCCACGCCCGAATCCAAGCTGGCGCGTCTGCGCGAGCTGCAGGCGCAGGGCCATCGCGTGCTGATGCTGGGCGACGGGATCAATGACGCGCCCGTGCTGGGCGGCGCTGATGTCTCGATCGCGCTGGCCTGCGGCGCACCGATGGCGCATCGAGCGGCCGACATCGTGCTCTCGGGCGAGCGCCTGATGCGCCTGCCGCAGGTGGTGCAGCTGGCCCGACGCACGCGCCGGATGATCCGCGAGAATCTCGCCTGGGCGCTGGTCTACAACGCCATCGCCCTGCCCTTCGCCGCCGCTGGCTGGGTGACGCCTTGGATCGCCGCGCTGGGCATGGCGGGTTCCTCCCTGCTGGTGACGCTCAACGCGCTGCGGCTCGGGCGCAGCGCCGCGTGGACGCTGCCGGATACGGCGACAATGCAGGCTCCGACGTCGGCCGAGGCCACTCGATGAGCGTGCTGATCTATCTGGTGCCGGTCAGCCTGGTCCTGCTGGGCTTCGCGGTCTGGGCCTTCTGGTGGGCGGTCAAGCGCGGCCAGTTCGACGACCTCGACACCCCGGCCATCGACATCCTTGCCGACGACAGCAAGGACCGCGATCTGAAGAACACCGCCGAGGCCCGCGCGCGGACCGAGCGCAAACAGCCGTGACCCGGCACGACACGCCATGCCGATCGACTGGCTGAGCCTCGGCGCCGCCCTGATCGCCGGCCTGCTGGGCGGCGTGCACTGCGTGGCCATGTGTGGCGGCGTGGCGGCCGGCATCGCCGTCAGCGCGCGCTCGCAAACGCCTGGAGAGGCCTGGCGCATGGCCTGGCGCAGCAACCTCGGTCGCATCACCGGCTACACCCTGGCGGGTCTACTCGTGGGTGGCTTCGGCGCGGGTCTGATCGCACTCGCGCGCAGCGATGCCCTGCTGCTCGGCGCGCGCATGGCGGTGGGTGCCGTGCTGGTGCTGGTCGGCCTGCGCATGCTGTTCCCCGGCGCCGGCTTCAACCTGTTTGCCAAGCCGGGCGCCGCGCTGTGGGCGCGACTAGCGCCGCTGCAGCGGCGCCTGCTGCCGGCCAATACCGCGCCGCGACAGTTCGCGATGGGCCTGCTCTGGGGCTGGCTGCCCTGCGGGCTCAGCCTGACCCTGCTCTCCGCGGCGTGGCTGAGCGCCGATGCCCTGCAGGGCGCACTGATCATGGCCAGCTTCGGCCTTGGCACCCTGCCGCTGATGCTGCCGCTGACCTACAGCGGCGCCCGCGCCTTGCGCTGGCTGCAGCGCCCCGACGCCCGCCGCGCCGCCGCCGCCCTCGTCATCGCCTCGGGCCTGCTGACCCTGGCCGCGCCCTGGCTGGCGCAGATCCCCGCGGTGCATGGGGTGTTGGAGGCGTTGGGGTGTAGGACGGTGTAGAGCTGGGAATCGGGAATGGGGAATCGGGAATCGTGGTGCGCAAGCGTTTGGCCCGAGGGCTCGGACCGGCGCGTCGACGCCCCCCGCAACCAGGCCTCGTCGGGTGCGCTGAAACCGCGCGGCGGTTTCCGATTCCCGATTCCCCGTTCCCGATTCCCAGCCTCAAAGCGGCCTGAAGAAAAACTCCCCTGCCTCGTGCCCGGCGAACTGGATCGGTGCGTACTGCGGCACCTGCGAGATCGGGGCGTCGAGGGCGGCCAGCGCCAGCGAGGCGTTGATCTCGCGGTACAGGCGGGCGCCTTCGAGCACGCGGTTGTTGTCCTGCAGCACATTCAGGAAGGCGCGGGCGAAGTAGGAGTGGCGGCCGCTGCCGGCGTCCGGCACCGGCTGCAGGCCGCCTGAGGTGAGCGCCAGCCGTGAGCGCGAGCTGTTCAGGCTGCGCACCCAGTCGGCCCAGTCGGCGCCGGGCTCGGTGGCTGCATAACTGGGCAGGCCCGCGCCCGCCAGCGCGCCGGAGTAGCAGGAGTCGGCCACCACCAGCACATGGCGTGAGGCCAGACCCTCCAGCAGGTCGGAGACGGCGCGGTTGGAAATCCAGCTCGACGCATCGCCGGCGCGCGCATCGACCGGGATCCAGTAGCCCTCGCGACCATCCGAAGACAGCTCGCCGTGGCCGGCGTAGTAGACCAGCAGGTTGTCCTCGGGCTTCAGGGTTTCGCGCAGCTCGGACAGCGCGCGCAGCACGTCCATGCGGGTGGCGTTGAGCAGCAGGCGCGTCTCGTGGCCATAGCGTTCGCGCAGCAGCTGGGCGACCGCGGTGGCGTCGTTGACCGCGCTGCCCAGCGCCGGGAAGCGCGTATCGGCGTAGCTGTTGTTGCCGATCACCAGCGCGTGGTAGCGGCCGAGCTTGATGCTGGCCGGCAGGGCGCCGGGCGTCGGGCTGCGGCGCCCGCTCTCCGGAGCGGCCGCCTCGGGTGCGAGCAGGCTGAAGCTGAGCTCGGCGACCTCGCCGCCGCGCCCCAGCGCCTCGATGCGCACGTCGAGCCCGCCGGGCGGCACCTCGACACTGGCGCGGAACAGGCCGTTGTCGGCCAGCACCACCGGCAGGTCATTGATGCTCAGGCGCTCGATGCGCTGCGGCTGCGAGACGCGCCCGACCACCGCCTGCCGACCCGGCGCGCTGCGCGCAGCACCGCCGCCACCGCTGCGGGTCAGGGCCAGCGCGGGGCTGATGATCTCAAGCTGCGGGGTGACGCTGGCCAGCAGGCCGCCGCCGGCCAGTGCCACCTGCTGCTCCAGCGCAACGATGGTCAGCTGCTGCTCGCGCAGCACGCCCTCGCGCTCGGCCAGCTGGGTTTCCAGCAGCTTCATCAGCTGCCAGTCCTCCTGCTTGCGCGCCTCCAGCTCGCGCTCGAGCGCGGCCAGCTGTTCGGCGTAGGCACCGCGCTCGCGCGCGGTCGATGCCGACGCCGCGGCCGCCTGCGATTCGAGCGCGGCCGCGGCCGCCTGGCCCGATTCGATGGCGCGCTGCACGCGCTGGCGCTGTTCCTCGAGCGCGGCGGCATCCGCGGCCTGTGCGGCGACCAGCTCGGCGGCTTCGGCCTCGCGCCGCTTGACCGACTCGCGCTGCGCGGCCAGCCGCTCGCGCAGGCTCTGCAGCTCGGTCTCCTGCGCTTCGATGCGGCTGCGCATCGCCTGCAGATCGGCGCGCTCGGCGCCGGCGCGCTCGCGCACCTCGGCCAGCTGGCTGCGCAGGCGCTCGGCCTCGCTGCGCGCGCGGGCGGCATCGGCGCGCCGCTGGGCCAGCTCGGCTTCGAGTTCGGCGACGCGCTGCTCCAGCGCGGCGATCTGCTCGCGCTGGGCGGCGATGGTGGCGTCGCGCTTTTCGAACTCGACGCGCACCACCGAGGCATACAGCAGTTCGTCGCCGGCGCCCGCGGATTCGCGGTAGAGGTTGAGCGCGCGCAACGGGTCCGCCGTCACCCCCTGGCCCTGTTCCAGCAGCAGGGCAAGATTGGCCTTGGCGCGTCTGTGCCCCTGGGCCGAGGCCTTCTCGAACCAGCCCGCAGCCGTCGAGGGGTCGGGCGCGGTGCCCAGGCCCTTCATCAGGATTTCGCCGACGTAATTCTGAGCCTCGGCGTCACCGGACTCGGCCGCGCCGAGCCAGACCTTCATCGCGGTGCGGTAGTCGGCGCGATCGAAAGCGACGTACTCGCCGCCGCGAATCGCGCAGTCGGCTTGGGTGGTGCGCACCGGGCGCCGCGCGGAAAGGAAGCTGGCCTGGCCGCCAAGCCGGCGCACCTGCCCCGGCAGCAGGCAGTCGACCACCAGCAGGTCTTCCGGCACCGCGGCGGTCGCGGCCCGCACCGCGCTGCCGGGCGCTGCGAGCCCGGCCAGCACCACGATCAGGACACCGAGGGCCGCACAGGCGGCACGTGCTGGATCGATCCCGCCCATCGCCCTTCTCCCGTCGCAAGCATCTGAATACTGCGTGAAGGCCCGAGTATACTCGTGTGAACCGCGTCACTACTGCCGGCCAGCCACGCGATGGCCTGCGCAGCGAACGCCCACGCGGCCCGCCATGGCCGAGGCAGGAGATCGACAATGTCCACCCCGCATTCACTCCTGCACAGGTCGACGCGGTGGACGCGTCGCGCGACCGTCCTCGGCCTGCTGGCACTGCTGCCCTCGCTGGCCGTCGCCACTGGCTGCAGGCTGGAGTTCGTCGAGAACTCGCCGATCGCGCTGGCACCGGACACCAGCGGGTCGCTGTCGCTGCGAGCGGTCGATACTGGCGCTGGCGCCTGCAGCGCGGCGGGCTTCGTGATCAGCGTGGTGACCGACACCACGGCAGGCACCCAGATCACGCCGCTGACCGGCAGCCTGATCGGCAATTCGGTGCCCCAGGCGCTGAACATCATCGCTCCGCCCGTCGGCGGCGGCAGCGTCACCTGGCTGGCCACCTGCGCCACCGGCTGCGAAGCCACCTCCCCGCCCAATCCGCAGTTCACCGTGAACATTCTCGGCGGCACGCGCGAGCTGCAGCTGCTGCCCGGCACGCCGACCGAGGTGCCGCCCGGCAGTCCACTGCCTGTCGATGTGCGCGTCACCGACGGTGGCGTGCCGGTGGCCGGCGTGAGCGTGAACTGGCAGACGGTGAGCGGCAACGGCAGCGTCGCCCAACCCAGCACCACCTCGATCCCCTCGGGCCTGGCCAGCAATACGCTGACGGCGGCGGCAGGCCCAGGCCTGACCCTGTTCCGCGCGACCCGCGGCGATGACCCGATGGTCAATGTCGACATCCCGCTGGAGTCTGTCGTCTACAGCTTCAGTCCGGGCAACGGGCCGATCGCTGCCGCGCCGGGCCAGCCGATCCTGCTCGAAACCCGTTTGTTCCGTCAGGGAACCACGCTGAGCAACCCGGCCGGCGCGCCGGTGTTCTGGGAGCCCACCGGCGGCCCGGGCGCCGCCTCGGTGGTGCCGCAGACCAACGGCGTGACCAACACCGGCGGCTTCGCCCGCGCCAGTTTCCAGGCGAGCGTGCCGGGCACGTATACGCTCGATGCCTTCTTCTTTCCGGGCCCACCCTTTCCGATCACCGCCAGAACCTTCACGGTCAACGTCGCCGGTGCGAGCAACGGATCGATCGAGGTCGTCGAGGCGCCAGCATCGATCTACAGCGACGAGACCTCAGAAGGCGGCATCGAGGCCCAGCTGCTTGGCGGTGCCGCCAATGGCCTGCCCGCGCCGTTGGTCGACGCCGAAGTGTCGTTCTATATCAGCAGCGGCAACGCGACCTTCAGCAACGGCTTCGGCCTGGTCATCGAGCGCACCGACAGCGAGGGCCGGGTGCGCAGTCCCACACTGTCGGCGGGGCGTTCCACCGGGCCCATCGCGGTGCAGATTTCCAGCCCGGGACTGCCGGCCGCTGAAGCTGTGGTGAGCGTGCTGCCCTCGACCTATCGGATCGAAGCCCTGCCCCTTTCCGCGCCACCGCGCCTCGGCGAGACCAGCGAACTGGTCGCGCAACTGTGGCGACGCGGCAGCGGCGCCGAAGTTGCCGTGGACGCCGGACGCGTCGAGTGGCGGGCCAGCGGTGGCCGCCTGGCCACTCCCACCAGCACCAGCGGCGCCGACGGCCGCGCGGACAACCAGCTCACCCCTGAGGTCCCCGGTCGATACGAGGTGGTCGCCCGCTTCGCGCCTGGCCTGGGTCTCGTCGCGAGCGAGGCGCGCTTCCGGCTCGATGTCGCAGGCGGCCAGCTGCGCCTGGTGTCCGGCGACAGCCAGCAGGCGCCCGCTGGTGCCAGCCTGCCCCTGCCTATCGTTCTGCAGGCGCTGCAGGATGGGCAGCCTCAGTCCGGCATCGCCGTGCGTCTGGCCTCCGTCCCACCCGGGCTTGCCACCGCGGAGCCCGAGCAGGCAGTGACCGGCAGTGACGGCCGCGCCAGCTTCAATGTGCGGCTGTCGCCCAATGCGCAGGGCGAGGTCGCGCTGCGCGCAACGCGCGCCGACAGCGGGGCCAGCGTCGCGCTGACGGCGCGCGTCGGCGCGACCGCCGAGATCCGTCGGCTCGAGGTGCTTTCGGGCAGCGGACAGTCGGGCGTCGGCGGCGCCACGCTCCCCCAACCCCTGCTGCTGGCTGCGCTCGATGACGAACGCGCCACCAGCGGGATCCGCGTCGACTTAAGCGTGCAGCCTGAAGGCGCCGCCGAGCTCAGTCCGGACAGCGGCCTGACCGGCAGCGACGGCCGCCTGGCGACCACGGTCAGGCTCTCGCCCTCGGCCGCCGGTACCGTGCGCGTGCTCGCGCGCCGCAGCGACGCCCCTGAGGCCGTGGCCGAGTTCATCCTGTTCGCGGCGGTCGGCGGCGAGAGCAGCCTGCAGATCGAAGCCGGCGACCTGCAGACCGGCGTGCGCGGCGGCAGCGGCAGCGCACTCGTCGTGCGCCACACCCGCAACGGGCTGCCGGTGCAGGGCGCCACCGTGCTGTGGCAGGCCGTCGAGGGCGGCGCGCGTCCGGCCGTGGCCAGCAGTCAAACCGACGCCGAGGGCCGCGCCCGCGTCGATCTGCAGTTCGGTGAGGTCGCCGGCGGCTCGCGGATCCGCGCACGGATCGACCAGGACCTCGAAGTGTTCTTCCGCGTCACCACTGTTGAAGGCCAGCTGCTGGCGCTGTCCGGCAACAACCAGAGCGCTGCTGCCGGCAGCGCGCTGGCGCAGCCGCTGGTGGTTCGGATCCAGCCGGCCGCCGCCGGCATCCCGGTGCAGTGGCGCGTGCTGAGCGGCGGCGGCAGCCTGCAGCAGACGGAAACCGCGACTGACGCGAATGGCGAAGCGCGCAGCGGCTGGACCCTCGGACCGCAGGCCGGCACCCAGAGCGTGGGGGTTCGCCTCGGCGGCGGCGAGGAGCTGGTGTTCAGCGCAGAGGCCGGCGCGATCGCGGGCAGCCGCATCGAGATCGTCAGCGGCAACGGCCAGACCTTGCCGCCCGGCGTCGACAGCGCGCCGCTGCTGGTGCGGGTGCTGTCGGCCAACGGCGCGCCAGTGGCAGGCCAGCGGGTGCGCTGGAGCAGCGAACGCGCCGCGCTCGACGCCGAAGAGCGCATCACCGACAGCGAGGGCCGCGCCAGCGTGCGTGCGCGCGTCAGCCTGCCCGGCGCCGCTCGCGTGCTCGCGCAGATCGACGGCAGCGAGGCCCGCGTCGAGTTCAGCCTGAATGCGGGCCTGGCGCAGCTTGGACCGCTCGATCCCCGCCAGCGCGATGTCGCCGAGGTGCTCGACCGTGCCTGCGCGGCGCTGTCGGCACTGCCCAATCCCAACGCTGCGCAGCGCGACCTGCTGGCGCGCTGCGGCGATCTGTCCGATCAGGCCGGCGCCGATCCGGCGCAGGTGGGGCGCGCGCTTTCGCAGCTGCCCAATGATGTGGGCTTGAGCCTTGCGCGCGCCGGCGACGAAGCCATGCGCGGGCAGATCGGCAACCTCGACCAGCGCCAGCGCGCGCTGCGCGGCGGCCAGCGCACGCAGGTCGCCTTCGGCCTGAACACGCCGGACGGCAGCCTGCCGCTGTCAGCCCTGCCTGCGCTCGCCGCGATGGTCGATGGCGAAGCGCTCGGCGACGAAGTCGGATCGGACTTCGAACGCTGGGGCGCTTTCGTCAACGGCAGCTTCGGCCGCGGCCGCTCGCGTGGCACCGGTCTGAACCCGGCCTTCGACTACGACCTCGGCAGCCTGACCGCCGGCGTCGACTACCGCTTCAGCGACCGCTTCGTCGCCGGCGCGGCGCTGGGCATCAACCGCGACAGCACCGAGTTCGCTGCCGGCCGCGGCGAGCTCAAAAGCCGCGGCAGCGTGCTCTCGGCCTATGCCAGCGTCTGGCTGCCGAAGGACGCCTACCTCGACGCCAACCTCAGCTACGGCCGCAACCGCTTCGACCTGAGCCGCCGCCTGCGCTTCAGCCTCGGCAGCGTCAGCGTGGACCAGCGCGCCGAGGCCGACACCGACGCCACCCTGCTCGGCGGCAGCCTTGCGCTCGGACGCGACTGGCAGCTCCGCAGCTGGAGCCTCGGCGCCTATCTGCGCGGCCAGTTCAGCCGCGTCGAATACGACGCCTTCGAGGAGCGCATGATCGGGGGCCGCGCCGGCGAGGGTCTGGGCCTGCGGGTGGAGTCGCCGCGCTGGAACAGCCTGGAGGGCGTGCTGGGCGGCCGCGCTTCGCGGGCCTACAGCTTCGACTGGGGCGTGCTGCTGCCGAACCTGATGTTCGAGTACAGCCGCGAATTCCGCGACGACCCCTCGCGCCTCGACGCCAGCTTCCTTGCCGACCCTACCGGCGGCGTGTTCAGCCAGAGCGGTGCCCCCATCGACCAGAGCCACGTCAATCTGGGCCTCGGCATGAGCGCGGTGTTCCCGGGCGGACGCAGCGGCTTCCTGCAGTACGAGCGCCGCCTGCAGGACGACCGCATCAGCCACTGGCTGCTGTCGATCGGCGGGCGCTGGGAGTTCTAGGGAAGAGGAGTGAGTGGAGAGGAGTGAGAAACGAGAGAGGAGAATCCTGTGACGCTCTCGCAGCAACGCACGTTCCTCTCACGACTCACTGCTCATTCCTCTCCACTCACTCCTCGCTCCTCAGGCCCTTGGGCCCGCGAAGGCAATGACCTGATCGATCCGCTCGGCCCCGCTCAGCAGCATCATCAGGCGATCCACGCCCAGCGCCACGCCGGCGCAGTCGGGCAGGCCGTGCTGCAGCGCCGCCAGCAGGTGTTCGTCGATCGGCAGCTCGACATCGCCGCGCGCGCGGCGACGCTGGTTGTCGCGCTCGAAGCGCGCGCGCTGCTCCTGCGCATCGCTGAGCTCGTGGTAGCCGTTGGCCAGCTCGACGCCGCCGACATAGACCTCGAAGCGACAGGCATGCGCCTCGACGCCCTCGCCCGCCACCCGCGCAAGCGCGCACTGGCTGGCCGGAAAGTCGTGCAGCAGCAGCAGTTCGTCGCGCGGCAGGGCGGGCTCGATCCGATGGGTCAGCAGCAGGTCCAGCCAGTCGTCGCGCTCCAGGCCGTCCGCATCGATGTCATGCCCGGCGAGCGCCGCGCGCAGCTCGGGCTCGCTGGCCAGGGCCGGGTCGATTCCGATGTGCTCGCAGAACAGCGCGCGATAGCTCGCGCGCCGGACCTTCAGCACACGCCCGACCAGGGCGAAGGCCGACAGCAGCAGCTCGGCGACCTCGTCCATCAGCCGGTAGTGGTCGATGCCCAGCCGGTACCACTCGAGCATGGTGAACTCGGGGTTGTGGCGGCCGCCGCACTCGCCGTCGCGGAACACCCGCCCCAGCTCGTAGCAGTCGCCCACGCCGGCCGCCAGCAGGCGCTTCAGCGGGAACTCGGGCGAAGTGCGCAGGTAGCGCCGCCGCGAGGGGCCGGCGTTCGGGCCGCTGTAGTCGAGCGCGAAGCTGCGGATGTTCGGCTCGGTGTTGGCTGCCGCCGACATCAGCGGCGTCTCGACTTCGAGCACGCCGCGCGCCGCGAAGAAGGCGCGGATGCACTGGTTCAGGCGGGCGCGCAGCACCAGCGCATCGGTGCTGGCGCCCGGGCGCCAGTTCGCAAGCATCCGCTTATTCGATGCTCTGGCCGATGCGGCCGAATTCGAAGTCCCAGTTGAACCAGATCAGGAAAGCGCGGCCAACCAGGTTGCGCTCCGGCACGAAGCCCCAGGCGCGGCTGTCGAGGCTGTTGTCGCGGTTGTCGCCCATCACGAAGTAATGGCCCTCGGGCACCACCCAGCGCCCCTCGCCTTGACGACCGAGCTGGTTCGGGCGCATCAGGATCTCGTGCTCGCGTTCGCCGAGCATCTCGCGCAGGTGATCCGCACCATCCATCTCGCGGCCCGCACCCACGCCGATGTAGCGACCGATGCGCTCCTGCGGCTGCGGCTCGCCATTGATGAACAGGGTCTTGTTGCGATAGACGACCTCGTCACCCGGCAGGCCGATCACCCGCTTGATGTAGTTCTCCTTCGGGTTCACCGGATAGCGGAACACGATCACGTCGCCGCGCTCGGGCAGGTTCAGCTCGACGAACTTCTTGTCGAGCACCGGCAGGCGCAGACCGTAGGTGAACTTGTTGACGAGAATGAAATCGCCGTCCTGCAGGTTGGGCATCATCGAGCTGGACGGAATGCGGAAGGGCTCGGCGAGGAAGCTGCGCACGATCAGCACGATCAGGATGACCGGAAAGAACGAGCGCGAGTACTCGACGATCACCGGCTCGCGCACCACTTCGGTACCCAGGCTGGAGCTGGCCTGCGAGCGCTGGGCGCGGCCCTTGGCGAAGAACAGGGCGTCGACCGCCCAGACGAATCCAGTGAACGCAGCCAAACCAACCAGCAGGACGGCAAAGTCGAAATTCACGTGTGGGCTTCCAGGCGTGGGGTGTGGGGGCGGAGCGGACCGCGCTTACTTGTTGTCGACCTGCAGCACGGCCAGGAAGGCTTCCTGCGGGATCTCCACGCTGCCGACCTGCTTCATGCGCTTCTTGCCTTCCTTCTGCTTCTCCAGCAGCTTGCGTTTGCGGCTGACATCGCCGCCGTAGCACTTGGCCAGCACGTTCTTGCGCATGGCCTTGACCGTGGAGCGCGAGATGATCTGCGCGCCGATCGCCGCCTGGATCGCGACATCGAACATCTGCCGCGGGATCAGTTCCCGCATGCGCTCGCAGATGTCGCGACCGCGACGGTCGGCGTGCATGCGATGGCAGATCATCGACAGGGCGTCGACACGGTCACCGTTGATCAGCACGTCGAGGCGCACGAAGGGACCGGGCTCGAAGCGCTGGAAGTGGTAGTCGAGCGAGGCATAGCCGCGGCTCACCGACTTCAGGCGATCGAAGAAATCGAGCACCACCTCGGCCATCGGCAGCTCGTAGCTGATCTGCACCTGGCTGCCGAGGTACTGGATGTTCTTCTGCACGCCGCGCTTTTCCTCGCACAGCTTGATGACGTTGCCGACGTAGTCCGGCGGCGTCAGCACGTTGGCGAGGATGATCGGCTCGCGGATCTCCTCGATCTTGTTGACCGGCGGCAGCTTGGCCGGGTTGTCCAGCGAGAGGATCGCGCCGTCGGTGGTCAGCACCTCGTAGATCACCGTCGGTGCGGTGGTGATCAGGTTGAGGTCGTACTCGCGCTCCAGGCGCTCCTGCACGATCTCCAGATGCAGCATGCCCAGGAAACCGCAGCGGAAGCCGAAGCCCATTGCCTCCGAACTTTCCGGCTCGAAGCGCAGCGCGGCATCGTTCAGGCGCAGCTTTTCCAGCGCCTCACGCAGGGCCGGGAAATCCTCGGCGTCGACCGGGAACAGGCCGGCGAACACGCGCGGCTGCATTTCCTGGAAACCCGGCAGCGGCTGCGGCGCCGGCTTGGCGGCGAGCGTGATGGTGTCGCCGACCGGCGCGCCGTGCACGTCCTTGATCGAGGCGCACATCCAGCCCACTTCGCCCGGCCCCAGCTTGTTCTTGACCAGACGCTTGGGCGTGAACACGCCGACCTGGTCGACCTGGTGAACGCGCCCGGTCGACATCACCAGGATCTTCTCGCCGGGGATCAGATCGCCCTGCACCACGCGCACCAGCGAGACCACGCCCAGGTAGTTGTCGAACCAGGAGTCGATGATCAGCGCCTGCAGGCGATCGGTGTCGCCGACCTTGGGCGGCGGGATCTTCTTGACGATGGCTTCGAGCACGTCGCGCACGTTCAGGCCGGTCTTGGCGCTGACCTGCAGGGCGTCGGTGGCGTCGATGCCGATCACCGCCTCGATCTCGGTCTTGACCTTCTCGCAGTCGGCGGTGGGCAGGTCGATCTTGTTCAGGACGGGAATGACCTCCAGGCCCTGCTCGACCGCCGTGTAGCAGTTGGCGACCGACTGCGCCTCGACGCCCTGGGCGGCGTCCACCACCAGCAGCGCGCCTTCGCAGGCCGACAGCGAGCGGCTGACCTCATAGCTGAAGTCGACGTGGCCGGGGGTGTCGATGAAGTTGAGCTGGTAGGTTTGGCCGTCCAGCGCCGTGTAGGGCAGCGAGACCGACTGGGCCTTGATGGTGATGCCGCGCTCGCGCTCGATCGGATTCGAGTCGAGCACCTGGGCTTCCATCTCGCGTTCGGCCAGGCCACCGCAGATCTGGATGATGCGGTCGGCGAGCGTGGACTTGCCGTGGTCGACGTGGGCGATGATGGAGAAATTGCGGATGTGCTGCATGCGTGGGGCCGTGGCCCGCCTCGATCTGGGCGAAATGACCGCGCATTATAGCCCGCGGCACGCCGCGGGCCGGGATTCGGGAGTGGGGATTCGGGATTCGTTGAGCCGGCGCTCGCGGATGTGAAGCCCCTGCGCTGATCCAGGCTCGGCCTACCCAAGCGCCGCAGCGGCCGACGCAATCGGCGCCACCCATGGCCTCGCGCGCTCCAGCGAATCCCGAATCCCCACTCCCGACTCCCGGCCGTCACCCCATCGGGCTGGCCAGCTGCGACAGGAAATGCCCCAGCAGCCGCGGCTCGGCGATCAGCATGAAGACCAGGCCGTAAACCGCGCCCCACAGATGCGCGCTGTGGTTGATGCGATCGCCGCCCCTGCGGTCCATATAGACGCTGTAGGCGATGTACAGGCCGCCGTAGATCACCGCCGGCACCGGCAGGAAGAACACGAAGATCAGGTTCCAGGGCGCCAGCAGGATGAAGGCGAACAGCACCGCCGAGACCGCGCCCGAGGCGCCCAGCGTGCGGTAGTGCGGGTCGCGGGCGTGGCGGAAATAGCCCGGCAGCACCGACACCAGCAGGGCCGAGACATAGAAGAATGGAAACGCCCACAGGCCGAAGCGCTCGGCGAGGAAACCCTCGATCAGCCGCCCGAAGAAGAACAGCGTGATCATGTTGAACAGCAGGTGGCCGAAGTCGGCATGCACCAGGCCATAGGTGAACAGGCGGTCGTACTGGCCGCGCTGCACCGCCGGCGACCACAGCAGCAGGCGGTCCAGCAGGCCGGGTCGCTCGAAGCACTGCCAGCTCACCAGCCCAGTGAGCAGGATGAAGCCGAGAGTGAAAGGAAAATCGAAGTCCATCAGTCCGCTCCCGGCAGCTCGAAGGGCCCGTGCGCGGCCTCGGCGCGCTGCCAGGCTGGGCGCGCCTTGACCCGTGCGACGAAGTCGCGAACGCGCGGCAGCTCCAGCCCGCTGCGCTCGACTGCCGCCATCAGCGGGTAGCTCATCTGCACGTCGGCGGCGGAGAAGGCATCGCCGGCGAACCAGTCGGATTTTGCGAGCTGCTGCTCGACGAAGCGGAAGTGGGTCTGCAGCTGCGGCCGCACGTAGTTGGCCATCACCTTGGCGCACAAGCCTTTGACCACCGGACGCACGAAGAAAGGCATCGGCTGGCTCGGCAGACGCGAGAACACCAGGGCAAGGATCAGCGGCGTCATCAGGGAGCCTTCGGCGTAGTGCAGCCAGTAGCGGTAGTCGAGCGCGGCCTGGCTGCCGGCCTTGGGCTTGAAGCGGCCGGCACTGTCGTAGCGCTCGACCAGATACTCGATGATCGCGCCCGATTCGGCGACCGTGACCTCGCCGTCGGTGATCACCGGCGACTTGCCCAGCGGATGCACCGCGCGCAGCGACTTCGGCGCCAGGATGGTCTTGGGGTCGCGCCTGTAGACCTTGACCTCGTAGGGCTGGCCCAGCTCTTCCAGCAGCCACAGCACCCGCTGCGAGCGCGACTTTTCCAGATGATGGACGACGATCATGGGCAGCTTCCGGGCCGGACAAGGGCGCCAAGGGTAGCCCAGCCCGATGCGGCTGCGTCTCCTCGCCGGGCCTTCACGGTTTCCGGCTAACCTGTGCGCCCTCTCAGCCCACAGACCGGCAGCCCATGAGCATCCAGATCGGCGACTCCATCCCCGAAGCCACCCTGAACTTGCTGCGCGACGGCGTGCAGGCCGTCACCACTTCCGAGATCTTCAAGGGCAAGAAGGTGGTGCTGTTCTCGGTGCCAGGTGCGTTCACCCCGACCTGCTCGGCCAAGCACCTGCCGGGCTATGTCGAGAAGTTCGAAGAGTTCCAGCGCCGTGGCATCGAAGTGGCCTGCATGGCGGTCAACGATGCCTTCGTGATGGGCGCCTGGGGCAAGAGCCAGAACACGCCCGAGGGCCTGATGATGCTGGCCGACGGCAACGGCGCATTCACCCAGGCCCTGGGCCTGGAGCTCGACGCCAGCGCCTTCGGCATGGGCATCCGCAGCAAGCGCTTCGCCCTGTACGCCGAGGACGGCGTGGTCAAGCTGCTGCACGTCGAGGCCGCGGGTGAGTTCAAGGTGTCTTCGGCCGAGTCGGTGCTGGCCGCGCTGGACGCCTGAGCCACCCGCGGGCGCGAGTCGCCCGCCCCGATGTCGACGAAGCGGGCGCCCCAGGGCGCCCGCTTCGCGTTTGCGGCTTGCGCAAGCGCTGACCCGCCCTCACCTTGCCGCGATGGATACCCCCGCCCCCGCTGTCGACCACCGCCGAACCACCCGCGCGGTGGTGGCCACCCTGCTGCCCTTTCTCAAGCCCTACCGCGGTCGCATCGCCCTGGCGCTCGCCTGCCTGATGGCGGCCAAGCTGGCCGGCCTGACCGTGCCGATGATCCTGAAGAACCTGGTCGACGGGCTGAATCTGCCGTCCGACGCGGCCAGCCTGATGCTGGTGCTGCCGGTCGGCCTGCTGCTGGCCTATGGCGCCGCACGCCTGTCCGAGCGGGTATTCACCGAACTGCGGCAGATCGTGTTTGCGCGGGTGATGGCACGCAGCGCGCGCACGGTGATGCTGAAGGTGTTTCGCCGCCTGCATGCGCTCAGCCTTCGCTTCCATCTGAACCGCAAGACCGGCGGCGTCAGCCGCGACGTCGAGCGCGGCGGCAGTTCGATCTCCGACCTGCTCGACTGGACCCTCTACACGATCTTTCCGACGATCATCGAGGTCACGCTGGTGACCATCGTGCTGGTGGTGCTCTATGACACCGGCTTCGCGCTCATCACCGGCCTCACCCTGATCGCCTATGTCGTCTGGACCATCCGCGTCACCGAGTGGCGCACCAAGTTCTACCGCGCCTCGGTCGAAGCCGACACCGCGGCCAGCGCGTCCGCCGTGGATTCGCTGCTGAACTACGAGACGGTCAAGTACTTCAACAACGAAGAGCATGAGGCGCAGCGTTTCGACGCCAGCCTGCGCACCAAGGAAGAGGCCGAGGTGCGCAGCTACAAGACGCTCGCGGTGCTCAACATCGGCCAGAACGCGATCATCTCGCTCGGCGTCACTGCGCTCATGTGGCGCGCCGCTTCGGGCGTGGTGTCCGGCGAGCTCACGGTCGGCGATCTGGTCCTGGTCAATGCCTACCTGCTGCAGCTGGCGGCGCCGCTGAACTTCCTCGGCATGATGTACCGCGAGGTCAAGCAGGCGCTGACCAATATCGAGAAGCTGTGGAACCTGCTGGATGAGAACCGCGAGGTGCAGGACCGCACCGACGCGCGCGTGCTGCAGGCGATACGGCCGGTGGTGGAGTTCGAAGACGTGCGCTTCGCCTACGACGAACGCCGCGAGATCCTGCACGGCATCTCTTTCCGCATTCCGGCCGGCGGCACGGTCGCCGTGGTCGGCCACTCCGGCAGCGGCAAGAGCACGCTGGCGCGCCTGCTCTACCGCTTCTACGACGTGGGATCCGGCCATATCCGCATCGACGGACTCGACCTGCGCGATTACACCCAGGACAGCCTGCGCGCGGCAATCGGCATCGTTCCGCAGGACACCGTGCTGTTCAATGACTCGATCCGCTACAACATCCGCTACGGCCGCGTCGACGCCAGCGATGCCGAGGTCGAGGACGCCGCCCGTGCCGCCCACATCCACGACTTCATCGCCGCCCTGCCCGAAGGCTACGACAGCCCGGTCGGCGAGCGTGGCCTGAAGCTCAGCGGCGGCGAGAAGCAGCGCGTGGCGATTGCGCGTGCGCTGCTCAAGAACCCCGCCATCCTGATCTTCGACGAAGCCACCTCGGCTTTGGATTCGAAATCCGAGCGCGCGATCCAGGCCGAGCTCGACCGCATCCAGCAGGGCCGCACCACGCTGGTGATCGCGCATCGGCTGTCGACCATCATGAATGCGGACCGCATCCTGGTGATGGACGCCGGCCACATCATCGAGCAGGGCACGCATGCCGAACTGCTGGCGGCTGAAGGTCACTACGCGCAGATGTGGCGACTGCAGCAGCGGGAGGCGAAGCAGCAGGACGTCGCGCAGGAAAGCGCCCATTGAGCAGGGATATCGCTGTGCAGGCGTCCTTTGCACCGCGAGGAAGGCGCTTGGGGACGCCGTCCAACGGCGACCAGACACGCGGGCCTCGCTGCCCGGCCAGCAAGAGTCGCGGTATCCGGATTATCGGCTCAAGGACCGCCCGAGGCCGGCTGGATCCGCGCCCGCCACACATCAGTCAGCTCGCCGGCATACCCCCAATCATCTTCATTGATCTCCTGAATCACGATGTGTATGTGCTCGGGGCGCTTGCCGAGTCGCTGGACCAGGCTGGAGGTAATGTCCGCGACAAGGCCAGCCTTCTGTTCGCGGCTGGCGCCACGGGTGATCTGCAGGTTCACGTAGGGCATGGCGCTGTCCTCAGACGATCCGCCGCCCACCATCCACGATCAGGTCGTGGCCGGTAATGAAGCCCGCCTCGTCGGAGGCAAGGAACACCGCGGCCTCAGCCACTTCGCGAGCGTCGCCGAAGCGCTGCAGCGGTAGAGTCTGGCGCATCTGCTCGCCGAACTCGGCGACCGCATCGGGCGGCATGCCCAGCTTCCCGTAGATCGGCGTGGTGATCGGGCCGGGGCTGATGGAGTTCACGCGAATGCCGCGTGGCGCCCACTCGGCGGCCGCGATCCTGGCGAGGTTGACCACGGCGGCCTTGGTGGCGCCGTAGATGGCCGCGCCGGGAAAGCCAAGGCCGGCAACGATCGAGGCGTTCAGGGCCACCGAGGCACCTTTCCCCAGATGCGGCGACAGCGCCTTCAGCAGGAACATCGGCCCTTTCAGATTGATGTTGAACTGGCGGTCGAACTCAGCCTCTTCGATCGCTTCGATGGGCTGGAAGGTGCCCGTGCCGGCGTTGAGGAAGGCGACATCAATGCCACCGAAGGCCTTGACCACCTTCGCCACCAGTGACTGCTGCGCGCTGACGTCACCGGCATCGCTCTCGATCACCAGCGCTTTGTCGCCCAGCAGATTGCGAGCCTCTGCAAGCGTCTCGGGGTTGCGGCCGGTCACCGCCACCCTGGCGCCTTCTTCGATGAACCGCTGGGCCGAGGCCAAACCTATTCCGGTGGTACCGCCGGTGATCAGGGTGCGCTTGCCGCTCAGTCGTCCGCTCATGGAACTCTCCTGGCTGGATTGGGATGTGAGTGGGTCGATGAAGCCGCGCCTTCGAGGACGTGCAGGCCCTTCAGCGCGGCAACGGGCGCCGACTATCCGCCCATTGGTATCCAAAAAATAGTAGGCACCTTTTGGAAACCTGGTTTCCTGTGGCAACCTGTTGCGCCGCTGCTGGCTTTTCGCGAGAACGCCGATGCCCCGCCCTGCCTCCGCCCAGGCGACCGAACCCCTCGTGCAGCCTGTATGCCCCAGCGGCGAGTGCCCGATGGTGCAGCTGCTCGACCTGCTCGCCGGCAAATGGAGTTTCCCGGTGCTGTACCGGCTGATCCTGCAGAAGCGGCCAGTGCGTTTCTCCGAGCTGCAGCGCCTCGTGGGTCGCATCACCCAGAAGGAGCTCACCAAGCACCTGCGCCAATTCGAGGCGCTCGGTCTCGTGCAGCGGGAGGTGTTCCCCGAAGTTCCTCCGCGGGTGGAGTACGTCATCACCGAGTTTGGGCGCAGCCTCAAGCCGCCGCTGGATGCGCTGGCACAGTGGGTGGACACTCATCGTGCGGCGATCGCCAGGAGCTCACGAAGCGTGGCCTGAGGGCGGCACGCTCAAGGTCAGCCGAGCAGTGCGGTGCATCGCGTGCTGGCGCGACTCAGGCACCACTGTTCCATCGGCGCGTCGAGCTCAGGCAGGTGAACACCTTTCCGCTGCTGGCCGCCGCGATCGAACTGGGCGTCCAACTCGCAAGGGGCGCGAGTATCGACGGGCGTCGAGGATCGCGCCCGGGATGGAGCTGGTGCGTATTGCCCTAAACTCTGGGCCCTGCGCCAGAACCCGGGCGCGCGCACTTTGAAGAGAAGCCTCCGCATGCCCCCTGCCCTGCGCGCGCTCTGGCGCGCCTGCATCGAACGTCCCTGGCCCGTGTTCGCGGCCACGCTGGCGATCACCCTGTTCGCCCTGCTGCAGTTCCCGCAGGTGCGCATCGACACCGATCCCGAGAACATGCTGCCGGCCGAGCAGCCGGAGCGCGTGTTCCACAATGAGGCCAAGCAGCGCTTCGGCCTGAGCGATGCCATCGTCGTGGGCGTGATCGCCCGCGAGGGCAGCATCTACACGCCACGCTCGCTGGCGGCTCTGCATGCGCTGAGCGCCGAGGTGAAGCGCATCAAGGGCGTGGTCGAAGTCGACCTGATGTCGCTGGCCGAGGTCGACAACGTCACCCAGGGCGGGCCGGGCACGGTGCGCTTCGAGTGGCTGATGCGTACGCCGCCCACGACCGAGATCGAAGCGCAGGCGATCCGCGCCGCCGTCGAGCGTCTGCCGCAGGCCTACGGGACTCTGGCCTCGGAAGACGCGCGCGCCGCAGCGCTGTACGTGCCGATCGAAGACAAGAACGAGAGCCATCGCATCGCCGGCGAGATCCGCGGGTTGATCGACGCGCTCGACAGTGAGGACGCCTTCCACATCACCGGCCTGCCGGTGGCCGAGGACACCTTCGGCTACGAGATGTTCGTACAGATGGCGATCTGCGCGCCGCTGGCCGGACTGGTGATCTTCCTGCTGATGTGGGGTTTCTTCCGCAGCGCGCTGTTCGTCACCGGGCCGATGCTGGTGGCGATGGGCAGCGTGATCGTGACCATGGGCGCGCTGATCGGGCTGGGCTTCCCGGTCCACATCATGAGCTCGATGATCGCGATCTTCCTGATGCCGATCGCGGTGGTCGATGCCATCCACATCCAGTCGGACTTCGCCGAGCGCTATCGCCCCGGCGACGACGCTGGCGCAGTGATGCAGGAGGTGCTGGGCGATCTGTTCAAGCCCATGCTCTACACCAGCCTGACTTCGGCGGTGGGCTTTGCCTCGCTGCTGCTGACGCCGATCCCGCCGGTGCAGGTGTTCGGCGCCTTCGTGGCCTTCGGCATCCTGTTGGCCTTCGTGTTGACCATGACCCTGCTGCCGGCCTTCCTGTGCCGGCTGTCACCGGCCACGCTGGCGCGCATCGCCGCGGTCGACACCCAGCGCAGCCGACTGTATGCGCCGCTGGCCTTTATCCGCCGCAGCTCGCAGCGCGGGCGTTCACTGGTGTTCGGCATCGCAGTGCTGGCCGTGGCCTTCAGCGCCGTCGGCATCCTGCGCATCGATATCAACGACAACCCGGTGCGCTGGTTCAAGGCCAGCCACGAGATCCGCGTGGCCGATCGCGCGCTCAACGCGCACTTCGCCGGCACCTACGATGCCTGGCTGGTGCTGGAGCAGGACGTGGACGCCCTGCGCGCAGACTGGACGCGCGACTGGTCGGCGCTGCCGGCGGACCCGCTGCGCGAAGCCGTGCTGGGCGCACTGCAGACCGAACCTCAGACGGCGAATGCACTGCGTGCTGCGCAGGACGCCATCGACGACAGCGACGCCGACTTCGGCCTCATCGAGGCTTGGACCGCACGCATCGAAGCGGCGCAGGGTCAGCTGGCGCGCTTCCAGCAGCCCGACATGCTGCGCTGGATCGAACAGCTGCAGCAGGCGCTCGACGTCTCCGAACTGGTCGGCAAGTCCAACGCCGTCACCGACATCGTCAAGACCGTGCACCGCGAGCTGCGCGGCGGTGAGCTGGCCGAGCAGCGCATTCCCGACAGCCAGGCCGGCGTCGCCCAGACCCTGCTGCAGTTCCAGGGCTCGCACCGGCCGCAGGACCTCTGGCACTTCGTCACCCCCGACTACCGCAGCGCGCTGGTCTGGCTGCAGATGACGAGCGGCGACAATCAGGATATGAGCCGGGTCGAGGACTTCGTCGCCGCGCATCTCGCCGCGCATCCGCTGCCGGAAGGTGTCAGCGCGCGCTGGGCGGGCAAGACCCATCTGAATCGCGTCTGGCAGGGCGAGATGGTCAGCGGCATGGCGATGAGCCTGGCGGGCGCCTGGGTCGCCGTGCTGGTGATGATGATCCTGCTGTTTCGCAGCCTGCCGCTGGGCCTGCTGGCGATGCTGCCGCTGACCCTGTCGATCGGCGTGCTGTACGGCCTGGTCGGCTGGATGGGCAAGGACTACGACATGCCGATCGCGGTGCTGTCGGCGCTAGCGCTGGGCTTGGCGGTCGACTTCGCTATCCACTTCCTGCAGCGCGCACGCGCCCTGGCGCGTGAGCTGCAGAACGTCGAAGCTACGCTCGATGCGCTGTTCCGCGAGCCAGCGCTGGCGATCAGCCGCAATGCCATCGTGATCGCGGTCGGCTTCACGCCCCTGCTGTTCGCGCCGCTGGTGCCCTACATCACCGTGGGCTGGCTGCTGGCCGGCATCATGGCGCTCTCGGCCGTGGTCAGCCTGTACCTGCTGGCGGCCCTGCTGGGCGCCGGCAATGGATGGATGTTGAAGAGGATGATGCGATGACGCCTGTACTGAAGACCCTCGCCCTTGCCCTGTTCGCCGCGCTCACGACCAGCAGCGCGCTGGCGCGTGAGGTCGACCCGCGCGCGGAAGCCATCGTGGCGAGAGCCCAGCAGGCCGCACGCTACGCCGGCGACGACGGCCGCACGCTGGCGCGCATGCTGATCACCGACGGCCGCGGCCAGCAGCAGCAGCGCGTGTTCACCATCCTGCGCCGCGATATCGAGGACGGCGGCGACCAGGATTTCCTGGTCGTGTTCTCGCGCCCCGCCGACGTGCGCGGCACGGCGTTTCTGGTCAACAAGAAGACCGCGCGCGACGACGATCGCTGGCTCTATCTGCCGGCGCTGGATCTGGAGAAGCGCATCTCCGCCGGCGACAAGCGCACCAGCTTCGTCGGCTCGGACTTTTTCTACGAGGACATCAGCGGCCGCAATCCGGCGCTGGACTGGCATTCGATCGTCAGCGAGGGCGAGCGCGAGATCGTCATCCGCTGCGATCCCAAGGAACCGGACAGCGTCGAGTTCGCCTACTCGCACGCGGTCATTGATCCCAAGACCTTCCTGCCGATCCGCGCCGAGTATTACAACGCCGACGGCGAGCTCTTCCGCAAGATCGAGACCCTGGAGACCGCCGTGGTGCAGGGCCATCCGACCGTGGTGCGCAGCCAGGTGACCGACCTGCGCTCCGGCAGCAGCACGCTGATGGAGATGCGCAGCCCGCAGTACGACATCGGTCTCGATGAGAGTGCCTTCGGCACCGCCGCGCTGCGCAACCCGCCCCAGCAGTGGCTGCGCCCGTGAGTGCAGGTGTTCGTTTGCGGCCGCTGGCCGCGCTGCTGGCGCTCGGCCTGTCGTCTGCAGTGATCGCGCAGAGCGACGACTGGGACGATTGGGGCGAGGAATCTCCCACCCAGTGGAGCGGCTATGTCGAAGCCGCCTTCAGCACCCGTTTCAAGCGCGACCCGCTGTTCGACAACCGCGCCAGCCGCGCCGAGCTGAAGGGCCAGATCGAAGTCAGCCACGAGCTCGAACACGCGCAGCTCAGCGCCAAGCTCGACGTGCATGCGGACGGCATCGAAGACGGCCTCTGGTTCGACCTGCGCGAGGGCATGCTCAGCCTGCCGGTCGGCAGCCGCGGCCACGCCCGCATCGGCCGCCAGGTGCTGTCCTGGGGCACGGGCGATCTGCTGTTCATCAACGACCGCTTTCCCAAGGATTTCGAGACCCCGCTGGTCGGCGGCGAGGACCTCTACTTCAAGGCGCCGTCCAACAGTCTGCGGCTCGACTGGCGCTTCGATGCGCTGAGCGTCGATCTCGCCTGGACGCCGCGCTTCACCCCCGACCGCTACATCGATGGCCAGCGTCTAGGCTTCTTCGATGCGCGCAGCGGTGAGCGCGTCGGCGGCCGCGATCTGATCGACGCGAGCGAGCCGGGCGGCAGCGAATGGGGCCTGCGTCTGCATCGCAGGCATGAAGGCGTGGAGTACGCGCTGTACGGCTACCGCGGCTTCGACAAGCAGCCGCTGGGCGCCGATGCGCAGGGCCGGCCCAGCCACTTCCGCCGCGACAGCGCGGGCTTCAGCCTGCGCGGGCCTGTATTCGGCGGCATCGCCTCGTTCGAGGCCGGACGCGAATGGTCGGGCGCGGAGTTGGGCGCAGGTGTGGGGGCCGTCGCCGCGCGCGTGCCGCACAAGAGCGCGGCCATGGCCGCCTTCGAGAAGGAATGGCGACCCAAGCTGACCATCGGCCTGCAGCTCTACGCCGAGCGCCACGACAGTGAACCCGGCAATGCCTCGGCGCTCAACGGCGAGTCGCGCCAGCTGGTCTCGCTGCGGATCACGCGACAAGCCCTGCGCGATCGCCTGAACCTGAGCGCCATCGCCTTCCACTCGCCCAACCAGCACGACCGCTGGCTGCGCCTCACCGCCAGCCATCGCCTGAGCGACCAGTGGCTGCTGGGCGCCAGCGCGAATGTCTTTGGCGGCCGCGTGCAGCGCTTCTTCGGGCAGCTGGAGGACGACAGCAACGCAGGCTTCTGGGTGAGACGGCAGTTCTAGGGCAACACTGATCAAGTCCCTCCTGTCCTTGACCAGTGGTCGCGAGTCCGGCACATGTCCGGACTCGCTTTCGCTGGATCAGGCATCGCGTGCTTGATCCGCGGACGCGCCCTGCGTGGCGCGCGACAACGCTGGATTCTTCAGCCTTGCCTCAGCACAAGGCCCAAGGACCGTTGCAGCGCGCGTCGGTCGCCTCGCAGCCGACGCGCGCAGGCTTTCGCGCAGGCCACGACGTACTCGCCCTGCCCTTGCGAACTGCAATCGATCGGGCAAGGCGCACGGCGCGCGCGCAAGACGCCTCCGCGCGATGCCTTGCTGCAGAGGGCTCTCGCGCTGGCATGCCTGTTGCTGTCCGCAGGCATGGACCTGAAAAGCGGCTATCCCTACTGGGCGGTGAAGAACGGACTCGGCGAGGTCTTCGCGCCGCTCGAGGACGATGCGCGCTGCGAACTCCTGGTCATCGGTGGCGGCATCACGGGCGCGCTGTTCGCCGATCGCTTCGCCCGCGCCGGGCTCGACGTGATGGTGCTCGACCAGCGCGATGTCGGCTGGGGCAGCACGGCCGCCAGCACCGCCCTGCTGCAGTACGAGATCGACACCCATGCAGTGGACCTCGCCCGGCGCTACGGTGAGGACGCGGCGATCGCCGCCTATCGCGCCTGTCTCGATGCCGTGGGCGCGGTGCGTCGACGCGCCGCGCAGCTGCGGGTGGATCAGTCGGCGGCGAACAGCCTCTATCTCGCCAGCTCGCGCCGCGATGCCCGCGCCCTGCAGGACGAATACGCGCTGCGCCGCCGGCACGGTTTCGCGGTCGAGTGGCTGGACACTGGTGCGCTCGGTGAACGCTACGGCGCGCATGCGCCCTGCGGCATCCTCAGCCGCGACGCCGCCTGGTTGGACCCCTATGCCACTGCGCTGGCCCTGCTGCGGGCAGCCACGCGTGCCGGTGCACGCGTGCACGATCGCGCGCGCATCGTCGCGCTGTCGCCGGCCTCGCGCGGGGTCCGTGCGATCTCTGAAAGCGGTGCGGTGATCCGCGCTGAACGCGTCGTGGTGGCCGCCGGCTACGAGTCGCAGCGCTTTCTTGATCAGGCGGTGGCGAAGAACCGCAGCAGCTACGCCTTCGCCAGCGACCATCAGGTCGTGGATGCACATGCGGCGCTGCGCGACACCATGGTCTGGGAGTCGGCGCGGCCCTACTTCTACCTGCGTGCGACGGGCGATGGCCGCTTCGTTGCCGGCGGCGAAGACGACACCGTGGACATTCCCAAGCGCCGCGACGCCCGGGTCGATGCCAAGGCGGCCAAGATCGCCAAGCGCATCGCCCGGGCGCTGCCGCAGCTGCAGCTGACGCCGGCCTGGGCCTGGGCCGGCACGTTCGCGGAGACCTTCGACGGCCTGCCGTTCCTCGGCCCGCACCCGCAGTGGGGCCCGCGCGTGTTCTTCGCCATGGCCTACGGCGGCAACGGCATCACCTTCTCGCAGATCGGCACGGAGCTGCTGGCGGCCACGCTGGAGCGCCGGTCGCATCCGCTGCGCGCGCTGTTCTCGTTCGAACGTTTGTCGCATGACGCGTGAGACCCGCCGCCCGAGGCAGGCGCCCCGGCTGCAGGCCCGCAGCAACCGCACGCCGGGCGTGCGCGAATGAACCCGGACGGCACGACACCGGTGCCACGCTGGCAGATCTGGCGCCAGCACCTGCTGGCCTTCTGGTCGCGTGATCCGCTGACCCTGGCGGCGTCGATCGCCTTCTACACGGCGCTGTCCTTCGCCCCGCTGCTGACCGTGGCCGTGGTCGCGCTGGCCCAGCTCGGCGCCGGCCGCGAGGCCGCCTTCATTGCCGAGCTGCGCGAACTGCTGGGGCCGCAGGTCGCCAGCGCCGCCGAGCTGGTGCTGTCGCGCGTCGAAGCGGGCCCACCGGACAGCCTCGCGGGTGCGGTGGCCTTCGGCGCCATCCTGTTCTCCGCCAGCGCGGTGTTCGGGCAGATGCAGATCGCGATCAACCGGCTCTGGGACCTGGAGGGCCATGCCATCGGCGGTTGGCGCGGCTGGCTGCGCGGGCGGCTGGTGGCTTTCGGCATGCTGGTCGGCCTGGGCATGCTGCTGCTCACCACCTTCATCGCCAGCAGCCTCGTAGCCGCGCTGTTCGCCGGCTCGACGCCGCTGCTGGCGGCAGCCAGCGAAACCCTCGCCACCCTGCTGATCGCGCTCGGCTTCGGCCTGATGTTCCACTACGTTCCCTATGTGCGCCCGCCGCTTGGGCCCTGCCTGCGCGCCGGCCTCGCCACCGCCCTGCTGTTCCAGATCGGCAAGTGGGCACTGGGCCTGTACTTCGCCCGCGCCGGCCTGTCCGACGCCTACGGCCCTGCCGGCGTGGTGGTGCTGCTGATGGCCTGGTCCTACTACGTGTCCCTGCTGGTGCTGATCGGCAGCGCGCTGGCGCGGCCGGCGCGGGCGAGCACCGGACTGGATCTGCGCGGTGCGGAGCCGGTGCGGGACGGCACCGCTCGCGACGAATAGATACGCGCCTGCGCGATTCGCGCCCCGCAGGCGTCGCCAATTTTCCTTGGCGTAACGACGGAGCGCCCAGCCACTGCCGCGGACTCATCGCATCTGCACGGCCTCGACGTCCGGCAGCTGGAGGCGGGCGTCGCAACTGAATTCATCCAGCATCTGATGGAAGTACTCGTAGTTCAGATCCGAATGGCTGCATCCGAAGTTGAGCAGAAACTCGGCCAGCATCAGCAGAGCGGGATCGGCCCCGCAAAGCCGCAGCGTGTCGCGACGTTCGAACGATCCGGGCGCCATGTCGAACTCGTCGCTGTTGAGCAGCTGCAGTTGCGCGCGCTGACCCAGAAAGCACCAGGTGGGGTCGCTGCGCAGCCACTCCTCGGGCTCGGCGGGGCGCCAGCCATAGCTTTCCATCTTCAGCGCGAATGGCCGCGACGAGGGCCGCTCACGCTCCAGTCGAATCCGGCGAATCCGCTCGGTGCTCTCACCCAGCTCAAGGACTGGCTCGAAGTCCGGCGCGTGCAGCACGCAGGCGATCAGCCACAGCCCCAGGTTCCAGGCATCAGGACGCGAGCAGTGCAGGATGAGATCGTCCGCAAGTCCCCAGCCTTCACGTCGCCCGCGATACTCGATGCGCAGGCCCGACAGCCGGGACCGAGGCAAAGGTGCCGGAAGCTTGGCGGCATCGAAGCGGAAGTGGGTGGCCTCGTACTCGCGCTCATCCAGCGGGCGCGGCGCATCCTTTTCGCTAGCCTGATCGAAAGCGATCAAGGCTCCCAACATGGCAACGTGCCGAGCTTCAAGTTCTGGCTCATCCATTTCGCATCGGCCTCTTCGGCAAGAGCACCACCAGCGCCACGCCCCCCAGCACAGCGATTGAGGCCAGCACCAGCCGCAGGCTCACCGGTTCACTCAACAGCAGCACGCCCGCCACCGCGGTGATCACCGGCACGCTGAGCTGCACGGTGGCGGCGGTGCTGGCGCGCAGCTGCGGCAGGGCTCGATACCAGATCGCATAGCCGAGGCCCGAGGTGAGCGCGCCGGAAGCGATGGCGTGCAGGCTGCCCGGCGCATCGATCTGCATTGCATCAGGCGCGAGCAGCAGGGCGATCGCGATGGCGGCACCGGCCATCGGTACCGCGCGAAGGAAGTTGCCGGCGGTGACCGCCGTGGGGTCACCTGCCCCGCGTCCGCGCAGGCTGTAGACGCCCCAGGCGATGCCGGCCAGCAGCATCAGCAGGGCCGCGCCGAAGGGCGGCGCGGACAGGCCCGGCAGCAGCAGGCCGATCAGGCCAGCGATGGCGAGCACGAGGCCCAGGCTCTGCACCGCGCCGAAGCGCTCGCCGCGCAGCAGCGCCCAGCCCAGCATGCTGGCCTGCACCGCGCCAAACAGGATCAGCGCTCCGGTGCCGGCGCTGAGCCCGATGTAGGCGTAGGAAAAAGCGATGGCATAGGCGAACAGCGCGGCGGCGGAGGTCCAGCTGCCGGCGCGCAGCTGCGCTGGCGCGCGCAGGCCCACCAGCAGGGCGAGCACGAGCGCGCCTGCGACGATGCGCAGCAGGGTGAAGCTGGCGGGGTCGATGGCGGTGTCGCGCAGGGCCGCGCGGCACAGCAGGGAATTGCCGGCGAAGGCGAGCAGCGCCAGCACGGTCAGGCCGGCGATGGAGGATCGACGCATGCGCTCACATCTCCACTGCCGACTCAGTGACGGCGCGGGGCGGGCTGCTGGTCGCGGCCCGCCCCGGCGCTGGGCTTACTGGATGGAGCAGCTCTTGGCTGACGCCGCCGGCGCGGACGTGCTGCCGGCGATGCGACGCACGATCACGGTGGTGGTGGCGGTGAGTCCCGCGGTGTTCTGGATGGTGTAGGTGAACAGGTCGGTGCCGCACCAGGTGTCGCTGGGCGTGTAGCGCACGCGGCCGTCGGGCAGCAGGGTGGTGGTGCCGCGGAAACCGCGGTTGACCGTCACCACGCGGATCGCCAGGTTCTGCGGATCGCTGTCGTTGGCCAGCACGTCGATGTCGACCGGCGTGACGCCGGGAGTGAAGGCTTCGTCGGCCACGGCAATCGGGCCCACCGGCGGCGACACCGTGATCACCAGGCTGGCGCTGTCCTCACCGCCGGCGGTGTTGCGGATGCGGTAGCCCAGGGTGATCACGCCGCCGAAGAACTCTGCGTCCGGGCTGAAGGTGACCGTGCCATCGGCGCTGAAGCTGACCGTGCCGTTGCGGGCGCCGGTGACCTCGACCAGGCTCAGCGTGTCGCCGGAGGGGTCGCTGTCATTGGCCAGCACATTGACGGTCACGGGCGTGTTGTAGGGCGTGGTCGCGATGTCGGACAGGGCGCGCGGCGGCACCGCGGTGACGGTGACCGTGATGCGGCCTTCCACTTCCACGCCCGAGACATTGCGGGCGCGGTAGCTGAAGGTGTCAGTGCCAACGAAGCCAGCGGCCGGCGTATAGGTCACCACGCCATCGGCGGTGAAGCTGGCGCTGCCGTTCGAGGGCGAGCCGAGCGCGACCAGGCTCAAGGCTTCGCCCGCCGGATCGCTGTCGTTGCTGAGCACGTTGAAGCTGACCGGCGTGCCGCGCACGGTGCTGGCCGTATCCGGGTTGGCCACCGGCGGCGCGATGCGCACGGTGATGTTTACCGTCGCTGTCGCGGTGAGCGCGCCATCGCTGATCGTGTAGGTGAAGCTGTCGCTGCCGGTGAAGCCGGCGCGCGGGGTGTACAGCACGCTGCTGCCGCTGAGGGTGGCCGTGCCGTTGGCCGGTGCCGTGGTCGCGGTGATCGTCAGCGCATCGCCATCGGGGTCGCTGTCGTTGGCCAGCACGGGAATGCTGATGGCGGCCGCATTGCGGTCGACCGTAGCGCTGTCGTCGACGGCCAAGGGCGCGCGGTTGACCAGCACCTGCGGGCCCAGCTGCTCGCTCTGCTCGGTCTCCTCGAAGCGGTAGACATCGACGGCACGCTTGTGCGCGGCCGGGTTGCGCAGGGCGCGCTCGATCCAGGCCGGCGGCGCCGCCACCGGCTCGCGCTTCCACTCGCTGCGCTGCTCGGTACGCACCGCGCCCGGCACCGTGGTTTCCTCGACGCTGAGGAAGCTGACGTCGACGCGGCGATTCTTCGCGCGGTTGGCTTCGCCATCATTGGGGAAGCGCGGATTGCTCTCGCCCTCGCCGCGGATGTCCATCTCGTCGATGGCGACGCCGTGGCTGGCGAAGAACTCGGCGACGGCGCGCGCGCGGCGCTCGGACAGGCCCTGGTTGTAGGCCTCGCGACCGAGATCGCAGGTGTGGCCGACGATGCTGACCCGTGAGACGCGGCGATCCGACTTCAGCGCCGCCAGCAGCGCATCCAGCTGGGAGGCATCGGCGTCCTGCAGGCTGAAGCGGTCGAGCTTGAAGTAGGTGGCGGCATCCATGCCGACCTCGTTGCGCACCAGCTGCGGCTCGCCGGCGACTTCGACTTCGGTGACGACTTCCACATCGCGGTAAGGCTGCACCTCGCGGTACGCCTGCGCGCCACCGAAGTCGTAGCGCCAGCTGAGCATGCCGCGGGTGTCGGAGCGATCCAGCACGAAGTCGCCGGCGCGGCGCAGGGCCTCGATGCTGAGGCCGATGCTGTGGCCGGTGCCGGGAATGAACTTCTCGACGCCGAGGCTGAAGGTGTTCTGGTGCGAGCTGAAGTCACCCCACTCGCGGTCGAAGCCGGCCTGCAGGCGCAGCTGGGCCTCTTCGAAGAAGCGACCGAAGCGGGCACCGACACCGTGGTCGTAGGCCTGCTCGAAGGCGCGGGTGATCGTGGTCAGGGTGCGCTGCTGGGTGAAGGGCCGTCCGGCTGCAGTGGTGCCGGTGATCGTGCTCACGTTGACCAGGGTGCGGGTGTCGACCAGGCGCTCGTCGGTCAGGCCTGCCGACACGTAGAGATCACCGAACCAGGTTTCGCGCTCCCAGCCAAAACCCAGACTGGCCTTGCGATCGCCCATCACGTTGCGGTCGACCGCGGCGAACACCTTGGCCACGCTGGCGCCGGTCGGGTCGGCGATGACCTGGTCCAGCGTGCGCCCGCCCCAGAGCCAGTGGTAGCCGAGCTTCAAGCCACCGGCACCGCCCTGTCCGTACCAGCCCTCGACCATGCCGGTGGCGTGGCCGCGGTGGGCGAAGAAGCCGAGGAACTCGCCGTTGACGTCGCCGTCGTCATTGACGCCGACGCCGATGCGGCCATTGCTGCCGACATAGGTGATCGGCACCACGCCCTCGGCGGGCGGCGGCGCGGTCTGCGCCTGGGTGAAGCCGGAGGCGAAAGTCAGCAGCGCGGCCAGCAGCATGGGCTTGTGCATGACGGAGTCCTTGAGGTTCGGCGCAGGGCGCATCGGACGCGAACTTTAACAGTTCGGTCACGAAGCCGTGATGGACATCGCAGCGGGGTATCGACGCCCCGGCGGCGATGCTGCCCTGCAGAATTGCGGCATCGCTGCTGGCGGGCCCGCAGACTTCGCTGCAGCGCAGCTTGATGCCCACCCTACGCCTGCGTAGGGTCGCGTCCCGGGACTCACGCGAACGGATTCGACCGGCGCGCGCGGCAGGCCGAACAACAACAGGCCGCCCGCGAGCCGCACACCGCATCGACACGCTTTCGGGGAGGGAAGCATGTTCGTACGTTCGATCCGCGCCGCCTTCGCGGCCCTGCTGCTGTGCCTCGCATCCACCGCCGTGCTCGCCCAGAGCGGCTATACCCAGACCCGTCACCCTATCGTGCTGGTGCACGGCCTGCTCGGCTTTGACTCACTGCTCGGCGTGTACGACTACTGGTACGGCATGCCGTCCGAACTGCGCGCCGGCGGTGCGCGGGTCTACGTGGCGGATGTCTCCGCCAGCAATTTCAGCGAGGTGCGCGGTGAACAGCTGATCCGCCAGCTCGACAGCCTGCGCGCGATCCACGGCCACGCGAAATTCAACCTGATCGGCCACAGCCACGGCGGGCCGACCATCCGCTACGTCGCCGCGGTGCGCCCCGACCTGGTGGCCTCGGTCACCTCCATCGGCGCGCCGCACACCGGCAGCAAGGTCGCCGACGCGCTGGACACCACCCTGCCCGCGGGCTCGCCGCTGCGGCCGCTGGTGGCGGGCTTCGTCAACGCGCTGTCGGGCTTCATCGAGTTCCTGTCCGGCAGCCGCGACCCGCAGAACGCGCTCGGCGCGCTGGCCTCGCTGTCCTCGCGCGGTGCCGCCGACTTCAACCGGCGCTTCCCGCAGGGCATGCCAGCCACCGCCTGCGGCCAGGGCGCGGCGGTGGTCAACGGCATCCGCTACTACAGCTGGGGCGGCACGGCGGTGCTGACCAACGTGCTGGATGCCGGCGATCCGCTGCTGGGGGCGGGCAGCCTGTTCTTCGGCTTCGAGCAGAACGACGGCCTGGTGGGGCGCTGCAGCTCACACCTTGGCGTCGTTCTGCGCGATGACTATCCGTGGAATCACCTTGACCAGGTCAACCAGGTGCTGGGCCTGACCCGATGGTTCACGCCCGATCCGAAATCGGTGCTGCGCGCGCACGCCAACCGGCTGAAGAACGCGGGGCTCTGAGGCCCGTGCACGCGCGCGAAGCCGCAGCAGACGGACGGGAGACGCCGACGGAGATGCGCCGGCACCTGCTGTTCGGCAGCGCCGCCGTGCTTGGGCTGTGGCTGCTCGGCGTGCTGCTGGTGCTGCCGCAGCGGCAGGAAGAAGCGCCGGCGCAAGCGCCGTCTTCTGATGCAGGCGCGCCACTCGGCGCTCGCGAGGGCCGCAGCGCGCGCACGGCGCCCGCTGTCGCGCAGCACACCCTGACGGTGGCGCTGCCCACGCCGATGTCTGCAGATAAGCGGGCGCGCGCGTCCGACCGGCTGGCACGCAGTTCGCTGCGCGGCAGCGAAGTCGACGGCGAGCTTCGCCTCGCCGCCGACGGTCGCCTGCACATGGACGCCGCCACGGTGCGCTTCTTCGAGTACCACCTCGCCCTGCTCGGCGAGCTCGAGCTCGCCGACATCCGCGCCCTGCTCACCGAGCACGCGACGCAGCGCCTCGGCGCGTCCTCGGTGGTCGAGGTGATGGCCGCGTTCGAGCGCTACCTGGGCCTGCGCCAGGCGCTCGCCGCCCTGCCCGCGGGCGCATCGCTCACGGACACGCTGCAGGCGCGACGGTCGCTGGAACAGCAGTGGTTCGGCGAAGACGCCGAGGCCATGTTCGGCGAAGCCCGCGCTCACGATGCGCGCACAGCGCAGCGGCTAGATCCGGGCGCTGCCGGCGCCTTGCCTTCGCCGGAAGCGTTCGCACCGGCCGAGCGCGAGGCGCGCGCGGCGCTGCTGGCCGAGGAACAGAGCCGGCAGTTCGAGGCCTTGGGCCTGCCGGTCGAGCAGCGTCGCGCCGAGCGCACCGCGCTGTGGGGCGCACAGGCCGCAGCGCGTCTGGACGCACTCGACGCCGAACGTGCGGCCTGGGACGCGCGGCTGCAGGCCTATGCGCGCGAGCGCGATCGACTGGTGAGCTCGGGCACAGCCAGCGCCGCAGCGCTCGACGCCCTGCGCCAGCGCAGCTTCGATCCGCGGGAACGGCTGCGGGTCGAAGGCATGGAGCGCTCCGGCGCGCTTTAGCCCGCCGCGAAACCCTGCGTCGTGGAGGTGGTGTGCCGCAGGCGCACCCTACGCGAGCCGAAGGACCAAGGTTGTCGGGGGCATGGCGTCATTCGAGCTTGGCGGGTTCGTGTTGTCGCCCATCCGCTCGGAGCCTGTGTTGTACGCCCGCAGAATGTCGACACCGGCACTGCAAGGGGTTTGGAAAACACCTGGACCCATGCCTCGCACGCGCGGACCGCGGCGCGCGCCGATCGCGCGTCTCAGCGCTCCGGCAGCGGGATGAACTCGCTCTCGCCCGGAACCTTCGCGAATCGACCCTCGGCCCAGTCCTGCTTGGCCTGCTCGATGCGCTCGCGGCTGCTGGCGACGAAGTTCCACCACACGAAGCGCGGGCCCAGCGGCGCACCGCCGCACAGCATCAGGCGCGCCCTGCCCTGCGCGCGCAGGCGCGGCAGGCTGCCCTCGTCCAGCACCACCAGGGCCCAGGGCGGCAGCGGCATGCCGTCGAGCTCGGCCTCGCCCTCGACCAGATAGAGCGCACGCTCGACATGCTCGGGCGGGATCTCCAAGTCGGCGCCGTCCTGCATCTCGATCGCCACGTACAGCGTGTCCGACTGCACGCTGACCGGCGAGCGCATGCCGAAGCCATGGCCGGCTACGCAGGTCAGGTCGACGCCGTCACGCACCAGCCGCGGCAGCGAAGACGCCGAATGGTGCTCGAAGGCCGGCGCCATCTCGGCCTGCTCGACCGGCAGGGCGATCCAGGTCTGCAGGCCGTGGATCGGGTGGGCGTGATCCTGCAGCGACTCGGGGCTGCGTTCGGAATGGACGATGCCGGAGCCGGCGATCATCCAGTTGACGTCGCCGGGCTGGATGTCCTGCACGCTGCCCAGGCTGTCGCGATGGCGGATGCAGCCCTCCCACAGCCAGGTGACCGTGGCCAGGCCGATGTGCGGATGCGGCCGCACGGCGATGCCCTCGCCCGGCGGAAAGGTGTGCGGACCCATGTGATCGAAGAAGACGAAGGGGCCGATGCGGCGACGGCTGGCATGCGGCAGGGCACGGCGCACCTTGAATCCGCCGAGGTCGTGCTCGCGTGGGTTGATGATCTCGGGCATGGGTCGGCTTCCGTGGCTGCAGAAGACCGGACACTGCCACGCCGGCGCCATCCCGCCAACCGCCGGACCGCATGCGGAGCCGCGCCATACGCCCCAGTCCCGCCGGCGCCATCGCCAGAACGCCGTGCCTGCGGTATCGGCTGGCGGATGCGCTGCGCTTGTCCGCCCTACAAAATTCTCAAGAAACAGAACGCTTGCGACCCCGCTGATCGTCGCCCCCGCGGAAGCGGGGGCCCAGGGTAGCTCGCCCCAGTCGCACGAGTCCTGGATCCCCGCCTTCGCGGGGATGACGACCACATGTTTCTTCGAGAACACCTGGCCCGCCACGCGGGGCTGAGCAGCTCTCAGGCGCCAGGAATCTGCAGACGGTCGCCCACCCGCACCACGTCGCCGCGCAGGCGGCCGGCGTTGGCGGCACGCAATCGCGCCAGCGGCACGCCATGGCGCACGGCAATCGCGCTCAGGGTTTCACCGCGGGCGACGATGTGCTCGCGCGCGCGCTCAGTGGCGTTGGAGGCCACCCAGGTGCCGGGCGGCGGCTGCAGGCTGAAGAAGTCGCGGATACCGTCCGCCACCGCCGCAGAAAGGCGCGTGCGGTAGGCCGGATCATTGAGCTTGCGCTCTTCGCCCGGATTGCTGATGAAGGCGGCCTCGACCAGCATCGAAGGCACGTCGGGCGAGCGCAGCACCACGAAGTTGGCGCGCTCCACCGCCGGCTTGTGCGCCTTGCCAACACGCTTCAGCGCATTCAGCACCTGGTTGGCGGCGTCTTCGGAAGCCTTCATCGTCGCGCTTTGGGCGAGGTCCAGCAGCACCGCGGCCAGGGTGTTGTCCTTGTCGTCGAGCTTGACGCCGCCGACCAGGTCGGCCGCGTTCTCGCGGTCGGCCAGCCAGCGCGCGGCCTCGTTGGTGGCACCGCGGGTCGACAGCACGTAGACCGAGGAGCCAGCAGCGCTGGAGCGCGGCGCGGCATCGGCGTGGATGGACACGAACAGATCGGCCTGCGCCTCGCGCGCCAGCCGGTAGCGCTGCTCCAGCGGAATGAAGACGTCGGAATCGCGGATCAGCACGGCCTTGTAGCCGCGCATCGCATTGACCTGGCGGGCGACTTCGCGCGCCACCGCCAGGGTGATGGTCTTCTCGAAGGTGCCGGCCGGACCGATCGCGCCGGGATCGCGGCCGCCGTGGCCGGCATCGATGGCGATGACGATGTCGCGATCGCTGCTGGGCAGGGCGGTCTGTACCGTGCGTGCCGGCGCCTGCGCGACCGCCGGCGCTTCGCTCGGCAGATCGATCACCAGCCGATGGCCGCGGCCATCGCCGGGCGGCTCGATGAAGCTGCGCGGACGCACGCCGCTCTGCAGATCCAGCACCACCCGCAGGTCGCGACCGTTCTGCACGCCGGTGCGCACGCGCTGCAGCACGCCGGGGCGGAAGTCGGGCACGCGGGCGCCACGGCCCATGCTGGCCGACTTCAGATCGATGACGATGCGGTGCGGGTTCTCCAGCGCGAACAGCTTGTAGTCGACGCTGGCCGAGAGGTCGAGCACCAGCCGGGTGCGCTCCTCGCCGGTGGCGACGCGCAACTCGCGCACTTCCACGGCGCCGGCCGCGAACGCGGCCAGGCTCAGCAGTACGAGCAGTGCGGATTGGAGCCATCCCCTTGACATGGCGCACATTCAAGCCGAAGCCGAGCTGCCATGCAAGACAAAAAACGCTTGGAAATCCGCCAGATGCGCGTGCTTTCTCGACTGGGGTTCAACTCTGGTGCAGGCAGCCCCCGCATCGGGCGCCGCTGCAGGCCCGGTGCGCGCAGGCCAAGTGTTTGAAAATATTCACTTTCGCTCGGCCAGCGCGGTCAGCCAGTCGGCGCCCAGCGGGCTCAGCGCCTCGAGTTCCGCGCGCCGGCCCGCCCCCGCTACGGCAAGACGGATCCGCAGGTCGGCGGCCGGCAGGAAGGCCGCACCGCGGTCCGGCCACTCCACCAGCCAGAGACGCGCGCTGTCGACGAGTTCATCAAGGCCGAGGAAGGACAGCTCTTCCGGATCGGCGATGCGGTAGAGATCCAGATGCGCGACCTCGCCACGGTCGACCGGGTAGCGCTCGATCAGGGTGTAGGTCGGGCTCTTGATCGCGCCCTCGACGCCGAGCGCGCGCAGCAGGGCGCGGGCCAGGGTGGTCTTGCCGGCACCGAGGTCGCCTTGGAGATGCACCACCGCGCGCGCAGGCAAGGTGGCGGCGAGCCGCTGGCCAAGCTGCTGACTGGCCGCCTCATCCCCCAGATCGAGGACGAGCGTGCCCGTCGACGAGGATGATCGAGCACTCATCGCGGGGTCTCCAGCGGACGATTCAGCACCTGCCGAAGCAGCGGCAGCAGGTCGGAGGGCAGCAGGCCGCGCTCACCCTCGGCCGCGGCAAGATCACCTGCCGCCGCATGCGCGAGCGCGCCCAGTACGGCCGCATCGAAGGGTTCGAGCCCCTGTGCGATCAGCGCCGCGATCACCCCGGCCAGCAGATCGCCCATGCCGCCGACCGCCATGCCCGGGTTGCCGGCATCGATCACCCGCGGCAGTTCGCCCGGCGCACCGACCAGGCTGCCGGCGCCCTTCAGCACCACCGGACATTGGTAGCGCTGCACCAGATGCGCCAGCGCGGTGTAGCGGTCGCGCTGAACTTCCGTGGTGCTCACACCGAGCAGGCGCGCGGCCTCGCCCGTGTGCGGCGTCAGCACGGCCTGCGCACAGGCGCGCGGCGCCTGCGCCAGCAGGTTCAAGGCATCGGCATCGAGCACGCAGGGCCGATGCGCGACGAGCACGCGCTCGAACAGGGCATGCCCCCAGTCACCCTGCCCCAGCCCGGGCCCCAGCGCGATGACGGTCGCGCGCTCAAGCAGGGGATCCAGCTCGCTGGCCGCTTCGACCGCGCGCACCATGCACTCGGGCTGCGCGGCCACCAGCGCCGCGGCATGCGCCGCGCGCGTGCCGACGCTGACCAGCCCGGCCCCGGCGCGCAGCGCGGCGCGTGCGCACAGCAAGGCCGCGCCTGCCATGCCGCTGTCGCCGCCGAGCACCATCACATGGCCGCTGTCGCCCTTGTGCGCATCGATGCGTCGACGCGGCAGGGCGCCGGCCAGCGCGCGTGCCTCCAGCGCGATCGCCTGCGGCTCGAAGTCGGCGCTGGGGCCCGGCGCGTCCATGCCCTCGGGCAGCAGCGGCGCCAGTCGGCGCTCGCCCGACAGCGCGCGGCCGGCGCCGGTATACAGCCCCGGCTTCGCCGCGACGAAACTGATGCTGAGGTCCGCCCGCACTGCCACGCCCGGCGCCTCGCCGCTGTCGGCGCGCAGGCCCGAGGGCAGGTCCACGGCCAGCACCGGCCGCTGCGCGGCGTTGATCGCCTCGATCAGATCGGCATGCGGGGCACCCGGTGCACGCGTAAGGCCGAGGCCAAACACGGCATCGACCACCACATCGGCCAGCGCCAGGCTTTCCGCCGCCAGCTCGGGATCGTCCTCCCAGACCTCGCGGCGGCCGCGCCATTCGCGCCGTGCGCGACGCGCTTCCTCGCTGCCACGCGCCTCGTCGGCGCGCAGATGCACCACCCAGGCGTCGTAGCCGGCCGACTCGGCCAGCCGCGCCAGCACCCAGCCGTCACCGCCGTTGTTGCCCGGTCCGCAGACCACGGCCAGGGTGCGGGCCCGCGGCCAGCGCTGCTTGAGCGCATCCAGCGCGGCCCAGGCCGCGCGCTGCATCAGGGCGTAGGCGTCGCCATCCAGCGCCTCGATCAGGCGCGCATCGATCGTGCGCACCGCGGCTTCGGCGAACAGTTCGGTGGAATCTGCGCCGAAGCGCGGTAGCAGCCGGCTTCCTGCGGCCGCACGCGGGCTGGCATGCTTCGGGGTCTCAGGGTTCATGGGTCGCAAGTGTACGCACCGGCTTCAGGCACATGGACCGTACACGCCCAGCTGGATAACATCGATTCTCATTTCCAGCCCCAAGACCCAGGCCCTCCCATGCGCTTCCGCCTCCCTGCCCTCGCCGCACTCGTCTTCGCGCTGTCGCCCGCCGCCCAGGCCGCCGACCTCGTCGTCTATACCGCCCGCAACGAGCAGCTGGTCAAGCCCCTGTTCGAGCGCTACACCGCCGAGACCGGCGTCAAGATCGAGTACCTGACCGACAAGGAAGCGCCGCTGATGGCGCGTCTGCAGGCCGAAGGTGCGCGCACCGAGGCCGATGTGTTCATGACGGTCGACGCCGGCAACCTCTGGCAGGCGGCCCAGCTCGGCCTGCTGCGCGCGGTCGACTCGCCGGTGCTGGAGGCCAATATCCCGGCCCATCTGCAGGACCCGGAAAACCGCTGGTTCGGCCTGTCGGTGCGCGCCCGCACGCTGATCTACAACACCGACAAGGTGCAGCCCTCGGAGCTCAGCACCTATGAAGCCCTGGCCGACGCGCCGTGGAAGGGCCGGCTGTGCCTGCGCACCTCGAAGAAGGTCTACAACCAGAGCCTGGTCGCGACCCTGATCGAGAACCACGGGGCCGAAGGCGCTGAAGCCATCGTTGCCGGCTGGGTCGCCAACCAGGCCGCGCAGCCCTTCGCCAGCGACGACGAGGTGATCCAGGCGGTCGGCGCCGGCCGCTGCGACGTCGGCATCGTCAACACCTACTACTTCGGTCGCCTGAAGCGCGACAACCCGGCCCTGCCGGTGGCGATCTTCTGGCCCAACCAGGGCGAGGGCCAGCGCGGTGTGCACGTCAATGTGTCCGGCGCCGGCATCACCACCCATGCCAAGCGACCGGAAGCCGCGCAGGCCTTCCTCGAATGGCTGTCGGCGGGCGATGCGCAGTCCAAGTTTGCGTCGGTCAACCTGGAGTTTCCGGCCAATCCGGCGGTGGAAGTCGATCCTGCCGTGGCCGAGTGGGGACCCTTCCGCCAGGACCTGATCAACGTCTCGCGCGCCGGAGCGCTGCAGGTGCAGGCGACCCAGCTGATGGACCGTGTCGGCTACCGCTGATGCGATGCCGCTCGCGCCGCCGATGCGGCGCGGGCGGTTCGGCGGACTGAGCCTGCTGGCGCTAGCGCTGTGCCTGCCCAGCGCCGTGCCTCTCGTCGCTGCGCTGGCAGCGCTGTTCAATCCCGACCCCGAGATGCTCGGCCACCTGTGGCAGCACACGCTGCCGCGGGTCGGCGCCAACACCTTCTGGCTGCTGCTCGGGGTGGGCCTGGGCACTGTCCTGCTCGGCACCGCCTTGGCGGCGCTGATCGCGCTGACCGACTTCCCCGGCCGGCGCTTCTTCCGCTGGGCGCTGGTGCTACCGCTGGCCTTGCCCGGCTATGTGTTCGCGGTGGCCTTCATCGGCCTGTTCGACTACAGCGGCACCTTCGCCAGCCTGCTGCGCGAGCACGGCCTGCTGCTGCCCGAAATCCGCTCGCGCGGCGGCGTGATCGCGGTGATGACGCTGGCGCTGTTTCCGTATGTCTACCTCGTCGCCAGCGATGCCTTCGCCAGCCAGGGCGCGCGCGCGCTCGAAGCCGCGCGCGCTCTCGGCATGTCGCCTCAGCGCGCCTTTCTGCGCGCGGCCCTGCCGCTGGCGCGCCCCTTCATCGCCGGCGGCGTGCTGCTGGTGCTGATGGAAACCCTGGCCGACTTCGGCACCGTCGCCGCCTTCAACTACGACACCTTCACCAGCGCGATCTACAGCGCCTGGTTCGCCATGTTCTCCACCGACACTGCCCTGCAGATCGCGGCAGTCATGCTGCTGGCAGTGATCGCCCTCGTGCTGCTGGAAGCGCACTCGCGGCGCCGCCAGTCCTTCGTGCAGCTGGGCGCGGTGAACGCCGCGCGCCTGCCGATGGGGCGCTGGCGCTGGGCCGCGACCGCGTTCTGCGCCCTGTTGCTCGGGCTGGCCTTCGTGCTGCCGGTGGCGCGGCTCGGCTGGATCGCCGCGGCGCATCTGCACGAGCTCGACGCGCGCTACTTCGAGTTCGTCGGCAACGGCCTGCTGCTGTCGGGGATGGCGGCGGCGCTGACCGTGGCGGCGGCCCTGGTGCTGGCGCTGGCCGCGCGCGAGCAACCGGGCCTGCTGAGCACACTGGCTTTGCGCATCGGCACCGTCGGCTATGGCCTGCCTGGCGCGCTGCTGGCGATCGGCCTGTACGTGCCAGTCATCCGCGCCAGCGGCTGGCTGCTGGATCGTCTGCAGATCGACATGGCCCTGACCGGCGGCCTCGGCCTGCTGCTGATCGCCTACGGCGTACGCTTCACCGCGGTCGCGCATGCGCCAGTGTCGAGCGCCCTGCTGCGCGTGCGCGAGAGCCATCTGGAAGCCGCGCAGCTGCTCGGCGTCACCGGCCTGCGCCGGCTGCGCCAGGTGCACTGGCCGCTGTTGCGAGGTGGCTTGGCCACCGCTGCGCTTCTGGTGTTCGTCGATGTGATGAAGGAAATGCCGATCACCCTGATGATGCGCCCCTTCGGCTGGAACACCCTGGCCACCCGCGTGTTCGAGCTGACCAATGAGGGCGAATGGCGGCGTGCGGCGCTGCCGGCGCTCAGCATCGTCGCGGTTGGCCTGATCCCCGTACTCCTGCTGACGAGGCGCGCCCGCGATGCGGCTTGAACTGATCGACTGCGCGGTGGGCTACGACGGTCGCGCCGTGCTCGCCGGCGTGAATCTTGCCGTCGAAGCCGGGGAGATCGGCTGCCTGCTCGGCCCTTCCGGCGCCGGCAAGACCAGCCTGCTGCGCGCCATCGCCGGCTTTGCGCCGCTGTACGCCGGACGCATCCAGAGTCTCGCGGCAGACGCCGAACCGCACGTGCTGAGCGGCCCCGGCGTGCAGCTGCCGCCGGAGCGCCGCGACATCGGCATGGTCTTCCAGGACCACGCCCTGCTGCCGCATCTCACCGCGCTCGGCAACGTGATGTTCGGCCTGTTCCGCCTGCCGCGCCGCGAGGCCGAGGCGCGCGCGCGGCGCATGCTGGCCCTGGTCGGCCTGGCCGGCTTCGAGCCGCGCTACCCGCACGAACTCTCCGGCGGACAGCAGCAGCGCGTGGCCCTGGCCCGCGCGCTGGCCCCGCGGCCGGCCCTGGTGCTTCTGGATGAACCGTTTTCGAGCCTCGACCCCGACCTGCGCGAGCGGCTGGCGCTGGACGTGCGCGCTGCGCTCAAGGCCGAAGGCGTGGGCGCGCTGCTGATCACCCACTCGCAGGTCGAGGCCTTCGCCATGGCCGACCGCATCGGGGTGGTCGCCGAGGGCGCCCTGCAGCAGTGGGACAGCGCCTATGCGCTCTACCACCAGCCGGCCAACGCGATCGTCGCGCGCTTCATTGGCGAAGGCGTGTTCGTCGACGCCACCAGCCTCGGCGGTCAGCGTCTGCAGACCCCGCTGGGCGAGGCGCGCACGCCGCGCAACGGCCACGCACCGGGCCAGCGTCTGCAGCTGCTGCTGCGGCCGGATGATGTGGTCCACGACGACGCCAGCCCGATGCAGGCGGAAGTGATCGCCCGCGCCTTCCGCGGCGCCGATTTCCTCTACACCCTGCGGCTCGACTCCGGCGAACGCCTGCTCTCGCTGGTGCCCAGCCACCACGACCACGCCATCGGCCAGCGCATCGGCATCCGGCTGGATCTGGAGCATGTGGTGGTGTTTGAAGCGGGGATTCGGAATTAGGGATTGGGGATTCGCACCTCGGCGTTGGCGAGGAAGAGGGCTCTCTTCCCGCGGGGCGGTGTGGCTGCACGACAGAGCGGCAGTGACCGCTGCACCCTTGGAGCTTGCGTGCCAGGCACGAGATCACCGCCCCCTGGCGAATCCCCAATCCCCGCTCCTCACGCCGTCCCCGAACCCTCGGCACAACCGCGGGCGAGATCACTGTCGACCTCGTCCTCGTGCAGCAGGGCGCGGGCGACATCGAGGGCAGCGTCGATGACCTCGATACGCACGGTCACTTCGCTGGACTCGCGCGAGGTGTTGACCAGGATGGCCCGACCGGGCCCCGTGATGCGGCCGGCCAGCACGTCACGCGGGCCGACGATGCCGCGCTCGATGTCCATCACGGTGTAGCCGCCTTCGGTGCGCACGACCACGCGGCCGGTGTTCGGGTTCATGCCGCATACGCTGCCCTGGCTGCTCATGGCGATCTCCTCTCGTCTGGCTGGACCCGATGTGGGACCCAGCCTAGCCGAAACAAGTCGTGCTGCAAGTGCACAGCGGGCACGGTTCAGCCCCTGTCCCGGGCGATCAGCCAAGCAGCAGGCGGTAGGCCGGATTCTCGGTCTCGTTGCTGTGCGGATAGCCCAGGCCGGCGAGGAAGCGGTCGAAGGCGGGGCGATCGTCCTCGGGCACCTGCAGGCCGACCAGGATGCGCCCGTAGTCGGCGCCCTGGTTGCGGTAGTGGAACAGGCTGATGTTCCAGTCCGGGTTCATGGCCGAGAGAAAGCGGATCAAGGCACCCGGCCGCTCGGGGAAGTCGAAGCGGTAGACCCGCTCGTCGCGCGCCAGCAGCGAGCGCCCGCCGATCATGTGCCGCAGGTGCAGCTTGGCGAGCTCGTCGTGGGTCAGGTCCAGCGCCGGGAAGCCCTCGTCGGCGAAGGCCTGGGCCAGGGCCTCGGCCTCGCCCGGCCCGCGGGTGCTGATGCCGACGAAGATGTGCGCGGCCGAGGCATCGCCGATCCGGTAATTGAACTCGGTGATGCCGCGCCCGCCCAGCAGGTTGACGAAGCGGCGGAAGCTGCCGCGCTCCTCGGGGATGGTCACCGCGAACAGGGCCTCGCGCTGCTCGCCGACCTCGGCGCGCTCGGCGACGAAACGCATGCGGTCGAAATTGAGGTTGGCGCCCGAGGCCACCGCCACCAGCGCCTCGCCGCGCAGGCCCGCACGCGCGACGTACTGCTTCATGCCGGCGATGGCCAGGGCACCGGCCGGCTCCAGCAGGCTTCGCGTGTCCTCGAACACGTCCTTGATCGCCGCGCACAGGGCATCGGTGTCGACCCGCAGCACCTCGTCGAGATGCAGCCGGCACAGGCGGAAGGTTTCATCGCCGACGCGCTTGACCGCGGTGCCGTCGGAGAACAGGCCGACATCGTCGAGCGTGACCGGATGTCCGGCTTCAAGCGAGCGCGCCATGGCGTCGGAGTCCTCGGTCTGCACGCCGATGACGCGCACCTCCGGCCGCAGCGCCTTGACGTAGGCGGCGACACCGGCCGCCATGCCGCCGCCGCCGATCGGCACGAAGATCGCGTGCAGCGGCCCGGTGTGCTGTCGAAGGATCTCCATCGCCACCGTGCCCTGCCCTGCGATCACATCCGGATCGTCGAAGGGATGCACGAAGGTGTAGCCGTGCTCGCGTTCCAACTCGCGCGCATGCGCGGCGGCATCGCTGTAGGAATCGCCGATCAGGACCACCTCGACGTTTTCGCCCCCATGCCGGCGCACCGATTCGATCTTCACTGCCGGCGTGGTCACCGGCATCACGATCACCGCACGGCAGCCCAGCTTGCGCGCTGCCAACGCGAGACCCTGCGCATGGTTGCCGGCCGACGCCGCCAGCACGCCGCGGGCCCGCGCCTCGGCCGAGAGATGCACCATCTTGTTGTAGGCGCCGCGCAGCTTGAACGAGAACACCGCCTGGTTGTCCTCGCGCTTCAGCCAGACCGTGTTGCCGAGCCGCGCCGACAGCCGCGGGGCGTGATCCAGCTCCGACTCGCGCGCGACCTCGTAGACGCGCGCGGTGAGAATTCGCCGCAGGTAATCCAGCGCCGGCGCGGGCGCGATCTGCGCCTCGGGTCTGGGCGTGGACGACAGCGGCTGCGCGGGCATGGCGGAATCCTTAAAGTCTCGTGAAGGAAGCTCCGAGACTACGCCGACGGCAGCGTGCCGCCCCTACGACTTCGGTGGAGGGCGACGAATTGGCATAGAGCACGAGAGCCGGGATTGGGAGTGAGGCGGCTCGCTTGCACGGCACTGCCGTGCGAGACGCCGAACGCCCGAGCGCTGTGCGCGAGGGCCGGGCCGGAGGCAGGCGGCTCGCTTGCGCGGCACTGCCGCGCGAGACGCCGAACGCCCGAGCGCTGTGCGCGAGGGCCGGGCCGGAGGCAGGCGG
>NZ_CALART010000014.1 GCF_937888285.1 uncultured Aquimonas sp.
AGGCGCGGATGCTGCTTCGACGCCTGACCACCTAATTTGTCAACACCCTCTCAGACATCCCAACACCCGCCCGTCCTTGGCGGGGGACGTTCCCGCCATCTGCTGTGGCTCGCGCTTGCAGCCGGGCTGGCTGGCTTGCCAGCCGCCGCCGAGCAAGCCGTAGACCTTCCCGACGGCTCGGACCGCGGCAAGGATGCCGATCGCACGATGCAGGCGGTTGAGGTCGTCGGCCGCATCTCAGAAGAGGTGTTTGCGGAGTCGACGTTCTCGGCGACCAAGACGGAGACCCACATCCTCGATGTTCCGCAGTCGATCAGCGTGGTCACCAAGGAGGTCATCCAGGACCAGGGCCTGGTACGGCTCAATGACGTCACCCCCTTCGTTGCCGGCGCCAACGAGTTCTCGGTCTACGACGACATCACCCTCCGCGGCTTCCGCAGTTCCGACGCGCGCCGCGTCAATGGCCTGCGCACCTACAACAACTTCTGGTCGCAGCCCGTAATCGCCCATCTGGAACGCGTCGAAGTGATCAAGGGGCCGGGTGCTGCCACCTTCGGCGACGCCAGCCCTGGCGGCGTCATCAACATGGTGACCAAGAAGCCGCTGGACCGGGTGCGCCGCGAGCTGAGCGTCGGCCTTGGCAGCTTCGACTACCGCTACGCCGCCGCCGACCTGACCGGCCCTCTCAACGACGCGGGCACCCTTCTTTATCGGCTGAATGCAGCGATCGAGGACTCCGAGTCCTTCCGCGAGCGGGTCTACTTCGACAACCGCATTCTCGCCCCCTCCTTCACCCTGCTGCCGCGCGAGGGCACGCGCCTCAACCTCGATGTGGTCTGGATCGATTCGGAGTCGGTGCTGGATCGGGGTCAGCCGGCGGTGCGCGGCGCCCAGGAACTCGGCACCGTGCCGATCGGGGTCAGCCTGACCCAACCCGGCGACATTCTCGACAGCGACAGCCTGTCGACCACGCTCAGCGTCGAGCAGGACCTCGGACCCGACTGGTCGCTGGTGGCGAGCCTGCAGGACTACCGCTACGACGAGCGTCTGGTCGAGCATCGCATTGATCGCTTTCTGTCCGACACCGAGATCAGCCTGCGCTACGGCGACCGCGACACCGAGGCCGAGGTACGCTCCGGCACCGTGTACCTGACCGGGATGTTCGAGACCGGCGCACTGATGCACCGCCTGGTGGCGGGCGTCGATCACGCCGACAGCGACACCTTCAGCCGCGACTTCTCGGCGCGCAACGTCGGCGTCTTCGACATCCTGAACCCGGCCTACATCGATCGCGACGTCACCAGTTATCCGCTCGCCGAGAGCTCGTCCAGTCCCTACGGCGGCACGCTTGCAACCACCGGCTACTACCTGCAGGACCAGATTAGCGTCGGCAGCTGGGAAGTGCTGGCCGGCCTGCGCTACGACCGCTTCTCACCGGAGACGTTGGACGGCGGAGCACGCTTTGACAACGAAGGCGGCAACGAACTCTCGCCGCGGCTGGGCGTGGTCTACAACCTGGATGACAACCGCAGCGTTTACGCGTCCTGGATCACCGGCTTCGAGCCGCCGGACGTGGGCATCAACTCGCCGACCTACGGCGGGCCGTTCGACCCGTCGGAGAGCGTGCTGCACGAAGTCGGCTACAAGCAGCTCGCATTCGAGGGCAGGCTTCTGTTCACCGCCTCGATCTACGAACTGACCAAGACGGACTCGATCGTCTACGCCAACAGTCCGGACAACCCGGATCTGTACGTGCAGCGCGGCGAGGAGCGTGCGCGCGGATTCGAACTGGAAGCCGCCGGGCAGATCGGCGATCGCTTCCAGCTGATAGCGAACTACGCCTTCAACGACGCCAAGATCACCGAAGACGCCGATCCCGCGATCGTCGGACAGGTCAAGGAAAACGCACCGCGGCACTCGGCCACCCTGTGGGGCCGCTACAGCCTCGGCCAGCGCTGGGGCCTGGGTGCCGGCGCGCAGCACGTCAGCGACCGCGAGAGCTTCGAGCGCACGCTGGTGCTGCCGGACTACACCGTGTTCGGCGCAGGCCTGTACTACAAGGCCGACAGCTGGCAGGCCAACCTGATGGTCAGAAACCTCACCGATCGCGTGCACTGGACCGGCGGCTACAACTACGGCCGCGTATTCCCGGGCGATCCTCGCAGCGTGACGCTGACCGTCAACTACCGCTTCTGATCGCGCAGAGGCTAAGGCCGACCGTGATGGGCACCCGCAGCTGGTTCCGCGTCCACAGCTTCACCGGCGTCATGACCGGCCTGCTGCTGTTCGTGGTCTGCTGGAGCGGCACTTTTGCCACCGTCTCCAACGAACTCGACTGGCTGGTGAATCCGGCGCTGCGGGTCACGCCCGACCAAGACACCGTCGGCTGGGATGCAATCGAAGCCGCAGCCAGGAATGCGGTGCCGGACGCGGAGCTCGGCGTGATTTCTGCGCCGCTGAACGCCCGCGCGGCCAGCGTGGTGCAGATGAACCAGCCCGATGGTGGGGTCAAACTGGTGGCGGTGGACCCCTACACCGGAGTCGTCACCGGCGTGATCGAGGGGCGCTACACGATCCAGCGCTTCTTCCGCAGCTTCCACATGAACCTGTTCATCCCTTGGGCAGGCAAGTACATCGTGACCCTGTTGGCGGCGACCATGCTGCTGTCCATGGTCGCCTCCCTGTTCGTCTACAAACGCTGGTGGACGCGCTTCTTCCGCTTCCGCCCCGGTCGGGGTCGCGCGTTCTGGTCCGAGCTGCACAAGACCGGCGGCCTGTGGAGCCTGTGGTTTGTTCTGGTGCTGGGCGTTACCGGGGTGTGGTACCTGTTCGAAGCCCTGCGCGGAGACATCGGCGACGGCATGCTCAACTACGCCGGGCCGGACTCCAGCTACTCGGTCAACGTGGTGCCGCCCGCCGGTTCGGACCCCTCGTTGCCGCGACGCTCACTCGATGCCCTGATCGCGGACGCGAAAGCGCGCTGGCCGGATTTCGAACCGACCCTGATCGGCCGTGACTGGTCCAGCGAAGAGGCGCTCTACATCGAGGGCCAGACCGTTTTCCCGCTGGTGCGCGGACGCGCCAACCAGTTGAACCTAGATCCGCGCACCGGCGAGGTACTGCTGGCTCACCGCGCCGATGAGCTGCCGGCCTACTGGATCTGGTCCAACATGGCCGATCCGCTGCATTTCGGCGATTTCGCGGGCCTCGCCAGCAAATTGATCTGGTTCGTGTTCGGGCTGCTGCTGTCGGGCCTGATATTCACCGGCACTCTGCTGCATGCGCGCCGGCTGAACGCCCAGCCTGGCGTCGCCGCCCGCCACCGCTGGCCCGGGATGCTCCCGGCCCTCGTGGTCTCGCTGCTGGTGTGTGCGGCAACGGTCCCTTTCGGCCTGTACGAAGCGCGCGAGTACTACGGCCCCACGGTCGCGGGCGTCCGCCAGTGGCCGACGCTGCTGCCCGGCGCCCAGGCGGTCATCGCAGCCTGGGTGCTGTCGACCCTGGCGCTGCTCGCGGTGTGGGTGCGGCTGCTCTGGCGCAGCGGCAGCGCTGCTGACCCACTGCTGCCCGGCGCACGCATGGATTCCAGCGCGGAAGCACGTGCCAGCATCGAACCGCGCGCGAGCCTGTGATCCACGCGTGCCATCCCGCTTTGGCATGATGCGCGGCGTGTTGTCCCGCCGCCTACAGGAGCCACCGTGACCCGCATCGCGCTCGCCTCGACCCTGCCCGCCCTCGATCTCGACGAGGATCTGCCGCCCTTGCGCGAGGCCCTGGACCGCGCCGGCATCGGCCACGAGACTCTGGTCTGGGACGACGTCACGGTGTCGTGGGCGCGCTTCGATGCGGTGCTGATCCGCTCGACCTGGGACTACACCCAGCGCCTGCCGGAGTTCCTTGCCTGGTGCGCCAAGGTCAGTGCGCAGACGCGGCTGATCAATCCGCTGGAAATCGTGCGCTGGAACACCGACAAGCGTTATCTCGGCGAGCTCGCGAAGAAGGGCCTGCCGGTCATCGAAAGCTTCTACATCGCGCCGGGCGAACGCGCAGACGGCTTTCCGGCCTGGCCGGAGTTCGTGGTCAAGCCGACCGTGGGTGCGGGCTCGCGCGACACCCAGCGCTATGTCGAATCCGAGCGCGGCCCCGCCGCGCAGCACGTCGAGCGCCTGCTGAATGCCGGGCGCCATGTGCTGGTGCAGCCCTATCTGGCCCAGGTCGACAGCGCCGGCGAAACCGCCCTGCTGTTCTTCGGCGGCAAGTTCTCGCACGCCATCCGCAAGGGCCCGCTGCTGAAGCGCGGCGAGGGCCCGACCCGCGCCCTGTTCGCCGCCGAGCACATCACCGCCCGCGAGCCCTCGGCGCAGGAGATGGCGACCGCTCGCCAGGTGCTGGCGGCGCTGCCGGTGCAGGGCCTGGCCTACGCCCGCGTCGACCTGCTGCCCTCGGCCAAGGGCCCGCAGCTGCTGGAGCTCGAACTCACCGAGCCCTCGCTGTTCTTCCACACCTCGGCCGATGCTGCGGACCGCTTCGTCGCCGCGCTCCGCGAGAAGCTGCGCGAGCGCGGCTGAGCCCGGCTCGGCGTCAGGCCGGGACGAGCCAGGGGCTCAGGGTCGTCCGGGGCAGGCTTGGCGCTTTTGGCGGGACAAGGCGAGCGTGGGGCTTATGGTGGGCCAGGGCCCACCCTATGCAGCTCCGCGGTCCATAGGGTGGGCCCTGGCCCACCATAGCCTCGACCCTCGCCGTCTGCGCCTTCGCCGCGCGAAGGGCAATCGCCCGCTACACGCCCGCCGCACGCCCACACCGCCATAGTCCAGTTCCGCGACTGGTATCGAGTAGGTATTCGAAACCCGCGCGGTTAGAATCGCGGAGTTTCGGCCGGCGCTCGCGCGGCCGCCCCTTCCACCCCCGTATAGGAACTGCAGTCCGATGAAGATCCTGGTCGGCTACAAGCGCGTCGTCGATTACAACGTGCGCATCCAGGTGAAGCCCGATGGCACCGGTGTGGTCACCGATGGCGTCAAGCTCTCGCCCAACCCCTTCGACGAGATCGCGCTGGAAGAAGCCCTGCGCCTGCGCGAGAAAGGCGTGGCCACGGAGGTGGTGGTCTCCACGATCGCCCCGGCCGACGCCCAGGCGCATCTGCGCAACGGCCTGGCCATGGGTGCCAACCGCGCCCTGCATGTGGTCAGCGACCAGCCGGTGTCGCCGCTGGAAGCCGCCAAGGTGTTCCTCAAGCTGATCGAGAAGGAGCAGCCGGACATCGTGCTGCTCGGCAAGCAGGCGATCGACGACGACGCCAACCAGACCGGCCAGATGCTGGCCACGCTGTGGGCGCGCCCGCAGGCCACCTTCGCCAGCGCGGTCGAAGTCGCCGACGGCGCCGCCACCGTCACCCGCGAAGTCGACGCCGGGCTGGAGGTGCTGAAGGTGCAGCTGCCGGCGGTGATCACCGTCGACCTGCGCCTGAACGAGCCGCGCTTCATCAAGCTGCCCGACATCATGAAGGCGAAAAGCAAGCCGCTGGAAACCCTGCAGATCGCCGACCTCGGCGTCGGCCTGGGCGGTGGCCTGAAGACGCTGAGCTACGCGCCGCCGGCCAAGCGCTCTAAGGGCGTGATGGTGAAGGACGTCGCCGAACTGGTTTCGGCGCTCAAGGCCAAGGGCCTGGCGTAAGCCGGCCGCACGGGAGAGATTCGAATGAGCAAGATCCTGATCGTGGCCGACCATCTGAACGGCCAGTTGAACGGTGCGGTGGCCCGCTGCGTGACTGCAGCGCGCGCGATAGCCGGCGCCGAGATCCACATCGCGGTGCTGGCGGCCGATCCGGCCGCGCTGGCCTCGCAGGCCGCCGCCATCGAAGGCGTGGCCAAGGTGCTGACGGTGGCCAACCCCGCCTTCTCGCACCTGATCGCCCAGCAGGCAGCGCCGGTGATTGCGAAGCTCGCGACCGGCTACAGCCATGTGTTCGGCCCCAGCAGCAGCTTCGGCAAGGACGTGATGCCGGCCGTTGCCGCCCTGCTGGATGCGCCGCAGGTCTCCGATCTGATGACAGTCGAGGGCAGCCACCGCTTCACCCGCCCGATCTACGCCGGCAACGCCATCATCACCGTCGAGGCGCCGGCCGATAAGCCCGTCGTCGCCACCGTGCGTGCAGCCTCCTGGCCGGCTACCGGCGCCGGCGGCAGCGCTGCGGTCGAAGCGGTCAGCGTCGATGTCGCCCTGCCCAGCCACACCCGCTTCGTCGAACTGAAGCAGGGCAGCAGCGATCGCCCCGACCTGCAGGCTGCGTCGAAGGTGGTCTCCGGCGGTCGCGCGCTGGGTTCGGCCGAGAACTTCGCGATCATCTACAGCCTGGCCGACAAGATCGGCGCGGCGGTGGGTGCTTCGCGCGCGGCGGTCGACGCGGGCTACGTGCCGAACGAGCTGCAGGTCGGCCAGACCGGCAAGATCATCGCGCCGGAGCTGTACATCGCCTGCGGCATCTCCGGCGCGATCCAGCACCTCACCGGCATCAAGGACGCCGGCACCATCGTCGCCATCAACAAGGACGCCGAGGCGCCGATCTTCGAGGTCGCCGATTTCGGCCTGGTCGGCGATCTGTTCCAGATCGTGCCGGAGCTTGAGAAGGCCCTGTAAGCCTCGCGCCACCTTCCTTGGTCCTTGTGAACGGCGGCCTTTCTGGCCGCCGTTCGCGTTTGTCGATATCGCTCGCGGCGCGAGCGCTGGGGTTGGCGCGGTCGCGTCTGGCACACTCCCCGACCCGGCCGCGCGATGCGGTGCTTTCGACGAAGACTCTCCATGCTGCTGCGCGCGTCCCAACTGTTCCTGCTGTTTGCCCTGGGCCTAGCCGCCACCCTCGTCCGCGCCCAGACCGAAGAGGCGCTGGCGGTAAACGCCATCCTCGACCTCGCCGCTGACGGCAGCGTCGAAAAGGTCGAGATCCACGACGCCGGCCTGCTGTTGCCCTATGTGCGCGAGGGCGTTGCCAACAGCGTGCAGCGCATGCGCTTCGAGCCGGTGGTGATCGACGGCCAGCCGCGACGCGTGCGCACCTCGGCCCTGTTCCGCATCGGCTTCGAAGGCTCGGGCGAGGCCCGCAAGCTGCTGGTCACCACGGTGATGCTGGGCCAGCCGATCGCCACGGTTGCGCCCTTCCTGCCCTTCCCAGAGGCACCGATGCAGCGCGGCCACGGCGCCCTGCTCTGGCTGCGGGTCGAAGTGGATGCGCAGGGCAAGGTGCTCGGTTCGGAGCCATTGGCGGTGGTCCTGAGCGCCCTGCCGCGTGCCAGCGGCGATGACCGTGAGCGCGAGGCTTCGATCCAGGACTATCTGCAGCGGGCGCAGGACAGCGTGCGCGGCTGGACCGTCCTGATGGCCGAGGCCGACGCGGAGGGCCGCCAGTACGCCGTGGTCACCTTCGACTACGCGATGCAGGAGGAAGGTGGCGCGGCCCGCGAGTTCCCGGCCAAGACCTTCCCGGCGCTTGAGCGCAGCGGCATCCGCATCGAGGCCCTGCGCGAGCGGACCCGCGCACTGCCGCCGGGCACCCTGATGCAGGTGTCGATGCTGCGCTGAACCCTCGCACGGCTTCGGCGGCTTGCGCGGCCAGGGTGCGGCTGGGTGTGCGCCATCACCCTGTCAGATCTGACAGGTTCAAGCGGCCGCCTCGCTGTTGGAAGCTTGCCGGGCTGTGCGCAGCGCCAGCCGCGCCATCTCCACGGCCAACGTCACGCCCCTGGCACGACGACGTCCTCGAAGCGCCCTGCTGGCTGAACCGGCCAGCGGGGCGCTCGCCGGGGTCGATCCCCTTCCCTTCCGCGACTGAACGTTCTGAAGAGACTGCGACCATGAAACCACTTGCCCTCCTACTTGCCGCCGCCCTGGCTTCACCGCTGCTGACCGCTCCGCCCGCCCATGCGGAGGCTGCAGCCGTGACGGGACAGGCCGAGATCATCGAATCCATCCACCTCGCCGGCATCATCGAGGTCGACGCCAGCGGCCGCGTGGAACAGGTCACCCTGCGGCGCAACCAGCTCCTGCCGAAGATCGAGCAGAACGTGCTGGACGTGATGCGCGGCTGGACCTTCGAGCCCCATCTGGTGGACGGCACGGCGCGCCGGATCCGCACCTCGGTGTTCGTGCGGGTCGACCACCTCAAGTCGGAAGCCGGCTACCAGCTGGTGCTGGGCAAGGTCGAATTCGGCCATCCCCTGGCCCAGCAGCTCACCCCACCACGCTACCCGGCCGGCTCGCTCAGGAACCGGATCGCCGCGGAAGTGCTGCTGCGAGTGACGCTGGACGACAGCGGTGGCGTCGCTCTGGTCGAGCCGGTCACCGCGCGCGTCCTCAACCAAGAGGTCCTCAACGAAAAGCGCCACCGTCGCCTGGTCGAGCCCTTCGCGCGCGCCTCGGTCGAGGCGGTGCAGAGCTGGCGCTTCGACTTCGTCGGCCCGCGCGCGGACGGAGAACCGCACCGGATGCTGGTGCCCATGACCTTCACCATCGACGGCATGTACGCCGGCACCGGCGGGCGGCGCCCGCAGAGCCAGCCGGTGCTGTTCGAACTGTCCACGCCCCTGGGGCAGTCCCTCGATGCGCTGGCGCGGGAAGTCGAAGGCCACAGCGGCGGCGTATCGATCTCGCCCGAGCCCTCGCCGCTGAAGCTGCGCACCCAGGTTCAAGCCGACGTGACCCTGTGAGATACGCCCGATAGAGCATCGCGCTGGCGTCCGGGAGACCGTAAGGGGCGCGCACGCCGAGCGCGCTCAGCGCTGAATCCGGAAGCACAGAAGGGCGGCCACAGGCCGCCCTTCTATATGCCAGGCATCGTCTGCGCCGCCCCGTGCAGCCTGCGCCTCAGCGCGGCCCGGCGCGCTCCGCCTGCGCACGCAGCGCCGGATGCGCCTGCAGCAGCAGGTGGAAAATCACGTTCTGCTCCAGCACCCCGCGCACGGTTTCCGCGCCCGGGCCGAGTGCATAAACGCCGACATCCTCGCCGCCGTGGGTCTCGCTCTTCAGCGCCCACAGGCTGGGCTGCAGGAAGTCTGGATGGGTGGTGTCGACGTTCTCAAGATCCGCTCGCACATCGCCCGCTTCGAAGCGGTTGGGCTCGTGCGGATGACGCTTGACCCCGGCCGGCTGCAGATCGCTTTCGCCCGCATAGCCGGGGCCGTTGATGTAGCCGAGCGTGGTGAACACCCGCCCGGTCAGGTCGCGCTTCAGCGCGACATCGCCGGTGCCGGTGCGATCGCTGACCTTGCCCAGAATCGGATTGCCGCGGTGGCTGTAGCCGGAGAAGCTCAGCACGTGGCTGTGGTCGGCGGTGACGAGGATCAGGGTGTCGTCGACCGAGGTCGCCGCTTGCGCCGCCGCCACGGCCTCGGACAGGGCGATGGTGTCGGTCAGCGCGCGATAGGCGTTGCCGGCATGGTGGGCGTGATCGATGCGCCCCCCCTCGACGACCAGCAGGAAGCCCGCCTCGCTGCGCCGCAGGCGGGTAATGGCCGCTGACACCATCTCGGCAAGGCTGGGCTCGCCAGCGGGATCGCCGACGCGATCGTGTTCGTACTGCATGTGGCCGGGCTGGAACAGGGCGAACACCCGGTCGACGGCGGCAAAGTCGATCGCATCGAAGCCGGCGCGATTCCACGCGTAGACGCCCTCGGGATGGCGCGCGCCCCACTCCGCAATCAGATCGCGGCCGTCCTCTCGCAGGCCGTGCAGCTCGGGGAACTCCGGGTCCGCCTGGGCGGTGCCCATGAACATCTGCCGGCCGCCGCCCATCACCACCTCGATGCCGTCGCCGTGATCGAACTCGACCAGCTGGCGCGCGATATCGGGACAGGCGGCCCGGTCGGCCACCGGCACCAGCGCATCAGCCTCCCAGTCGCGGTGAGGGCTGTGCGCAAAGGTCGCCGCCGGCGTGGCGTGGGTGATGCGGGTGGTGGTGACCACCCCGGTCGCCAGCCCCGCGGCTTCCGCAAGCTGCAGCAGGCTGGGCAAGGCGGCGCCCTGCGCCGAGGCGCAGTCGCCATAGCGCGCAGTGCCATCCAGCCCGATCACGCCAGCGCGGGTTTTGACGCCGCTCATCATCGCGCTCATGGTGCCGGCCGAGTCCGGCGTCTGCAGGTCGGTGTTGTACGTCTTGCTGTAGCCGGTGTGCGGAAAGCTCTCGAAGCTCAGCAGAGTTTCCTCGCCGCTCCGGCCACGCTGCTGCCCTTCCAGGATGCGTGCGGCGGCGACCGTGGTCGGCCCCATGCCGTCGCCGACGAACAGGATCAGATTGCGCGCGCCGGCCCGGCCCGCACCGCGCTCAACGGCTGCATGGGCGCCGGCCTTGAACCAGGCGCGCGGCGATTCGTCGTGCGCTTGCGCGCGCAGTACGGGCTCCGGCGCGGACAGCGCGGGCGGTGTCGGCAGCTGCGCGCAGCCCCCCAGGGAAACCGCAAGCGCGATGAGGGCGAGGCCGGCAGGTCCGGTCGAAGCGGGCATCGACCCGGTGGGCGGTGAGCGGAACATGCGGGAGATCCAGACAGGACGGTCAGCCGCGGAGTCTAGCGTCCATCGCGCAGCGCTCGGCCTTGAGCGCCACCGCAGATGTCGTGAGGAGCCACACAGGCGGCGCGGAAAAGCGTGAAAATCGGCCAATGTCGCCGAGCGTGCGGCCAAATGTTCCCGAATGGTCCCAAATTCGGATCGACAAACCGCCAACAAGCGCGCAAGTCTGGGCACCCCATCCGCCGCACAGCCCACGAGGTGTCCCATGCGCGTCTTCGTCATCAGCCTGATCACTGCCGGCAGCTTCATGATGCTCTCCGCCGACACCCGCGGCATTGATTTGCCCTCCGCCGAGTGGTGCAGCGCGGGCACCCTGGTGCCGGTGGCCGAGTTCCATCTGTTGCCCGCAGCCTTCCAGGGCCTGCGCCCGGACAGCAAGCCGGCCAGCGAGCGCGATGGCCTGGATTTCAAGATGGTCGGCCAGTTCGACGACGACTATCCGACCGACCCGCGCGACGAGGAAGAGGAAATCGAAGGCCGCATCCCGACGCTGCTGCCGCAGGGCACGCAAATGAAAATGGTCGGCCAATTCGACGACGACTACCCCACCGATCCGAGGGAAGAAGAAGAAGAGGAGGTGGGAGAGAACGGCCGCTCCAGCCTGCCCGCCGGCGCCGTGCTGAAGATGGTCGGCCAGTTCGATGACGACTACCCCACCGACCCGCGCGAAGAAGAGGAAGAAGAGATCCGCACGGCCAATGCGGTGGCCAGCCTGCACTGCTCGCAGTTCAGCCTCGCCGCCTCGGGCAAGGGCGACGCTGGCCAGGTGATCGCGGTGGCCGAGTGGCCGCAGGCGCTGATCGCCGCCGACAGCGGCCGCTACAGCCTGTCGCAGGGCGTGGCGGGGGTCTGCCTGCGCTGCGAATGAGGAGCGCGCCGCGCGACGACACCAACACGAAGCTCTGCGCGTGCGAGCCCGGCCCTGCCGGGCTCGCTGCGTTGCGGGAGATCACCTCCGCAAGGTCGCTGAGACAGGCTTGCAGATCAGGAAGGGGCCGACGACGGGTGGCCCGGCCGATGCGCAGGCCCACACGACCTGCCGCTGCAGGCGACTGGTCGAGGCGGTGCGGCGGACCGCGCCCGCCAAGCGCCTGCGGCTGTGGAGTAGGCGCGAAGTTGGCATCCGCCGGCAGCACGGCCGATTCGCGGCCCACGGGCGCGACGAGTCCGGACTGAGTGCATGCGGGAACCGTCCGCCGCCAAGGGCACCTCTGGACGCCATTGGCGGCACTGCGCTACGCGAACTCTGCAATCACTGGCTCGCCAAACTCCCTTGAGTTCAAGTGCCGCGCCTTTCCGGGAACGCCCAGAGCCGCCCCTGCGACAACGTCAGGGTTCGCACAGGCTCTGGGCTCGACAGCGAGGCCACGACCGCGCGCCCTCAGGGGCGCTTGCGCGTTGCCCCCAGCACAGCCTCGATCAGCACCTCCATCTGCTGGCGCTGATCTGCTGTGAGCTCCAGCTCCGCCAGCACGAAGTAAGCGGTACGCAGCACCTCGCGCCAGCGCGGCTTCTCGGGCAGCGTGTCGAGGCTGAGGTAACGATCCATGGCGCGCACGCGCAGTCGGCCCTCGTCGATCGTGATGCGCCAGACCCCACTGCGCTCGGCCAGATCGATCCGCGTCTTGCGGGTCAGGCGCTCCCACAGATCCAGACTCAGCTGCATCAGGGAGACCAGCAGACCGCGGAAGCGCTGCTGCGGATCCAGTGCCTCCGGCAGCGGCGCCGCAACCGGCAGGTCTTCCGCGTAGGCGACGGCCGCGGGCGGGGCCTCGGCTGCGCTGGCGGGCACTGGCCGCGGCTGCAGCACCAGCACGCCAAGCTCTTCCTCCAGCGCCAGTCGCTGCAGGCTGAAGCCGAGCCCTGCCAGGCTGCCCGCCGCCTCGCCGTCGATCGGCAGTTCGACCTGTTCGTCGTCGGCCAGTGAGGCCTGCTCCACCTGCGCCTGCAGGATCGCCGCAGCCTCCTCGCCGATGATGCTGGCCAACCCTGCGCCGCGCAGGGCTTCGGCGCTGACACCCAGGAGTTCGGCCGCGGCACGGGTGACCGCGCGGATCTGTCCACCGGCGTCAAAGACCAGGGCCGGGCTGCGCTCCCGGTCCAGCAGCCACTCCAGCGAGCGCAAATCGGCGCGCAGCGCATCGGCCGCACGCCGCGCTTCGGCGATGCGCCGCTCCAGCTGCTGGCGCTCCTCGCGAGCCTGCAGACGCTGCAGATACAGCCTGCGCTGGAAAAACAGCACCAGACCGGCCACCACCAGCAGGGCGCCGGCGCCCAGCACCAGGGTCTGGGCGCGACGGCGCGCGATCTCGGAGGTCTGCAGCGCGTTGGCGCGCTGCAGTCGATCACGCTCGGCTTCAGCCAGAGTCAGATCGAGCCGCACGCGCAGCGCGTCGAGGCGTTGGCTGTGTCGGGCCTGGTCGAGCTGACGCTGAACCTGGAGGTGCTGCCGAAGGTGTTGGAGGGCGTCTGCAGGGCGCCCGAGCCGCTCGGCGAGATCGGCGAGCAGCTGATGCGCCTGCGGCGCCAGTGCCGGCTCGATGTCGGCATCCTGGGCCAGTACGCGCTCCAGCTCGGCATAGGCGCGCTGCAGGGTCGCTGGGGTGTCGGCGAGCCGCGCCTCGATGACCTCGGCCGCCAGCAGTTCACCGCGACCGAGCTGGGCCGCTGCCTCGCGCGCGCGCGCCAGCCACAGCGGCGCCTGCTGCGGGGCGTGCTCGGCCTCGATGCGCGCGCGCCGCAGCGCCAGCCGCATGCGTTCCCGCGAGGCATTGGAACTCTCGTACAGCGACCAAGCCTCGTCGAGGCTGGCGCGGGCCACTTCGAGATCACCGCTGGCAGCTTCCAGCAGGGCCAGCTCCTCCAGCGCCCCGCCGATCAGCAGCTGCGATCCACTTGCCCGATGCAGGGCCAGTGCGCGCTCGAGCATGTCGATCGCGCGCCTGGAATCCCCCAGCTCGGCATACAGGCCGCCGATGTTCGCGAGGGTGCTGGCGATGTCGCGGTCGCCGCGCTCCTGCTTGGCCGCGAGGCTGGCCTGCAGGTGACCCAGTGCGGCGCTGTAGTCGCCCATCTGCCAGTAGGCCACGCCGACGTCGTTCTCGCTGATTGCGATCGCGCCGGTATCGCGCACCGAACGCGCGATCGCCAGCGCCTCGAGGAAGCGACCCAGTGCGGCGGCGGGTGCGCCCTGCGCATAGGCCAGCTGACCGCGCCGACGGGCGATCCGGTGCGAAGCGAGCGGATCCTCGACCTGACCCAGCATCAGCGAGGCGCGATCGAGCGCAGCCTCGGCGCGCTCGACCTCGCCGCCCTGGAGGCCGAGCTGGGCGACGTGCATCAGGGCTTCGAACGCAGCGTCGTACGCGCCCTGGTCGCGCAGGCGATCCGCTGCGGAATCGCAAACCGCAAGCGCATCCCGCGGGCGCTCCTGGCGCAGCTCGCGGCACTGTTCCAGCACGGGGTCCGCTGGCGCAGCCGCCGGCTGCGCCGCGACCGGCGCGCAGGCTGCGATCGCACAGAGCAGATGGATTGCGGCGGCCCAGCCCACACGGAGCCGCACCTCGCCAGGAACCGCTGAGCGCACTACGCTTCCTCCCCGTACCGTTCCATCGGACGCGGAACTTTCTCACATCGGCCCGTCCGCAGGCTGCCGTCAATCGTGAGCAAGCTTCACAACGCGAACTGAGCAAGGACCATGCCTGAGCTGATGACACCCCGACTGCGATTGCGCCCGCCGGAAGCCTCGGACTTCGACGCCTGGGCCGCCCTGATGGCGGATCCGGAGTCCGCCCGCTACATCGGTGGCGTACAGCCTCGCGCTGCCGCCTGGCGCGGCTTCCTGTGCATGGTGGGCGCCTGGAAGATCCAGGGCTTCGGCATGTTCTCGGTGATCGAACGCCGCACCGGGCAGTGGCTCGGGCGCATCGGCCCCTGGCAGCCTGAAGGCTGGCCGGGCACCGAAGTCGGCTGGGGCCTGCTCACCGAGCATCAGGGCCGGGGCTATGCGCGGGAGGCGGCCTTGGCCTGCATCGACTGGGCCTTCGACACGCTGGGCTGGCATGAGGTCATCCACTGCATCGACCCCGCCAACCTTCCCTCGCAGCGTCTTGCGGAGCGCCTTGGCGCGTGCAACAGCGGTGCGGGGCGCCTGCCGCCCCCGTTCGAGGACGCACCGATCGAGATCTGGCGGCAGACGCGCGCGCAATGGCGGGCGCGGCCGCGGGATTGACGCCGCTCAAGGCCGCCGTCGCACGCGAGGCTCAGGCTGCGCTCTCGACTTCATCGCCGCGGGGAGTTCCGTCATGCGCACACGCATCCTTGTCCTGCAGGGCCATCCCGACCCCGCGCCCGAGCGCTTCGGCCGCGCGCTGAGTGAGGCCTACGCCGAAGCCGCAGAGGCCGCTGGGCACGAAGTCCGACGCTTCGATCTCGGCGCGGTGGAGGTGCCGCTGCTGCGCCGCTCCAGCGACTGGGAACAGGACGAAGTGACGTCCGCGCTGAAGCCACTGCAGACCGACCTGCTGTGGTGCCAGCACCTGCTGTTCTGCTATCCGATGTGGCTGGGCGACCTGCCCGCGCACACCAAGGCCGCGCTGGAGCAGGTGCTGCGCCCCGGCCTCACCGCGCCGGGCGGCGACCGCGGCCCGCTGCAGGCCAAGCCGCTGCAGGGCCGCAGCGCGCATGTGGTGGTGACCATGGGCATGCCCGGCTTCGTCTACCGCTGGTTCTACCGCGCCCACAGCCTGAAGAGCCTGGAGCGCAACGTGCTGCGTTTCGTGGGCTTCGGGCCGGTGCGCCACAGCCTGATCGGCCTGGTCGCCCAGCCCTCGCCGAAACTGCACGCGCGCTGGATCGAGCGCATGCGCCGCGCCGGCGCCGCCGCACGCTGAGCCGCCGCGCGGACGGGGTCACGCTTTGCGCCGGTATTGCGGTGCTGGTTCGCCCCTTCCTGGCGCACTTGCTACGCTTCGCGTCCTCGCGTGCGCCCGAGCGCGCGCAAACTCTGGAAACACCCATGAAAATCGTTGTTCTTGGCGGCACCGGCTTTGTCGGCAGCCACCTCATCGCCCGTCTTTCGGCCCTTGGCCACGACATCGACGTGCTCAGCCGCAACCCGGCGGCCAAGCCCGCCCTGGGCGTGCTGCCGCGGGTGCGCCTGCGCGCCGTCGATCCCTATGATGGCAAGGCCCTGGCCGAAGCCCTGCGCGGCGCCGATGCGGTGATCAACCTGGTCGGCATCCTCAACGAGGCGGGCTTTGGCGGCAGCGGCTTCCGCCGGGCCCACGTGGTGCTGACGCAGACCGTGATCGAAGCCTGCAAGGCCGCCGGCGTGCGCCGCCTGCTGCAGATGAGCGCGCTCAACGCCGGCCGCGGCGAGAGCCACTACCTCAAGACCCGCGGCGAAGCCGAAGCCGCGGTCAAGGCCTCGGGCCTCGACTGGACGATCTACCAGCCCTCGGTGATCTTCGGCCCTGGCGACGGCCTGTTCAGCCGCTTCAAGTTCCTGCTGTCATTTTCGCCGGTGCTGCCGCTGGCGCGTGCAGGCGCCAAGTTCGCGCCGGTCTATGTCGGCGACGTCGTGGCGGCCATGGTCAAGACCCTCGACGACACCGCGGCCTACAGCCAGACCTATGAGCTGTACGGCCCGGAGACCCTGACCCTCGCCGAGATCGTGCGCTACACCGCCCGCGGCATGCAGCTGAAGCGGCTGGTGATCCCGCTGCCCGACGTGCTCGGCCGCCTGCAGGCGCTGGCCATGGACTTCGTACCGGGTAAGCCCTTCTCCACCGACAACTTCCTGTCGCTGAAGATCGATTCGGTCGGCGGCATCGACGGCCTGTACCGGCTCAAGATCGACAAGACACCGATCGAAGCGGTGATCCCGCAGATCCTGTTTCCGCTGGGCAAGCAGGCGCGGCTGGATCGCTATCGGGGGGCGTCGGGGAGGCCTTGACGGCCGGGATTGGGGAGCGAAGAGGCGCGCTTGCGGACCATTGGTCCGCGCGCCGATGAGCGCCCGAGCGCTGCGCGCGAGGGCACGGGATTCGGAATTGGTCCGACGGTCGATACTCGGACGCAAGTGTCGTGTCAGCGAATCAGCCGACCGCCGCCACACACATGTGCGCAGGTTGCGCGGAGGCTTGAGTCTCGGCGGCTTCGAATCCCGAATCCCCACTCCCGAATCCCGGCTCTCAAAGCACCGCTTTGAGAGCCGCCGCGAAATGCCCGATGTTGGCGGCCGACAGCCCCGCGATGTTCATGCGGCTGCTGCCGACCATGTAGATCGCGTGTTCGATCTTGAGGCGCTCGACCTGCTCGGGCGTGATGCCGAGGAAGCTGAACATGCCGCGCTGGCGTTCGATGAAGCTGAAGTCGCGTTCGACGCCCGCCTCGCGCAGGGCCTGCACCATCGCGCTGCGGTAGTGGTTGATGCGACCGCGCATGGCGGCGAGTTCGTCCACCCACTGCGCGCGCAGCTCGGCGTCCTCAAGGATCTCGCGCACCAGGATCGCGCCGTGCGCCGGCGGCATCGAGTAGACGTTGCGGATCGCCGACAGCAGCTGCGAGAACGTCGCCTGCGTCTGCTGCGCGCTGTGGCCGATCACGCTGACCGCACCGATGCGCTCGCGGTAGAGGCCGAAGTTCTTCGAGCAGGAGGTGGCCAGGATGAGTTCGGGCAGGCGCTGCGCCAAGAGGCGCGGGCCGAAGGCATCGGCGTCGAGCTCGGTGCTGAAGCCCTGGTAGGCCATGTCGACGAAGCACAGGAAGCCCTGCTTCCCGGCCAGCTCGGCGACCGCCTGCCAGTGCTGCGCTTCGAGATCGACGCCGCTGGGATTGTGGCAGCAGGCGTGCAGCAGCACGACGTCACCGGCAGGCACCTCCGCCAGCGCCGCCAGCATCGCCTCGCCGCGCAGCGACTGCGTCGCCGGGTCGTAGTAGGGGTACTCGCGCACCTTCAGGCCGGCCGCCTTGAACACCGAGGGGTGGTTGCCCCAGGTCGGATCGCTGACCCACACGGTGGCTTCGGGCCGCGCGCGCTTGATCAGCTCCGCCGCCACGCGCAGCGCGCCCGTACCGCCCGGCGTGTGCGCGGTCGCCACGCGGCCCTCGGCCAGCGCCGGCACGTCGCCGAGCGCGAGCTTTTCCAGCGCGGCGTTGAAGCCCGGATCACCGGCCATGCCGATATAGGTCTTGCTGTCCTCGCGCTCGGTGCGACGCACTTCGGCGCGCTTGACGCAGGCCAGCACTGGCGTGTGCCCGGCTTCGTCCTTGTAGACGCCGACGCCGAGATCGATCTTGTGCGGCCGCGGATCGGCGCGGAACGCGGCCATCAGGCCCAGGATGGGATCGGCGGGGGCGGGCTGCAGCTCGAAGAACATCGCGAAGGCTCCGGGGAATTCAGGCCCGGAAGGATAGGCGCTCGCTGCCATCAGGACCAATGCGGGAGGCGCATATCGAGGCGTGCAGCACACGCCGGCGTATGCGCGGCGTTCGCACCGGACGCTTGAAGCACGTGCGGCGCCCAGGCGTGCGCAACTCATCGGGCCGCGCTGCGTTTGCCGCCAGCGACTGAAGCCGCGCCGGGCCCTGCGGCCCTTGGCGACGGCGCGACGAAGCCGGAGCGCCTTCGCCTCAGCCCCGTCCGAACAGACTCCGCAAGGCCGCACGCAGGCGCGACCACAGGCCCGGCTTGGCGCTCGCTTCCGCGGCACGCGTCGTCGCGCCCGCATCGCCCGCATCGAAGGCCAGCTCGACATTGCCGAGGCGGATCTTGTCGGTGGTCTTGAGGTAGGCGCTCAGCACCTTGCGGCCGTTGACGAAGGTGCCATTGACCGACATCAGGTTGACCACCTTCCAGCGCCCGTCCTCGCAGACCATCTGCGCATGGCGGCCGGACACGCTCTCGTCGACGATGCGGATGTCCGAGGCCGCCTCGCGGCCGATCTCCCACTTGCTCTTGCCTGCGCTCACGACCAGGTCGAAGACCTGCCCGGCGATCCGCTGGTTCAGGCCGATCAGCCGCGGATGGCGATTGCGGCTGTGCGCACGCGCGGCCTCGATCAGGCCCTCGGTGTCGCCCGACTTCTGGCTGATCTGGCGCAGCAGGATCGGCAGCGCCTGGGTGTGCGACGAGGCTTCCAGATGGTCCGACTCGGCCCAGCTCAGCGGCAGACCCTCCATGGGCGCAGCCGGCGCGGCAGCGCGCGGGCGCGCGGGCTCGGGCGTGCGCGCAGGCTCGGCATTCGCGGGCGCAGCGCGGCGCTCAGGCCGGGTCGTCAGCTCAGGCAGCGGCGCCACGGGCGCCTGCGGCGGGCGCTCCAGCGTGGCCTCCTCCCCGTCCGCCGGCTGCAGCACGCGCGCGCCCAGCATGGTGCGGTCGCGATCTTCCGGCGTGTGCACCACCGCGGAGGCAGCCAGCACCTGGTAGGCGACATCATCGAAGCAAACGATGTCCGAGGGCTTGAGCCGCGCGGCCGAGCTGACGCGCTCACCGTTCACCGTCGTGCCATTGGTCGAGCCGAGGTCTTCCACCCAGGGCTGGCCGTCGACCACGTTGATGCGCGCATGCCGGCGCGACACCACGCCGAGCCGGATCACCAGATCGCAGTCATCGCCGCGGCCAACCACCATGCCGTGGAGGATCGGCGTTTCCGTGCCGTCGGCTTCGGAACGCAGCTTGTAGCCGCTGCTGTCAGCGCCCATGCGCCCTGCCCCAGTGTGGATGGATGGCCCGCATTCTGGATCGCGCGCGCCTCAAGCGCCAAGCGTCGCCGGATCAGCGCTCGGCGATGAGCTGCCGCGCCGAAGTCGCGAAGCGATCCGGACGGAAGCGGTGCTCGTCTTCCAGGCTGGCGAACAGCCGGTTCAACTGCGGCTTGAGAAGCTCGCCCTCGCCCAGCTCGATGCACAGGGTCTCGATCGCGTAGTAGGCCTGCTCGGCGGCGGCGAAGTCGCGGTAGGCGCCGGCGCCCGCGCGCCGCAGCAGGCTCGCGCGCAAGCTCAGCAGGTCTTCAGGCTTGAAGCTGCGCCCACGGATCGACGCAAGCACGTCGCCCATGCGCGTGTCCATGCGCACGGCGGCCTGGCGGAGGTCAGCGAGACTGCGCGCACTGGCGCGGTGCAGGGCGTTCAGCTCGCTGCGCAACGCGCTCGACTGCGCGGGATCGAAGACTTCGAGCGCAGCGATCAGCAGCAGCGCACTGCTGTCATTGACCCGCACCGCCCCCAGGCCCAGGCCCGCATGCACCGCGGTCTGCGCATTCCGGCGGTCGTCCATCGGGTGATGGCAGGCGTGGCAGTCGAACACGGCGAGTTCGGGGAACAGGCCGCCGCGGTGCACGCGCTCGCTGCGCAGCAGCGCGGTCTGCGCCTTCACCGCGTGGGCCAGGCCCTCGATCCACAGGCGGATCGGCGGCTGCGGGCTCTTGCGGCGCTCGTAGTCCTCGTCGAAGTCGAAGTGCGCCGGCTGGTTGGCGGTGAATGCGACCAGCTCGAAGGACAGGCGCGGATGCCCCGCCGCCATCATGTCGTGGCCAGCGAACTTCGCGCTGTTGCCGTAGTGGCAAGAGAGGCACAGCTCGGCGCGCTGGCCGACATCCGAGAGCGGATACAGGCCCTTGTCGAGGTTGTTGGCATGGGTGGCGCCCGCTTCGGCGTGCGAGGCGAGCCAGCTCTGTGCACCGCCATGGCAGGCCTCGCAGCCGACGCCATCGCTCAACTGGAACTTCTCCCCGCGCTGCGCCTCCGGCACGTTGTCGGCGTGGCAGTCGAGACAGACCTTGGCCTCGTGTGCCGGCCCGATGCCGAGCTTGCGCGCAATCGCCTGCGACTGCTCGTTCAACAGGGTCTGGTAGGCCCGCGCGTGGCGGTCCTCGCGCGACCAGATCCGGTATTCGTCGAGCCGCACGTTGGCGTTCGACTCCGGCGAGACGCGTCCGTGGCAGGCGCTGGAGGCACAGCTCGCGGGGCCCAGATGCTGATGGCTCGTCGGCAGCTCGGGCGACTGCGCGCGGGCTGAAGCGCCCAGCAGGAACAACCCGAATGCCGCGGCCCTACTCAGGCAGCTGATCGTGGACATACCAGGGTTCCCCGTTTTCGTTGAGGTAAAGGCGCTGCATCTCTTCGAGATTCAGCGGACGCGAGCCCAGACGCCCGAACACCGCGACCTGGCCGCCGGTTTCATCGACACCGCGATCGCGCTCGAGCGCGCGCGACAGGCTCAGTGCCGGTCGTCGGGTCGGATAGCGCGCGATCAGCTCCGGCTTGGGCGCCGGGCTGAAGCCGTAGAAGTTGGGCTGGCTGGCCGGCGAGGTCAGCTGCAGCACCTTGAGTCCTTCACCGCCGTCAGCCACGTAGGCGAACAGCGAGGCATTGGTGGTGGCGACCACAACGTCGCGCGCATCCGCGATGCCCTCGGCCGCGCCCAGACGCTGGTACTCGCGCATGGTCTCGGGCCGGCGGATATCGACCAGCACCAGGCCCTCACGGCCCGCCGCCACGTAGGCGTAGTCGCGCACCACGAACACCCGCTGGGCATCGGCCAGCGCAATCGTGTTGCCCGCGATCACCCGCGGCGCGGCCGGGTGCGTGATGTCGACCGCCTTCAGGCCTTCGTCGTCGAGCACGAACAGGTAGCGGAACTGCACGGCCGCGGCGCGCGCGCCAGCGAGCGGAATGAGCGCTTCCACCTTCGGCGCCAGCGGCGTATCGAGGTTGACCACGACGACGCCGCGCGGCGTGCTGATGTAGGCGCGGAAGCCGGCCATCTCGATGTGGCGCGCACCGGTGAGCGCGCCGTCCGGGTTCCAGCTCAGCGCGCGCTCGATCTGGTTGTTGCGCGGCTCGGCGTCGGCAAAGGTGTTGATGTTGACCAGGATCAGGCCTTCGACCGCATCGGTCACCAGCGCGTAGCTGTAGATCGGGTGGAAGGGCTGCTCCTGGTTGTCCACCCGCATCTGTTCGCCTTCGTTACGCTCGGGATGCACGGGCTGGGTGGTGACCAGGCTCAGGCAAGTCGCATTGGCCGTCTTGACGCGCGAGCTCTGGCCCAGCGGCGAGAAGGGCGCGCTGACGATGCGCTGGCTGTAGCCCTTGTTGGCGATGTTGGCGACATCAAAGACGCGCAGCCCTTCGTCGCCTGCGGCAGCAAACAGGTACTCGCCGCGCAGCTGCAGGCAGCCGACCTCGCCGGACCGGTGCCGATGCAGGGTGGTCAGCTCGCGTCCGCGCTCCTGATGCGCCTTGAACCAGTCGGGATAGGCGTAGCGGTGCAGGTAGCTGCCGATCACCGCCTGCGGTTCCTCCCATTCGGTGACTTGCACCGCGGCCACTTCGCCTTCGCCGCCGACGTAAGCGTTGAAGCCGACGAAGTCGATGAACTTGGTGCCGAGCATCAGCGTCTGCGCGAGGATCGCGTTGTTGTCGCGCTCCGCCGACAGATGGCAGTCGCTGCAGACGCGGGTCTCGGTCTTGCGCTCGGTGTGCGGGTAGTGCGGATTCATCGCCTGCGAGCTGTAGCCGCTGGCAGCGATCGGCGGCTGCTGCACGTAGATGCGCTCGCGGTTGGCATTGGTCGAGGACAGCACCAGGGCGGAGGAGCTGCGCACCGGCGCGATCTTGCCGCCCTTGGCCGGGCTGTGCCGGCCCAGCATGAAGACCTCGTCGCGCGCGACCTGCGGGTTGTAGGTCGCGTAGTTGCGCGTCGCCCCGCCCTCGTAGTGGTGGCGCTCGGTCTTCCAGTTGGCCTCGACCGGCAGATGGCAGCCGCCGCAGGTCGTCGTCCAGCTGGTGTGGCAGGCGTAGCACTCCATCTTCTCGGAGCTGTGCGCATAGTCGGCGGGCGCGACCTCGGGCCCGAAGGCCTGGGTCGCGGTGTCGGTCGACATCGTCTTGGCGCGCGCGGCTTTCGCGTTGTAGTGGGCATTGCCGGGGGTGACGCTGTCGCGCACCAGGCTCATCTCCCATTCGAGGTTCGGGTCCAGCATCGAGCGCTGGAAGAGTGTGTCGCCGACCCACTCGAAGCGGCGACGGCCGTCCGGCGTGCGCAGCAGGCGCAGGTCCTGGCCGCCGTTCAAGGCCGCCGGGTTCGAGGTGTAGAGGCTGGGATAGCTGTCGGCGTCGCCGTGGCAGTCCTTGCAGCCGACTTCGACCGCCATCGCCACTTCGCCGACGATGTGGCCATTGCCGTGGCCATCGCTGTTGAAGTGGCAGTCCACGCAGTGCATGCCGACGTCGACGTGGATGGACGATAAGTGCACGGCCTTCTTGAACTTCTCGGGGTCGTCGTTCGCGACCTGGGCGCCGTCGGCGTCCAGCAGGTTGCCCTCGCGGTCGCGCTTGAACACGCCGCGGAAGTTCCAGCCGTGGCCGTGGTAGTCGGCGAACTGGGTGTCGCTGAGCTGCGGGTTCAGGTCCCAGACCTTGGCGAGGAAGTCGATGTCGGCCCAGTTGCCGCGCGGCGCCGCGCCCTCGGGGTTGCGCTCCAGCACCTCGCGCATGCGTTCGGCATCCGGGTACTGCTGCTGCGCCGGCCACATGTGCGGGGCGTCGGACTCGTAGTCCCACATCGTGTAGCCGAGGAAGGTGTTCATGAACATGTTCGGCTGGTGCATGTGGCAGACCATGCACTGGCTGCTCGGAATCGCGCGGGTGAAGCCGTGGGTGATCGCGTGCCCCGAGCGGTCCTTCGGAATGGTCGGGTCGGCGCTCGCGCTCATGCCGGCATGGCCGTGCGCGGCGTACGGCCCCGAGTGGCGCGGGTCGCGGTCGTTGGCATAGACCACATGGCAGGACGCGCAGCCCGAATGCCGGTAGTCGCCGGGCTGGTCGTTGGTGCCGGCGAACCACATCATCGGGTCGTTGAGCCGCGTCTTGTGCATGTTCAGCACGGGAACGGAAATGCGCGCGCCGGTGCCGGGGCCGCGGTTGCTCTGGCGGATATCGGGGCGACCCGGTTCTTCGAGCCGCTGGATGTTGCCGGCGATGTTGGGCACGCCGGTTTCCGGGAACAGGCTGAGGATGTTGCGTCCACCGCGCTCGAACACGCGGAAGTTGTCGCCCGGCTTGATCGTTTCGAAGGCCGGCAGCGGCAGCAGCTCGGCGAGGATGCCGCGCGACTTCATCTCCGGCGTCGGCGGGATCGGCGCCAGCAGCTTTCCGGGCTGGCCGTCGGCGGTGTAGCTCTCGCCGAGGATCGACTGCTTGAGGGGCAGGATGCCGTTGTTGTAGGCCGCCGCCGACCAGAACATCGCGCCGGTCGCCATCAGGCTGCGCCGGGTCGCATCGATGACCTGCTGGTGGCAGGCACCGCAGGCGAACTCGTTGACGCGGTAGTCGGACGGGTTGATGAAGCGGATGAACTCGGCGCGCTCCTGATTGAGCAGGGTGTAGGTGCGTTCGGGCGTGGCGCTGCTCGGCCAGGCCTCCGGATAGCGGGGCAGCACGTGGGCCTGCTGCATCCAGCCCGTGTAGTCGGCGCTGCCGGGCGTGGTGCCTGCAGCGACACGCACGCCGGCGTCACCGCCGTGGCAGTCGACGCAGCCCAGCTGCACGGCCGGGTTGGCGTGCATGGTCGGCAGGTCGGTCTTGGTGTGGCAGTCGAGGCAGCCTTCGGACTTGGCACTCGCTTGCGCTGCGCTCTGCCCCGCCGGCGCGGGTGCCGCCATCGGATCGCTGCGCTCGACCGCTTCGTAGTTGCCGCCTGCAGCGAAGCTCAGGCCCGAGGCGAGCATCAACACCCACGCGAACAACGAACGCCCATTGGGTGGACCCTGGCCCACCATGAGCTCCGCCCTGCCCCGGTCCGGTTTCGCGCGAGCGCGGGAGGCGCAGATGACCGGGACGATGCCGAGGCCACGGTGGGCCAGGGCCCACCCTACGACATTCAGCCCCTCTCCCCAAGGGAGAGGGG
>NZ_CALART010000015.1 GCF_937888285.1 uncultured Aquimonas sp.
CATTCTGCGGAGGGTGCGCTATGGTAGCGGGCGCGAGGGATAAATCAGAGGGTCCTAAGAGCAGAAGCGTTGAGGCTCGGCGCTGCATCTGCCTTGTGGGGATCCGGCAAGCAATAGCGCGATCAACACGTGCGTGAAGCTTGAGGGCTGCGGCTTCTAACGAATCCCGAATCCCCAATCCCGAATCCCCAATCCCGAATCCCGAATCCCCAATCCCCAATCCCCAATCCCCAATCCCAAAGTACCGCGGGCGCATCAGCGCCCGCGGTACTTCTCGTACAAGCGCGTATGCCGACTCGTGAGATCCACCTCGCGGCCGCGGATCAAGGCGCGTTCGACGTTGGTGCGCGCCTCCAGCGGGTCGCCGTCAGCGATCACCAGGGTCGCGAGCTTGCCGGCATCGAGTGAGCCCACTTGGTCGGCGACGCCGAGGATCTCTGCCGGGCTCAAGGTTATCGCGCGGAGGGCCTCCTCGAAGCTCAGGCCGAAGGCCACCGCGCTCGCAGCCTGATACGGCAGGTTGCGCAGGTTGCTGGTGTCGAAGCTGTCGCCGGGCGAGGCGATGGCGAAGCGCACGCCGGCGGCCTTGAGCTTGGCGGCCTGCGCGTAGATCGCATCGACCGCATCAAAGCGGCGCTGCGGCAGTACATGGGTACCGCCGAGGATGACCGGAACCTCCTGCGCGCGCAGGCGATCGGCGAGGCGCCAGGCTTCTGCGCCCCCGACCAGCACGGCGCGCAGCTTGAACTCGGCGGCGAAGTCCAGCGCCGCACCGATCGAGACCGCATCGTCGGCGTGCAGGAATACCGCCTGCTCACTCTTCAGCGCCGGCTGCATTGCGGCCAGGCGCAGATCCGGTACAGCGACCGTGCCGGCCTGCTCTGCCACGCCATAGGCGCGCGCCTGCTCGAAGGCGCGGCGCAGGCCGCGCTGCTTCTCGGCCACTGCCTTTTTCGCGGCTTCAGCCACCTCGGCCGGCAACCAGGGCGGCACTTCGCCGCCAGGCCAGACCACGTGCAGGCCGATCGGGGACTTGAGCGTCAGCTCTTCCCAGGTCCAGCCGTCCAGCTGGATCAGCGCCGAGGTGCCGGTGATGACGCTGCTGGCGCTGGCCTGCGGCGCACTCAGGGCCAGCAGCACGCCGTTGGCGCGGGTCACCGGAATCAGCTCGCTTTCCGGATTGATCGCGACTTCGGCGCGCACGTTGGCGGCATTCAGGCCGACCTCGGCCATGTCATTGGTGGCGCGCACCGCACCGATCTCGGTCAGCCCCAGCACGCTGTGGGCAGCGATCAGGCCGGGGTAGACCTGCTTGCCGGTGGCGTCGATGCGATCCGCGCCGTCGAGCGAGACCTCGCTGCCGCCCACGGCGACGATGCGCTCGCCCTCGATGCGCACGCGGCCGCCCTCGATGCGCGCACCGCTGACCGTGTGGACGGTGCCGCCGTCGATCACGATCGGCCGCTCGGCCGGGCGCGCCGGCGGACCGGGTTGGGCGAAGGCGGGGCCGAGGCCCAGCGACAGCAGGGCGGCGACGCCAAACAGTCGGGACTTAGTGGACATGGTCATTGATCCCGCAGCTGTTGAGGTCGGTGCCGTCGTGATACAGGCCGCGCAGAGCGCCGAAGTGGGCCAGCCAGCGCACATCGCTCTGCACCAGCCGCAGCAGGGCCGGATCGATGCGCGCGGGCTTTTCGTCCTCCGCTTTCGCCTCGGCCGTCATCGACTGCGACTTGCGCCGCTCGGCGGCGGCCAGCGCCAGCAGGCGTTCGCGCTCGGCGAGGATCTGCGCCTGTAGCTGGGCGTCCTCGCTGCGGTCGAAGTAGCGGCGGCCGTCGATCCAGGTGGTCTCGGCCCGCGCATAGTTCGACAACGGATGCGCGCTCCACAGCACGAGGTCGGCGTCCAGACCCGGCTTGATCGCGCCGACGCGGTCGGCGATGCCGAGCTGGATCGCCGGGTTCAGGGTCACCAGCTTCCAGGCCTCCTCGTCGCTCAGGCCACCGTGGCGCAGGGCCTTGGCGGCTTCCATGTTGAGGCGCCGCGCCATCTCATCGCTGTCGGAATTGAACGAACTGACCACGCCGGCGCGGGTCATCAGCGCACCGTTGTGCGGGATGCCGTCGATGACCTCCATCTTGAAGCCCCACCAGTCGGCGAAGGTCGAGGCGCCGGCGCCGATCTCGGCCATCTCCCGGGCGACCTTGTAGCCCTCGAGCACGTGCTGGAAGCTCGCGACCTTGAAGCCGAACTCCTGCGACAGGCGCACGAACATCAGGATCTCGTCCTGCCGGTAGGAGTGGATATGCACCAGACGCTCGCCGCGCAGGATCTCGGCCAGGGCTTCAAGGCGCAGGTCACGCCGCACGGGCTCGCCGCGTTTCAACGAAGCGTCGTAGGCGCGGGCGGCGAGGAAGTGGTCGCGCATGATCTGCTCCACGCCCATCCGCGTCTGCGGATAGCGCACGGTCATGCTCTCGCCCCAGTTCGACTGCTTGACGTTCTCGCCCAGCGCGAACTTCACGCCGGTGGGGGCGCCCTCGAAGACGAGGCCCGCGGCATCCGCGCCCCAGCGCAGCTTGATCACCGCGTTCTGCCCGCCCATCGGATTGGCCGAGCCGTGCAGCAGATTGGCCGAGGTCACGCCGCCGGCCAGCTGGCGATACAGGTTGATGTCGGTCGGATCGAGCACGTCGCCCACCCGAACCTCGGTGGTGACGGCGTGCGAGGGCTCATTGACGTTGCGCGCGATCGCGGTGTGGGAATGCGCGTCGACGATGCCAGCGGTCAGGTGCCGACCTTGTGCCTCGACCACCTCGGCGCGGCCGGCACTCAAGCCCTGCCCCAGCTCGACGATGCGGCCGCGGCGCACGCGCACGTCCGCGTCTTCCAGCACGCCCTGTTCGGTATTGCTCCAGACGGTGGCGCCGCGGATCAGCAGTTCCTCGGCCTGCGGCGGCAGCGCCGTGCGGGCGTACTCGCCGGCCGGATAACCACTGTGCGCCGGGATCGCGCGCGGCGGCTCGGCGGGATTGGCGTCCTTGTCTGGCGCCGTCGAGGCCGCGCTGCTGGTGCCGGAAAAGCCGTAGCGGCGACCATCGACGGTCTCCGCGAAGCCCTCCACCGCGCCAGCCTCGCCGATCACGAAGTCGACCCGCGCGGTGCGTGCCGGCCAACCGGCGGGGCTGGATTCTGGCAGTGCCACCCAGCGACCATCGACCTGCTTGAGTTTCAATCGGGACTCGCCCAGGCTGAGCTCGCGACTGTCGCCGCTGCCGCTCAGCGACCAGGTCTCGCTGCGGCCATCGGCATGCCAACGCAGGCTCAGCGCATCGCCCGGCAGACGCGGCGCGATCGCCGCCAGCTCGAAGCGCTCGCCCTCGACCCAGACCTCGTAGAGCTTGGCCTTGTCCTCGCGGAACAGGCCGGCATCGGCGATCACCAGGTTGGCGAGCTGGCCCGGCGCCACGCGGCCCAGCCGGTCGCCGGACTTCAGCAGCTCGGCCGGGGTCACGGTGAGCGCGCGCAGCGCGGCGTCTTCCGGGAGTCCAGCCGCGACCGCACGACGCAGGGCCGGCCAGAACTGCTTGGCCGGCTCCTTCAGGCCCCGGGTGGACAGCGCGAACGGAAGACCCGCTTCGGCAACGCGCGCGGCATTGGCGGGCGCCTGCTCCCAGTGCTGCAGATCGGCCAGTGCGGTCTGCAGGGCCACGCCGGGCTGCTCGACGGCGGGCGCTTCGGGGAAATTGAGCGGCAGCACCAACGGCCTGTTCCAGGTCTTGAGCTGGGGCAGAAGGCGGTACTCATGACCGCTGCCGACCAGCACGCCGTCGAGCTTGAACTCGGCGGCGATGGCGTGGAAACGGCCGGCATCGAGCTCGTCGTCCATCAGCATGAACACGCGCTGCTGGCCGCCCAGCACCGGCGCCAGCGCCTGCAGGCTCTGGCTGTGCTGAAGGCGTGCATCGGTGGTGGCGCGACGCGAGGTGGACGACTGCGCGCCGCCATACCACCGCGCGTCGAACAGGCTCTGACGGATCAGGGCGATGCTGCCCATCAGCGAACCGGGATAGTCGGAGCCGAACTGGAAGTCGAAGCCGAACACCTGCGAGACCTCGGGGGCCAGCACCGCATCGCGGCGCGGGCCGGTATCGATCAGGCTGATCAGCGCGCCCTGCCCGGCCAGGATCCCGGCCTGCGGAGCCACATGTGCGGCCGCGAAGCCCAGCTCGCGCAGCGGCTTGGCGTCCGCCGGTTTGTAGTCGAGCACGCGGGCCGCGGAGCGCTCGGGCTGGGCGCTGCGATTCCAGTGCGGCGTTCCTGGCTGGCTGGCCTGCTGGTCATGCGGCGGTGCCTGTCCCGCTTGCCCGCCCTTGATGCCGCCGCGCTGGTGGTCGGCCGGCAGCCCTAGCGTAGTGATCGGCTCGACGAAGCCCGCAAAGACGGTGGCGCCGCCGAGGTCACGAATCTCGAAGCCGGCGGGAATGCGCAGGCCCGATCCCACCGACTCGATGCGACCGTCGCGCAGCAGCACCGTGGCGTTCTCGATGACGCGGCCCGGCTCGGGGACCACGCGCGCGTTGGTCAGAGCAACGCTGCGCGCTGGCCGATCGGCGACGCCCTCACTGGGCAGGGTGCGCTGCTGGGCGGCCGCAACGGCGGCGACCAGCGGCAGCACGAAGAGACAGGTCCGGGCCAGCGGCCGGACGATGGATCTGGACATTCGATTCCCCATGGGCCCACCCGGGGCCATGGGGGACGGTAGTGGCGGGCGCGGATTCCAGCGCAGCCCAGAAGTCACGCGCGGGCGCGATGCACCCGCGCGCTTCGGATCACAAGGGCAGCGACTGCACGCCGCGCTTGCGCACGATCAGCAGGGCAAGTTCGAGTGACTGCTCGTAGTTGAGCCGCGGGTCGACCGTGGAGCGGTAGGCGCGCTCGAGATCGACATCGGTCAGATCGCGCGCGCCGCCCGTGCACTCGGTGACGTTCTCGCCGGTGAGCTCCAGATGCACGCCGCCGAGGCGCGTGCCGGCCGCGGCGTGCAGGTCGAAGGCCTGCTCCAGTTCGCTGCGGATGTTGTCGAAGCGGCGCGTCTTGAAACCGTTGCTGGTCGACTCGGTGTTGCCGTGCATGGGATCAGCAACCCAAAGCACGCGACGGCCCTCGCGGCGCATCAGCTCCAGATGCGGCGGAAGTTCGGCGGCGATCTTGGCCGCACCCATGCGGTGGATGAAGGTGAGGCGCCCGGCCTCGTTGTCCGGGTTCAGGGCATCGGCCAGGCGCAGCAGGGCTTCGGGCTTGACGCCGGGTCCGACCTTGACCGCCACCGGGTTGCGGATGCCGCGCATGTACTCGGTGTGCGCACCGTCCAGTGCGGCAGTACGCATGCCGATCCACGGGTAGTGGGTGGAGAGATTGAACCAGCCCCAGTTGCGTGGCACCTGTCGGGTCAGCGATTCCTCGTAGTCGAGCAGGAGCGCCTCGTGCGAGGTGTAGAAGTCGACCCGGCGCACGCCCTGCGAGGCCTCGCCCGAGAGGGTCTCCATGAAGCGCACGCCATCGCCGATGGCGCGCACCATGCGGTGGTACTCCTCGGCCAGCGGTGAGTGGCTGACCCAGCCCAGGTCCCAGTACTCCGGGTGGTGCAGATCGGCGAAACCGCCATCGATCAGCGCCCGCACGAAGTTCATCGTCAAGGCGGATCGCGAGTGCGCTTCGATCAGGCGCCGGGGATCCGGCAGGCGCGACTCGGGCGTGAAGGCCGGCGAATTGATGATGTCGCCGCGGTAGCTGGGCAACTCGACACCGTCCTTGATCTCGGTGTCCGCCGAACGCGGCTTGGCGTACTGGCCAGCGAAGCGACCGACGCGGATCACAGGCATGCGCAGACCATAAACCAGCACCACGCTCATCTGCAGCAGGACCTTGAGACGGTTTGAGATCAGGCCGGACTCGCAGTCTGAGAAGCTCTCCGCGCAGTCGCCGCCCTGCAGCAGGAAGCGTTGGCCATCCTGAGCCTCAGCGAGCTGCTTCTTGAGCGCCAGGATCTCCAGCGAGGTCACCAGCGGCGGCAGCCGACTCAGCTCGCCCAGCGTGGCGTCCAGCGCTGTTCGGTCCGGGTAGCGCGGCTGCTGCAGAGCGGGGCGCGCACGCCACGAGGACGGGCTCCAGTCGACAGGCAGATTCACGGCTTCAAGACTGCGTTCGGACGGCATGACACGACTCCAGGGGCTTGCTGCAATGCGTCAGCGATCATGCCACAGGGTCAACGAAGCCAAGGTGCAGGCAAGCCCTAGGTCCAATCCGTCACACCGGTGCAACTTCACGCGCGGCGACGCAGCCCAGCCCAGAGCGCGCCGACGCCAAGACCGACAAACCAGACCAAGGTCCAGACCGGCATCGACAGACCCAGAAAGGTCCAGTCGATCTTGGCGCAGTCGCCCGAGCCGGTGAACACCCTCTCGATCACCGTCTGCAGCGGAAATGCATCGAGCATGTAGCCAAGCTCCATGCCGCCGCAGCTTGGCACCTCATCGGCCGGCAGGTGCTGCATGCGGACATGCCAGCCGGCGATTCCGCCCCCCACCACTGCCCCAAGGCCGACGAGGCTCGCGTTGACGATCCGCAGCCACCCGGGTCGAGGCCCGATGATCGCACCGAGCAGGAAGAACACGCCCATGAAGACGAAGGCGATGCGCTGCAGGATGCACAGCGGGCACGGCATCATCAGCATGCCGTGCTCGACGTACAGCGCATAGCCAAGCAGCGCTGCGCAGCAGACGAAGCCGGCGAAGAACTGGGCGCGGAAACTCCAGGCGAATGGATTCATCGTGGCTCTCGTGCGGTGGGTCGGCGCGGTCGCACCAGGTCGGGCGCATCGCGGCAGGCCAGAGCTTACAGGCTGAGCTGCCCCGCCAAGGACTGCAGCGGCGGCAAAGGGTTCCGCCCAAACGAAAACCCCGGCACAAGGCCGGGGCTTTCGAAGAATCATTTCGCCGCGATCACTCGGCGGACGGCTCGGCGTCGACCTGCGGGCGATCGACCAGTTCGACGTACGCCATCGGCGCGCTGTCGCCAGCGCGGAAGCCGCACTTCAACAGACGCAGGTAGCCGCCCGGGCGGGACACGTAGCGCGGACCGATCTCGACAAAGAGCTTGCCGACCGCAACCTTGTCGCGCAGGCGCGCAAACGCCAGGCGGCGGTTGGCCACGCTGTCGACCTTGGCCAGGGTGATGAGCGGCTCGGCGAAGCGACGCAGCTCCTTGGCCTTCGGCAGGGTGGTGCGGATCAGCTCATGCTTGATGAGCGAGGCGACCATGTTGCTGAACATGGCTTTGCGATGGGAGCTGTCGCGGTTGAGCTTGCGACCCGACTTCTGATGGCGCATGGGAAATTCCTGGTTGAATGCTGCAGCTGTTGGATTTCGCTGTCGCCGTCCTGGCGTTGCAACATTGGACTGCGGATGGTCCGGGTCGGCCGTCCTTGGCCGACAGTCGCGGGCAAATACGCCCGTCGACAGGGTGGATCAATGGATCAGCCGAGCATGCCCTGCTGCAGACCGGCCGGCGGCCAGTTCTCCAGCTTCATGCCAAGCGACAGACCGCGCTGGGCCAGCACTTCCTTGATCTCGGTGAGCGACTTCTTGCCGAGGTTCGGCGTCTTGAGCAGCTCCACTTCGGTGCGCTGGATCAGATCACCGATGTAGTAGATGTTCTCGGCCTTGAGGCAGTTGGCCGAACGCACGGTCAGCTCGAGGTCGTCGATCGGGCGCAGCAGCACCGGGTCGACGCCGGCGGTGGCCTGCTTCGACTCGCCGCGCTGGCGCTGCGTGAAATCGCCGAACACGGACAGCTGGTCGGTGAGGATGTCGGCGGCAGTACGCACCGCTTCTTCTGCATCGATCGTTCCGTTGGTCTCGATGTCAAGCACCAGCTTGTCGAGGTTGGTGCGCTGCTCGACGCGCGCGCTCTCTACTGCGAACGCAACGCGACGCACGGGCGAGAACGAGGCATCCAGCATCAGGCGGCCGATCGCGCGCGACTCTTCATCCGGGCGACGACGCGCGGACGCCGGCTGGTAGCCCAAGCCCCGCTCCACCTTGAGACGCATGTTCAGCGACACGTCCTTGGTGAGATGGCAGATCACATGCTCGGGGTTGAGGATCTCGACGTTGTGATCGGTGCGGATGTCACCGGCGAGAACCACGCCGGCGCCCTGCTTGCTCAGGGTGACCGTGGCCTGATCGACGTTGTGCATGCGGAGCGCGACGTCCTTCAGGTTCAGCAGGATTTCCAGAACGTCTTCCTGGATGCCCTCGACCGTGGTGTATTCGTGCAGCACACCGTCGATCTCGACTTCAGTGATGGCGAAACCGGGAATCGACGACAGGAGGACGCGACGCAGCGCATTGCCGAGCGTATGGCCGTAGCCACGCTCAAGCGGTTCGACAACCACCTTTGCGCGATTGTCGGCGATACGTTCGATGCCGATGCCGCGCGGACGCAGCACCTGGGTGGCGGAAACGGACATTCGGCGGTTCTCCGTGGATTACTTCGAGTACAGCTCGATGATCAGGTTCTCGTTGATGTCCGAGGGCAGATCCGAGCGCTCGGGCAGCGCCTTGAAGACACCGCTGAACTTCTTGCTGTCGACGTCGATCCAGTTCGGGACGAGGTCCATCTGCTGGGCCAGGGCCGAAGCCTCCTGGACGCGCAGCTGACGCTGGGCACGCTCGGTGAGCGCGATGGCATCACCGGGCTTGACCTGGAAGGAGGCGAGGTTGACCGCCTTGCCGTTGACCAGGACGCCGCAATGGCTGACGAGCTGTCGGGCTTGCGGACGCGTCACCGCGAAACCCATGCGGTAGACCACATTGTCCAGACGGGACTCGAGAATCTGCAGCAGGTTCTCGCCGGTGTTGCCGCGACGGGTGGACGCCTTGCGGTAGACGTTGCGGAACTGACGCTCCAGCAGACCGTAGATGCGCTTGACTTTCTGCTTCTCGCGCAGCTGCACCGCGTAATCGGACAGACGACCCTTGCGGGCGGCGCCGTGCTGGCCGGGCTTCTGCTCCAGCTTGCACTTGGAATCCAGCGCGCGGGCCGGGCTCTTGAGGCTGAGATCTGCGCCTTCGCGACGGGCGAGTTTGCAGGTGGGGCCGATGTAACGTGCCATGGGTATGAGCTCCTAGCCGTGCGTCAGACGCGACGCTTCTTCGGCGGACGGCAGCCGTTGTGCGGAATCGGCGTGACGTCGATGATGTTGGTGACCTTGTAGCCGACAGCGTTCAGCGAACGCACGGCGGACTCGCGACCCGGACCGGGGCCCTTGATGCGGACTTCGAGGGTCTTCAGGCCGTACTCCAGAGCCACGCGACCCGCCTTCTCGGCGGCGACCTGGGCAGCGAATGGAGTCGACTTGCGCGAGCCACGGAAACCAGCGCCACCCGAGGTGGCCCAGCTCAGAGCATTGCCCTGGCGGTCGGTGATCGTGATGATCGTGTTGTTGAAGGACGCTTGGACGTGGGCGATGCCGTCGGTAACGACACGGCGGATCTTCTTCTTGCCCTTGGCGGGCGCCTGCTTGCTCATGGCCGGTCCTTACTTCTTGATCTGCTTGCGCGGACCCTTGCGGGTACGGGCGTTGGTGCGGGTGCGCTGGCCACGCAGCGGCAGGCCACGACGGTGACGAAGACCGCGGTAGCAGCCCAGGTCCATCAGGCGCTTGATGCTGATGCCGACTTCGCGACGGAGGTCGCCCTCGACGACAAACTTTGCGACTTCGGCGCGGAGGCGGTCGACCTCGGCCTCCGTCAGGTCCTTGATCTTGGTGCTCGGGGTGACCCCGGCAGTCTCACAGACTTTCTGCGAACGGGTACGGCCGATGCCGTAAATGCTCTGAAGCCCCACCCAGACATGCTTCTGGACGGGAAGGTTGACACCTGCGATGCGCGCCATGAGGCGATCTCCAACAAGGTATTGCGCGGTGAATCGGAAAGTATACGTTGGCTTCGAGGACAAATAAAGTCCCAGGGTGCTAAGGCCACAGCACCCCTGAGGGCACGGGGAGATGGTGCCCGTGCTCCGGCGTTGTCACCCCCGGCTTGGACGCATGCCGCGCCAAACCGGGAGCTCGACTACCCGCGCGAGAAGCCGGCGCGCGAGCCGCCCTTCAGATTGGCCTTCTTGAGCAGGCTGTCGTACTGATGCGACATCAGGTGCGCCTGGATCTGGGCCATGAAATCCATGACAACAACCACCACGATCAGCAGCGAGGTGCCGCCAAACAGGTGGGCCACAGCAGCGGGAACATTCATTCCGAGTTGCAGGGCTTCGGGCAGCAGACACACCGCCACGAGGTAGAGCGAACCAGCGAGCGTGAGACGCGTCAGCACGCCGTCGACGTAGTCGGCCGTTGCCTTGCCCGGACGGATACCGGGAATCAAGGCACCGGACTTCTTCAGATTCTCGGCAGTCTCCTGCGAGTTGAAGACCAGGGCGGTGTAGAAGAACGCGAAACCGATGATCAAGGCGCCATACAGCACCATGTGCAGGGGCTGCCCGGGGGCCAGCGCAACCGACAGGTCGGTCAGCCAACCTACCCCGCCAGCCTCACCGAACCAGGTGGCCGCAGTCCCGGGGAACAGGATGAGGCTGGATGCAAAGATCGCAGGGATGACGCCAGCCATGTTGAGCTTCAGCGGCAAATGCGAGCTCTGGTTCATGTAGGCCTGACGGCCCCCCTGGCGACGCGCATAGTTGACCGTGATCCTGCGCTGCCCGCGCTCGACGAAGACGACGAAAGCAGTAACCGACAGGACGATGGCAAACAACACGATCACCGTCAGCGGATTCATCTCGCCCTGACTGACCTGGGTCAGCGTGGTGATGATGGCTCCGGGCAGCGTCGCAACAATGCCCGCGAAGATGATCAGGGAGATGCCGTTGCCGACGCCGCGCTCGGTCACCTGCTCACCGAGCCACATCAGGAACAGCGTTCCGGCAGTCAAGGCGACGACCGCAGTAAACACGAACCCTGGCCCCGGATTGAACACGACCGGGCCAACAGGGCTGTTCTGCCCCTGGAGCGCCATTGCGATACCGAAGGCCTGGAAGACCGCAAGCAGCACGGTACCGATGCGCGTGTACTGGGTGATCTTGCGGCGGCCGCTTTCCCCTTCCTTTCGCAGCTGCTGCAGGCTTGGAAAGATCTGCGATGCGAGCTGGATGATGATCGAGGCGGAGATGTACGGCATGACGTTGAGCGCGAACACACTCAGACGCTCAAGCGCGCCACCGGAGAACAGGTTGAACATCTGGACGACGCCCCCCTGCTGCTGCATGAGGGACGTCATGGCATCCGGATTGACGCCCGGCACAGGCACGAAGGTGCCGAACCGGTAGACGATCAGCGCCCCGAGCACGAACAGCAGGCGCTGGCGCAGCTCGGTGAGCTTGCCAAGTGCCGCGATGGAACTTGCACCCACGTTCGACTGGGCCACGATTTACTCCACCGACCCGCCGGCCGCTTCGATCGCCGCCTTGGCGCCGGCGGTCGCAGTCAGGCCGCGAACGGTGACCTTGCGATCGAGCTCGCCCTTCTTGACGATCTTGGCGGTGCGCGCGCGAGTCGACACGAGAGCGGCAGCCTGCAGCGCAGGGAAGTCGATCACGTCACCCTCGACAAGGGCCAGCTGGTACAGGAAGACCTGCGCCACGTCGTCCTTGAGCTTGGAGCGGAAACCGACCTTGGGAAGGCGACGCTGCAGCGGCATCTGGCCACCTTCGAAGCCTGCCTTGACCTTGCCCTTGCCGGTACGCGCGAACTGACCCTTGTGGCCACGACCGCAGGTCTTGCCGAGGCCGGAACCGATGCCGCGGCCAACGCGAACGCGATCCTTGCGAGCGCCGTCAGCGGGCTTGAGTGTATTGAGACGCATGGTGTTCTCCGGAGATTCCGCTTACTGCTCGACGCGGACCAGGTAATAGACGGTGTTGATCAGACCGCGCACGCTAGGGTTGTCCGGCAGCTCACGCACGTCATTCAACTTGCGCAGACCGAGCGCCTTCACCGACAGGCGGTGACGCGACTGGGTACCACGCAGACCCTTGACCAGACGGACCTTGATGGTCTTGCCTTCATTAGCCATGGCTGATCTCCTCCAGCTTCTTGCCGCGCTTCGCCGCGATCTTGGAAGGCGAGTGCATTGCCTGCAGGCCCTTGATGGTGGCGCGAACAAGGTTGATGGGGTTGCGCGAACCCACCGCCTTGGCAAGGATGTTCTTCACACCGGCCGCTTCCAGCACGGCGCGCATGGCACCTCCGGCGATCACGCCGGTACCCTCGGAAGCGGGCTGCATGTAGACGCGCGCAGCGCCGTGGTTGGCCTTGATCGGGTACCACACCGTGCCGCCGTTCAGCTCGACGCTGACCATGGCCTTGCGGGCGTACTCCATCGACTTCTGGATGGCCACAGGCACTTCGCGCGCCTTGCCGTAACCGAAACCGACGCGGCCGGCGCCATCACCCACCACGGTCAAGGCGGTGAAGGTGAACTGGCGGCCGCCCTTGACCGTCTTCGACACGCGATTGACGGCAACCAGCTTTTCCAGCATGCCGTCGCTGTTGTCACGATCGTTCGTGCTCATTGCGATTCTCTCGATTGCTTACGACCCTTCGGGTCGCTTGTAGTTGTGGTGCAGCGAAGGGATCGCAGAGCGATCAGAACTTCAGGCCCGCCTCACGAGCGGCATCGGCAAGCGCCTTGATGCGACCGTGATAACGGAAACCCGAGCGGTCAAAGGCAACCGCCTCAACGCCAGCAGCGAGGGCGCGCTTGGCGATCACCTGACCCACCTTGGCCGCGGCATCCTTGTTCTTGGTGCCTTCCAGGCCGTCGCGAACCTCGGACTCGAGCGTCGAGGCCGCAGCCAGGACCTTCGACCCGTCGGACGTGAACAGCTGAGCGTAGATGTGCTGGCCGGTGCGAGACACGGACAGGCGCGCGGCGCCCAGCTCGCGGATATGCGAACGGGTGGTCTTGGCGCGACGGAGACGAGCGATTTTCTTTTCCATGGTCTTTCCTTGGGGAAGCAGAAGGCTTGGGGTGAAGTCCGCTGGGCGGACTCCATGGGAGCTCCCGATCAGGCCTTCTTGGCTTCCTTCATCACGATCTTCTCGCCCGAGTAACGCACACCCTTGCCCTTGTAGGGCTCCGGCGGGCGGAAGGCGCGAATCTTGGCAGCCACCTGACCCACCACCTGCTTGTCGGCGCCCTTGACCAGAATTTCGGTCTGGCTCGGCGTCTCGATGGTGATGCCCTCGGGGGCGTTGAACACCACCGGGTGACTGAAGCCGAGGCTCAGGTTCAGGTCGCGGCCGGCAACCGAAGCGCGGTAGCCGACGCCGACGAGTTCGAGCTTACGGGTGTAGCCCTCGGAAACTCCGGCGACCATGTTCGCGAGCAGGGCACGCAGGGTGCCGGCCATGGCGATCAGATCATCGTTTGCGGCCTGGACACGCAGCTCGCCGTCAACGACAGCGACGTCGAGGCCGGCCGGCTTGGCCTGGGTCAGACTGCCCTTGGGCCCCTTGATGGTGAGCTTTGCGGCATCCTGGGACAGTTCGACGCCCTTCGGGAGGGCGATTGGCTTCTTGGCAACGCGGGACATGTCGATCTCCTCTTATGCCACCAGACCCAGGACCTCGCCGCCCAGGCCTTCAGCCCGCGCCTGCGAATCGGTCATGATGCCCTTGGAGGTGGAGATGATGGCGATGCCGAGGCCGCCCAGCACGCGCGGGAGCTCTGCCTTGCCACGATACTGGCGCAGGCCCGAGCGCGAAAAACGCTCCAGCTTCTCGATGACCGGACGCCCCTGGTAGTACTTGAGGGCGATCTCGAGAACAGGCTTGTTCTCGATGGTCTGAACCTGCGCGTCGGCGAGGTAACCCTCGTTCTTCAGCAGGTTGGCGATGGCGACCTTCAGCTTGGAGGACGGCATCTTGACGGTTTTCTTGCCGACGGCCGCCGCATTCTTGATGCGGACAAACATGTCGGCGATGGGATCAGTCATGCTCATTGAGTGGCACCTTTGAGTCGCACCGATATCCGCTTTCGCGAACGGTTCACGTGGAAGAGCCGACCCCTTGCGGGGCCGGCCCGGAAATCAGCAAGCGCAGTAGTTTACCAGCTTGCCTTGCGAAGGCCAGGCACGTCGCCGCGCATGGTCGCTTCGCGCAGCTTGTTGCGACCGAGCCCGAACTTGCGGTACACGCCGCGCGAACGGCCGGTCAGCTCGCAGCGATTGCGTTGACGGCAGGGGCTGGCGTCACGGGGCAGCTTCTGCAGCTGGGTCTGTGCAACCGCCTTCTCTTCATACGAAGCCTTGGGGTTCGCGATGATCGCCTTGAGCTCGGCGCGCTTGGACGCGAACTTCTTGGCGATCTTGGCCCGCTTGATCTCGCGGTTGACCATGGAGGTCTTGGCCATGTCTTGGGTCCTTCGGGATCAGTTGCGGAACGGGAAACGGAAGGCTTCGAGCAGCGCCTTGGCTTCCGCGTCGGTCTTGGCCGTGGTGGTGATGGCGATGTCCATGCCGCGGATCGCGTCGACCTGGTCGAAGTCGATCTCGGGGAAGATGATCTGTTCCTTCACGCCCATGTTGTAGTTGCCGCGACCATCGAACGAGCGACCGGACACGCCGCGGAAGTCGCGGACGCGGGGCAGCGAGATGTTCACGAGACGATCGAGGAACTCGAACATCTTGGCGCGGCGCAGGGTGACCTTGCAGCCGATCGGCCAGCCGTCACGGATCTTGAAGCTCGCCACCGACACGCGGGCCTTGGTGGTCACCGGCTTCTGGCCGGAGATCTTGGCCATTTCAGCGACGGCATTCTCTAGGATCTTCTTGTTGCCGACAGCTTCGCCCACGCCCATGTTGAGCGTGATCTTGGTCAAGCGCGGCACCTGCATGACATTGGCGTAGCCGAAGCGCTCCATCAGCTTGGGCACGACCTGGTCTTTGTAGAACTGTTCCAGACGGGTGGTCATCACTGCATTCCTCAGGCGTCAACCGCCTCACCGCTGGAGCGGAACACACGCAGCTTGCGTCCATCCTCCAGCACCTTGAAGCCAACGCGATCGCCCTTGCCCGTCGCCGGGTTGAACAACAACACGTTGGAGATATGGATCGGCGCCTCGCGCTCGACGATCCCGCCCGGCTGGTTGGCCTGCGGGTTCGCCTTGGTGTGGCGCTTGATCAGATTGATGTTGGAGACGACGAGCCGGTCACCGACCACGCGCACCACCTCACCCTTCTGACCCTTGTTCTTCCCGGTGATCACCAGAACCTGGTCACCCTTGCGAATACGGCTCATGGGTTCTTCCTTTACAGCACTTCGGGAGCCAGCGAGACGATCTTCATGAACTTCTCGCCGCGCAGCTCGCGCGTGACCGGCCCGAAGATGCGCGTGCCGATCGGCTCGTGCTTGTTGTTCAGCAGGACGGCGGCGTTGCCATCGAAACGGATCAGCGAACCATCGGCACGACGGACGCCCTTGCGGGTGCGCACGACGACGGCGTCATAGACCTCGCCCTTCTTGACCTTGCCGCGGGGGATGGCGTCCTTGACGGACACCTTGATGATGTCGCCAATGTGCGCATAGCGGCGCTTGGAGCCGCCGAGCACCTTGATGCACATCAGCTCCTTGGCACCGGAGTTGTCTGCCGCATCAAGAAAAGACTGCATCTGAATCATGGATCTTCTCCTTGAGCGATCAGGCGTCGCGACTCACGACTTCGACAACGCGCCAGGTCTTGGTCTTCGACAGCGGGCGGCACTCCACCACGCGGACGATGTCCCCTTCCTGACAGCTGTTGTTCTCGTCGTGCGCATGCAGCTTGGTGGAGCGGCGCAGGTACTTCCCGTAGAGCTCGTGCTTGACGGCACGCTCAACGAGCACGGTGACGGTCTTATCCATCTTGTTGCTGACCACGCGGCCTTCGACGGTGCGCGGGGTTTGGGTGTTGTCACTCATGTCGGTCGCCTTACGCGTTGGAGCCCAGCAGCATCTTCACCTGCGCGATCTCGCGGCGCACGTTCTTGAGCTGATGGCTCTGGGTCAACTGGCCGCTTCCCTTCTGCATGCGAAGGTTGAACTGCTCGCGGCGCAGATCGAGGAGGTGGGCCTTGAGTTCAACGGCCGACTTCTGGCGGAGTTCCTTGATGTCCATCAGCGCACCGTCCGGGTCACGAAAGTGGTCTGGACCGACAGCTTGGCAGCGGCCAGACGGAAGGCTTCGCGGGCGGTCTCTTCGGGCACACCCTCGATTTCGTAGAGAACGCGGCCGGGCTGGATCAGGGCCACCCAGTACTCGACGTTACCTTTACCGCTACCCATGCGGACCTCGATGGGCTTCTGGGTGATCGGCTTGTCGGGGAACACGCGGATCCAGAGCTTGCCGCCGCGCTTGACATAGCGGCTGATGGTGCGGCGCGCGGACTCGATCTGGCGGGCGGTGAGCTGACCGTAGGTCGTGGCCTTCAGGCCGTACTCGCCGAAGCTGACCAGCGCGCCGTTCCAGGAAAGGCCGGTGTTCCGGCCCTTGTGTACCTTGCGGTACTTGGTTCTTTTGGGCTGCAACATGACAGTGGTTCCTTACTTGGCCTGGCGGGGCGCGCGCTCGGGGCGCTGCTCTTCGGCCTTCTCCTGGCCCACCTGCGAGTAATCGAAGATCTCGCCCTTGTAGATCCAGGTCTTGATGCCGATGACGCCGTAGGTGGTGTGCGCTTCAGCGAAGCCGTAGTCAACGTCGGCGCGCAGCGTGTGCAGGGGTACGCGTCCTTCGCGGTACCACTCCGAACGTGCAATCTCGGCGCCGTTGAGGCGCCCGGCGACGTTGACCTTGATCCCAAGCGCACCAAGACGCATGGCGTTGCCGACAGCGCGCTTCATCGCGCGACGGAACATGATGCGGCGCTCCAGCTGCTGCGCGATCGACTCGGCCACCAGCTGAGCGTCGAGCTCCGGCTTGCGAACCTCGGCGACGTTGATGTGCACCGGGACGCCCATGATCGCGCTGACGTCGCGACGCAGCTTCTCGATGTCCTCGCCCTTCTTGCCGATCACCACGCCCGGACGGGCGGTGTGGATCGTCACGCGGGCGGTCTTCGCCGGGCGCTCGATCTGGATGCGGGAGACGCCGGCGGCAGCCAGGCGCTTGCGCAGCATCTCGCGGACCTTGAGGTCGCCCGCCAGGTAACCGGCGAAGTCGCGCTTGTTGGCGTACCACTTGGAATTCCAGTCCTTGGAGATACCAAGGCGAATTCCGATCGGATGAACTTTGTGACCCATCGTGCGTCCCCGATTACTGGCCGGTGCCCACAACCACAGTGATGTGGCTGGTGCGTTTCAGGATGCGAGCTCCGCGGCCCTTGGCGCGGGCGTGGAAGCGCTTCATGGTCGGACCCTCATCAACGAAGATGCGGGCGACCTTGAGCTCGTCGACGTCAGCGCCGTCGTTGTTCTCGGCGTTCGCAACTGCCGAGAGCAGGACCTTGCGGACGATGTGGGCGGCCTTCTTCTCGCTGAACTTCAGCAAGTTGTCGGCGCGACCAACCGGGAGGCCACGGACCTGGTCGGCGACCAGTCGGACCTTCTGGGCGGAGATGCTTGCGCCGCGGAGGATTGCCTTGGTTTCCATTGCCATCTCTCCTTAGCGGCCGGACTTCTTGTCGCCACCGTGACCCTTGAAGGTCCGGGTGACGGCGAACTCGCCCAGCTTGTGGCCGACCATGTTCTCGTTGATAAGCACGGGAACGTGCTGGCGACCGTTGTGGATCGCGATGGTCAGGCCGATCATTTCCGGCAGCACCATCGAGCGACGGGACCAGGTCTTGATCGGGCGCTTGTTATTCGTGGCCGCAGCGGTCTCCACCTTCTTGGCGAGGTGCAGATCAATGAACGGGCCTTTCTTGAGTGAACGTGCCATGACCTATTCCTATTACTTCCGGCGCCGCACGATGAACTGCTCGGTGCGCTTGTTGTTGCGGGTCTTGTAGCCCTTGGTCGGCACACCCCAGGGGGTGACCGGGTGGCGACCACCCGAAGTACGGCCTTCACCACCGCCGTGCGGATGGTCGACCGGGTTCATCACCACGCCGCGGACGGTCGGGCGGACGCCAACCCAGCGCTTTGCACCGGCCTTGCCGATCTTGGTGAGGTTGTGCTCGCTGTTGCCGACTTCGCCGATGGTTGCGCGGCAGTCCGCCGGCACCTTGCGCATCTCACCGGAGCGGAGGCGCAGGGTCGCATAGCCCTGTTCGCGGGCGATCAGCTGTGCGGATGCACCGGCGCTGCGCGCGATCTGGGCCTTCTTGCCAGGCTTCATCTCGATGCAGTGCACTGTGGTGCCGATCGGGATGTTGCGCAGCGGCAGCGTGTTGCCGACCTTGATCGGCGCATCGCGGCCGGACATCAGCTGGTCGCCCACCTGGATGCCCTTGGGCGCGATGATGTAGCGGCGCTCACCGTCGGCGTAGCAGAGCAGCGCGATGTGCGCGGTGCGGTTGGGGTCGTACTCGATCCGCTCGACCTTGGAGGCGATGCCTTCCTTGTCGCGCTTGAAATCGATGATGCGGTAGTGCTGCTTGTGGCCACCACCGATGTGACGGGTGGTGATGCGGCCGGCATTGTTGCGGCCACCGGTGCGCGACTGCGCCTCGACCAAGGCTGCGTGCGGGGCACCCTTGTACAGGTGGTCGCGACTGACGCTCACCTTGGAGCGGCGGCCCGGCGACGTGGGCTTGTAAGTGATCACTGCCATGTCTGCTTACCTCAGGCCCGAGCCATCACGTCAATGGTCTGGCCTTCGGCCAGCTTGACGTAGGCTTTGCGCCAATCACCGCGACGACCCGCGCGGGAACGGAAGGACTTGCTCTTGCCCTTGACGTTGACGACGTTCACCCCTTCGACCTTGACCGAGAACAACTGCTCGACGGCAGCCTTCACGTCGGCCTTGGTCGCCGTGGCGGCGATCTCGAAGACGTACTGGTTGGAAACTTCCTGGAGGCGCGCACCCTTTTCGGAAATCAGGGGCGCACGCAGCACGCTCAGGATGTGCTCGGTGCTCATGCCAGCCACTCCTCGATCTTCTTGACCGCGTCCACGGTCACAACGACGTGATCCGCGCCCACCAGGGACACGGGATCCAGGCCCTGCACGTCGCGGACTTCGACGTAGGGGATATTGCGTGCAGACAGGTACAGCGCCTCGGAGCCGTTCTCGGTCACGATCAGCGGCCGCTTGCCCACTTTCAGCTCCGCCAGCTTGGCGACCAAGGCCTGGGTCTTGGGCTGATCGAGGTCGAACGACTCGACCACCAGCAGACGGCCGTGGCGATTGAGTTCTGACAGGATCGAGCGGAGCGCACCGCGGTACATCTTGCGGTTGATCTTCTGGGCGAAGCTGCGCGGACGCGCGGCGAAACTGACGCCACCGCCGATGAAAATCGGAGCGCGGTAATCGCCGTGACGGGCGCCGCCGCCCTTCTGCTTCTTGAACTTCTTGGTGGTGCCGCTCACTTCCGAGCGGGTCTTCTGCGCCTTGGTGCCCGCGCGACCGGCGTTGCGATAGGCAACGACGACCTGATGCACGAGATCCTGGCGGTAATCACGGCCGAACACCTCATCGGAGACGGCCAGCGTATTGGGGCTCCCCACGACTGCAAGTTCCATGACTGAGCTCCTTTACGCTTTGGCCGCAGGGCGGACGATGACGTCGCCGCCGGGGGCGCCGGGGATCGACCCACGCACGGCGATCAAGCCACGCTCGGCATCCACCTTCATCACCACGAGGTTCTGCGAGGTCTGGTTGACCGCGCCCATGTGGCCAGACATCTTCTTGCCGGGAAACACGCGACCCGGCGTCTGGCGCTGGCCGATGGAGCCCGGCGAACGATGCGACAGCGAGTTACCGTGGGTGGCGTCACCCATGGTGAAGCCATGGCGCTTGATGGTGCCAGCGAAGCCCTTGCCGCGGGTCACGCCCGCCACATCGACAACCTGACCCGCCGCGAAGATGTCGGCGCGGATTTCGCTGCCGACGGCGTAGTCGCCCACCTTGTCGGCGGCAACACGAAACTCCCAAAGACCACGACCACCCTCGACATTCGCCTTGGCGAAGTGGCCCGCTTCCGGCTTGTTCAGCAGGGCGGCGCGCTTGGTGCCAGCGGTAACCTGGACGGCGGCGTAGCCGTCCGACTCAGGGGTCTTGACCTGAACCACGCGATTGGGGGTGGCTTCGATCAGGGTGACCGGCACCGACTCACCCGACTCGGTGAAGATCCGGCTCATGCCGCACTTGCGGCCTACGATTCCGATGCTCATGGGGAATGCCTCAGTACAGCTTGATCTGAACGTCGACGCCGGCTGCGAGCTCGAGCTTCATGAGCGCGTCAACGGTCTTGTCGTTCGGATCCACGATATCGAGCACGCGCTTGTGCGTGCGGGTCTCGTACTGGTCGCGGGCGTCTTTGTCGACGTGCGGCGACACGAGCACGGTGTAGCGTTCGGTCTTCGTGGGCAGCGGGATCGGGCCGCGCACCTGCGCGCCGGTCCTCTTGGCCGTCTCCACGATCTCGCTCGCGGATCGGTCGATCAAACGATGATCGAACGCCTTGAGCCGAATCCGAATCTTCTGGTCCGCCATGGGCCTGGTCCTTGGTTTTCGTTAAAGAGCGTCGGGGGTGGGAGCGTATGTCCCACCCCCCGGGTGCAAGCCCGCTATCGTATCACTGGATGATCTTGGCGACAACACCGGCGCCGACGGTACGACCGCCTTCGCGGATCGCGAAGCGCAGGCCTTCTTCCATCGCGATCGGGGCGATCAGCGTCACCACCATCTTGATGTTGTCGCCCGGCATCACCATCTCGACGCCCTCGGGCAGCTCGCAGGCGCCCGTCACGTCGGTCGTGCGGAAGTAGAACTGCGGACGGTAGCCCTTGAAGAACGGCGTGTGACGGCCGCCCTCGTCCTTCGACAGCACGTACACCTCGGCCTCGAACTGGGTGTGCGGCTTGATCGTGCCCGGCTTGCACAGCACCTGGCCGCGCTCGACGTCGTCACGCTTGGTGCCGCGCAGCAGCAGACCCGCGTTGTCGCCCGCCTGGCCCTGGTCCAGCAGCTTGCGGAACATCTCGATGCCGGTCACCGTGGTCTTGGCCGTCGGGCGGATGCCCACGATCTCGACTTCGTCACCCACCTTGATGATGCCGCGCTCGATTCGACCGGTCACCACGGTGCCGCGACCCGAGATCGAGAACACGTCTTCCACCGGCATCAGGAAGGTCTTGTCCACGTCGCGCTGCGGCTCCGGGATGTAGGTGTCCAGCGCTTCCACCAGGGCGATGATCGACGGCACGCCGATCTCCGACTGGTCGCCTTCCAGCGCCTTCAGCGCCGATCCCTTCACGATCGGCGTGTCGTCGCCCGGGAAGTCGTACTTCGACAGCAGTTCGCGCACTTCCAGCTCGACCAGCTCCAGCAGCTCCGCGTCGTCCACCATGTCCGCCTTGTTCAGGTAGACCACGATGTAGGGCACGCCCACCTGGCGGGCCAGCAGGATGTGCTCGCGGGTCTGCGGCATCGGGCCGTCAGCCGCCGAGCACACCAGGATCGCGCCGTCCATCTGCGCCGCACCCGTGATCATGTTCTTCACGTAGTCGGCGTGGCCCGGGCAGTCCACGTGCGCGTAGTGGCGCGTCGGGCTCTCGTACTCGACGTGCGCCGTCGAGATCGTGATGCCGCGCGCCTTCTCTTCCGGCGCCGCGTCGATCGCGTCATAGCCCTTGAACTCACCGCCGAAACGCTCCGCGCCCACCTTCGTCAGCGCCGCCGTCAGCGTCGTCTTGCCGTGGTCAACGTGACCGATCGTGCCCACGTTCACGTGCGGCTTGGTGCGCTCGAACTTACCCTTGGCCATGATGCAAACCTCTTGTTATGTCGTGTATGTGTTTGGCAGGAGCGTCAGGCGCTCACTCAGCCTTTCTTGGTGACGGCATCAGCGATATTCGCCGGCGCCTCAGCGTAGTGGTCGAATTCCATCGTGTAGGTCGCGCGGCCCTGGCTCATGGAGCGCAGGGTGGTGGCGTAACCGAACATCTCGCCGAGCGGAACCATCGCATTGATGACCTTGCCCGAGGGGCTGTCGTCAGAACCCTGCAGGATGCCGCGACGACGACTCACGTCGCCCATCACGTCACCGAGGTAATCCTCGGGAGTGACGATCTCGACCTTCATGATCGGCTCCAGCAGAACCGGGTTCGCCTTCGCGAAGGCCTCCTTGAAGGCCATCGATCCGGCCACCTTGAACGCCATTTCGTTCGAGTCGACGTCGTGGTAGCTGCCGTCCACCGCGCGGATCTTGATGTCGACGACCGGATAGCCCGCCAGCGGACCGGTGGTCATCGCATCCTGGATGCCCTTGTCGGACGCAGCGACGTACTCCTTCGGGACCACACCACCGACGATGGCGTTCTCGAAGCTGTAGCCGGCGCCACGCTCCTGCGGCTCCATCTCGATGACGATGTGGCCGTACTGGCCGCGGCCACCGGACTGACGGACGAACTTGCCTTCCTGCTTGATCGGCTTGCGGATGGTCTCGCGGTAGGCTACCTGCGGCTTGCCGGTGTTGGCCTCGACGTTGAACTCGCGCTTCATGCGGTCAACGAGGATTTCCAGGTGCAGCTCGCCCATGCCGGAGATGATGGTCTGGCCCGACTCTTCATCCGTGCGGACGCGGAAGGAGGGATCTTCCTGCGCCAGTCGACCGAGCGCGATGCCCATCTTCTCCTGATCCGCCTTGGTCTTCGGCTCCACCGCCATCGAAATGACGGGCTCCGGGAACACCATGCGCTCCAGGGTGATGACGTTGTTCAGATCGCACAGGGTGTCGCCGGTGGTGACGTCCTTCAGGCCGACTGCGGCAGCGATATCGCCCGCCAGCACTTCCTTGATCTCGTCACGGTTGTTGGCGTGCATCTGCAGGATGCGGCCGATGCGCTCCTTCTTGCTCTTCACCGGGTTGTACACCTGGTCACCCGAATTGAGTGAGCCGGAGTACACGCGGAAGAACGTGAGCGAACCGACGAAGGGGTCCGTCATGATCTTGAACGCAAGTGCGGAGAACGGCTCGGCGTCACCCGCCTTGCGGGACGCCTCGGCCTCGTTCTCGTCGATGCCCTTGACCGGCGGACGGTCGGCGGGCGACGGCAGGTACTGCACCACCGCGTCGAGCATGGCCTGCACGCCCTTGTTCTTGAACGCGGTGCCGCAAAACGCCGGAATGATTTCGCACTTCAAGGTGCGCTCGCGGATGCCGTCAACGATCTCGGCCTCCGACAGCTCGCCACCCTCGAGGTACTTGTTCATCAGCTCTTCGGAGGCCTCGGCGGCCGCTTCGACCATGAAGGCGCGCGCGGCTTCCGCCTGCTCCTTCAGGTGTGCAGGCACTTCGCCGTAGGTGAAGGTCGTGCCATTGGTGGCCATGTCCCACTGGATCGCCTTCATCTTGAGCAGGTCGACCACGCCCTCGAACGTGTCCTCGGCGCCGATGGCAACCTGCATCGGCACCGGGTAGGCACCGAGGCGCGACCGCAGCTGCTCGATGACCTTGCCGAAGTTGGCGCCGGTACGGTCCATCTTGTTGACGAACGCCAAGCGCGGCACGTTGTATTTGTTGGCCTGGCGCCAGACCGTCTCGGACTGCGGCTGCACGCCACCGACCGCACACAGCACGAACACAGCGCCGTCGAGCACGCGCAGCGACCGCTCGACTTCGATGGTGAAGTCGACGTGGCCGGGGGTGTCGATGATGTTGAAGCGATACTCGGGCAGCGATTTGTCCATGCCCTTCCAGAAGGCAGTGGTCGCAGCCGAGGTGATGGTGATGCCGCGCTCCTGCTCCTGCTCCATCCAGTCCATGGTGGCCGCGCCATCATGCACTTCACCGATCTTGTGGTTCACACCGGTGTAGAACAGGATGCGCTCGGTCGTGGTGGTCTTGCCGGCATCGATGTGGGCCATGATGCCGAAATTGCGATAGCGCTCGATTGGGGTCTTGCGAGCCACGGGAATTCCTTTCAAATCTGTTGGCGGCAAAGCAACAGGGCCGCGCCGAACAACGGCGCAGCCCAGCAGCTCTTACCAGCGGTAGTGCGAGAAGGCCTTGTTGGCTTCCGCCATGCGGTGGGTTTCTTCGCGCTTCTTGACAGCGCCACCGCGGCTCTCGGCCGCATCCAACAGTTCGCCGGCGAGCTTGCGCGGCATCGAGGTTTCGCCGCGCTTGCGAGCGGACTCGATGACCCAGCGCATGGCGAGGGCCGAGCGGCGCGAGCTGCGCACTTCAACCGGCACCTGGTAGGTCGCACCACCGACGCGGCGGGACTTAACCTCGACCGCCGGAGCAACGTTGCCCAGCGCCTTCTCGACAAGCTCCAGCGGATTGCCGGACTTCTCGCCGATGACCTCCATCGCGCCATAGACAATGCTCTCGGCGACGGACTTCTTGCCACTCTTCATCACCATATTGATGAAGCGGGCGACCATTTCACTGCCGTGCTTGGGGTCGGGCAGGACGGAGCGGGTACCGGGCGAACCTTTACGGGACATGATGCGAACCTGATTTGAAAAGATCGGGTGGAACGCGCACCGCCATCGCGGCGCACTTGCCTGTGGTTACTTCTTGGGACGCTTCGCGCCGTACTTCGAACGGCCCTGGCGACGCTTGGCGACGCCAACAGCGTCAAGCGAGCCACGCACGGTGTGGTAGCGCACGCCCGGCAGATCCTTGACGCGACCGCCGCGAATCAGGACCACCGAGTGCTCCTGAAGATTGTGACCTTCGCCGCCGATATAGCTGATGACCTCGAACCCATTGGTCAGACGCACCTTCGCAACCTTGCGGAGCGCAGAGTTCGGCTTCTTGGGCGTGGTCGTGTAGACGCGGGTGCAGACGCCGCGCTTCTGCGGGCAGCTGGCAAGCGCCGGCGAGGCGCTCTTGTAGGTCTTCGGTTGCCGGGGCTTGCGCACCAGCTGGTTGATGGTTGCCATTGCAGAAAGCCTCTAGAAAACAAGGACGAGCCAACCCGGGCCCGTCAAGACCGAGAAGTTTAACGTGTACGCACAGGGACCGTCAACGAATGACGGCACATGCGCTCGGACTTCGTGTCCGCGAACACGAGGCGCGTCCTGCGCCTCATTTCGTTGGTTCTGGGCCCTGGGCCCGGCCAGCTCATCCAAGCGTCGACGAGCGGATGATGACCGCCGCGTTAACGGCGGTCATCGGTTTATCAGGCGTTGTCGCCGGAGTCGGAGACATCCTCGGTCACGCCAACGGCGGAGCTGCGCAGAATATCAAGCTCGGCATCGGTGAGCTCCGTGTCGCGGCGGCGGCGCTTGCTGTGGTAAGCAAGGCCGGTGCCGGCCGGAATCAAGCGGCCCACGATAACATTCTCCTTCAGACCCCGCAAGGTGTCGCGCGTGCCGCGGACCGCCGCCTCAGTGAGGACGCGGGTGGTTTCCTGGAACGAGGCCGCGGAGATGAAGCTCTCAGTTGCCAGCGACGCCTTGGTGATGCCCAGCAGCACCGGATCGGTCTTGGCGGGAATGCCGTTGCGGGCATGGATCTTCTGGTTCTCCTCGATGACGCGCACGCGCTCCAGCTGCTCACCGCGCAGGAACTTGCTGTCGCCAGTGTCGGTGACTTCGACTTTGCGCAGCATCTGCCGGATGATCGTCTCGATGTGCTTGTCGTTGATCTTCACGCCCTGCAGGCGGTAGACATCCTGGATTTCCTTGACCAGGTAAGCCGCCAGGGGCTCGACGCCCAGCAGGCGCAGGATGTCCTGCGGGTTGGGCTCGCCGTCGACCACGGTCTCGCCCTTCTCCACGTGCTCACCCTCGAACACGATGATCTGGCGGTATTTCGGAATCAGCTCTTCGTGCTCGCCGCCGTCGGCATCCTTGATGATGAGGCGCTGCTTGCCCTTGGTGTCCTTGCCGAAGCTGACGATGCCCGAGCGCTCGGCCAGGATCGCCGGATCCTTCGGCTTGCGCGCTTCGAACAGGTCGGCCACGCGCGGCAGACCACCGGTGATGTCGCGGGTCTTGGAGGCCTCCTGCGGGATCTTGGCGACCACGTCGCCCACGCCGACGGGTGCTCCGTCCTGCAGGTTGACGACCGAGCGCGGCGGCAGCAGGTACTGGGCCGGCAGATCGGTGCCCGGAATCGACAGGTCCTTGCCGTTGCCATCGACGATGCGGATGATCGGGCGCAGGTCCTTGCCCATCGAGCCACGACGCTTCGGATCGGTGATCTCGATGCTGGCCAGACCGGTCAGCTCGTCGGTCTTCTCGATGGCGGTGATGCCCTCCACCAGATCGACGTAGCGGACGAAACCAGCCACTTCCGACACAATCGGGTGGTTGTGCGGATCCCAGTTCGCAGCGACCTCGCCAGCCTTGATGGCCGCACCGTCCTTGAAGTTCAGCACCGCGCCGTAGGGCAACTTGTAGCGCTCGCGCTCGCGGCCGTGACCGTCCATCACCGAGATTTCGCCCGAGCGTGACACCGCCACGAGATGGCCGGCGGCGTGCTGGACCGACTTCAGGTTGTTGAACTTGACCGTACCGCTGGTGCGCACGGCGACATTGTCGACCGCGGCCGCACGCGAAGCCGCACCACCGATGTGGAAGGTACGCATGGTCAGCTGGGTACCCGGCTCACCGATGGACTGCGCGGCAATCACGCCGACTGCTTCACCGATGTTGACCACGTGGCCGCGCGCAAGGTCGCGGCCGTAGCAATGCGCGCACACGCCAAAGCTGGACTCGCAGGTGATGGTCGAACGCACCTTGATCAGCTGCACGCTGGCGTCTTCGAGCTTCTGCACCCACTTTTCGTCGAGCAGGGTGTTGCGGGTGACGAAGGGATCCTCGTCGTTGCCCGGCAGGTACACGTCCTCGGCCACGATGCGGCCGAGCACGCGCTCGCGCAGCGGCTCGACCACGTCGCCACCTTCGACGATCGGCGTCATGGTCAGACCATTGCTGGTTCCGCAGTCGACCTCGGTGATCACCACGTCCTGGGCAACGTCGACCAGACGGCGGGTCAGGTAACCCGAGTTCGCGGTCTTCAGCGCGGTATCGGCCAGACCCTTACGGGCACCGTGGGTCGAGATGAAGTACTGCAGGACGTCCAGGCCCTCGCGGAAGTTCGCCTTGATGGGCGTCTCGATGATCGAGCCGTCGGGCTTCGCCATCAGGCCGCGCATACCGGCCAGCTGACGGATCTGGGCCGCGGAACCACGGGCGCCGGAGTCGGCCATGATGTAGATCGAGTTCATCGACTTCTGGTCGATGGTTTCGCCCTTGGCGTTCTGCACCTTCTCGGTGCCGATGCCTTCCATCATCGCCTTGGCGACCTGTTCGTTGGTGCGCGACCAGATGTCGACGACCTTGTTGTAGCGCTCGCCGGCGGTGACCAGGCCGCCCTGGTACTGCTCCTGGATCTCCAGCACTTCGCGCTCGGCGCCCGCCAGGATCTGGCGCTTGGCATCGGGGATGACCATGTCATCGATGCCGATCGACACGCCCGCACGGGTGGCGTTGCGGAAGCCGGTGTACATCAGCTGGTCAGCGAAAATCACCGTTTCCTTGAGGCCAAGGTGGCGGTAGCAGGCGTTGATCAGGCGGCTGATGGACTTCTTGTTGAGCTCGCAGTTGACCAGGTCGAAGGGCAGGCCCTCGGGGAGGATCTCGGCCAGCAGCGCACGTCCGACTGTCGTATCGAGGATCGAGGTGCTCTCGGTGCGGCTGCGGTCCTCGGCAATGATCGTCTGCTTCAGGCGCAGTTTGATCTTCGCGTGGATCTCGACCATGCGGTTGTCGTAGGCGCGCTGCACTTCCGCCAGATTTGCGAAGACCATGCCCTCGCCCTTCTTGTTCTCGAGCGCGCGGGTCATGTAGTACAGGCCAAGCACGACGTCCTGGGTCGGCACGATGATCGGCTCGCCGTTGGCCGGGCTCAAGATGTTGTTCGTCGACATCATCAGCGCGCGCGCTTCGAGCTGGGCTTCCAGCGAGAGCGGCACGTGCACGGCCATCTGATCGCCGTCGAAGTCGGCGTTGAACGCGGTACACACCAGTGGGTGCAGCTGGATCGCCTTGCCTTCCACCAGCACCGGCTCGAACGCCTGGATGCCGAGACGATGCAGGGTGGGCGCGCGGTTCAGCATCACCGGATGCTCGCGGATCACCTCTTCGAGGATGTCCCACACTTCCGCCGACTCGCGCTCGACCAGCTTCTTGGCCGCCTTGATGGTCGTGGCGAGGCCGCGGCGCTGCAGCTTGGAGAAGATGAAGGGCTTGAACAGCTCCAGCGCCATCTTCTTGGGCAGGCCGCACTCGTGCAGGCGCAGGGTCGGGCCGACCACGATGACCGAGCGGCCCGAGTAGTCGACGCGCTTGCCCAGCAGGTTCTGGCGGAAGCGGCCCTGCTTGCCCTTGATCATGTCGGCCAGCGACTTCAGCGGGCGCTTGTTGGTGCCGGTGATGGCGCGGCCGCGGCGGCCGTTGTCCATCAGCGCGTCCACCGACTCCTGCAGCATGCGCTTCTCGTTGCGCACGATGATGTCGGGCGCAGCGAGTTCGAGCAGGCGCTTCAGGCGGTTGTTGCGGTTGATGACGCGGCGGTACAGATCGTTCAGATCCGAGGTCGCGAAGCGGCCGCCATCCAGCGGCACCAGCGGGCGCAGATCCGGCGGCAGCACCGGCAGCACGGTCATGACCATCCACTCGGGACGGTTGCCGGACTCGATGAAGGCTTCCATCAGCTTGATGCGCTTGGACAGGCGCTTCAGCTTGGTCTCGCTGTTGGTGGAGGCGATTTCTTCCTTCAGCTGGGCCAGCTCGGCGTTGAGGTCGATCGACTTCAGCAGCTCATAAACAGCTTCCGCGCCCATGCGCGCGTCGAAGTCGTCGCCGTGCTCGGTCACCGCCTGCAGGTACTGCTCTTCGGTCAGCAGCTGGCCGCGTTCAAGCGGGGTCATGCCCGGCTCGATCACGCAGTAGGCTTCGAAGTACAGGATGCGCTCGATGTCACGCAGGGTCATGTCCAGCATCAGGCCGATGCGCGAGGGCAGCGACTTGAGGAACCAGATGTGGGCGACCGGGCTGGCGAGATCGATATGGCCCATGCGCTCGCGGCGCACCTTGGCCAGCGTCACTTCGGTGCCGCACTTCTCGCAGACCACGCCGCGGTGCTTCATGCGCTTGTACTTGCCGCACAGGCACTCGTAGTCCTTGATCGGGCCGAAGATGGCCGCGCAGAACAGACCATCGCGCTCCGGCTTGAAGGTGCGGTAGTTGATGGTCTCGGGCTTCTTCACCTCGCCGTAGGACCAGGAACGGATCAGGTCCGGCGAAGCCAGCGCGATCTTGATGGCGTCGAAATCGAGCGTCTGGCGCTGCTGGTTGAAGAGGTTAAGCAGGTCTTTCATTGCAGTCTCCGGGATTCGGGAGTCGGGATTCGGGATTCGTCAGAACGGGGACTCGGTAGCCAGGACTGCAAGGGTTGCGCCTTTGCGAATCCCGAATCCCGAATCCCCAATCCCGTTCCTCAGTGCTCTTCCAGCTCGATGTTGATCGCCAGCGAACGGATTTCCTTGACCAGCACGTTGAAGGACTCGGGCATGCCCGCGGCCATCTCGTGGTTGCCGTCGACGATGTTCTTGTACATCTGGTTGCGGCCCTGCACGTCGTCGGACTTCACCGTCAGCATTTCCTGCAGGGTGTAGGCCGCGCCGTAGGCTTCCAGCGCCCAGACTTCCATTTCGCCGAAGCGCTGGCCGCCGAACTGCGCCTTGCCGCCCAGCGGCTGCTGGGTGACGAGCGAGTACGGGCCGGTCGAGCGCGCATGCATCTTGTCGTCGACGAGGTGGTTCAGCTTCAGCATGTACATGTAGCCCACGGTGACCGGACGATCGAAAGCCTCGCCGGTGCGGCCGTCGAACAGCGTGGTCTGGCCCGACTCGGGCAGGTCCGCCAGCTTCAGCATGGACTTCAGCTCGGCCTCGTCGGCACCGTCGAACACCGGCGTCGCCATCGGCACGCCCGTGGTCAGGTTCTTCGACAGCGCGAGGATCTCGTCGTCCGTCAGCTGCGACAGGTCCTCACGCAGCGAGCCGCGGATGGCCTTGTCGTGGTTGTAGATCTGGTCGAGGAAGTCACGCAGCTCCTTGACCTTGCGCTGCTCGTCGAGCATGCGCTGGATCTTCTCGCCCAGGCCCTTGGCGGCCCAGCCCAGATGGGTTTCCAGCACCTGCCCGATGTTCATGCGCGAGGGCACGCCCAGAGGGTTCAGCACGATGTCGACCGGGCGGCCGTCGGCCATGTAGGGCATGTCCTCGACCGGCTGGATCATCGAGATCACGCCCTTGTTGCCGTGGCGGCCGGCCATCTTGTCGCCCGGCTGGATGCGGCGCTTCACGGCAAGGAACACCTTGACCATCTTCAGCACGCCCGGAGCAAGGTCGTCGCCGGCGGTGATCTTGGCGCGCTTGTCGGCGAAGCGCTTCTCGAATTCCTTCTTGTGCGCTTCGATCTGCTTCTGCGCGCGCTCGATGAAATCGGCGGCGTCCTCGTCCTTCATGCGGATCGAGAACCACTCGTCCTTCTTCAGGCTGCTCAGGTACTCGTCGGTGATCTCGGCGCCCTTCTTCAGGCCCGCCGGCCCGCCGTTGGCCACGCGACCCACGATCTGGGTGCGCAGACGCGCGAAGATCGCGCTCTCAAGGATGCGGAACTGGTCGTCGAAGTCCTTCTTGACCCGACGGATCTCCATCTCCTCGATCTGCTTGGCGCGCTTGTCCTTCTCGATGCCATCGCGGGTGAAGACCTGCACGTCGATGACCGTGCCGTCCATGCCCGGCGGCACGCGCAGCGAGCTGTCCTTCACGTCGGAGGCCTTCTCGCCGAAGATCGCGCGCAGCAGCTTCTCTTCCGGGGTCAGCTGGCTCTCGCCCTTCGGCGTGACCTTGCCCACCAGGATGTCGCCGGCGCGGACTTCCGCACCGATGTACACCACGCCGCTCTCGTCCAGGCGGTTCAGCGCCTGCTCGGAGACGTTCGGGATGTCGGCCGAGATTTCCTCCGGCCCCAGCTTGGTGTCGCGCGCGACGCAGGTCAGCTCTTCGATGTGGATCGTGGTGTAGCGATCCTCCTCCACCACGCGCTCGGAGAGCAGGATGGAGTCTTCGAAGTTGTAGCCGTTCCACGGCATGAACGCGATCAGCATGTTCTGGCCCAGGGCCAGCTCGCCGATGTCGGTCGACGGGCCGTCGGCCAGCACGTCGCCGCGGGCGATCACGTCGCCCACGTTCACCAGCGGACGCTGGTTGATGCAGGTGTTCTGGTTCGAGCGGGTGTACTTGACCAGCGTGTAGATGTCGACGCCGGCGTCGTTGCCGTGGATCTCGCTCTCGTTGACGCGCACCACGATGCGGCCCGCGTCGACCTGGTCGATCACGCCGCCGCGCAGGGCGTTGACGGTGACGCCCGAGTCACGCGCCACGGCGCGCTCGATGCCGGTGCCGACCAGCGGCTTCTGGGCGCGCAGGGTCGGGACGGCCTGGCGCTGCATGTTCGCGCCCATCAGGGCGCGGTTGGCGTCGTCGTGCTCGATGAAGGGCACCAGCGCGGCCGCGACCGACACCGACTGCATCGGCGAGACGTCCATGTACTGGATCTCGCTCGGCGGCTTGAGCAGGGTCTCGGCCTGGAAGCGGCAGGGCACGAACGGGGCCTGGAAGCTGCCGTCCTTGTTGAGCTCGGCGTTGGCCTGGGCGATGGCGTACTCGTGCTCCTCGATGGCCGACAGGAACTCGACCTGGTCGGTGACCTTGCCGTCCACGACCTTGCGGTACGGGGTTTCGAGGAAACCGTACTTGTTCGAGCGGGCGTACACGGCCAGCGAGTTGATCAGGCCGATGTTCGGGCCTTCCGGGGTCTCGATGGTGCAGACGCGGCCGTAGTGGGTCGGGTGCACGTCGCGCACTTCGAAGCCTGCACGCTCGCGGGTCAGGCCGCCCGGGCCCAGCGCAGAAACGCGGCGCTTGTGGGTGACTTCCGACAGCGGATTGTTCTGGTCCATGAACTGCGACAGCTGCGAGGAGCCGAAGAACTCCTTGATCGCCGCCGCCACCGGCTTGGCATTGATCAGCTCCTGCGGGGTCAGGCCTTCGCTTTCTGCCAGCGACAGGCGCTCCTTGACGGCGCGCTCGACGCGCACCAGGCCCACGCGGAAGGTGTTCTCGGCCATTTCACCGACGGAACGCACGCGACGGTTGCCCAGGTGGTCGATATCGTCGACCGTGCCCTTGCCGTTGCGGATGTCGATGAGCACCTTCATCACCGCGAGGATGTCGTCGTTGCTCAGGACGCCCGAGCCCTCGACTTCCTTGCGCCCGACGCGGCGGTTGAACTTCATGCGGCCGACGCCCGACAGGTCGTAGCGGTCCGAGGAGAAGAACAGGTTCTGGAAGAGGTTCTGCGCGGCGTCCTTGGTGGGCGGCTCGCCCGGACGCATCATGCGATAGATCTCGACCAAGGCCTCCAGCTGGGTGCGGGTCGGGTCGATGCGCAGGGTGTTCGAGATGTAGGCGCCACGATCCAGGTCATTGACCCAGATGGTGCCGAGGCTCTGCACGCCGGCCTTGCGGAACTTGGCGAGGTGGTCCTCGTGCAGCTCGTCATTGGCGGTCGCGAGCAGTTCTCCGGAATTCGGGTCGACCACGTCATGCGCAAGGATGCGGCCGAGCAGGTACTCGTCCGGCACTTCCAGTGCGCTGATCTTGGCCTGCTCCAGCTGCTTCACGTGGCGCGCGGTGATGCGCTTGCCGGCTTCGACGATGACCTTCCCGTCAGCGACCAGATCGAAGTTCAGAGTCTCGCCGCGGAGGCGCTCGGCGACCAGCTCGAGCTCAACGCCTTCCGGCAGCAGGCTGAAGCGGTTGATCTCGAAGAAGGTCTCGAGGATCTCCGGGTTCGAGAAGCCGAGCGCGCGCAGCAGCACGGTGACCGGCAGCTTGCGGCGGCGGTCGATGCGGGTGAACAGCGCATCCTTCGGATCGAATTCGAAGTCCAGCCAGGAGCCGCGGTAGGGAATGATGCGGGCGCTGTACAGCAGCTTGCCCGAGCTGTGGGTCTTGCCGCGGTCGTGGTCGAAGAACACGCCCGGCGAGCGGTGCAGCTGGGAGACGATGACGCGCTCGGTGCCATTGATGATGAAGGTGCCGTTGTCGGTCATGAGCGGCAATTCGCCCATGTAGACCTCCTGCTCCTTCACATACTTCACGGCCTTGTTCGAAGCCGGGCTGTCCTTGTCGTAGATGACCAGGCGCACGGTCACGCGCAGCGGCGCGCCGTAGCTCATGCCGCGATTGCGGCACTCGCGCTCGTCGAATGCGGGTTCACCCAGCTTGTAGCTGACGTACTCCAGCGCTGCGTTGCCGCTGTAGCTGCTGATCGGGAAGACCGACTTCAGGGCGCCGTGCAGGCCCTGCTCGCTCCGTTGCGCGGGTGCGATGTGCTCCTGCAGGAACTCGCGGTAGGAATCCACCTGGATCGCAAGCAGAAAAGGCACCTCGATGATCGAGGAACGCTTGCCGAAGTCCTTGCGGATGCGCTTTTTTTCGGTGAAGGAGTAGGTCATGGCCGAAGTACCACCCTGGTTGTGCTGGAGCGACCGCGTCTAGGCGCCGATCCGGGAAAGTAAGCGTGTGATGCAGCCCTTGCAGGCCGGGATTGGAGCTGTGCCCTCACGAAGGCACAGGTCCAATCAGGGCCGCGGATCATTGCACTGCGATGTGAAAGCGGTGGAGACGGACGAAAGCCCGGGGGCTTGCGCCCCCAGGCTCGTTCGCGCGAACTGCAAGCGCGCGACGCAAAGCGTCGCTTACTTGATTTCGACCTTGGCGCCGGCGTCTTCCAGTTCCTTCTTGAACTTGGCGGCGTCTTCCTTGCTGACGGCTTCCTTGACCACGGCCGGAGCACTTTCCACCAGGTCCTTGGCTTCCTTCAGGCCCAGGCCGGTGATGGTGCGGATGGCCTTGATCGCGTTGACCTTGTTGGCGCCGGCTTCGGCCAGGATCACGTTGAACTCGGTCTGCTCCTCGACCGGCGCGGCGGCGGCGGCAGGGCCGGCAACCATGACCGGGGCAGCAGCGGTGACGCCGAACTTCTCTTCGGCGGCCTTGACCAGGTCCATGACCTCAAGAAGGGTCATGCCGCCGATTGCTTCGAGGATCTGCTCGTGGGTGAGAGACATTTTTTCCTACCTCTGGAATTGTTCTGGAAACTGTGGAATCGAAGCGGCTGGGGACAGCCGCGGACGGTCAGGCCGCCTGTTCCTTCTGATCGCCGATGGCCTTGAACACGCGAGCAACGCGCGTGGCCGGCTCCATCAGCAGGTTCAGGAACATGGCCAGCGCCTGCTCGCGGGTCGGCAGCGATGCCAACACGTCGACGTGCGCTGCGGGCAGCAGCTTGCCGCCCATCGAGACCACCTTGGGCTGCAGCTTGTCATTGCCCTTGGCGAACTCCTTGATCAGGCGCCCGGCGGAGCCGGGTTCCTCCAGCGAGAACGCATACAGCAGGGGGCCGACCAGCGCGTCCTGGACGCACTCGAACTCGGTTCCTGCCACGGCGCGCGAGGCCAGGGTGTTCTTGACAACCTTCAAGTACACGCCGGTTTCGCGAGCCTTCTTGCGCATCTCCGTCATCTTGGCGACGGTGATGCCTGCGTACTCGGCTGCGACCAAGGAGTGGGCCTTGGCGGCAATCTCCGCCAGCTCGGCGACCACTTCTTGCTTCTGAGTCAGATTGAGAGCCATTGCACTCCTCCGTATGAACTTCCACGCGCGCCGTGTGGGCCGAGCGTGGTCCCTGGCGGTGGCCTTCCCTGGTCACCGGGGGCGTCGACGACGCCCCGTTGGTAGCCGGCTTCGAGAATTCCAGAAGGTCGGCACCATCTACGCAGGCCCTCCGGCAGCTGCCGGTGGTTTAAGCCACGCAAGAAGGAGGACAGCCGCGGCTTGCGCCCCGGATCGCCCTCCTCCCTGAGTGACACCTGCGGTCTTTGACGGCGGCCACTCGCGTGGCTGCCTCCAAATCGAGTGCCCTGCGCGTCATGCGCGCGGGGCGAAAGCAGATCAGACCTTGAGCGAGAGGCTCGACTGGTCGACCGTGATGCCGATACCCATGGTGGTGGACAGCGACACCTTCTGCAGGTACTGGCCCTTGGCAGCCGAGGGCTTGGCCTTCAGCAGGTCGCCCAGCAGCGCATGCAGGTTGCCCTTCAGCGCTTCGGCGTCGAAGCTGGCCTTGCCGATCGTGCAGTGGATGATGCCGGCCTTGTCGGTGCGGTAGCGCACCTGACCAGCCTTGGCATTGCGCACGGCTTCGGCCGGATTGGCGCTGACGGTGCCGACCTTGGGGTTCGGCATCAGGCCACGCGGGCCGAGGACCTGACCCAGCTTGCCAACGACGCGCATGGCGTCCGGGGTGGCGATGACGACGTCATAGTTCAGATCGCCGGCCTGCATCTTCTCGGCCAGGTCGTCCATGCCGATCGCTTCCGCGCCAGCGGCCACGGCCTCGTCAGCCTTGGCGCCCGGGGGGCAGAACACGGCGACGCGAACCGACTTGCCGGTGCCATTCGGCAGCACGGTGGAGCCACGCACCTGCTGGTCCGACTTGCGGGCATCCACGCCGAGTCGCACGGCGACGTCGACGGACTCGACGAACTTGACTTTGCTGTTGTCCTTCAAGATGCGAAGAACATCATCGATGGCATAGGTCTTGCCCGGCTCGACCAGGCTCTGCATCGCCTTGAAACGCTTCGTGATCTTTGCCATGACTTAGCCCTCCACCACCAGACCCATGCTGCGGGCGGAGCCCGCAATCGTGCGCACACCCGCCTCGATGTCAGCGGCCGTCAGATCGGCCTGCTTGGCCTTGACGATCTCTTCAAGCTGGGCGCGCGTGACCTTGCCGACCTTGTCGGTGTTCGGGCGCTTGCTGCCGGAGCTGATGCCGGCGGCCTTCTTCAGCAGCACCGTTGCAGGCGTGCTCTTGGTGACGAAGGTAAAGGTGCGGTCGGAGTACGCGGTGATGATGACCGGCGTGGGCAGACCCGGCTCCATCTTGGCGGTCGCGGCGTTGAATGCCTTGCAGAACTCCATGATGTTCAGGCCACGCTGACCCAGGGCCGGGCCGACGGGGGGGCTGGGGTTGGCCTGACCGGCCTTCACCTGCAGCTTGATGTAACCAACGACTTTCTTTGCCATTTCATTGACTCCTCGGGTTCAAGCGCCGCGCGGTGCATTGCACCGGTATGGCTCCCCGTCTGGTTGCTTGTTTCGGGAAACGGGAATCGGGAATGGAGGATCGGAGAGCAGCGTGCTCGTGGCGATTCCCCATTCCCGAATCCCGACTCCCGGCCTCTCAGGCCTTCTCCACCTGCGTGAACTCGAGTTCCACCGGCGTTGAGCGACCGAAAATCAGGACCGCCACGCGCAGGCGGCTCTTGTCGTAGTTGACTTCCTCGACCGTGCCGTTGAAGTCGTTGAACGGGCCGTCGACGACTCGGACCATCTCGCCCGGCTCGAACAGCACCTTGGGACGCGGCTTCTCGACGCCGTCCTGAACGCGCTGGAGAATGCGTTCGGCTTCACTGTCCTTGATCGGCAGGGGCTTGTCGGCCGTGCCGCCGATGAAGCCGAGCACTTTGGGGGTGGTCTTGACGAGGTGCCAGCACTCATCGTCGATGCGCAGCCCGCCGCCCTCGCCGCTCGTCTCGATCTGGACAAGCACATAGCCGGGAAAGAACTTGCGTTCGCTGCGGCGCTTCTGGCCCGCGCGCATTTCGATGATTTCCTCGGTCGGCACCAGGACATCGCCGAAGCGCTCCTCGATACCCGAGCGCGCGATACGGTCGATCAGAGCCTTCTTGACCTGCTGCTCGAACCCCGAGTACGCCTGGACCACATACCAACGCTTGCTCATGTCCGGACCTCAGGCGCCAAGAAGGGCGCGGACGCCGGTGGAAATGATCAGGTCGAACAGCGCCAGGATCAGGCTGATGATGATCACCACGACGATGATCAGACCGGTGGTGCGGGTGGTTTCCTGGCGCGTCGGCCAGACCACCTTGCGCAGCTCGAAACGGGTCTCGGCGAAGAACTCACGCGCATCACGGCCCTTGGCGCTGAGCATGAACACGCCCGCAGCGACACCGAAACCAACCAGCATGCCGAGCACGCGCAGGGCAGTGGGCGCCGTGGAGAACCAGTAGAAGCCCGCCAGCGAGGCCACCACGAGCAGCACGGCGAGGACATATTTGACGATGTCGCTGGTAGACACCGCTTCGTTCTGTGCGACCTTTGCGTTCATCCGGGTCTTCTGAGATGGCACGCCAGGAGGGACTCGAACCCCCAACCTGCGGTTTTGGAGACCGCTGCTCTGCCAATTGAGCTACTGGCGTACACGAGGTTACGAAGCGTTAACTCCGAAAAGGCCGAAGGCGAGCCGTGTACGACTCGCCTTGGCCGTGCCTTCCCGCGAGGGGAAAACAGTATCTTACTGCACGATCTTGGCAACGACACCGGCGCCGACGGTACGACCGCCTTCGCGGATCGCGAAGCGCAGGCCTTCTTCCATCGCGATCGGGGCGATCAGCGTCACCACCATCTTGATGTTGTCGCCCGGCATCACCATCTCGACGCCCTCGGGCAGCTCGCAGGCGCCCGTCACGTCGGTCGTGCGGAAGTAGAACTGCGGACGGTAGCCCTTGAAGAACGGCGTGTGACGGCCGCCCTCGTCCTTCGACAGCACGTACACCTCGGCCTCGAACTGGGTGTGCGGCTTGATCGTGCCCGGCTTGCACAGCACCTGGCCGCGCTCGACGTCGTCACGCTTGGTGCCGCGCAGCAGCAGACCCGCGTTGTCGCCCGCCTGGCCCTGGTCCAGCAGCTTGCGGAACATCTCGATGCCGGTCACCGTGGTCTTGGCCGTCGGGCGGATGCCCACGATCTCGACTTCGTCACCCACCTTGATGATGCCGCGCTCGATTCGACCGGTCACCACGGTGCCGCGACCCGAGATCGAGAACACGTCTTCCACCGGCATCAGGAAGGTCTTGTCCACGTCGCGCTGCGGCTCCGGGATGTAGGTGTCCAGCGCTTCCACCAGGGCGATGATCGACGGCACGCCGATCTCCGACTGGTCGCCTTCCAGCGCCTTCAGCGCCGATCCCTTCACGATCGGCGTGTCGTCGCCCGGGAAGTCGTACTTCGACAGCAGTTCGCGCACTTCCAGCTCGACCAGCTCCAGCAGCTCCGCGTCGTCCACCATGTCCGCCTTGTTCAGGTAGACCACGATGTAGGGCACGCCCACCTGGCGGGCCAGCAGGATGTGCTCGCGGGTCTGCGGCATCGGGCCGTCAGCCGCCGAGCACACCAGGATCGCGCCGTCCATCTGCGCCGCACCCGTGATCATGTTCTTCACGTAGTCGGCGTGGCCCGGGCAGTCCACGTGCGCGTAGTGGCGCGTCGGGCTCTCGTACTCGACGTGCGCCGTCGAGATCGTGATGCCGCGCGCCTTCTCTTCCGGCGCCGCGTCGATCGCGTCATAGCCCTTGAACTCACCGCCGAAACGCTCCGCGCCCACCTTCGTCAGCGCCGCCGTCAGCGTCGTCTTGCCGTGGTCAACGTGACCGATCGTGCCCACGTTCACGTGCGGCTTGGTGCGCTCGAACTTACCCTTGGCCATGACTTTGGTATCCCGGTGAACTCAAGATTCGGAAAGGTGTGGATGGGTGCCGCTTCAAGAGATGGTGCTCATGACTGGAATCGAACCAGCGACCTCTTCCTTACCAAGGAAGTGCTCTACCGACTGAGCTACATGAGCACGCGATTTTTTTGCGGACCAGGCGTTCGGCAAGCGCCTGTATCCTCCGGCCTGGTGCAGCGCGGAAGCACTGCCTGCAGCCCTTGCCTCACCCTTGCCAGCGTGGAGCGGGAGACGGGAATCGAACCCGCACCATCAGCTTGGAAGGCTGAGGTTCTACCATTGAACTACTCCCGCACCGGGAAAACCGCCACAACATGAAACTGGTGGAGGGAGGTGGATTCGAACCACCGAAGGCGTAAGCCAGCAGATTTACAGTCTGCCCCCGTTGGCCGCTTGGGTATCCCTCCAACAGAGAGCCCCGCATTTTCAACGTCGAAAGGGCGTCTGTCAATGCCGGATCGAGAAAAAGTTTGCAGGTCGCCCGCCCGGGCTCAGACGTTGAACAGGAAGTTGAGGACGTCGCCGTCCTTGACCACGTAGTCCTTGCCTTCCGCACGCTGCTTGCCGGCCTCCTTGGCACCCTGCTCGCCCTTGTAGGCGATGAAGTCATCGAAGCCGATCGTCTGGGCGCGGATGAAGCCCCGCTCGAAATCGGTGTGGATGACGCCCGCCGCCTTTGGCGCAGTGTCGCCCTTGTGGATGGTCCAGGCGCGGACCTCCTTCACGCCGGCGGTGAAATAGGTCTGCAGGCCGAGCAGCTTGTAGCCGGCGCGGATCACCCGGTTCAGCCCGGGCTCGCCGATACCGAGGTCGGCAAGGAAGATGTCGCGATCGGCGTCGTCGAGCTGGGACAGCTCTTCCTCGATCGCGGCGCAGACCGGAACGACCTCGGCGCCCTCACCCGCCGCCCGCTCGCGCACGCGGTCGAGGTGCGGATTGCTCTCGAAGCCGTCCTCGCGGACGTTGGCGATGTACATGACCGGCTTGGCGGTCAGCAGGTAGAGCTCACGCAGCAGGCCGCGCTCGTCGGCATCCAGGCCCATGCCCCGCACCGGCTTGCCCTGGTCGAGTTGCGCGCGCACGCGGGTCAGCAGGTCACGCCGCAGGGCTGCGTCCTTGTCGCCCGCCCTCGCGGCGCGCTCGTAGCGGTTCAGGGCCTTGTCGACGCTTTCCAGGTCGGCCAGCGCAAGCTCGGTGTCGATCGTCTCGATGTCGGCGATCGGGTCGACCTTGCCGGCGACGTGGACGATATCGCCGTGCTCGAAGCAGCGCACCACATGCGCGATCGCGTCGGTCTCACGGATGTTGGCCAGGAACTTGTTGCCCAGGCCTTCGCCCTTGCTGGCGCCAGCCACGAGGCCGGCGATGTCGACGAACTCGACGGCGGTCGGCACGACCTTCTGCGGCTTCACGATCGCCGCCAGCTGGTCGAGCCGCGGATCGGGCACCGGCACCACCCCGACGTTCGGATCGATGGTGCAGAACGGGAAGTTGGCCGCGGCGATGCCCGCTTTGGTCAAGGCGTTGAACAGGGTGGACTTGCCCACGTTGGGAAGTCCGACGATGCCGCATCTCATGGCCATGGGATTGAATCCGGGAATCGGGAATGGGGAGTCGGGAATCGTCGAAGCGGGTCAGGCGAGGTCGAGCGCAGCGCTCTTACCCATTCCCGATTCCCGACTCCCGGTTCCCGGCTGTATGCAGCCTCTTCATCGCCTCGGCGAAGTCGCCGCGCAGCAGCAGCGGCAGCTGGTCGAGGGCGGCATCCAGGCTGCGCTGGATGGCGATTTCGTCGTCGCGGCCGGGGCGACCGAGCACCCAGGGCGTGACCTTGTCCTTGTGGCCGGGGTGGCCGATGCCGACCCGGAGCCGGTGGAACCTGCCGTGGCCGAGGTGCGCGAAGGTGTCGCGCAGTCCGTTCTGGCCGCCGTGGCCGCCATCGAACTTGAGCCGCGCAGTGCCGGCAGGCAGGTCGAGTTCGTCGTGGGCCACCAGCATTTCGGCGGGTTCGATCTTGTAGTAGCGCAGCGCCGCGGCGATTGCCTGCCCGCTGCGGTTCATGAAGGTGCTGGGCTTCAGCAGCCAGAGGCTGTGCCCATCGAGCGCGATCCGCGCGGTCTCGGCGTGCAGCTTGGATTCGTGACTGAAGCGCGCGCCTGCCTTATCGGCCAGCCGGTCGGCGAGCCAGAAGCCCGCGTTGTGGCGGGTGTGGGCGTACTCGCCGCCGGGATTGCCCAGGCCGACGATCAGTTTCAGCGCGCTCATGCGGCAGGGCGGATCCCGCCGGCGCGAGCGCCGGCGGGATCGGCAGGTCTTACTTCTTCTCTTCGGCCGCCTCGTCGGATTCACCGGCCTTCGACTGGCGCGCGATCACGACGGCGACGTCGTGCTCCTTGCCCAGCTTCAGCTCGGGAATCTCGACGCCCGCCGGCAGCTTGATGTCCGACAGGTGGACGGTGTCACCCGCCTTCAGGCTCGACAGGTCGAGCTCGATGTACTCCGGCAGGTTGGCCGGCAGGCAGGAGACTTCGACTTCATTGACTTCGTGGGTGATGACCACGCCACCGGCCTTGCCGGCCGGCGAGCTGTCCTGGTTCAGGAAGTGCAGCGGCACGCGCACGCGGATGGCCTCGTCGGCCGACACGCGCATGAAGTCCATGTGCATGATCAGCGGCTTGACCGGGTGGCGCTGCATGTCGCGCAGGATGACCTTCTGCACCTTGCCGTCGACGTTCAGGTCGATGATCGAGCTGTAGAACCACTCGTGCGCCGAGGCCAGCCACACGGTGTTGTGGAGGATCTCGATGCTGGTGGGTTCGGCGTGGCCGCCGTAGACCACGGCAGGCACCTGGCCCGTACGACGCAGGCGGCGGCTCGCACCCTTCCCTGCGTCCGCACGGACGGTGGCCTTGATTTCATGCTGGGTTGCCATTGTGTGTAGCCTTTCTTGCTTGGGGTAAGCCGCCTTGCGGCGACCTGGATGCCCGACCCCGCGACCAGGGTGGGCGATGGTGTCAGTCCACGTAGAGCGAACTGACGGATTCTCCGAAGGCGATGCGGCGGATGGTTTCCGCCAGCAGTTCGGCCACGCTGAGCTGGCGGATCCGCCCGCAGGCGCGGGCCTCGTCCGACAGCGGGATGGTGTCGGTGACAACCAGCTCATCGAGCTGGCTGCCGTTGATGTTGCTGATCGCCGCGCCTGACAGCACCGGGTGCGTGCAGTAGGCGACGACCTTGCGCGCGCCGTGCTCCTTCAGCGCAGCCGCTGCAGCACAGAGCGTGCCGGCGGTGTCGACGATGTCGTCGACCAGCACGCAGGTTTTGCCGGACACGTCGCCGATGATGTTCATCACGGTGGCGACGTTGGCGCGCGGGCGGCGCTTGTCGATGATCGCGAGATCGGCATCGTCGAGGCGCTTGGCGATGGCGCGAGCGCGCACCACGCCACCGACATCCGGGCTGACCACGATCAGGTCCTTGGTGCCCTGGGTGCGCCAGACGTCGGCCAGCAGCAGGGGCGAGGCATAGACGTTGTCGACCGGGATGTCGAAGAAACCCTGGATCTGGTCGGCGTGCAGGTCGACCGTCAGCACGCGATCGGTGCCGACTGCGCTGAACATGCGCGCGGCCACCTTGGCGGTGATCGGCACGCGCGCCGAACGCGGGCGGCGGTCCTGGCGGGCATAGCCGAAGTACGGCACCACGGCGGTGACGCTGGCCGCCGAAGCGCGCTTCAGCGCGTCCACCAGCACCAGCAGCTCCATGAAGTTCTCGGCGGTCGGCGCACAGGTCGGCTGGATCACGAAGACCTCCTGCCGGCGCACGTTCTCCTCGATTTCTACCTGCACTTCGCCATCGGAGAAGCGGCCAACCAGAGCCTTGCCGGGACGCACGCCGAGCTCGCGGCAGACCGCGTTGGCCAGCGGACGGTTGGCGTTGCCGGTAAAAACGAGAATGCCATCAGTGTTCACATTGCACCTGTGGATCGCCGTAGGCGACCGTTATCGGACGACGCCACCGCGGCGCGTCCTGCCTGCTGGACGGGCGCGGGCTCCGTGCCCGACGCGCCGCCGCCGTCGCGCGCCGCTGCCGGCAGCGTTGACGGATCGGAAAGTGAACTCTGGCTGGGGCGGCAGGATTCGAACCTGCGAATGCCGGAATCAAAATCCGGTGCCTTACCACTTGGCGACGCCCCAGCACTCAGAAACGTGTGTCTTCGGCTCTCGAACCCTGATCCATGGTGCGCTGCAGGGGCGAGCGCTCCAGCCCACCGCACACCCAGCTTCGCCATGTCGGCATCAGCCTAGACTGCGCCGCAAAGGCCTGCTCCCGCTGCGCGAACCTGGCGAAACAGCAGCCGCCAGTTCCACTCAGCGCAACCAGCAGCGCGGTTCCGGCAGAGGCCTCGTGAAGGGCCGACAGCGCCTCGCCCACCTTGGGCGAACGCGCCACCAGCACCGGTTCGAAAGCATTGCCGAAGCGCTGTCCGGAGACGAAGCCCGCAATTGTCGCGGGGGGCGCATCCCGTGTCAATTCAGGCGCTTGGAACAACTCGGGCGTGGGCACCGAAACGCCGGAATCCAGCACCAGATAGGCGCTCGCGCCCAGCTCGATCGGCCGCAGCTGCTCGCCCACGCCCTCGGCCCAGGCGGAATGACCGCGCACGAACACCGGCACGTCCGCGCCGAGCTGCAGGCCCAGCTGCGCCAGCCGGTCGAGCCCGAGATCGAGCCCCCACAGACGGTCCAGGCCCAGCAGCACCGTGGCCGCGTCCGAGCTGCCCCCTCCGAGGCCGCCGCCCATCGGGATGCGCTTGTCCAGACGGATCGAGACCCCGGCATTGGCGGCGGCGTACGGCTGCAGCAGGCGCGCGGCGCGCACGCACAGGTCAGCCTCGGGCGCGAGATCCGGTGGTCCGTCCAGGCGTTCGATACGCCCATCCTGGCGCGGAATGAGCTGGATGCGGTCACACAGGTCGATCAGCTGGAACACCGTCTGCAGCAGGTGATAGCCGTCCTCGCGACGCCCGACGATGCGCAGGAACAGGTTCAGCTTGGCGGGTGCCGGCAGCCAGGGCGCTTCAGCCACCCGGCGTCTCCCACCGGTCGACCACGAGCCGCACGCGGCGCTGTCCCGACTCCGCGAACACCCGCTGCGGCATCGGCACGCCGGCGGACTCGGTCCAGCTGCGGTATTCGATCCGCCAGCCGGCCTGCTGCAGGACGGCCGGCAGCCCTTCCGCGCCAAACACGAGCTCCGCATCGCCGCCGGCGCGCGCGCCGCGCACCCAGGCCCGCAGTGGCTCAAGCGGCATCGACCAGCCCGCGGCACGCCGCAGCAGCGCCTCGGCATCACGGTCCTCCAGCACACCGTGGCCATGTCCTTCAAGGCGCGCGCCGTTGGCGTCACCGCTGAGGCGCCAGCTCTGCCGGCTGACCGGCGCGCTGAGCTCGATCACATAGGCCTCGCCGCGCTGCTGCCACTCGATGCGACCGCTGCCGCCCTCGCCTTCCCCGGAAACGGCGATGCGGCCGGTGAACCGCCACGCGTCGGCAGCAGCCAGCGCCGACTCCCGGCCCGCCTGGACAGCGAGCAGGGTGTCATCGGGAGCGCGCAGCGGCGCCCGTGCGCAGGCGCCCAGCAGCAGAAGGACCACGAGCAGCAGCAAGCGCCGCCAATGGACCACCGGCATGCGTCCGCTCACGGGCCGAACTGCTCGCGCAGGCGCTGGATGGCGCGATTGTCGGGGTCGAGCCCGGCGCCCTTCTGCCAGATCTCGCGGGCCTCGCCTTCACGCCCGAGGGCGGCCAGCACCTCGGCGAGGTGGGCTGCGATCTCGGCATCTTCCTGCCCCGCAAACGCGCGCTGCAGGTAATCGAGGGCTTCTTCCGCACGGCCGAGCTTGAACAGCACCCAGCCCATGCTGTCGAGGATGGCCGGCTGCTCGGGCGACAGCGCCAAGGCGCGTTCGATGTAGCCCAGCGCTTCCTCGTAGTCGGTGGTCCGATCGGCCATGGTGTAGCCCAGCGCGTTCAGGGCGTCCGCATCCTCGGGATCCTCCGCCACCAGCACCTGCAGATCGATGATCGCCTCGGGCACGCGATCCAGGCGCTCGTAGGTCAGGGCGCGGGCATAAAGAAGAGCGCGGTCGTCCTCGAAGATCTGCAGCCCGCGATTCAGCGCATCCACCGAAGCCACGAGATCGCCGCGACGGTTGAGCAGCTCACCCTCCAGCAGGAAGGCGTTGCGCAGGGTTTCGCCATCCTCGCTGTCGCTGGTCTGGACCTCGCGCAGCGTCGCGATGGCCTGCTCGGGGCGCTTGGCGCCCTCGTGCAGCACCGCGATGCGCAGCTGCGCGGGCAGCCGCCGGGCCGGATCGCTGACCGCGCCGTACCAGCGCAGCGCGTCCTCGGTGGACTCCAGCACCTCGGCGATCTGGCCGAGCAGGAAACGCCGGTCATCGCTGATCTCGGCATCGAACACCGTCGTTCCGGCATCGGCCTCGGGGCCGATCGCGGCCACCGCATCCGCCTTGATCAGTCCATACAGCGCCTGCAGCGCCTCGGACTTGCCGATCCGGGCGAGATAGGCAGCCCGACCGGCGAAGGTGGCGTCGGTCTGCTCGCCCTGGGCCAGCAGCTCGACCGCGCGCTCGGTCTGGCCCAAGCCGTCCAGCAACGAGGCCGCGCGCAGGCGCTCGGGAATATCGGTCAGCCCGAGTGCCAGTACGGCATCCAGCGCCTCGACGGCGGCCTCGTCGCGCTGCTGGCGCAGCAGCACCTCGGCCCGCCACAGGCCGACCCTGCGGTCCTGCGGGAAGCGCTCGCCCGCGCGGTCGACCACGCGGGCCGAGAGTTCGGAATCCCCCCACTGCTGGGCCAGGCCGCCGAGCGCGACCCACAGCCCGAACTCCGCAGGCAGATCGGGCGCATCCAGCACGCGCCCCAGCACTTCCAGGGCGGGTCGGCCGCTGCCAGCCAGGGCCTGGATCGCCAGACGACGCCCTTCCTCGCCCTCGTTCATCAGCTCGACCAGCCCGACCGCAGCCTCGTCGAAGCGCTGCTCGCGGATCAGTGCGACCTGCTGGAACTGACGTCCTGCCAGCGAGGCCGGATCCAGCTCGCGCCAGCGCGCGAGGGCATCGAGCAGGAGCAGGCGCTCGTCCGCCAGCAGGGCTACGCGCGCGGCGCGCTCGGCGACGCTGGGATCGGCGGACTGTCGCGCCGCTTCGACATAAGCCTGCGCGGCCGCGGCGGAATCGCCCTGCTGGAGGGCGAACTCGCCCTCCAGCAGCGGCAGCAGGGCCTCGCCCAGCGGCTGCACCGCGGGCCGGGCATCGTCCGCCAGCGCACGGGGCGCCGACGCGAGCAACGCAAGAAGCATCAGCGGGTAGAATGCGCGCGCGTTCATCGACCTTCTTATGTGTGTCCGGCGCCCGCCGCAGGCTGCGGCGAACCGGGCCGGAACAACGCCCCGCAGTGTACCCGAACCCCCCTTCCGACCGTCCGCAGCGACGCTTGCTGGCGCTGGGCTTGAGCCACCAGACCGCACCTGTCGCCCTGCGCGAGAAGGTGGCGTTCGCGGCCGAGCGCCTGCCCGAGGCGCTGGCCTCGCTGCTGGCGCGCCCCGGCGTGGAGGAGGCCGCCCTGGTCTCGACCTGCAACCGCACCGAGATCTACTGCAGCGTCGGCGATGGCCACGAAGGCGAACCCGCGCACTGGCTGGCCGAGTGCCACGGCCTGCAGCTCACCGAACTGCATGGCTGCCTGTACCAGCATCACGATGGCGAGGCCGTGCGGCATCTGTTTCGCGTCGCCACCGGTCTCGACTCGCTGGTGCTCGGCGAGCCGCAGATCCTGGGACAGGTCAAGGACGCCTGGCAGCAGGCCCGCGACGCCGGCAGCCTGCGCTCAGGCCTGGACCGCCTGTTCCAGCACGGCTTCGCCGTGGCCAAGCGGGTGCGCACCGACACCGAGATCGGCGCGCACCCGGTCTCGGTTGCTTTCGCCGGCGTGCGCCTGGCCCAGCAGGTGTTCAGCGATCTCAAGGAAGCCAGCGTGCTGCTGATCGGCGCCGGCGAGACCATCGAGCTGACCGCCCGCCACCTGCTGGAGCAGAAGGCCAAGCGCCTGCTGATCGCCAACCGCACGCTGGAGAACGCGCAGACGCTGGCGACGCGGATCGGCGGCTATGCGCTCGCGCTGGAGGACCTGCCGCGGCACCTGCATGAAGCCGATATCGTGATCTCGGCCACTGCCGCACGCGAGCCGATCCTGCACCGCGCCGACCTCGCCCAGGCCCTGCGCCAGCGGCGGCACCGGCCGATGTTCCTGCTGGATCTGGCGGTGCCGCGCGACATCGCCGAGGACGTGGCCACGCTGGAAGACGTCTTCCTGTACACCGTCGACGACCTCGACCAGGTGATCGAGGAGAACCGCCGCTCGCGCCAAGCCGCGGCGCGCGAGGCCGAGGCCATCATCGACCTGCAGGTCGAGCATTTCCTCGGCTGGTGGCGCGCGGCCGACCGCCAGGGCCTGATCCGCGACATCCGCAGCCAGGCCGAGCGCGAGCGCGATGCCGTGCTGGCCCGTGCGCAGCAGATGCTCGCCCAGGGCAAGCCGGCGGATGAGGCCCTGCGCTATCTCGCCAACACACTCACCAACAAGCTGCTGCACGCCCCCTCGGCGCGCCTGCGCCAGGCCGCGCAGCGCGGCGAGCTGGAGCTGTTCCGCGCCGCCGAACAGCTGTTCCAGGGCGCCGAGGCCGGCGACAGCGCTGGCGATGAACCCACACGCGAGCCGCAATGAGCCCGAGCATCCGCAGAAAACTCGACGCATTGGCCGAGCGCCATGAAGAGGTCGGCCTGCTGCTGGCCGCGCCTGAAGTCGCGGCCGACAACAAGCGCTTCCGCGAGCTCTCGCGCGAGTACGCCCAGCTGGAGCCGCTGACCCGCGCCCTGCGCGAATTCGACGGCGCGACGGCCGAGCTTGAGGCCGCGCGCGCCCTGCTCGCCGACCCCGACATGCGCGACATGGCGCAGGAAGAGGTCGAACGACTTGAAGCCCGGCTGGTCGAGCTCGACACCGAGCTGGGGCTGCTCCTGCTGCCGCGCGACCCGCGCGACGAGGCCAACATCTTCCTTGAGATCCGCGCCGGCACCGGCGGCGACGAGGCGGCGATCTTCGCGGGTGACCTGTTCCGCATGTACACGCGCTACGCCGAGGCGCGGCGCTGGAACGTGGAGCTGCTGTCGGCCAGCGAGGGCGAGCACGGCGGCTTCAAGGAAGTCATCGCCCGCGTCGAGGGCGCTGGCGCGTTCTCGGCGCTGAAGTTCGAGAGCGGCACCCACCGCGTGCAGCGCGTGCCGGAAACCGAAAGCCAGGGCCGCATCCACACCTCGGCGGCGACCGTGGCGATCCTGCCCGAACTCGACGAGATCGAGGACATCGAGATCCGCGACGCCGACCTGAAGGTCGACACCTTCCGCGCCTCCGGCGCGGGCGGCCAGCACGTCAACAAGACCGACTCGGCGATCCGCATCACCCATCTGCCCACCGGGATCGTGGTCGAGTGCCAGGACGAGCGCAGCCAGCACAAGAACCGCGCCCGCGCGCTGAGCCTGCTGAAGGCGCGCCTGCTCGACGATCAGCGTAGCCAGCAGACCCAGGCCCAGGCCGAGTCGCGGCGCCTGCAGGTGGGCTCGGGTGATCGCAGCCAGCGCATCCGCACCTACAATTTCCCGCAGGGCCGGGTCACCGACCACCGCGTCAACCTGACCCTGTATCGCCTGCCCGAGATCATGGGGGGCGACCTGGGCGAGCTGATCCAGACGCTCACCCGCGAGGCCCAGGTCGACGAGCTCAAGCTGCTCGGCCAGTAGCGCGCATCGGGCTACCATCGCGCGTCCACCGGAGGCGCCGATGAAGATCAAGAAGAAAGACTACGAAGAGCTGCTGAAGCCGATGCAGCGCGAGCTGGTGCAGGTGCAGCGCTGGCTGCAGAACACCGGCAACCGCGTGGTGGTGCTGCTGGAGGGCCGCGATGCGGCCGGCAAGGGCGGGGTGATCAATGCCATCGCCAACACTCTGAACCCGCGCGCCTGCCGGGTCGTGGCGCTGCCCAAGCCCAGCGACCGCCAGCGCACCCAGTGGTACTTCCAGCGCTATGTGGCCGAGCTGCCCGCGGCCGGCGAGATCGTGCTGTTCGATCGCAGCTGGTACAACCGTGCCGGCGTCGAGAAGGTCATGGGCTACTGCTCGGACGTCGAGTACGAGCGCTTCCTGGTGCAGGCCCCGGCCTTCGAGAAGATGCTGGTCGACGACGGCGTGCTGCTGTTCAAATACTGGCTGGCGGTCGACCAGGACAAGCAGGAGCAGCGCTTCGCCGAGCGCGCCGCCGATCCGCTGAAGCGGTGGAAGCTGAGCCCGGTCGACCTCGCCGCCCGCGCCAAGTACGCCGAGTACGGCAATGCGCGCGAAGCCATGTTCCGCGCCACCCACACCGCGCATGCGCCCTGGTGGCTGGTCGACTTCAACGACCAGAAGCGCGGCCGCCTCAACCTGATCCGTCACTTCATCGACCACCTGCCGACGCACAGCGCTCCCGAACCCGACATCCAGTTCGAGCCCCTGCCCGAGCCACTGCTGAAGGAGCGATTCGAAGGCGCAGTGCAGCCGATTGCCGATCGCTTCAAAGGCGCGAACGGCAACGGGCACTGAGCCCGGACTCTCCTATCAAGTCAGGCAGCAGGCAGGTTGGGATCAGTCGCTGGCGCGTTCCAGCATCGCAACGCTCCAGCCGATGACCAGTAGCCAGCGGGCTACGTGCTGAAAGCCCCTCTCCCCGTGGAGCGGTTCGGGGCGTTGATCGGCTGCCGGTGGCAGCCGATGCCCCCCGAGAGCCCGAGCGAAGCGAAGGCATGGCTTGGGGTGAGGGCGGGGCGAAGCTCAACCGCTCAATGCGACTTCAAGAGCGATGCTTGGCCGTCAGTGGGTCAGTCCAACACCCCGCCCTCACCCCCAGCCCCTCTCCCAAGGGAGAGGGGAGCAACTCCCGCCTGCGCGCGCAGCGCCTCCAGCAGAGCGGCATCGGTCAACGGCGCCTCCCACAGCAGCACGCGCAGGCCGTTGGCCGGCACCTCGATGCGCGCCTCGCTGCCGAGCTTGATGACTTCGCCACTCTCGGCATCTTTCCACTCACCCGGCTGCAGGTGCTGGCCCAGCGCGATCGCGCGCGGCTCGGCCGACTTGTTGAGCAGCACCAGCGCGGTCTGGTGCGTGTCGTCGGTCTGCAGCACGCGGTAGAACGCGGCCTCGTCGCCTTCGAGCTTGAGATTGAACTGCAGGCCGCGCTGCAGCGCCGGCAAGCGAGCGCGCAGCTGGGCGACTCGGATCAGGCCCTGGCGGATGGGGTGGGTGCGCGCGGCTTCGATGCCCTCGACGCCGAAGTAGTTGCGGTTGCCGTTGTGCTCGACCGCGCCGCGCTCGAAGCCGATCTCCGAGCCGTAGTAGATGACCGGAATGCCGCGCGCGGTGAACAGCCAGTGGTGGGCGTTGATGAAGCCGGCATCGCTGGCGTTCATCCGCGCCATGTCGTGGTTGTCGTAGAAGGTCATCAGCTCGTAGGGGTTCGCGTACGGGCCGTCCTTCAGATACAGCGCCGGCGCCAGCGTGGCGAAGTCCGAACCCTCGTTCTCGAAGACTTCCAGCAAGGCCTTCTTCAGCGCGAAGTCGAGCACGCTCATGCCGCCGTTCTCGGGATGCGTGTAGATCGCCGTCTTCGCGGCTTCGTAGTCGAACACCTCGCCGAACATGAAGAAGCCCGGATGCTTGGCACGGATGCGCTCGGCGAACAGGCGCCAGAACTCCGGCTTCACATGGCGCACGGTGTCGACGCGGAAGGCGTAGGCGCCCTGCTCGATCCACTGCAGGTAGGCGCCGACCAGGTGGTCCATCACCGCCGGGTTGTCTTCGTTGAAGTCCGACAGCTGGGCCAGATCGGGCTTGACGTTGTAGAAGACGTGCAGCGGGTTGTTGGCCGGATCGAGCTGCTCCGGCGGCAGGTTGCCGTGGTCGGCGATGAGGTTCCCGCTGGCGTCGTAGAGGCGACCGAATTCCTTCTGGTCGACCGGCATCGACCAGCCCGGCGAACCGTGGTTGGCGACGATGTCGAGCACGATCTTGAGCCCGGCGTTCTGCATCGCTGCGGTGAACGCACGGAAGTCCAAACCCTCGCTCGGCAGGTGCTCGTCCAGGGTGTAGAAGTTCTTGGCCCAGTAGCCGTGGTAGCCCGACTTGCCGCGGTCGGTCAGAAAGCTGGTCTGGGTGATCGGATCGCCGCCGGTGAAGGCTTCATCGGGGTTGTCGACGATCGGCGTGATCCACAGCGCCGAGAAGCCCATCTCGCGGATGTAGCCCGCGTGGTCGAGCAGGCCCTTGAAGTCGCCGCCAAGGTAGCCGACGTTGTCGGTGCGGCCATCGTCCCACTTCAGCGGGATGTCGAAGGTACGGTTCGCGCCGCCCTGGTCGCGGTGATCGTTCGACGGATCGCCGTTGACGAAGCGGTCGGTGACCACGAAATAGACCGCTTCTGAGGCGAAGGGCTCGGTGGTGCCGACGAAGCGGTCGACCGGCGCAACAGCAGGGGCCGCGGGGGCTGCAGCTTCAGGCGCAGGGGCTTCACTGCCGCAGGCGGCCAGCAGGGTGGCCGAGAGGGCGAGGACGAGCGGACGGATCTGCATGGGCGACTCCAGGGTGGGCGCACGGCGCCGGTTGGATACTCACGTAAGGTTTGTTCGGGGCTGTGGCCCGAGGCCTCAATGGGCGGCCGCCATCGCAGCGGCAGGCGAGGAGCGCGGCTCGCGGACGAAGGCGAGACACAGCGCGCCGACGACCAGGCTGCCGCCGGCGATGATCAGCGCATAGATCGGCTCACCACCGAAGAACGTCCGCAGCACAAGCCCCAGCAGGGTGGCGGCGACGATTTGCGGGATCACGATGAACATGTTGAAGATGCCCATGTACACGCCCATCTTCTTCGCCTCGACCACGCTGGACAGCAGCGCATACGGCATCGACAGGATGCTGGCCCAGGCCACACCCACCAGGGCGAAGCTGCCGATCAGCCAGGCCGGCTGGGACACCACGGCCATCGACAGGAAGCCCACGCCGCCCAGCAGCAGCGACACGAAGTGCACCAGCCGACGGTTCAGCACGAAGCGCGAGGCGTAGAAGGCCAGCAGCAGCGCCACCGCCATCGAGGACAGGCCGTAGTAGCCCATATAGGCGCCGACCAGATCCGCCGCATTCTGGAAGGCCGCATTGGCTTCGGTGAACGCTTGCGCCTGCGCCGGCACTGACATGTCGAACGCACTGGGGTCGGGCGCCGGGGCCTTGAACACATGGCCAGTCAGCGCCGGCGTGGCCATGCTCCACATGGTGAAGAAGGACAGCCAGCTGAAGAACTGGACGATGCCGATCTTCAGCATCTGCCCGGGCATCTGCAGGATGTCGCGCGCGATGTTGACGAAGAAATTGCCCTCGCGACGCTCCTGCAGGAAGCGCTGCATGTCCTCGGGCGGCTCTTCGGTCGTGGTGAACACGGTCACCAGGATGCTGGCGAGAAACACGAAGGCGCCGATGGCGAAGGCGATCTGCACCGAGGGCGGCACCACGCCGGGGCCGGCCTCGTTGGACACGCCCAGCCAGCTCACGAACCAGGGCAGGTTGCTGGCCACCCAGGTGCCGATACCGATGATCAGCGTCTGCACCACGAAGCCATAGGAACGCTGCTCCTCCGGCAGCTTGTCGGCGACCAGCGCGCGGAAGGGCTCCATGCTGATGTTGATCGAGGCATCCAGTACCCACAGCAGGCCCACCGCCATCCACAGCGTCGGCGAATGCGGCATGGCGAGCAGCGCGATCGAGGCCAGCACCGCGCCGATCACGAAGTAGGGCCGGCGCCGGCCAAGAATGGGATGCCAGGTCCGATCCGAGAGATAGCCGATGATCGGCTGCACGATCAGGCCGGTCAGCGGCGCCGCGATCCACAGCAGGGGCAGCGCATCCTTCTCGGCGCCCAGCGTCTGGAAGATGCGCGACATGCTGCCGCCCTGCAGGGCGAATCCGAACTGGATGCCCAGGAAGCCGAAGCACATGTTCCAGATTTGCCAGAAGCCCAGCTTCGGCGTGTTGCGGTTCGACATCTCGCTCCCTCGCTGCGACGGTCGGTGCCAGGGCACGCAGGCCCGGGCGAGACGCAGTCCAGGGGATGCCGCACGTCGACGCGCACCCACGTGCGCTTCGCGTTCACCCGTCCGGGCCGCCGCAGCGTTCTTGAACGCGCCGCGTGCGCCCCGCCCTCCCCGGGAGCTGCCTTCCAGGCCGCGACAGCAGGCCGCCGCGACCGGTCGACAGCTTAGCCGCTGGGCTGGCGCCAACCCGGGGGTGCATACGTATTCACGCCGCTGCGCGGCGTGAACGGGATTGGGGAGTCGGGATTCGGGATTCGCAAGTGCGGGTCATTGAGCTCCCGGCAATGGGCGCGGTTCGCAGCGCTGCAATGATGCAGTCGATGCGGTTCGACCCACGAATCCCGACTCCCCAATCCCGAATCCCGGCCGTCAAAACACCTCCCGCCGATACCGCCCCTCGGCCAGCAGCACATCGACTGCGCCTTCGCCCAGCAACTCGATCAGACAGGCGTGCACGCCCTCGCCCATCCCTCGGCGGCTGCCGCAGACGCGCAGGTGCGCGCCGCGGGCCAGCCAGTCCTGCAATCGGGTGGCCTGTGCGCGCAGCGCGTCCTGCACGTAGGCCGGCGCGTGGGGATCGCGCGAGAAGCACAGGTCGAGGTGCTGCAGGCGCCCGGCGTCGAGATGAGACTGCAGTTCATCGGCCAGCACGCGGTCGAGCTTGGGATCACGCTCACCGAACAGCAGCCAGTTCGCGTGCAGGCCCTGTTCGATGCGCGCATCGAGCAGGCCGAGCAGACCGGCGAGTCCGCTGCCGGCGCCGATCAGGATCAGCGGTGCCTCGGGCGGCGGCGGGCGGAAGGCGGGGTTGTTGCGCACGCGCAGCGAGAGTTCGCTGCCGATCGGGCTGTCCAGCAGGGTGCCAGAGCCGAGCCCGGGTCGACCGTCGGCGTGGTTCTGCCGGCGCACGATCAGGCGCAGGCGGCCGCTGGCTGGCGTGCTGGCGATCGAGTACTCGCGAGGCGGCAGGCGCGGCAGCCTTTCGAGCAGGTCGAGGTCGATCCGCTCGATCGTTTCCACTTCGAGCGCCTGCACACCGTCAGGCGCGTGGGCGTGGCCATCGGCAACAGGGCGGTCCGCCATCGGCAGCGCGTCCAGCGCGCGCTCGCGCAGCGCTTCACCCAGCAGCATCTGCCGGCCCTGGACGTCGACCGGCTCGGCGCCATCGAGGCCCTGTGCCGCGATCCAGGCCTGCACTGCCGCGGGCGGATTCAGCGGCTGCAGCACGGCCACATCGCCGGGCTCCCAGCTATGCGTCGCGTCGAGCGGTACAAGCTCGATCTCCCACAGGGTTGGTGAGAGGCTGTGCGGATTCAGGCGACTGCGCGAGTGGAGGCGCCAGCGCTGCCAGGATCGCGCCTGCCGGGTGACGCCGGGCATGCTGTCGCCCGCTACGGCGAGCGGAGCCAACACTGATGGTGTGGCAGCTGTCCCGCCCTGGCCTGCGCCGACGCTGAGGTGCGCCGGCCTCGATGACGCCTCAAGCAGGACCGCATCCGCTGCCGCGGCCAGCGCGCTCCTCGCCACGCTCTCGACCCCTTGCAGCCAGGCCTCGATCGCCTGCGGATCGCCGTCGTCGACTTCGATGCGATCGAAGAGCGGACGCGCCGCGCAGCGCTGCAGCCAGACATCCAGCGCGCGCCCGAAGGCGCAGTAGTCGCGGTAGCTGCGGTCGCCCAGGGCGAGCACGGCGAAGCGCAGATCGGGCAGCGCCGGCGTCTGCGACATCAATCGGCGCACAAAGGCCGCGGCGGTATCGGGGGCATCGCCTTCTCCCGTGGTGCTGGCGACCAGCAGCAGGCGACGCGCGGCGTGCAGGCCGGCGGCGTCCAGCTCGGCGATGGAAAGCAGTCTGGCCTCGGCGCCGAGCGCGCGCAGACGGACTGCGGTGTGTTCAGCGAGCTGCTGGGCCTGCCCGGTCTGGCTGGCGTGCACCACCCACCACGCCTCACTCGCGCGACCGTTCGCCGATGGGCCCGCAGTCGGGCGCAGGCGGCGGCGCAGCCAGGGGGCGGCCAGCAGGATCCAGGCGCAGCCGCCGAACGCGGCCATGACTTCAGGTGGGATCCGCGTTGGCGCGGGCAGCGGCTCTGGTGGGCCGATCGAATCACCACTGAAGGCGTCCAGACGCTGCAGCAGGCGGACACCCTCACGCTCGAAGCGGACCTCGGCATCGCGCGTGGCATCGCCGGCGCGGGCATACAGAACGCGGACGGAGGGCGCGTGCGCCTCATGGGCTGAGGGCTGTGTCGGCGCAGCGCTGTCTGGGCCCCCGCCTTCGCGGGGACGACGATTCGAGGCGATGGGCGTGGGTACGGCTGCCTTGAATCCGGTCGCGCCGCGGTCGTGCGCGCCCATCGGAGGGGTCGAGGGAGCGTCGAGCGCGCGGCCCGCATGCACATGCCGAGCGTCGGCGCGCGCAGTCGAGGCGTCGGCGACTCGCCAGCTCTCGATCAGGCGCTCGACCGACAGCGGCCGCGCGCCTGTGCTGGCCGCCGGCGCTGCGTCGGCAGGCCAGCGCGCCCATAGCAGGGGTAAAGCGGCGAGCGCGAGCAGGGCCAGCCACCAGAGCGGTCGCAGCCGGCTCACTCGACGACCTGCAGCGCTTCGAAGGCGGGCGTGCGGCGCTCTTGCCATGCGTCGTCCGCGCGATACACGAAGCGGGCGGCAATGCCGCGCTCGCTGGCCCACTCGAAGCCCTGCTCCGGCCCCAGCACCGACAGCGTGGTGGCCAGGCCATCGGCCTGCATGCAGCTCGCGTGCACCACGCTGACGGCGATACCGGCCTGCGCGATCGGCTGGCCCGAGCGCGGATCGATCATGTGCGAGTAGCGGCGTCCGTCCTGTTCGAAGAACTGGCGGTAGTCGCCGGAGGTGGCAACGGCCTGATCGCTGAGCACGATGCCGGTGGCAGCGCCCTCCACGCTCGGCCCCTCCAGACCGACGCGCCAGGGTCGACCATTCGGATGCTGGCCGTGGGCGCGCAGCTCGCCGCCAACCTCGATCAGCAGATCCACATAGCCCGCCGCACGCAGGGCCTCGGCGATGCGATCCACGGCGTGGCCCTTGGCGATGGCCGACAAGTCGAGGGACAGGCCGCCCGGCTGGATCAGGCCCCCGCCTTCGAACTGCACGCGCGGCCAGCCGATGCGGCTGCGCAGGGCTTCAATCTCGGCGGGCGCAGGCGCGGCCTGGCGCGGGCGGCCCGGGCCGAAGCCCCAGAGCTCGACCAGCGGGCCGACGGTCGGATCAAAGGCGCCGCCGCTGTCCTCGGCCAATGCCAGTGCGGCCTTCAGCACCGCCTGCAGCTGCGCCGGCACAGGGTGCTGCGTGCCCGCGGCCGCGGCGTTGAAGCGCGAGAGATCCGAATCCGGCTCCCAGGTGCTCATCTGCGCCACCACCTGCTGCAGCTCGGCCTCGATCAGCGGCCGCGCGCGCGTCTCGTCGGCACCGGCGTCGCCGATCAGCACCGACCAGCCGGTGCCCATGGACTGGCCTTCCAGTCGCAGGGGCTCGGGCGGGCGGGCGCAGCCGGACAGGACGAGCAGAACGCACAGGAACAGCAGCGCGGAACGGGCATGGATCGCCGCATGACGCGCGGCAATGGCCGAGTGTCCGCCTGCCTCGCTTCGCTGCTCGCCGCGCATCGCCTGCTCGTCTCCTCGTCCGAATCTCAGGGCAGCACTTCCAGCGTCGCCACATAGCTGGCGCGACGCTGGGTGGCCGGTGCGATGGTCGCCTTGTCGTCGCTCACGCTGGCCTCCAGCCAGTACATGCCGGCGCTGGGCCAGGTCACCGCGAAGGCGCCATTCTCGCCGGTGCGCAGCTTGATCTCCTGCTGGGCGTCGCGGTAGCGGGTGCCGCCGTTGACCATCTCGACATCGACGCCGGCCGCGGGCGCGCCGTCGAGAAGCAGGCGGAACTCGGCGGTGTCGCCGACCATCAGATCGTTCGGATGACCGACGAATTCCAGGCTCAAGCCTTGCGGCGCGGGCGCGATGTTCTCGCGGCTGGGCCTGCCCAAAGTCACGAAGGTTTCGATGCGGTTCTGCGCCTGGGTGACCTGCAGCTTGTCGGCGCCGGGCGGCACCTGTGCAGCGAAGTCCTCGGCGCGACCGCGCCAGCGCTTGGGCTCACCGCCCTCCTCCCAGCTCGCGAACAGCCCGCTGTTGGCGAGCGCGATGCGGTAGGTGCCGGGGGCCGTCAGCTCCAGGTCGAAGACGCTGCGCAGGCGGCCGGTGTGCGCGTTCTGCGGGCTCACCGCGCTGCCGTCGGGCGCGGCGACATTCAGCGCGTCCAGCCGCAGCGACACATGGTTGAAGTAGTACAGATCGTTGGAGACGGCCGCATCGACGGTGATCCAGGCGGTCTCGCTGGACAGCACGGTGTCGGAGGGCAGCAGCCAGGTCTTGTGCGCCTGCGCGGACAGCGGCAGGGCGGCGATCAGGGCGAGTGCGGCGTAGCGAAGTGCGGTGCGCATGGGACTTCTTCTCCGGGTGTCAGGATGGTGCTGCGCGTCACCGCGCATGCGGGATTTCGATCAGGGCTTCAGCTTCAGGCTGAGCGCGCCGAGCTCGCGCTCGCCGTTGGCACTCAGTTCCACGGCCTGCGTCGGCGGCCACTGGAAGTCGATCTGCAGCAGCTCGCGGCCGCCGACCTCGCGCGAGGCTTCCACCATCAACCGGTAGTCACCGGCGGCGAGGCCGGCCAGCGGCGGCTGGGTCGAATCGAACTTCAGCGGATGGCGACCGACCGGGCGCGTGGCCGCGCTCAGGCCGTCCACGGGCATGTCGAGATCACGGCCACCGCGGCGCCACCACTGGCGCAGATCCTTCAGCCACTTCGTGCCTTCGTTGTCGCGCATGCCGATGTCGTACCAGACCGACAGCTGGGCGGCGACCTGGCCATCGGGCGATTCGAGCCAGGCGGCAACATAGGGCCGGTGGTACTCGGCGACATCGAGGCGCGGGATCTCGACCTCGATCGACAGCTCGGCTGCACGGACGGCGGCGAGCGGCGCCAGCGCCAGCAGCGCGCCGACGAGACAGGTGGCGAAGAACTTCGGGGAGTCAGTCATCGGCGATTCCAGACGGGTCAATGGATAAACAGCAGGGAGATCAGCAGGGGCAGCACGAAGCCCAAGCCCACCACCGGCCAGGTTCCGGGGCGCTGGCGCGCATGCATCTGCAGCAGCACCAGACCGGTGAGGCAGAACACCACGCAGGCCACCGCAAACAGATCGATGAACCAGGACCACACCGGACCGGTGTGGCGGCCCTTGTGCAGGTCGTTGAGCCAAGCGATCCAGCCGCGATCGGTGCGCTCGTGCTTCACCTCGCCCGATTCCAGATCGAGGCTGAGCCAGGCATCGCCGCCCGGCCGCGGCAGCGAGAGGTAGATTTCCTCCGGCGACCATTCGGCCTCGATCGCTTCCACGCGCAGATCGAGTTCGGCGCGCAGCCAGGCGTTGGCATCGGGCGGCAAGGGCGCGGTGTCGGCGTCCTCGACGCGCGCCTGCAGCTCAACAAGCAGCGGCGCAGGCAACTGGGCGAGTCGCAGCTCCACGCGCGGCCGCGCTTCGATGCGACCGGCGTGGTTGAGCGTGATGCCGGTGATGGCGAACAGCAGCATCGCCACCAGACACAGGGCTGAGCTGACCCAGTGCCAGAGATGCAGCTGCTTCAACCACCAGCCTCGCTGTGCCTGCACGGTCTGCATGCCCGCCGTCAGAAGTCCACGTTCAGCGAGACCCACAGCCGGCGGCCGTCTTCACTGTTGATGTGGGTGTTGGCGTAGCTGATCGCGCCGGTGCCGAGGTTGCTGACGTAGGGGACGTAGTCGATGAAGCTCTTGTCGAACAGGTTGTAAAGCACGGCGTTCAGGGACACCTGCTCGTTGATGCGCCAGCTGCCGCCGACGTGGTGCACGGTGTAGGGCTTGTAGTCGCCCAGCTGGTCCTGGGCCAGGCCGGCACCGCGGTAGCGCGCACTGCGGTACTGGCTGCGCAGGAACAGGCGGAAGTCCGCGCTGGCCTGCCATTCGAGCGCCGCGTTCAACATGTGTTTCGGCGTGTTGGTCAGCGGCTGGCCGGCGGCAGCACCGCTCTTCTGCTCGCTGTCGGTGTGGGTGTAGTTGGTCTTGAGCGTCCAGGCCGGGATCAGCGGCAGGCTGGCCGAGAACTCGTAGCCGCGGGTCACGGCCTCATCGATGTTCACGCTCTGACCAAAGGTGTCGATGCTCGGCCAGGTGCCCACATCCACACAACCCGGACGGTTGGGCGAGGCCGCGAAGCTGCAGTTCGGCACCGGCACGCCGCTGGCGATCTTGTCCTTGAATTCGTTGTTGAACAGGCTGAAGGCGATGTTGAGGTCATCGCCGCGGCCGTATTGGACGCCCAGCTCGGCATTGGTGCTTGTCTCGGGCTTGAGGCCGGGCGTGCCGATCAGCGGGATGCGGCCCTGGCCGCCGAAACCGTTGATGCCCGGCGTCAGCTGCTCCACCCGCGGCGTCTTGAAGCCACGACTGATGCCGCCCTTGAACACCCAGTTCTCGTTGGCGTTGAACACCAGATAGGCTCGCGGGCTGGTCTGGCCGCCGAAGGTGCTGTGGTCGTCGCGGCGCGCGCCCAGCGTCAGCTTGAGGTCATCGCGCAGGCTCCACTCGTCCTCGGCGAACAGCGCCCACTGGCGGAAGTCGAAGGCCTCGCTGACCACGCCGTCGACCATCTCGGCCTCCCACCATTGGCCGCCGACGCTGAGCATGTGGCGCTCGAAGTCGGTGACGAGCTTGGCGTCGAGCACCTGGTTCTGCGCTTCGAGCTTGCGCGGCGTACCGGCGCCGGCCACGCCCGGCGGAATCAGGCGACCGATCGTCTCGGTGGTGTTCTGCATGAGGGTGGTGTCGAGCGCACCGAAGCCGAGGCGCGCCGACCAGGCCAGGGTCGCCTGGTCGCGGTGGTAGCGCTGTTCCGGGCCGTAACCACCGGTGCCCAGCGTGCCTACCTGCCCCGTGCTGTTGTCGTAACGCTGGCGGTTGCGGCTGGCCTCAAACCAGAGTTCGTGGTTCTCGGCCGGCGTCAGCGACAGCCGCGTGCCGAGGTTGAAGTTGTCATAGGCCACCGGGTTGGCGCCCATCCACGGCACGACCTCGGTGCCGGCCAGGTTCTGGTAGCGGATGTCGGCCTCGCCGCGCTCGAAGAAGCCGCCCCACACCGCGAGGCCCAGGGTCTCGCGCGACAGAGGACCGGTCGCGTAGAAGTTGCCCGAGTGGGTGTTGCCGAAGCGGCTGTCGTCCTGCTGCGCGGTGTCGAGGCCCAGCGAGCCGCGCCAGCTCTCGGCCACCTTGCGGGTGATGATGTTGACCACGCCGCCCATGGCATCCGAGCCGTACAGAGTCGACATCGGGCCGCGGATCACCTCGATGCGCTCGATGGCGGACAGCGGCGGAATGAAGTTGTTGGCGGTGCCGCCGAAGCCGTTGGGGGTGACATTGCCGGCGGCGTTCTGGCGACGGCCGTCGATCAGGATCAGGGTGTAGTCCGACGGCATGCCGCGGATGCTGATCGCCGGCGCGCCGGTCTTGTCCCAGGCGTCGCCGATGTCGATGCCCTGCACGTCCGACAGCGCCTCGGCCAGGCCGTGGAAGTTCTGCAGTTCGAGTTCTTCACGGGTGATCACGCTGATGCTGGCCGGGGCCTCGCGGATCATCTGCGCGAAGCCCGAGGCGGTGACCACGATCTGGTCGAGCCGCTCGGCGGCAGCGGCAGTCGCCGAGGCCTCGGCGCGGGCGGCGGGCGTGGCCGCCAGGGCGGAAACAAGGCAAAGCGACAGCGTGGCGCGCGCAGGCACCGTCGAACGCAGACTCACATTGGTTCTCCTGGGGAAGCTGGAAAACCCGGTCTGGCGTCGGCTGGACGGGTGTCAAGAAGTCGTAGAGAGCTTATTGCAAATGCGAACGCGTCGCAATAGTGAAGAGCTGGGATTGGGGATTAGCAGCGGGCTCGCGCTCCACGCAGCGGCGAGCCGCCGGGCTTCGAGCCCCTCTCCCCTCGGGAGAGGGGTTGGGGTGAGGGCTGGGTGTCCTCAGGTGGGTCCAAGAAGGGGCGTCTGGGCTAAAGCCCTATGCGATTTGGGCAACCAAATCGTGGCCATCTCTGATGGTCGCCGCGCCCAGGAGTGCAGCGCAGAGCGCTCGGACGTTCGGCAATGCGCGCCGCAGCCGCGCGTGCGCGTGCGCGTGCGCATCGCTTCGCACCCAATCCTGAATCCCGAATCCCGAATCCCGCGCTCCGGCGCCAGCGCCGGAGCACACGCTCAGGCCTCGATCGCCAGCAGCTGCCGCAGCCGCGCCTTCAGCCCCAGCCCGTGCTGCTTCAGCCAGGCGCGCTGCTGCAGGTGGTCGGGCATGCGAGCGCGCACTTCGGCCCAGTAGGCCGGCGAGTGATTGCGCTGCAGCAGGTGGCAGAGCTCGTGCACCAGCACGTACTCGAACACCCGCGGCGGCGCCTGCACCAGGGCGAGGTCGAGCGAGACCGCACCGGCGGCGTTGAGCGAGCCCCACAGGCTGGACAGCGGACGCAGGCGGATGCTGCGCGGCGCGGCAGGCAGGGTCGGCAGGTACTGCGGCAGCCAGTGGCCGAGGTCGCGCCGCGCTTCGGCCAGCAGGAAATCCGCCATGACCCGCTGCAGCTGCAGCGGCGTGTAGCGCGGCGGCAGGTGCAGTTCGATGTGGCTGGCGGACGGCAGCGCGGCAAGCCGCCGCGACTCGACGCGCTGGATCGGCAGCTGCGCGCCGCGCAGCAGCAGATGATCCGGGCGGGCGGGATCGGACGTCGGCGCGGCCTCGTTGTCCTGCCCCGGCAAGGCCGAAGGCACCGCCAGCGCACGCAGCTGCTGGGCCAGCCAACCGCGGTGCTGCTCCAGGAACTGGCGGATCTCGATCTCGCCCACACCGCGCGGCACGGTGAGGCGCGGGCCGCGCTCGGACACCATCAGCTTCAGGCGCCGCGCCCGCGCGTCACGCACCTCGACGATGCCCGCCTCGCTGCCGTCGGGCAGGCGCAGCCGCCGCTCGGAGCGCAGCAGGCGGCTCATGAGCTGAGCCCGGCCATGCCATGAGGGGGCGCGGACGATCGCGCCGGACTTTGCGGCGAGCGCAAGGCGCGACGCCCCCCAGTGGCGGGCCCCACTGGGGCGAGGAGCAACGCGGCGATCGCCGCAAAGAACAAGCGAGGGCCGTGCCAGCGAAAAGCCGCCGCGATGCACTCGCCACCGCGCCAGTGTTGACCCTGACTCGCGAATACAGGAACGACAACGGGAGCGGCTTTTCGCGACCTCATGGAATGTCCGGGCTACGCCTCGGCGCGGCTGAGGCCGAGGATCTCTTCCAGCCGCTTGAGCAGCACGCGCAGCTCGCCGCTCATCAGCGCGAATATCGCGTCGATCTCGTCGCGCTGGGTGTCGCGCTCGCCCTGCTCCAGGGCTTCGGTGGCCGCTTCGAGGAACTTCAGCTTGCGGATCACCAGATCCTCGCCGAGCACGAAGCTGATGCGCTCCTCGAAGACCAGGGCGACCTGGAACGCCTGCTTGCCGCACTTCAGGTGCTCGCGGACTTCCTCGGCGCTGAGCTCCTGGCGACGGCACTTGATGATGGCGCCTGAGTCGACCGGGTCGCGCAACTCGCACTCGTCGCCGAGCACGAAACCTTCAGGCAGGGGCTCACCGTCGATCCAGGCGGTCATCAGCGCGCGCGGGCTGGTCTCGGCATTCACCGGCACCGCCGGGAAACTGCCCAGGGCCTCGCGGATCGCGGTGACAAAGGTCTCGGCGTTCTTGCGGCTGCTGGTATCGATCACGCACCAGCCCAGGCCCAGGTCGAGATATCCCGAGCAGCGCGAGGGGCGCGAGAACGCCCGCGGCAGCAGGTCGGTCAGCACTTCGTCCTTGATGCGCTTGCGCTCGCGGCCGCCGGGGTTGCGGCCTTCGCTCTCGCGGATGTGGTCCAGTTTCTCCGACAGCACGGCATTGACCACCGAGCCGGGCAGCAGCTTGTCCTCGCTGCCGAGCGTCAGCAGCAGGGCCTCGGCGACGCGATGCGACAGCGCCTGCTCGCCGCGGCCCAGCGGCGAGACGAAGCCGCGCGAGGACAGTTCCAGCGGGCCGACGGGCTTCAACACGTGCTCGGCGAGCTTGTCGTCGAGGTCCTCGAAACTGTCGTTGATCGAGGTGGGGTAGCGGAACAGGGTCAGGTTGCGGAAGAACATTAGGTGTCCTGTTTAGGCTCGCGCATGGGGCTGCGGGCGGTCATTGCTCGCCGCGCGAGCGGTGGTGATTTTGCCCCTCTCCCCGTGGAGCGAGAGGGCCCGTTTGAGGGCTGCCGGTGGCAGCCCACGGGTCGGTGAGCCCGAGCGTAGCGAAAGTCGGGGTTGGGGAGAGGGTCCGGCGGTCCGTCAATCGTCAACCCGTGCGGATCGTTCGCTCAACGCCGCGAGGTGAAGGCAACAGTGCGTCCTACTCTCCGACGACTGCGCAAGCCCCGAACCCTCTCCCCCGACCCCTCTCCCGGCGGGAGAGGGGTGCGGTCTTCGAATTGAGCGTGAGGAGAACCCGGATGCAGGCGTACATGCGCATTCACGCCTGCAGCCGCACTGGAATCTCCAGCACGCGTGCAGGCGCATCGACCGCTTCGACTGCGGGAGCTGCGCGCGCTTCGCTCATGGACTCCGCAGGCTCACCCGCCAGCCACGCATGCGCATCCGGCAGCGGTGCGTCGGACGCGCGACCCAGCGCGAGAAAGTCGAAGAGACTGCGATCCGACAGCTGCGAGGGCCGGATATCGCCCAGCGCGCGGGCCATGGTTTCGAGGCGGCCCGGCGCGGTGCGCTCCCACTCGTCCATCATCCGCCGCACCTGCTTGCGCTGCAGGTTCTCCTGCGAGCCGCAGAGGTTGCAGGGGATGATCGGGAAGCCCTTGGCCTCGGCGTAGCGCGCGATGTCGGCCTCGGCCACGTAGGCCAGCGGGCGGATCACGATGTGGCGGCCGTCGTCCGAGCGCAGCTTGGGCGGCATGCCCGAGAGCTTGGCGTGGAAGAACAGGTTCATGAAGAAGGTCGCCAGCAGGTCGTCGCGGTGATGGCCGAGCGCGATCTTGGTGAATCCCTGCTCGGCGGCGTAGGTGTAGAGCGCGCCGCGACGCAGGCGTGAGCACAGCGAGCACATCGTCTTGCCCTCGGGCACCACCCGCTTGACCACCGAGTAGGTGTCCTGCTCCAGGATCTTGAAAGGCACGCCGAGGCCTTCGAGGTAGGCCGGCAGGATGTGCTCGGGGAAATCCGGCTGCTTCTGGTCGAGGTTGACCGCCACCAGCTCGAAGCGCACCGGCGCCTTGGCCTGCAGCTGCAGCAGCACGTCCAGCATCGTGTAGCTGTCCTTGCCGCCGGACAGGCAGACCATGACCTTGTCGCCTTCTTCGATCATGCCGAAGTCGGCGATGGCCTGGCCGACCTGGTGGCGCAGGCGCTTGGCCAGCTTGTTGTGCTCGTATTCGTGCTTGCGGGCGCTGGACATGGGAAGGGGCATCGCAGGGGCGAGAAGGCGGTGCGCCGGAGGACGCGGGCGGCCGCGCAGTTTAGCAGCGCCTTACCGGGGCGCCGGGTGCGCGTTCACGGCACCCGCCGTGCCTCTGGCGCAGCCCCGTCCGCGGGTTAAGCTTGCGGCTCGCTTCCGCCACGCGCCATGGATGCCCCCGATGCTGTCGAGCGATACCGCCGATGCAGTCACCCAGCTCGCCGAGCTCAGGCTGGAGCACCGCGATCTCGATGCAGCGATCGAGCGCATGGCGCAAACCCCCGGCACCGACGAGCTGCAGCTGCGGCGGCTGAAGAAGCGCAAGCTGCGCATCAAGGACCTGATCGCCCGGCTGGAGAGCGGACTGATCCCGGATCTGGATGCCTGAAGGGCCGGGATTCGGGATTCGGGAAACAGCGCAGCGGGCACCGGCGCGTGCCGCAGCACCTCAGCCTTCACGCATCCGTCCGGCCCATGGCTTCGGCGATGGCGCGCTTGAGCTCTTCCGCCGGGCAGGGCTTGGCCAGCACGCGGTGAATGGCGCCGCTGGCGCGAGCCGCATCGCTGCTGTCGCTGTCGCCCATGCCGGTCAGCAGGATGCGCACCGTGGCCGGCCAGCGCTGGGCAACGCATGCGAGGAAGCGCAGGCCGTCCATGCCGGGCATGCGCAGGTCGGACAGCACGACGTCGAAGTGCGGATCTGCTTCGAGCGCCTTCAGGCCTTCTTCGGGTCCAACTGCGGTCGCCAGTTCGACGCTGCCGTACAGGCTGCGCGTCAATGCGCGCAGGATGTTGGGCTCATCGTCCACGGCGAGCACGCGCGGCAGGGGCTCAGTCATCGCTGCTCTCGACGATGCGCTGCGCCTTGGCGCGCCAATCCGGCAGGCGGTCGAGAACGCGCATGCGCTCCAGATGCAGCTCGTCGACCTCCTCGCCCGTCGCCAGGGCCACCGCGACGTGGACAATGCCGACCAGGCCGAACTCGCGCGCACCGCTGCGCTGCGGCTGGCGATGGTGGGCCACCGCCTCGACGATGGCCATCGGCAGGCCCCACACCCCGAGCAGATAGGCGCCGACTTCGGAGTAGCCGAAGCGCTCCGCCGCCGCGCCTTCCGGCTGCGGCAGCAGCTTGCCCACGTTGGCCAGCAGGGCAGCGATGCCGGCCTGATCGACGTCGGCGCGACCGGCAGCGATGCGGCCGGCGATCAGCGAGGTCAGCAGGGCCTGGCGCTGCAGGACATTGACGTCGGCGCGCCCGGCGTCCTGGCTGAAGACCTCCGCTGCCAGCACCAGGTTGCGGATCATGGTCGAGCCGATCCGCGAGACCGCTGTCCTGAGATCGGTGACCGCGCGACCGGCCGAAGGGAAAAATGCCGAGTTGGCCATGTGCAGGACCTTGGCCGTCAGCGCCGGATCCTCGGCGAGGATGGCGCCGATCTGGCGGGCGTCGCAGTTCGGATCCTGCAGCGCCTGGTTGAGCTTGGCGAACACGTGCGGCGCCGCCGGCAGGCGCTTGATCCTGCCCACCACTTCGCCGATCGCCGGATCCGCCAGCAGGTTGCGCAGCGCCACCGCACCTTCGATGGTGTCGACCAGCACCTGCGGCTCGCAGGGCTTGGACAGGAACTGCTGGGCGACGTTCAGCGCGCGCATCGCCGCCTGCGTCTCGGTGTGTCCGGACAGCAGCATGCGCAGGGTCGAGGGCGACTTCTGCTGGATCCGCTTCAGCAGCTCGGCGCCGTCCATGCCCGGCATGCGCATGTCGGTGACCACCACGTCGACCGGGCCGCGCTCGAACTCGGCCAGCGCTGCTTCGCCGCTGTCGGCGAGCAGGATCTCCCAGTCGCGGTTGAGCCCGAACAGCATGCGCTCCAGGCCCACCAGCACGCGTCGCTCGTCGTCGACGAACAGCACCCTCATGCGGCTTCCTCGCCGGCCTGGGCCTGCAGCGGCAGCTCGATGACGAAGCAGGTGCCCTGGCCGGGCTCGGTCTCGAAGTGGATGCGCCCGCGGTGCTTGTCGACGATGGTGGCATAGGCCATCGACAGCCCCTGGCCGGTGCCCTTGCCCACCGGCTTGGTGGTGAAGAAAGGATCGAACACCGAGCGCTGGATGGCCTCGGGAATGCCGCCGCCGGTATCGGCGACGCGGATCTCGGCGTAGTCGCCGGCAAGTCGCGTGCTGATCTCGATGCGGCCCTTGCTGCCCGGCGATTTCAGCACCACGTCGCCGATCGCATGGGCGGCATTGACGATCAGGTTCAGCACCACCTGGCTGATCTGGTCGCGGAAGCAGGGCACCGAGGGGAGCGCGGGGTCGAAGCGGGTCTCGAGCTCGGCCACGTACTTCCACTCGTTGCGCGCCACCATCACGGTGGTATCGATCAGTTCGGCGAGGTCGACCGGCTCCATGTCCTCGCCCGAGGGATGCGAGAAGCGCTTCATCGCCATCACGATGTGCGAGACGCGGTGCAGCCCCTCCTGCGATTCGTCGAAGGCATCGGGCACGTTGCGCCGCAGGTAGTCGAGGCGCGCGGCCTTCAGCGCGGCCTCGGCGGCGTCGAGCCGCTCGGGCGGCAGCGCGCCAGCGCGCGCCTCGGCGAGCAGGGCCAGGTACTGGTCGACCACCGCCAGCAGGGTGTCGAAGCCCGAGCGCAGGAAGCTGACGTTGTCGCTGACGTACTGGACCGGCGTGTTGATCTCATGCGCCACGCCAGCGGCGAGCTGACCGATGGCCTCCATCTTCTGCGACTGCAGCAGGCGCGCCTGGGTGCTGCGCAGCTCGGCCAGGGCCTGCTGCAGCTGGGTGCGCTCGCGATCGAGTTCGCGCGTCTTGCGCGAGACCACGGCCTCAAGCGCGATGTTCTGCTCCAGCAGGTCGAAGGCGGACGGGTCGCTGCTGCCACGATGCTCCAGGCGCTGCATCAGCACTTCGATGGTGCGGTCGCGCGCGGCCAGCAAGCGCCGCAGCTCCGCGGGATCGGCGTCCTCGGCCGCGCCCTGGCTGGCCAGTCGTGTCGCTGCCTCCGATCCGGGCTCCTTGGGAGAAACAGGGCTCATTCCGCTCAGCTCCGGGCAGCCACCGCGATCGCGGTGAAGGTCTGGTTGATGTGCAGGCCGTTGAACTGCTCGCCGTGGGTGGAGAAGCCGAACACCCGCTGCGCCGCCAGAAAGCCGCCGATCTCGGCCAGCTGGTTCTCGCGTTCGGCCTGGCGGCGCCGCAGCGTGCAGTCGCAGCCCAGCACCAGGACGGGCGCGCCGAGCTGCCGCTCGACTTCGGCGAAGCCGCGCTGCAGTGCCTGCAGCGGCGAGCGCGCATCGCCGATGTCGACCAGCACGCCGGCCTCGACGGCCGACAGGCAGGACAGCGCACGGGCGCGGGTGACCCGGCTGATCGCGCGCACCACATGGGTGTCGCCGACCCGCAGCAGCAGGGGGTGGGCTTCGAGGAGTTCCGGCGTCAGCTCCGACTCGCCGACGCCCAGCGCATGCGCATACATCTCGGCGGCAGGCAGACCGTTGATCTGGATGACCAGCCGGCGTTCGGGGTCGGCTTCGGTGATCACCAGCCGCTCGCGACGCGGCACGAAGTGCTGCACGCGGAAGGCCTGGAACGGATGCGCGGTTTCGAACACGCCAAACACGGCCGCATTGCTGCGGAAACGCCCGTCGAAGTAGACCGGGGTGTGTTCGAAGCGCATTTCATCCGAGGCCGAGCCGCCGACGAAAGGCACGTCGCCAAGGCCGTGGTAGAGCGTGTGCGCCAGCCGCTCCTCGCCCTGATGCAGGCCATCCACGAGCAGCAGGCCGAAGCGACGACAGCCTGGCGCGGGCGGGCGCTCGGCCAGGCCGGCGGCGATCCGCTGCACGGCGGACTCGGCCTGGGCCAGGGGCTCGATCAGGTGGGTCGACAAGCCCAGACCGTCGCCATAGCAGGCCAGCAGTGAAATGCCGCCGCTGCGGAAGCCGTCGGGGCCGATCTGGCTGCCGCTGGTGCAGCCCAGCAGCGGACAGGCAAAGCCGGCCTTCAGCGCATCGGCCAGCGACTGCAGTGGATACAGGCCGTCGCAGAAGAAGATCGCGGCGGTCGGCGCCAGCCCCGGCCTGCGGCGCTGCAGCTCGGCTCGCAGCTCGGCGACCGCATCCGCCGGATCGGCCAGCGCGCTGGCCACGCTCTCGACCACCAGCGGCGCAGGCACCGCCGGCGCAGGCACCGGGGCCCGTCGCGGCGACGGAATACCGGCACCGACGGCCACCGGGCGCGGCGGCTCGCGACGCTCGCGCGTCGGCGTGCTCATGTTCCGCCTGATCCGAGTTGCACTCGCCTGTCCTCGCTTGCGTGTACGAAAGGCTTCCCGAGCATGGGATTCGCAGCCGGAAGTTCGCCGCGCCGCCCCGGTGGGCAGGCACCGGCCGGGTGCGACGCCGGGACGCGTGCATGGCCCGTGCCGCGGCGCGCGCTTTGCCTGCCGGCGTTCAGTAAGCTTGGTGCGGATCCGCGGAGCCCTCGACTGAACAGCCCCCCTGCCCTGATCAACCTCCGCGCTGCCGACGTGCTTGCTGCGGCCAGCGGCGCGGCAGCGGTCGGCCTGGCGCTGCTGTCGGGCTCGCTCGGACTGTGGAGTGCGGCGGCGACGGCGCTGTGGGCCACCCTGGCCACCCTGGCCTTGCTGTGGCCGGTGCCGGCGCTGCGCGCGGTGCTCGCGGCGCAGGCGGTGGGCGCGGGCGTCGCCGGCGTGCTGGTGATCGGCGCGTACGCGATGTGGGGCTGGAACGGGCCCGCCTCGCTCGCGCTGCTGGCGGCGGCAGCGCTGGCGGCGGCGCTGGGGCTGGCGCGCTACCGGTCAGCGGCGCGCCAGAGTCTGCTCAGCCTGCTGTCCGGCGCGCTGCTGCTGCTGGGGGGACTGAACGCGCTCGGCGTGTTCGGCGGTCGCCCCAGCGGCGCAACCCTGGGGGCGTTTCCGCTGCTGCTGTCCTGCGCGGCGATTGGACTGGGGGCCGCCCTGCTCCGGCGCGGACTGCCCATGGGCATGGGCCTGCGCGAGGGCGCGCGCCTGGCGACCGCATTCTCCCTGGCCGCGGCCGTGGTCGATGGCTGCAGCCGCCTGCCGCAGCTCGACATCGAGCTGCTGGCGCCTACCGCCTTCGCCATGGCAACGCTCTGCCTTCTGGCCGTCGCCAGCAGCCAGCGCCGCTGGGCCACCGGCCTGCTGCTTGCCCTGGCCACGCTGGTCGTGGTCACCGCCGCCGGCTGGGCGGCGCCGATGTTCGGCCTTGATGTAGGGCTGAGCGCTCCGCTGCCGCTGACCTCGGAACTTTCGCTTGGACTCGCCAGCGTCGGTCTGTTCTGCCTGCAGCAGCGCCAGCGCCAGCTCGGCTGGCGGACGCTGGCCTGGGCCTGCGGACTGCTGCTGATCCTGATCGCCGGCCTGGGCCTGCTCGGCTTTCTGCTCGAGACCGACCGCCTCAATCCCTGGGGCGAGGCGAAGGCACTGGGGCCGCTGGCCTCGCTGGGGCAGTTCGCCCTCGGTCTCGCCCTGGTGCTGCTGTCGGATCTGGGCCGCGATGCGCAGCGCCCGCTGGCCGCGTGGCTGCCGGCCACGCTCGGCGCCATGACCGTGCTGCTGGGCGTGGTCGGGTGGCGCGCGGTGCTGCCGGACAACACGCTGCGCATCGAGCGCGCCAGCACGGACGTCGCCGATCTGCTGCAGGGCCGCCTGCAGCAGCGTCTCGACCAGCTTGCGCGCCAGCTGCAGCTGGCGCCGACGCTGGGCGACAGCGCAATGCGCCTGCTTGCCGAAGCGGATGCCGCGGTGATCGCGATCGCCGACGCCCGCGGCAGCGGCTGGCAGCTGCGCGACCCCGCCCTGGCAGCCCAGCTGGAACGCCAGGAAAGCCGACTGCGCGCGCTGTTCGCCGGCCTGCTGGAGGAGCGTCCGCTGGAGGCCTCGCCCCTGCTCGGCGCCGAGCGTCCCGCATGGATGATCGTGTCGGTCGCCGGCACCCAGCCTGGTGAGCGCCTGCGCCTGCTGGTCGACGCCTCGCGTCTCGCGCAGGCGCCGCTAGAGGGTCCAGAGCTGCCGTTCGCGCTGCGCCTGCAGCAGGGCGAGAGCCTGATCCACGAGGCCCGCGGCGAGCGTGCCGCGGTCGATTCGGGCAGCGTGGAGCGCAGTCTGCAGGGCCTCGGCGAGGGCTGGCGGCTGCGGGTGCAGCCACTACCGGAGCTCGTCCAGCTGATGGGCTCGCGGCTGCCGACCCTGGTGCTGGTGATGAGCATCCTGCTGGGCGGCAGCCTTGCCGCAGCGGTGCGTCTGGCGCTGGTGGCGCAGCAGCGCGCGCGCAACGCCGAGTCGATCGCGCGCGGCCTGGAGCGCGAGGTCGCGGCGCGCCAGGCCACCGAATCGGCGCTGGACCGCTCGCTCGACGAGATCGGCCTGATCCTGTCGAGCATCAGCGACGGCTTCCTGTTCCTGGACCGCGAACTGCGGGTGTCCTTCACCAACCTGCAGGCGACCCGCATGCTCGCCGGCGAGGGCGAAGTCGCCGCCCGCACCGAGCTGGCCGAACTCTGGCCGGAGCTGGCAAGCGAGGGCCACGGCGGGGCGCTGGCGCATGCGCTGGGACAGACCAGCGAGTCCCGCTTCGAGGCCTTCAATCCGCGCTCGCGGCGCTGGCTGGAGGTGCGCGCCTTCGCCCATCCGAACGGCCTGGCCGTGCTGCTGCGCGATATCGGCGAGCAGCGCGAGCGCGCCGAGGCCCTGGCCAGCAGCGAGGCGGCTCTGCGCGGCGCCCAGCGCCTCGCCAGGGTCGGCAGCTGGCGCTACGACCTGCACCGCGAAACCTGGCTGTGGAGCGACGAGCTCTACCGCATCCTCGGCCTGCTGCCTGGGCAGCTGCAGCCGTCGCGTGACCTGCTGCTGCAGCACGTGCCGGCGGTCCAGCGCGGCGGGCTGTCGCTGGCGCTGGATGCCCTGCTCAGCGAGGGCCGCGAGATCCTGCTGGAGCACCGCGTGCAGCGCACCGACGGCCAGTGGATCGACGCGCTGAGCCTGGCGCGGGCGGAACGCGACTCGGGCGGCCGCATCCGCGCGATCTCCGGCACCCTGCAGGACATCAGCGCGCAGAAGCGCCAGGCGCAGGCGCTGCAGGCCGCACTGGCGCGCTCCGAGCGACAGGCACGGCAACTGCAGTCGCTGCACCAGGCCTCGCTGCTGGCCAGCCAGAAGCTGGGCGATGCCGACCTCGTGCCGGTCCTGCTTGCCGAGGTGCGGCGCGCCTTCCATTGCGGGGTCGCCCTGCTGCTGGAGACATCGGCGGATCCGCAGCAGTCCTCACCGCAGGCCAGCGTCGATCTCGATCCGCAGCTTGCCTGGCCGTCTGCGATCGACCCCGAGACGCTGCATTTCCTGCAGCGGCTGGCGCGCGGCGGAGCGCGCCGGCTGAGCACGGTGGAGCTGCTTGCGCAGTCCGCCTACGGCGAACTGAGCGCCAGCGCGCTGGACCTGCCGCTGGCGGGCCTGCTGTGCGTGCCGCTGCGCTCCACGGCGGGAGGCAGCGGCGGACACCTGCTGCTGTCGGCGCCGTCGGAGGCCGAGTTCGGACACGACGAGCTGGAGGTGCTCGACCAGTTCGGCCAGATCCTGGCGCTGGCGCGCGACTGGGCCAGCCTGATCGAGGCGCTGCGCAAGACCCGCGCCGATCTGCAGCAGCAACTCGAGGCGCTGTCGCGCAATCGCGCCCTGCTGGCCGGTGCCGAGCGCGTCGCCGGTCTCGGCACCTGGGAACTGCACTTCCGCGGCGGCGAGATCATCGATTTCGAGGCCTCCGAAGTCAGTCGCCGCATCCTCGGGCTCGCTGACGGCGAATTCGCCGTGGACAGCGCCAAGGCGCGCCTGCACCCCGAGGACAGGGCGCGGGTGCGCGAGCAGTTCCGCCAGGCGCTGGCGACGGCCGACCTGCTGGAGCTGGACTATCGCGTCGTGCATCCCGATGGCCGCGTGCTGTGGGTCCACACCCAGGCGCGGATCGCCCGGGACGAGGGCGGCAGGCCGGTCTACCTGCTGGGCACGATGCAGGACATCAGCCGCCAGCGCGAGGCGCAGCAGCGCGAGCAGGAGAAGATCGAAGTGCTGCGCGGGATCGCCACCGGCCACACCCTGCAGCAGAGCCTGCGCGCGGTGATCGACCAGCTGCAGCATGGCCATCCCGTGCGGGTCGCGATCGCCTACGGGGTCGACCTCAACCGCGGCGCCAGCGGCCTGGAGGCGCCCGCGCTCAGTGCTGCCTTCAAGGCCAACATGCTCGGCCTGAGCACCGTGCCGGGCATAGCGCCCAGCCGCATCGCCGTCGAGCGCGGCGAGCGCATCGTCATCGAGGACGTGCTGGCAGACCCTGCCTATGCGCGCATCCACGCGGCCTGCGCGGCCGAGGGGATCCGCGGCATCGTCGCCACCCCGATCCAGAGCCAGGACGCGCGCGTCAGCGGCGTGCTGGCCTGCTACCTGGCGCAGCCGGGCGCACCTTCGTTCGAGCTGCTGCAGGCGATCGACTCGGCGGTCTCGGTGTCGGCGATCGCGCTGAAGACCAATGCCGCGCGTCGCCGCCTGGAGGACAGCCGGCAGCGCCTGCGGTCCCTGTTCTCCCTGGTGCCGGACGCGGTGTTCGCGCTCGACCCCGCCGGCCGCATCGAGGACTGCAACGCCGCCGCCGAGGCGGTCAGTGGCCGCGGGCGCGAGGCGCTTATCGGCCACGCGCTCACCGATATCCTGCCCGCCGACACCCATGCGCTGATCAGCGAGCGGATCCAGCTCGCCGCCGAGGGCGGCATCCAGCGCTTCGAACTGCTGGCCGAGGACGCCGGCGGCAGGCGTTTCGATGCGGTCAGCACCACCCTGCCGATCGAGGTGGACGGCACCACGGTCGGAGTGTTCCTGATCCAGACCGACGTCAGCGAAGCGCGGCGGGCGCAGGCCGCCCTGCAGGCGGCACTGGCAGATGTCGAGGCGCGCAACCAGGAGCTGCAGGACTTCGCCTTCGTTGCCTCGCACGACCTGCAGGAGCCGCTGCGCAAGGTCCAGGCCTTCGGCGACCGCCTGCGCCTGCATCTGGGCGACCGGCTCGACGACAGCGCCGCCGACTACATCCGGCGGATGCGCTCGGCGGCCGCGCGCATGCAGACCCTGATCAACGACCTGCTGGCCTACTCGCGGGTCTCGCGCAATGCCCACCAGCCGCAGCGGGTCGCGCTGTCGCGGGTGCTGGCCGAAGTGCTGTCCGACCTGGAAAGCCGCATCGAGGCCAGCGGTGCTACGGTCGAGGCCGGCCTGCTGCCGGAGGTCGAGGCCGACCCCACGCAGATGCGCCAGCTGCTGCAGAACCTGCTGGGCAACGCGCTGAAGTTCGCGGCGCCGGAGCGCCGGCCGCAGGTGCGGGTGTCGGCACAGCTGCGCGGCGGCCGCGTGCACCTGGTGGTCGAGGACAACGGCATCGGTTTCGACAACAGGTACCAGGAGCGCATTTTCGCGCCCTTCCAGCGGCTGCACGGCCGCAGCGATTACGAGGGCTCGGGCATTGGCCTTGCGATCGTGCGCAAGATTGTCGAACGCCACGGCGGCCAGATCCACGCAGAGGGCCGTCCGGGCGAAGGTGCCCGCTTCGAGCTCGACCTGCCGGCCGGCCGCGCCCTTTCCAGCGCGACGCCCGTCTGCGAGGATTCCGCCTGATGCCCGCCCACGCCACCCGACCCTGCTGGATCCTGGTCGCCGAAGACGACAGCGACGACCGTCGCCTGCTCTCCGACGCCTTCGAGCAGTGCGGCATCGCCTGCCGGCTCGACTTCCACGGCGATGGCGAGAGCCTGCTGCAAGCGATCGATGCGGCGCCGCTGGACAGCCCGCCCCAGCTGGTCCTGCTCGACCTCAACATGCCGCGCATGGACGGCCGCGAGACGCTGGACCGGCTGCGTGCCAACCCCGCCCTGGCGGCGGTGCCGGTGGTGGTGATGTCGACCTCGGCCGCCGAGGATGATGCCAGCCGCGCCCGCCGCGCCGGCTGCGACGCCTACTTCGTCAAACCCGCCGAGTACGGCGCCCTGCTCGACATGGTCGGCCTGATCGCCCGCCGCTGGCTGGATGTCGCGCCGCCCGCGGGAGCCGGCGAATGATGGCCCGGCCGGTGCCACGGATCCGCGTGCTGCTGATCGACGATGACGAGGACGACGTCTTCCTGACCCGCGCGCTGTTCGACGAGGTCGAGGACTTCCGCGCCGACGTGACCGCCGCCGCCAGCCTGGAACAGGGCTTCCGCCTGCTGGGCGAGGCGCCCTTCGACATCTGCCTGGTCGACTACCGGATCGGCCCCGACAGCGGTATCGCCTTCATCGAACAGGTCGCCCACAGCGCGACCCCGCTGCCGGTGATCCTGCTCACCGGCCAGGGCAGCCGCGAGGTCGACCTGCGGGCGATGGAAGCCGGTGCTGCCGACTACCTGGTCAAGGGTGGACTCGACGCCGAGCGGCTGGGCCGCAGCGTGCGCTATGCGCTCGACCGCGCCGAGGACGTGCGCCTGATCGAGGCCAGCGAGGCGCGCTATCGCCTGCTGTTCGAGGCCAACCCGATGCCGATGTGGGTCTGCGACAACGAGACCCTGCGCTTCCTCGCGGTCAATCAGGCGACGGTCGAGCACTACGGCTACTCGCGCGAGGAATTCGCGCGCATGGATTCCACCCACCTGCGCCCGGCCGAGTACGTACCCGCCTTCCTCGCCGGAGTCAGGGCCTCGCGACCCGGCCCCTACCGGCGCGGACCGGTGCGGCACGTCCGTCGCGACGGCAGCATCATCTGGGTCGAGATCACCGCCCACGACATCCGCTTCGAAGAGCGCGTGGCGCGGCTGGTGCTGATCAACGACGTCACCGCCAAACGCGCGGCCGAGGCCGAAGCACGCCTGCTCGCGCGGGCCTTCGAGTCGAGCAAGAGCGGCATGCTGATCGCCGATGCGCGCAGCGCCGATCTGGCGACCGTCTATGTGAACCCGGCCTTCGTGCGCATGAGCGGCTATGCCGAGTCCGAGATCCTCGGCCGCAACTGCCGCTTCTTGCAGGGCGAGGATCGCGACCAGGAAGCGCTGCGCACGGTGCGCGAAACGCTCGCCAAACAGGGCGAGTGCGAGGTCGTGCTGCGCAACTACCGGCGCGACGGCAGCCTGTTCTGGAACCAGCTGACGCTGGCGCCGGTGCGCGACGCCGAGGGCGAGGTCACCCACTACATCGGCGTGTCCACCGACCTCACCGACCGCCGTCGCCACGAGGCCGAGCTGGCCTATCTGGCCCGCCATGACCAGGTCACCGGGCTGCCGCGCTTCATCGATCCCGACGATGCCCTGCGAGGGCTGTTCGAGGAAGCCGCCGGCGCCGGCGAGCAGGTGGCGCTGTGGTGCATCGACATCGACCGCTTCCAGTCGGTCAACGAAAGCGTCGGCTATCGCGGCGGCGACGAGGTGCTGCGCCTGCTGGCCTCGCGCATCCGCTACATCACCGGCGCCGCCGGCAAGCTGTGGCGGCTGACCTCGGACGAGTTCGTGCTGGCGCTGCGCTACCGCCCGGGCGAGTGCGAGCCGCTGGCGATCGCCGAGCAGATCCGCGAAACCCTCGAAGTGCCGGTGCCGGTGGCCGGCTCGCAGCTGTTCCTGTCCGGAACCATCGGCGTAGCGCTCTATCCCGACAACGCGCGCGATCCGGTCGAACTGTTCCAGTGCTCGGAGTCGGCGATGTACCGCTCCAAGCGCAGCGGCCGCAACTCGGTGCTGGCGTCCTCGGCCTCGCATGCCGAGGAGCTGCGCGAGCGCCTGTCGCTGGGCAGCCGGCTGAAGAGCGCCATCCACGCCAACGAGTTCGTCCTCTACTTCCAGCCACAGGTCAACGGCAGCGACGGCCGCATCACCGGCATGGAGGCCCTGGTGCGCTGGCGCACCGGCGACCGCGGCCTGATCGAACCCGGCCGCTTCATCCAGGTGGCCGAAGAGCTGGGCAGCATCATCGACCTCGGCCGCTGGGTGCTGCAGGAAGCCTGCCGCCAGGGCCGCCGCTGGCTGGACATGGGCCACACCGAACTGCGCGTCGGCGTCAACGTCAGCGCCCTGCAGCTGCATCGCATGAGCTTCGTCGACGAAGTGCGCGATGCCCTGCAGGCCGCCGACCTGCCGGCGCACATGCTGGAGCTGGAAACCACCGAGTCGGCCATCGTCGAGAACCTCGCGCGCTCGCTGGCGGTGCTGTCCAAGCTGAAGGCGCTGGGCGTGCAGCTGGCGCTCGACGACTTCGGTCTCGGCTACAGCTGCCTGAGCCAGTTGAAGCGCTTCCCGGTCGATCGCCTGAAGATCGACCAGAGCTTCGTGCGCGACGTGGCGCTGGCCGGCAGCGAGGCGGCGATCGCGCGGGCGATCACGGCGATGGGTCACGAGCTGCATCTGAAGGTGATCGCGGAGGGCGTCGAGACCGAGGCCCAGTTCGGCTACCTGCTGCGCAACCACTGCGACGAGTTCCAGGGCTTCCTGTTCAGTCCGCCGGTACCGGCCGAGGAGGCCACGGCACTGCTCGCCAAGCGCTATGTCGCCCCCATGGTGATGAGCCTGGCGCGGCCCGAGCGCGGCCTGCTGCTGGTGGACGACGAGGAGAACGTGTTGCGCGCCCTGGTGCGCGTGCTGCGTCGCGACGGCTACGTCATCCACACCGCGACCAATGCCACCGAGGGCTTCGAGCTGCTGGCCAAGAACCGCGTGCAGGTGATCGTTTCCGACCAGCGCATGCCCGGCATCAGCGGCACCCAGTTCCTGTCGCGGGTGAAGGAGATGTACCCCGACACCATGCGCATCGTGCTGTCGGGCTATACCGACCTCGCCACGCTGACCGACGCGATCAACCGCGGCGCGATCTACAAGTTCCTGACCAAGCCCTGGGACGACGAGGACCTGCGCGAACAGGTGCGCGATGCCTTCCGCCAGTACGACGAACGCGCCGCGCGCGAGCCGCTGGCCTGAGCGGCGGGCTCAGCGGATGTAGTTGAACAGCGAGTTGCCCTGCACCTTGGCGAAGGTCGCCTGGGCGGCTTCCAGCATCAGCAGCTGCTGGCTCAATCGACTGGCCGCTTCGGCGTAGTTGACGTCGCGGATCCCGGACAGCGTGGTCGACAGGCTCAGCACCTGCGAGGCGCGCTCTTCGGTGGTGCGGTCCAGGGTGTTGAGGCCCGCGCCGATCTTGCTGCGGGCGTCGATGATCTGCTCCTGCGCGGCGCCGAGATCCTCCAGGCTGGCGAAGAAGGCGTTCTGCTGCGCGGCGCGCTGCTCGGGCGTGGCCGAAGGCAGGCGCAGTGCGTCGATCACGCCCTGCACGGTGGCGAACACATCCTGCCGCGGCGAGGGCTGCACGCTGAAGCTGTCGCCCGCCGCCGGCGCGCCGTTGAAGCGCAGCTGCACGCCGCCGAACTCGATCGCCTCGCCCGGCGTATAGGTGCCGGTGGCGATCACCGTGGCGCTGCCATCCTCGACGCTGTAGCCGCCGGCGCCGTCGAACACGATCCGGTAGCTGTCGGGGGCCCAGGGCGTGCTGCCGGACAGGCCTGCCGAGCCCAGCACCAGGGTCCCGGCGTTGGCCGGGTCGGGACGCGCAGCGAAGGTGCCGTTGCCGGTCGGCACGCGCAGGAAGATCTCGCTGCCCGGTGCGACGTCGGCGACCGACAGCGAGGGCGACACATCGACCCGGCGCTGCACCTGGTCGCCGGCGTAGACCACCCCGCCCGGGCCGGGCGTGAAGGGTACGGCCGAGCCCTGGCTGCCGGCGAACAGATAGCGGCCGCTGCCGTCGTCGCTGTTGGCGAGCGCGAACAGGGCTTCCAGCTGCTGCTCCAGCTCGTCGGCGATGGCCGAGCGTGATTCCGGCGACTGCGAGCCGTTGAAGCCCTGCACGGCCAGCTCGCGCACGCGCAGCAGGCGGTCACCCGTCGAGGTCAGCGCGACCTCGGCGAGGTTCAACCGGTTGGCCAGCACGTTCGAATTGGCGCCGAAGCGCTCGAGCTCGGCGCGGGCGCGGTCGAGCTGCACGATCGAGCCGGCGCCGACGGGGTCCTGCGCGGCGGTGTTGATCTTCTGTCCGGTCGAGAGCTGCAGCTGGGTCTTGAAGGACTCGGCCTGGCGCGCCAGCAGCGCGTTCAGGCTCTGGGTGAACTGCAGGTTGGTGGAAATGCGCATGACTATCGCCTCACGGCCGCGAGCAGCGAGTCGAACGCCGCGTTGGCGATGCTGATGATCTGCGCCGCCGCCTGGTAGGACTGCTGGAACTTGAGCAGGTTGGCCGCTTCCTCGTCGAGATTGACGCCGGACACCGCATCGCGCTCGGTCTGCAGCTGATTGTCGATGGCCTGCTGCGCACCCAGGGTGTATTCGGCCTGGCGGGCAATGCCGCCGAACTGCGAGGTCATTTCGCTGAGCGCGGCGGTCAGGTTCTGGTTGCCGCCGTTGAACAGGCCGACGTTGCCGACGTTCGCCAGCAGGCGGGCATTGCCGTTGTCACCCGAGCGCGCGCCCATCGGCCCGAAGTTGAACTGGTCGCCGACCGCCGGCGTACCGTCGAGCGTGACCTGCCAGCCGTTGATCGCGATGGTGTCGCCCGGCGTGTACGGAAACGCACCAGCGCCGTTGACCGAGTAGATGCCGGGCGCGGTGAACTCGATGGTCACCGGCGCCTGCAGGTTGGGGTCGCTGGGATCGACGATGCTGAGCGGCCCGAGAATACCGTTGCCGGTATTGCCCAAGGCAGCGCTGGAGCGCACCGGCAGGGCCGCAGCGATCCGGTTTGGATCGGTCATCGCCATCGCCATCTGGCGGGCGGCGTCGGAGCCGGTGCGCACCAGGATGTCGTCGCCCACTGCCGGCACGCCGTTCACTTCCAGGCTCACCCCTTCGACGATGAAGGGATCGCCGGCGGTGCCGGTGCCGGTCATCGGCAGCGATGCGCCGGTCGAGGCCAGCCGCGCCTGCCAGTTGGTGCCGTCCCAGCGCAGCACGATGTCGCGCCCGCTCATCGCGCCGACATCGCTGATGCCGGTGGTGAAGTTGGCGGTGCCGCCATTGTTGATCGAGGGCAGCGTCGAGGGCACGATCGGGCGGAAGAAATCGGTGCCGGCATTGCCGTTGAAGTCGACGCCGGCGCGCTGCTGCGCGTTGAAGGACTCGGTGAGACCAATTGCCATGCGGCCGAGCTGGGCGAGTGCCGGGTCGATGACCTGGTTGCGGAAATTGAACAGGCCCGCAAGCTCGCCGCCCAAGCCCGCGGTCGGCAGGCTGGTGACGCCCAGCGGGCTGGTGATGCTGAGCTGCTGGCGGTCGAGCCGGAACGGGTCGCGGGTCACCGAAATCGTCTGGCTGTTGTTGCCCAGCACCAGGCTGGCGCCGGACGCGGTCTGCACGTTGAGCGCGCCGTCGTCCTGCTCGAAGGTGATGACGCCGATCTTGGCCGACAGCTGGCGCACGGCCTGGTCGCGCGCGTCGAGCAGATCATTCGGCGGCTGGTTGAACTCGCCGCGGGCGCGCACGATGTCGCGGTTCAGGCGGGCGATCTGCGCGCTCAGGCTGTTGACCTCGTCGACGGTGTTGCCGATGCGCTGGCCGGTTTCAAGATCGAGCTGGTTGAGCTGGTTGGCCTGGGTGCGGAAGCGCGCGGCGGCGTTCTCGCCGCCATCGAGCATGGCCTGGCGCGCCGCGGCAGAGGTCGGCTCGGTGGCCACGCCCTGCGCGGAGTCGAAGAAGTCCGAAATGGGCCGCGACAGCGAGGTGCCGGACTCGCTGACCACGCGATCGACGCGATTGGCCAGCCCGGACAGCACCTGCAGCCGGCCAAGTTCGGAGGCGCTGGAGTCCAGCCGCGAGATCAGGAAGGTGTTCAGCAGGCGGTTGACGCCGCTGATCTGCACGCCCGCGCCGAGGAAGCCGAAGCCCTGGCCCTGGCCGATGCGCGCCGAGAACTCGACGCGCTGCCGGGTGTAGCCGGGCGTCGAGGCATTGGCGACGTTGTTGCTGGCCGTGGCCATGGCCCGCTGGAAAGCCAGCAGGGCGGACGTGCCTATCGAAAACGGATCGGACATGGGGTCACCTCTACCGCCTTAGCGGCCAGGACGCGCCGGACTTGAGGGCGGCGGTGGGCGCCCGCATTCAGCCGCGCAGGCCAAGGACTGGATCGGTCGAGCCCTGCAGGTTCTGCGCCAGCGCGGGCGCGCCGAGCGCAGACCCGTTCGCGGCCAGGGCCTCGATGGCGCGATTCAGGCGCGGGCCGTGGGCGATCGCGGTGAGCTTCTGCGCGTACTGCGGGTCTGTGGCGTAGCCGGCGCGCTGCAGGGCGAAGGCATAGGCCTGGTTGTTGCCGGCCACCTGCAGCGCGGACGCATAGCGCGGGCTGCCGCGCAGCAGGGCCACATAGTCGCTGAAGCTCTGCTCGACGCTGTCATAGGTGCGGAACTCGGCGCGCTCGGCCTGCATGCGGCCCTCGCGGAACTCCTGGGTCAGGTGGCTGGCGCGCTCGCCGCTCCAGCTGCGCCCGGCCTTGATGCCGAACAGGTTGTTGCCGGCCTCGCCGTCGCGCGCGGCCGGCACGTGGCGGCCCCAGCCGGTCTCCAGCGCAGCCTGGGCGACCAGCATGCGCGGATCCACGCCCAGCGCCTGCGCGGCGCGCTGCGCATAGGGCCAGATCCGCTCGACGAACTGCTCGGGCGTCGATTTCGCGCCCTCGCGAGCGCCTGCCACTGCTGTGGCTTCGCGCGCGACCGGCCCGGCGTGGGGCTGGGTTTCAGCGCCGCGCTTCGGCTGCGGCCGCACGGGCTCCGCGCGCGGCGGCTGCGGCTGCGCGTCGAAGCGCAGGCCATGCTCACGCTCGAAGCGCTGCGCCGGCATGACCCGCGCATAACCCTCCAGTGAGTAGGCCTGGCCCGGGCGTGCCTGCAGCGACAGCGGCGCCGCCTCGGCGGGGCGCCCTTCCAGTGCAGCCTGCTGCTGGCGCAGCGAGCGCTCGATCAGCGGCGCCAGGCCGAAGCCTGCGCCCTGGCTCGCACTCTTCACCACCTCGCGATCGTGCATCTCGCGGAACAGGCCGGACTGGCCCGGGAACAGCGCGTCAGCGTCACCGAGCGAGGACTCGCGCATGGTCTTGAGCATCTGCTCGACGAACAGGGCCTCGAACTGGCGCGCGGTGTCCGCGAGCTTGTCGCCGGCCTTGGGCGCGGCCGGCGCCGAGGTCGCCAGCCGGTTCATCAACGCCAGGTCAGGGATGCGCGATTCCATGGCGGCCGTGCCTCAGATGATTTCCAGCTCGGCGCGCAGCGCGCCGGCCTGCTTCAGGGCTTCGAGGATGGCGATCAGGTCGCCCGGCGCGGCGCCGACCTCGTTGACCGCGCGCACGATCTCCTCCAGCGAGGTGCCGCCCTGCATCAGCACCATGCGGCTCTCCTTCTGCTCGACCTGCACATTGCTGGCCGGCACTGCCACGGTCTCGCCGCCGGCCAGCGGGTTCGGCTGGCTGACCTCGACGCGCTCGGCAATGCTCACGGTCAGCGAGCCGTGCGCCACCGCGGCCGGCATCACCCGCACGCCGGCGCCGATCACGATGGTGCCGGTGCGCGCGTTGACCACGACCTTGGCCGGGGCGTCGCCCTGGGTCAGCTCGAGATTCTCCAGCTGGGCCATGAAGCCGACCCGCGCCGAGACGTCGAAAGGCGCACGCACCGCCACGCTGCCGCCGTCCACCGCGCGGGCGGTCTCCGGGCCATAGGTACGGTTGACCACGTCGACCAGCCGCTGGACCGTGGTGAAGTCGGCGCGATGCAGGTCGAGGACCAGCTCCTCGCCGTTGCTGCTGAGGCCGTCGGGCACCGCGCGTTCGACGATGGCGCCATTGGGAATGCGTCCGGCGCTGGGCACGTTCACCGAGATCCGCGAGCCGTCACTGCCCTGCGCGCCGAAGCCGCCGACCACCAGATTGCCCTGGGCGATCGCATACACCTCGCCGTCGGCGCCCTTCAGCGGCGTCATCAGCAGCGAGCCACCGCGCAGGCTGCCGGCATTGCCGAGCGAGGACACGGTGATGTCGATGGTCTGGCCGGGCTTGGCGAACGGCGGCAGCTCGGCGTGGATGGCGACCGCAGCGACGTTCTTCAGCTGCGGGTTGACGCCGGGCGGGATGGTTACGCCCAGCTCGTTGAGCATGGTCTTCAGGCTCTGCACGGTGAAGGGCGCCTGCGAGGTCTGGTCGCCGGTGCCGTTCAGGCCCACCACCAGACCGTAGCCGATCAGCGGATTGCTGCGCACGCCGTTGACCCGGGCGATGTCCTTGACCCGCTCGGCGGCGGCAGGCGTGGCAGCGAACAGCAGGCCGATGAGTGCGGCGGAGAACAGACGGCGCATGGCGGGCCTCACATCGGGAACGCAGCGGACTGGAAGAAGCGCGTCAGCCAGCCCTGTGCATTCGCCTGGGCGAGGCTGCCGCGACCGCGGTAGGCGATCTGCGCATCGGCGACGCGCGAAGACGAGATCGTGTTGTCCGGGCCGATGTCGGCCGGGCGCACGATGCCCTGGATCTGGATGTGCTCGTTGGCCTGGTTGATGCGGATCCACTTCTGCCCGCGCACCACCAGATAGCCGTTGGGCAGGCGCTCGGCGACGGTGACGGTGACATTGCCGTCGAGACGATTGCTCTGGGTGGAATTGCCGCTGCCCTCGAACTCGCTCTCAGCGCCGAGCTCGGAATCCAGCGTGCGGCCGCCGATGGTGGCGGGCGCGCCGAACAGGCGTGGCGCGGGCACGGCGACATTCGAGCCCTTCGATGTATTGGTGCTGGAGGTCGCACTGGCCTGGGTGCGTTCGACCAGCTGGATGGTCAGGATGTCGCCGACGTTGCGCGCCTTCTGGTCGGCGAACAGCGAGAGCCCGCCGGTGCCGCCACCGCGGTAGATCGCGCCGGGTGCCGGCGTCGGCGCCTGCGCGCTGGTGGGATAGCTGGGCTCGAAACCGGCCGGCGGCAGGCTCGGGCCGCTGGCGGCGCAGGCCGTGAGCAACAGGGCGAGAGTGACAGTGGCGATACGCGCGATCATGGCCAGGCTCACAGGTTGTTGTTCAGATAGGCCAGCATGCCGTCGGTGGTCGAGATGGCCTTGGCGTTCATTTCGTAGGCGCGCTGGGTCTCGATCATGCTCACCAGCTCCTCGACCACGTTGACGTTCGAGCTCTCGAGCGCCCCCTGCTGCAACAGGCCCAGACCATTCAGCCCCGGCGTCGACTGCTGGGCCGGGCCGCTGGCGCCGGTCTCGACGAAGAGGTTCTCGCCCTTGGCCTGCAGGCCCGCGGGGTTGATGAAGTCGGTCAGGCTGACGTTGCCGATCTGGATCGGCTGGGCCTGGCCGGCGAGCTGCACCGAGACCGTGCCGTCGTTGCCGATGGTCACGCTCTGCGCACCTTCGGAAACCTGGATGCCCGGCTGCAGGGTGTAGCCCGAGGCCGTGACCATCTGGCCCTGGTTGTTGATCTGGAAGCTGCCGTCGCGGGTGTAGGCGGTGCTGCCATCAGGCAGCAGCACCTCGAAGAAGCCGCGGCCGTTGATGGCGAGATCCAGCGCATTGCCGGTCTGCAGCAGGTTGCCCTGGATGAAGTTCTTCTGGGTCGAGACCACGCGCACGCCGGTGCCGGTGGTCAGGCCGGAGGGCAGCTCGGTCTGCTGCGAAGACGCTCCGCCCGGCTGGCGGATGTTCTGGTACAGCAGGTCCTCGAAGCTGGCGCGGCCGCGCTTGAAGCCCGTCGTGTTGACGTTGGCGAGGTTGTTCGAGGTGACCGTCATACGCGTCTGCTGCGCATCGAGACCGGTCTTGGCAACCCACAGGGACTGGAACATGGCTGTACTCCGGAACTTCGGGGCGGGCGGCTCAGCCGCCCATCCGCAGCAGGCTGTTGCTGGCGCGGGCGTTTTCGTCCGCGGTCTTGATCGAGCGGATCTGCATCTCGAAGCTGCGCGAGAGTTCGATCATCTTCACCAGCGCATCGCTGGCATTGACGTTGCTGCCTTCGAGCACGCCGGTGATCAGCACCGCGCCGCCCACGGGCGCGGCGGGCTCGCCGTCGCTGCGGCGGAACAGGCCGTCCGGCCCGCGGCTGATGTCCGCGGCAGGCGCTTCGACGACTTTGATGCGGGCGACGATGGCCTGGGTCTCGGGGCCCTGCCCCAGCGGCACGATCGAGAGGCTGCCGTCGCCAGCGATTTCGAGCTTGGCGTGCGGCGGAATCGCGATCGGCCCGTTCTCGCCCAGCACCGGTCGGCCGCCTGCCGTGGTCAGCAGACCGTTCTGGTTGACCTGCAGCTCGCCGCCGCGGGTGTAGGCCTCGTTGCCCTCGCCGTCGGCCACCGCCAGCCACAGGCCTTCGCGCAGGGCGATGTCGGTGTCCTTGCCGGTCGACAGCAGCGGGCCCATGCGGTTGTCGAAACCGCCGTCGACGCCGGTGGCGTCGTAGCGCGACTTCAGCCCGTGGCCCTCGATCCTGAAGGTCTCGGTATGCGACAGCAGCGCCCTGAAGCCGGGCGTGCTGACATTGGCGAGGTTCTGCGACACCGCCCCCTGCGCACGCAGGGTGCTGGCGGCACCGGTCATCGCGACGTAGAGGGATTTGTCCATGGCGCCGGCTCCGTCCTTTCAGCGATCAGCGGATGTTGATCACGGTCTGGGTGATCTGGTCGGCGGTCGAGATCATCTGCGCGTTGGCCTGGAAGTTGCGCTGCGCATTGATCATCTCGACCAGCTGTTCGGTGATGTCGACGTTCGAGGCCTCCAGCGCACCCGCCTGCAGCAGGCCAAGGTTGGCGCTGCCCGGCGCGCCGCGCTGCGGCTGGCCGGACTCGCTGGTCTCGCCCCAGCTGGTGTCGCCCAGCTTCTGCAGGCCCTGCACGTTGGAGAAGCCGGTCATCGCGATCTGCCCCAGCGGAATCGCCTGGCCGTTGGTGTAGCGGGCCGAGACGATGCCGTCCTCGGAGATGTCGAGGTTCGACAGGCGACCGGTCGGATAGCCGTCCTGCACCAGGCGGTTCACCGAAAAGGTGCTGCCGTACTGGGTCGACTCGCCGAGCTGGAGTTCGAGGGTGATCGGATTGGCGCCCGAGGTCGGCGTGTACGGCGGCAGGGTGATGTTGCCGGTGGCCGGTGTGATGAGCTCGCCGGTCGGACCGTACTCCAGAACGTCAGGGCCGCTGACCGCGGTGCCGTCGATCTGGGTGTAGAGCTCCCACTCGCCGGGGTTGGCGGTCTTGACGTAGTAGAAGGTCGCGTTGTGCGAGACGCCCAGCGAGTCGTACACCGTCACCGTGGTCGCGAAGTTGTAGGTCTGCGAGTCGGCCGGATCGAAGGGCGCCAGCGTCGGCGGCACCGCGTCGGCCGGGAGGTTGGTGCCGATCTCGACGGTCGAGCTGGCCAGCGGCGGGGCTTCGCCGAGCGCGAGGCGCAGGTCGGCCAGCTGACCGTTGTTGAAGCCGGTGATCTGGCCCGAGGCCGAGACGGTCGGCGGGAACACCTGCAGACGGTCACCGACCGGGTTCACCACGTAGCCGGCGCGGTCCACGCCGAAGTTGCCGGCGCGCGAGTAGACGACTTCGCCACCGCGGTTCAGGGTGAAGAAGCCGTTGCCCGAGATCGCCATGTCCAGCGCGTTGTCGGTGAAGTTGATCGTGCCCTGGGCAAACTGCTGGGCGATGTTGGTGACGCGCACGCCGGCGCCCACTGCGTTTCGCTGCAGGCCGTAGCCGGAGTTCGCGAAGAGATCGCCGAACTCGGCGCGCGAGCGCTTGAATCCGACGGTGTTGACGTTGGCGATGTTGTTGGCCGTGGTGTTCAGGCCGGAGGCGGCGGCATTGATGCCGCTCAGTGCGATGCGGAAGCTCATGGCGTGGGTCCTCGTGCGGCCGGTCAGGCCTGTCCGATGCGGGTAATGCGGTCAAAGGTGGTCGGGCCGACGCCGACCAGGTTCAGAACCACCCCTTGCGAGGTGTAGGAAACACTGTCGATGCGGGTGGCCACCTGGACCTGGGCCGCCTTGGTGTTCTGCTTGGCGGTGATCCGGTATTCGCCCTGCGCAGCCGCCTGGCCATTGGCGTTCAGGCCGTCCCAGGTGAAGTCGGCGAGGCCGCCGGCAGCGGCTTCGACGACGAAGCTGCGGACCAGCTGGCCGCCTGGCGTGCGCACCTCGACCGTGATCGGGCCCGGGCCGTCGGCCTTGAGCGAGCCCTGCACGCCGGATTCGCCCTCAAGAGTGGCGATGTCGGTGCCGATATAGGCGGTACGACCGACCATGGAGGCCGCCTGCAGGGCCTGCGACTCGCCCATCAGATACGACAGATTGTTCAGCCCCATGTTCATCTGCTCGATGCCCTTGACGGTCGAGAACTGGGCCATCTGGCCGATGAACTCGCCCTGGTCCATGGGCTTCAGCGGGTCCTGGTTCTTCAGCTGTTCGGTCATCAGGCGGAGGAAGTCCTCCTGCCCCATCTCGGTCCGCCGCTGCGGACCGATCGAGCCCTGCTGCCTCACGCCCAGCTGGGTGTACATGTCGGCGGCGTTGACGCTCATGGCATTGCTCCGGTGTCGAAGGCGCGCGGTCAGCGGCCCAGGTTGAGGGTGGCGAGCGCGAGTTCCTTGCCCGTGTTGAGCATCTCCACGTCGGCCTGGTAGGCGCGCGCGGCCGAGATCATGTTCACCATCTGCGCCACCGGATCGATGTCCGGCGCGTACACATAGCCCTGCGGATCGGCCAGCGGGTTGCCGGGCTCGTAGCGCTTCAGCGGTTCGGCCTGGCCTTGTTCGATGCGCTCGACGCGCACGCCGGCCAGCCCCGGCTGCGTGGCATTGAGCACCTGGCTGCTGAACACCGGCTCGACCGGCTTGTAGACCGCCTGCGGATCGCCGGTGACGTTGCCGGCGTTGGCGAGGTTGCTGGCGACCGTGTTCAGCCGCACCGACTGCGCGGCCATGGCCGAACCGGCGATATCGAAGATCTTCATCGAAGGCATGGCGACTAGCTCCCGGTGATCGCGGTCATCAGCTTGCGCACGCGACCGTCGACGAAGCTCAGGCTGGCGCGGTACTCCAGCGCGGCGCGGGCGAACGCGGCCTTCTCGAACTCGGCGTCGACCGTGTTGCCGTCGAGACTGGGCTGCAGCGGCAATCGATACACCAGGCCATCCGGCCCGACCTCGGTGATACCGCCCTGGTGGCCCGGCTGTGTCTGCGCAGGGGTACCCGGCGGTGATTCGCCCATCGCGCGCTGCAGGGCGGCGTGGAAATCCACGTCGCGCGCCTTGTAGTGCGGCGTGTCGGCATTGGCGATGTTCGAGGCCAGCACCTCAAGGCGCTGCTGGCGCAGGCTGAGCGCCGCGCCATGCACGCCGAACAGGCTGCCGCCGGTGACTGGATTGGAGTCGCTCATCTCCGCTGCTCCGCAATGCCCGCTGCCAGGCTCGCGGGATTAGCGGCAAGAGCTGTGCCAGAGGTTTCGCCGGACTTCTGACGTCATTTTTGTGGCGCCACTCTCGACCGCACGCAGCTCAGGCTTCGTCGGTGAGGCCAAGCATCTCGAAGCGGTCCAGCACGCCCTCGGCCAGATCGTCCGGGCTGAACTTGGCGACGAAGGCGTTGGCGCCAACGTGCTCGACCATGGCCGTGTTGAAGATGCCGGACAGCGAGGTGTGCAGCATCACCCACAGATCGGCGAGGTCCGGATCGCGGCGGATCTCGGTGGTCAGGGTGTAGCCGTCCATGTCCGGCATCTCGATGTCGGAGATGACCATCGCGTAGTGCTCGGACGGCTTGATGCCGCGCTTGGCGAGGTCCTTCAGGTGATTGAGGGCGCGACGTCCATCCGGCAGCAGCACGCAGCTGGCGCCGAGCGTCTCGACCACACCCTGGATCTGGTGCTGGGCCACCCTCGAGTCGTCGACGATCAGCACCCGGATGCTGGCGCCGGCGATGGCCTGCAGCCGCATTTCTTCCGAGAGCTGCGGCGCCCCGCCGATGACTTCGGCCAGCACCTTCTCGACGTCGATGATCTGGATCAGCTCCTCGTTGTAGCGGGTGACCGCCGTGAGGTAGGAGCCACCGCTGCTGTCCGGAGGCGGCTTCACGTTCTCCACCGCGATATTGACGATGCGCTCGACCGCGCTGACCAGGAAGCCCTGCACGGAGCGGTTGAATTCGGTGACCACGAGATAGTCCGAGCGATCGAGGCTGGACTCGGGATGGCGCACCGCGGCGCCGAGATCCAGCACCGGGATCGAGCGCTTGCGGATATCGGCGAGGCCCAGCAAGGGCGGACGCGACTGCGGCAGGGGCTGCAGCGGCGGGCGCTTCAACACCTCCTGCACCTTGAAAACATTGACGCCAAAAAGCTGGCGCCCCCCGAGACGGAACAGCAGTAGGGCCAGCCGATTGTGGCCGGCCAGTCGGGTGCGCTGTTCGATGCGGTCCAGCAGATCGGTGCTCATGGACTCTCTTGTGCCGTCCTCCGGCGCCACCCACGGGCGGCGCAGCCACGGGAAGCACGCTGCGGACCTGGGCCCGCGCGCGCCCTGAAAACGCCGCGATTCAACCACTTGCACCACTCCGCCAGGGGAGTGGCGCGGCCCCCTTGGTGCGGCCGCAGGGATCGCAGCCCGGCGTGCGCCGCGCGCCGGAAGGCCGCCCGGTTCGCGTCGCCGGACGCGTGCAAGGACTGCGCCGCCAGCGCCTGTCGTCGAGCCAGGGCAGCGGCATGCCCCTTGCACCGTCGGGCTCGGATCCTCCCATTCCGGCACGCCCATGCCCCGTCTCCTGCTGACGCTATGCCTGCTGGTCCTGCTCTACGCACAGGCAGCGCCCGTTTGTGCCTCCGGCTATGAGCCGGTCGAACGCATCGCCGCTGCGGCAGTCGCCGCGGTAGCACCGGACGCGGACGTGCAGCCCGGCGTCCGCGCGGAAGCCGCCATCGATCCGGGGCTGCGCATGCCGGAATGTACGCAGGGCCTGAGCGCGCACGTCGGCAACCGGGGCGTGGCCGAGGTGGCCTGTGCCGGCCCCATGGCCTGGAGGCTGTTCGTGCCTGTGAAGGTGTCACGACTGGGCGACACCCTGGTGCTCACGCGGCCGCTGGCCGCGGGGCAAACCCTGACCGCCGACCTCCTGCGCGTCGAAACACGCGATCAGGCGGGTCTGGCAGCGGGCGCGCTGGAACGGCCCGAACAGGCGATTGGCCGCGTCAGCGCCCGCGCCCTATCGGCGGGCAGCGCCCTGCTCGCCTCAGACCTGCGCTCGCCGCGTCTGGTCAAGCGCGGAGACCAGGTGACCTTGATTGCCCGACGTGGCGGGCTGGAAGTTCGCAGCCTGGGCCGGGCGCTGGCAGACGCCGGCGAGGCGGAGCAGGTCAATGTCGAGAACAGCAGCTCGCGCCGCCAAGTCCGGGGCGTGGTCAATGCGCGCGGCGAAGTGGAAATCGGCCAGTGAGCCCCCGAGCGAGCCGAGCACACGGCAACGCCATGCAGACTGCATCGCAATGGCTGCGGCTTGAGCATCAGGGGAGCTCGCCCGAGCGCCGCGAACACGCCCTAAAGTTCCCGCCAGCGCGGCCGCTATCCAGTGCGTACCGCGGGATCTGGAGCACATCATGAACAGCAAAATCGACGGCGTAGGCAGCGCGATTGGCGGCGCCCGCCTTGAGCCACAGGTGCGTCGCCCCGGCAGCCCCGGCCAGGAATCAGTGGGTGCGGTCAGCGCGGCCGCACCGCTGCGGCTCGATGACGACTCGGTCCAGCTGAGCGCGGGAGCGAACCTGGGCAGTGCGCCCGGCATCGACACCGCGCGCGTCGAGAGCCTGCGCGCACAGATCGAGGCGGGGCGCTACACGGTCGATCCGCAGGCCGTGGCAGCCCGCCTGCTGGACATCGAGGGCAGCCTGAAGTGAATGCCAGCGAGGCCCTCTCAGAGCTGATGCGGGCGCTGGCGTGCGAGCGCGATGCCCTGGTGGCTCTGGATGGCGATGCGCTGCGCAGCGCCGGTGAGGCCAAGCTCGCGGCGCTGGATGCCGTTGGCGCCTGCCTCGGAGCGGGCGCTCCGCCTGCCGAGTTCGAAGGCCCGCTCCGCCACGCCTACGAACAGCACCAGGCGAATGCCGAGCTGTTGCTGAAACGTCGTCAGGAGACCGGTTGGCTCTTGAAGATGCTGGGTGCCGTCGATCCGGCGACCGCCTACGATGCCAGCGGCGATCGACGCGACTCCGCGGTCACACGTCGGATTGCAGAGGCATAGGGCTTGCAGCCTGACCGGCGCGCGTGACCGCGCCGTCCCCATCGACCCGCGGTCCTCCCTTTGCCGCCCATGGGTCACTGCCTTGAACGTTTCTTCCTCCCCGCCCGACACCTCCGGCGCCTCGTCCAGCCTTGAGACGAGACTTGCGCGCGGTCCCGCGCCACTGGACAGTGGCGTCGCATTTCCGGCGCAGGAGGCGCGCATGGCCAAGGCTACCGACTCGTCCACGGAGCTGCTGCCGCTGATCAAGGTCGTAGCGGACAACAGCCAGAATCCGATCTTCCTCATCGACCGGGAACTGGAGATCCTGTACGCGAACCGCGCGGCGCACGCGATCACAGTGCAGATCGCGGTGGGCTCAGGCCGTCAGCCTTCGACCCGGCGGATCAGTGAGCTGCATCCGGATCTGCTGCCCTCCTTCGCCCTCGAAATGGCGGCCAGCGCTGGCGAATGGAACGGCGAGGTTGCGCTGCCTCTTGGACAGCGGCGCCCGCTTGTTCTGATGCTGCAGATCAGTGCGATTCGCACAGCCGATGGCGGTCTGCAGTGCTTCGGTGTATCGGCTCGGGACATCAGCTTCGAGTACGCACGCAAGACCGAACTTCAGGCGCGCAACGCCGAACTGGAAGTCGCCTATCGCAAGCTGAAAGGCGCGCAGGAGCAGCTGCTGCAGTCCGAGAAGCTGGCATCGATCGGCCAGCTGGCTGCCGGCGTGGCCCACGAAATCAACAACCCGATCGGCTATGTGCACTCCAACCTGGCCACCCTGCAGGAGTACAGCAAGCATCTGCTGACCCTGATCGATGCCTATGACCGCGCTCTGGGCGCCAGCGACCCTGAACGGGCCCGCGGCGAAGTGCGCGACCTCCGCCAGCGTCTGGACATCGAATTCCTGCAGGGCGACCTGCCGCAGCTGATCGAAGAGTCGCGCGAGGGCATCGAGCGGGTTCGCAAGATCGTGCAGGACCTGAAGGATTTCTCGCGCAGCGATGCGCGCGACAAGTTCGTCAAGGCCGACATCCATCGCGGCCTCGACAGCACGCTCAACATCATCTGGAACGATCTGAAGTACAAGGCGCAGGTCGTCAAGACCTTCGGCGAGATCCCGCAGATCGAATGCATCCCGTCCGAGCTCAACCAGGTGTTCATGAACATTCTGTTGAACGCGGGACAGGCGATCGCAGAACGCGGCATCGTGACGGTCAGTACCAGCGTCGACGGCGACTCGGTCGTCATTGCCATCGGCGACGACGGCGTCGGCATACCAGAAGACGTCCTGCCGCGGATTTTCGATCCCTTCTTCACCACCAAGCCGGTGGGCACAGGAACTGGCCTGGGTCTTGCAATCTCTTACGGGCTGATCAAGAAACACCACGGCACGATCGACGTGACCAGCACGCCCGGAGAAGGCACGCTGTTCCTGATTCGTCTCCCCATCACGCAACCCAAGATCGAAGGCGAAGAGCCATGAGCACAGAAGCTGGCGTGTATCGCGTACTGCTCGTGGACGACGAAGCCAACGTGCTCAATGCGCTGCGGCGCTGCCTGTCGTTCATCAACATCGACATGCTCGGGGGCGAAGGCATCCAGGTGGAGACGCACACCTCGGCGGAGCAGGCGCTGGAGCGCATGGAGTCCGAGGATTTCGACCTGGTGATCAGCGATTACCGCATGCCGGAGATGAGCGGCGTCGAGTTCCTGTCGCGGGCGATCGAGCTGCAGCCGCATGTGGCACGCATGATCCTCTCCGGCTATGCCGATCGCGACGCCATTCTCGCCTCGATCAACGAGACCCAGGTGTCACGCTTCCTCTGCAAGCCGTGGGACGATGGCGAACTGCGCAACCTCATCGCCACCACGCTTGTGCAGTCACGCATCATCCGCGAGGCCTTGACTCGCGCCTCGTCGGCCAAGCAGACGGCTGCGACCGGGCGCATGACGGTCGCCAGCGAGCTCGACAAGCTGGAGTCAGAGTTCCCCGGCATCACGCGCATCCAGCGTGCCGAGGATGGCGGCATCATCCTGTCGTTGGATGACGACCTGTAGATTCAGATGATCGACTGACAGTCGGCCGAAAGCGCACTTTTGATCGTGTCGCGAGCAACGCTCGCCGTGAACTCGCAGCGTGCGCATTCGCAGAAGCGCTGAACCACAGTGCAGATCCCGACCCGCGGCGTCGGCCCTCGCGGTTGACGCCCAGCGTGCCCGACGCCCATGGCTGGCTACGCGCCGCATGTCTTGTGCTTTCAGGGTCCGCTGACTCCTGCCATATCCCTTCGGTCCGCACGAACGGCTGCGCCTGACTGTCGTTCCGGCCATATGCAGACCGAGTGCCTGCACTGTGCGCGGCTGCCGCGCGCCTTCCAGGCAAGCACAAAAGGAAAGGGCGCCCGAAGGCGCCCTTTCCTCTAACACTGTGCTGCGATTACTGGCCGCGGCGGAAGCCGACGAAGGCCAGACCCAGACCCGCCAGCAGGGCGATCAGGGCAATCTGCGACCAGGTCGAGCTGGCCGGCACGACGGCCGGGCGCGGCACCGGCGGCGGGAAGGTGCTGCCGGTCGAACTGTAGTTGAACACGAACGGACCGCCCGGCACATTGCTGGTGCAGGACACGGTGCCGGTCGAGGTCACGCCATCACCCGGAACCGCGCAGGCGACAGTGACGGTCTGCGAGGCGCCGACCGCCAGGCCGGTGGCGGTGCCGCCGGAGACGATCGAGACGATGCCACCACCGGTGCAGGTGAAGTCCAGAGCCGAATTAGCGCCGGCATTGCCGTTGTTGGTAATGGTGATCTGGCGCTGCACGGAATCGCCCGCCTGGCCGTTGCAGAGAATCGGCGCGGCCGGAGCGGGGTTCGGAGCCGGCGAAGCGCCGAAGCCCGGGCCCGGAACCGGCGTGCCCTGCGGGCAGCTCAGCGGCCAGGTGCGAGCAGCACCCGGAGCCGGCGTGTTGGAGTCGGTCTCGGTGCAGGTCAGGGTCGCAGTCGCCGCACCACCCGTGTTCGGCAGGGTGCAGGACAGCGGCAAAGAGCCACTGGCGCCAGCGGCCACAGTGATGTCAGCCGGCGGCGTGCCGAAGGCAGCAGCGCCTGCACCGGTGATGGTGCAACCGGTGACCGTGCCCGAACCCACGGTGCCGCCAGCAGCCACGGCGATCGAGGTGTTGGACGTGGTGAAAGCGGTACCACCCGGGAAGGTCACCGTCGCGCCAGGAGCGGGCGTGAAAGCCAGAGTGACGTCCGGCGGAGCGGTGCCGATGATGACCGAGCCGTTGTTCAGCGTCGTCGGAATGACGGCGAACCCGGGGTCATAAAAGAAACTACCGTTGATCGGATCCGCGTTGAACACGAGCGGAGAGCCGGGTGCCGGCACCGACACTCCGAGCACGTTGAAGTTGATCGTGACGGTCGTGCCGTTGGCAACAGGGCTGAAAGCGCCACAGCTGACTCGGTTGGCGACAGAAACGTTACAGGTCAGATTCGCGTCGGACGAAGTGGCCGACGTTGCGGTCAAGTGAGTGCCTGTGTAATCCAAGACAAGCTGCACGCCGCCGATAGCGACGCCGTTTGTGTTCAACGTCAGCGTGGAAACATGCCCCGTGGTGTTGATGACGGCGCTCGTGTTGGACGCAGTAAATGACTGCGCCATAACCGCCGGAGCTGAAAGCAAAGCAAGCAGACTAGCGCCTGCAAGTGTGCCCAGCGATACGCGACTCTTCATGGTTTTTCTCCGCTCCAGAAAATGTATCTTGACGATTACAAACTAGCGGGCTCCCGTCAGGAGCCCGCCTGGGTTCGTTCAGCGAACCACTTGGTCTTGCGACGAAATGATCTCAGCATCCGCGTTGATCATTTCCAGCTGGTCGACGGTAAATTGTGCCTTTGCTGCGCCCGCGGGGAGACTGAGGCTACCGAGCGATACCACGCCCGCCGGGAGCACAGACTTTCCACTCGCCAGCGCAGAGAAGTAGATACCGTCCTCGTTCTGCCGACACTGCCCAGAGAATCCTTTCGGCAAATCCGACAGACACTTGGACACGTCAACGCTCCCGAGCTTCATCTGCTCCGAGCTGCGGAGAATGAACTGGAAACCGGACACGTCGCCTGCCGAAGCAAGGTCAAGCGTCACTGCCACTTGACCCGACTTGCTCTGAGTCTCGCCCTGGGTGACTACAAGCTCCGCTGCAAAGGCAACTCCGGAGAGGAGGAGTGCCACTCCGGCGAAGATAAACTTGGACTTGGTGAACATTGCTAGCACTCCGGGTGTTCAGGAAGAGGGGCAGGCGCCTTGGCCAGCCAGAAACAGGTTTTGAACCAAGCCAGCGTCCGCAATCGTTACCGCGCCGTTCTCGTCATAATCCGGCTGACCGCTGGTGGCGGAGGTAGCGGGGTTGAGGAACTCGTTGCGGATACGTCCAGCATCGGCAATGGTCCGAGCACCGTCGTTGTTGGTGTCGCCACGGCAAAGGCGAGCAATCGGGGTCGTCGACCGAACAGACTCGAAGGAATCAAACTGCAAAGCGCCTGTGCCCGCCCCGATCAGACCAAGGGACGCGGATTCAACCAAGCCAGTGCCCGCAGTTCCGGTTCCCGTCGTAGCAGTCGCAGCGTTATTGCCCTGCACTGACACGCTGAACGAACCGCCATTAACGTTGGTAGCGGTGACCGAATACCAACGGTTAGGCGCAGCATTGATGGGCGCAACACCGCTAGCGCCTGAGAATGTGAACGCGGTGCCGTTGTAGCTCACACCAAACACCTCAGAACCGCCGTTGCTGTTGGCAGTCGTTGCGCTAAAAATCTTGCCCGTGCCGCCGGTGAAGACATAGAACCGAACTTGATAGGTCGCCTCGGCAGCTGGCGTATTGTCAGTCACAAACTGACCAGCCGTGGCGCTCAGCGAGCAAGATTCGGAGTAACGGCGCTGACCAGTCGTCGGACCTGCTGCTGATGTCCCGCTAGCGGCGGACGTGTTGCCGTTCCATGCGTTGATCGTGCACGCCTCCGCCGCGGCGAAGGGAAAGGCCACCAGCATCGCTGCGGCCAGGACACTCTGAGTCAATGCTTTCATTTCCACCCTCTCTGCAGATATGTGTTGCAAGCTACTGATCTGGACGGATTTCGTCCGGACGCCCCCAAGCTCCCGCAAGGCTAGCACAGGTTTTGCGCAACAGGAAACACCTGTTTGCATGAGCGAACGTTCGAAGCCTCGAGCCCCCGAGCCGGGGGATCTCAGGTGTCTTATACGCAGCCGCGCGTCGATTCAGGCCACGTTCGGCGGAACTTTTTTCGATCTGTGGAGGAGCGCACGCTGCGCCGGCCTCACGCCCTGCGCGCACCCTGACTGCGGGCGACCAAGCCCGCGAGTTCGTCCGCACTGAAGCCCGCGGCAAGCCGCGCTGGCGCGTTGAATGGCGGCCGCACCGCGTCGGGCGCGTAGTCGTCCAGCAGCTCCCGGAAGGTCGATCGCGGCTCCCGCCCCTCGCGGTCGCAGCACCATTCGAACCAGCGGCTGCCGGCAGCGACATGCGCCACCTCCTCGCGAAGGATGAGTTCAAGCACGGCGATCGAAGCCTCATCGCCGACGCCGCGCAGGCGCTTGATCATCGCCGGAGTGACGTCGAGCCCGCGCGCTTCGAGCACGCGCGGAACCAGGGCCATGCGCGTCAGGCAATCGTGCGCGGTGCGGCAGGCCATGTCCCAGAGCCCGTTATGGGCCTCGAAATCGCCGTAGGCAGCGCCGAGTTCCGCCATGCGCGCCTGCAGCAGCTGGAAGTGCCGCGCCTCGTCGGCGGCGATGCCGGCCCAGTCACGGTAGAAGGCCAGCGGCATGCCGCGGAAACGATAGACCGCGTCCGCCGCCAGATTGATGGCGTTGAACTCGATGTGGGCGATGGCATGCAGAAAGGCCGCGCGACCCTCCGCGCTGCCCAGCCCACGCTGGGGAAGCTCGCGCGGCGGCACCAGGCGCGGGCGCGGCGGACGCCCTGGCACCGGCAGCTCGATCGGCGGGGTTGAGGCCATCGTCGCGAGTTCGCCGGCGTCAAGTGCTCGCGCCATCGCCGCGGCGAGGGCGCACTTCTCGGCGGGATCCTCGCAGCGCAGCACCTGCAGCGCTGCGGCATGCAGGTCGGCCGCACCACACGCCGGCGCCACGGGTGCCGCAGCCTGCATGGCCTCAGGCCTGCCGTCGCAGGCGCTTGGCATCGTCGGAGCGCGCCGCGCGGATGCGCTCGAAGTAATCGGCGTCGATGCCGGTGACGTACTCGCCGGTGAAGCAGCTGGCGTCGAAGGTGGTCAGCCGCATCTTGGGCCCGCCCACCGCTTCCTTGAGGTCGGCGAGATCCTGGTAGACCAGCCAGTCGCAGCCCAGCTGATGCTGGACCTCGTCCTCGCTGCGGCCGTGCGCCACGAGCTCTTCTGCCGCCGGCATGTCGATGCCGTAGATGTTGGGGAAGCGCACCGGCGGCGCGGCCGACGCGAGGTAGACCTTGCGGGCACCGGCCTCGCGCGCCATCTGGATGATCTGCCGGCTGGTGGTGCCGCGCACGATCGAGTCGTCGACCAGCAGCACCACCCGGTCGCGGAACTCCAGCGAGATCGGGTTGAGCTTGCGTCGCACCGATTTCACCCGCTCGCCCTGCCCGGGCATGATGAAGGTGCGGCCGATGTAGCGATTCTTGATGAAGCCTTCGCGGTACTTCACCCCCAGCACATTGGCCAGCTCCAGCGCCGAAGTGCGCGAGGTGTCGGGGATCGGGATGACCGTGTCGATATCGTGGTCCGGCCGCAGGCGCAGGATCTTCTCGCCCAGCTTCACGCCCATGCGCATGCGCGCCTTGTGCACCGAGACGTCGTCCATCATCGAGTCGGGCCGGGCGAAGTAGACGAACTCGAAGATGCAGGGCGCGTGTTCGCTCGCCGGCGTGCAGACCTCGCTGTGGATCTCGCCGCGCGGCGTCACCACCACGCATTCGCCCGGCTTGACGTCGCGCAGGCGGATGAAGCCCAGGATGTCGAGCGCCACGCTCTCTGACGCGAGCGCGTACTCGATGCCTTCCGCGGTCTCGCGCCGGCCGAGCACCAGCGGGCGGATGCCGTGCGGATCGCGGAAGGCCACCAGCCCCAGGCCAAGCACCAGACTGACCACCGCGTAGCCGCCGCGACAGCGCTGATGCACGCCCGCCACGGCGCGGATCGCCGACGCCGGCGAGAGCTGGCCCTGTTCGGCCAGCTCGTGGGCGAACACATTGAGCAGCACTTCCGAATCGGAGCCGGTGTTGACGTGGCGACGGTCCATCTCGAACACCTGCGCACGCAGCGCCTCGGTGTTGATCAGATTGCCGTTGTGGGCCAGCGCGATGCCGAAGGGCGAGTTGACGTAGAAGGGCTGGGCCTCGTCCGAGCCCTCCGAGCCCGCCGTCGGATAGCGACAGTGGCCGATACCCATGCGCCCGCTGAGCAGGCGCATCTGCGGCTCGTCGAACACGTCCTTGACCAGGCCGTTGCCCTTGTGGACGCGCAGTCGCAGGCCATCGGCGGTGGCGATGCCGGCAGCGTCCTGGCCGCGGTGCTGCAGCACCGTCAGTCCGTCATACAGGGCCGGGCCCACCGGGCCGGTGCCGACGATGCCGATGATTCCGCACATGGGGTGTCCTTGGGGGCGAGGCTCCGCGAACAGGCCGCGGCAAGGCGCGCATTATCCCCCGACGGACGCCGGCTGGGCAGGCTTCTCGACCGGGGCTGGTAACTCGAGACGGATCACCGGCACGAAGTTGACCTCTTCCGCCACCGCTTCCGGCAGCCGCGCACGCAGCCACTCGGCGCCGCGCTGGAAGGCCGGCACCACCCGCGACTGCTCCCACCAGGCGTCGCCCGGGAGGGCAGTGAAGCCGGCGAGCAGCACCGCGACCGCGCCCAGCGCATAGCCGCGCGCGATCCCGAACAGCAGGCCCAGCAGGCGATCGGTGCCGGACAGGCCGGTGGTCTTGACCAGCTTGCCCATCAACCAGGTGGCCAGGCCGCCCACGGCCAGCGCCAGCGCGAACAGCGTGGCGTAACCCAGCAGCAGTCGTGCCGAGGCCGCTTCCACCACGCCCTCGAACAGCAGGGCGGCGCGGTCGCCATAGGTGAAGGCCAGCCAGAAAGCACCGATCCACACCGCCAGCGACATCACTTCAACGATGAAGCCACGCCACAGGCCGACCAGGGTCGAGAGCCCCAGGATCGCGAGCAGCACGATGTCCGCCCAGGTCAGCATGTCCAAGCGAGATGTCCGCGCTTACGGATGACTGACGACGAGGCCGTCGACATTGAGTCGCGACTTCAGCTCGCTGCGGCGACGCTCGGCCGAGGCGCGGTCCAGCTCAGGCCCCACGCGCACGCGCCAGAGGGTGCCTGCATCGGCATTGACGCGTTCGACGAAGGCGGTGAAGCCAGCACCGCGCGCGCGATCACGCAGGGCATTGGCGTCGGCCTCGCTGCGCAGCGCGCCCAGCTGCACCGCGAAGCCGGCGGTCGCCGAAGGTCGAGCCGGCGCCGGCACGCTGCTGCCGGCATCGAGATTGATGATGCTGGTCGGCAGATCGCGCTGTACGGCCAGCGCGGCCTGACGCGCGCGCTCGGCCTCGGCGCGCTGGGCGTAGGGCCCGAGGCGCACGCGTCGCACCGGTCGGCCGTCAAGGCTGACGCTCTCGGCATAGGCCGCGATGCCGGCGTTCTTCAGCCGGTTGAGCAGGTTCTCGGCGTTCGCCACGTTGGCATAGCTGCCCACATTCACCGCATAGCTGCCGCCGGCAGTGGCCGTCGGCAGCGTCGCGGCGGGCCGCGGCGGCGGGCTCGACGCGGCGGCTGCGGCCGGGCTGGAGGACGCCGCAGATGAGGACGCCGCGGACCGCGCGGGGGCGGAAGGGGCGGCGCTGGAGGCGGCCGGCGGCGCGGTCGCTGGAGCCGCCGCGACCGAGGAGGAGGAGGAGGAAGCGTTCGGCGAAGCAGGGGTCGAATGCGCGTTCGGATCCGAGCCCGCCCCCACCGGCTGGCCACTCAGGGCATCGACTCTCTGCTCGGCGTCGGTATCGACCACCGCCAGCACCTCGGCGCCATCGGCCGCTGCGGGCTGGGCAGGCGCCGCGCCAGGCGCAGGCGTCGGCAACAGCGGAATCTCGCGGGTTTCCATGGGCCGATCCGGGCGCACCGGCAGATCCAGGCTGAGCTGCTCGGCGCTGGCCTCGCGCTCGGTCTCGGGGCCGTCGACCAGCATCGGCAGGAAGATCACCGCCAGCGCCACCAGCACGGTGGCACCGATCAGTCGCTGCTTGAGGGCTGCATCCATGGAAGTCTTCGCATCCGCGGCAAAGTGAGGAACGACCGGGAGTATAGGGCCTGCCCTGCCCTACACTTGCGCGCCCATGGCCCGCATTCCCGACAGCTTCATCGACAGCCTGCTGGCGCGCACCGACATCGTCGAGCTGATCGATGCGCGCGTGAAGCTGAAGCGCGCCGGCCGCGAGTTCACCGCCTGCTGCCCCTTCCACGACGAGCGCACGCCCTCGTTCTACGTCAGCCCGACCAAGCAGTTCTACCACTGCTTCGGCTGCGGGGCGCACGGCACGGCGATCAAGTTCCTGATGGAGTACGACCGCCTGGAGTTCCTCGACGCGGTCGAGGATCTGGCCAAGCGCGCCGGCATGGAGGTGCCGCGCGAGAACAAGCCGGCGCGCGGTCGCGAAGACGACTTCGGTCCGCTGTATGCGAGCACCGCTGCGGCCAGCACCTTCTTCCAGACGCAGCTGAAATCCGCGGCCCACGCCCGCGCCTACCTGCAGAAGCGTGGCGTCGACGCCGCCACCCAGGCGCGCTTCGAACTGGGCTACGCGCCAGCCGGCTGGGACGCCCTGCTGTCGGCGCTGGGCCGCGACGAGGCGCAACGCGCCCTGCTCGACAAGGTCGGCCTGCTGTCGAAAAACGACGCCGGCCGCACCTATGACAAGTTCCGTGATCGGCTGATCTTCCCGATCCACGACCGTCGCGGCCGGGTCATCGCCTTCGGCGGCCGCGTGCTGTCGGCGGACGATAGCCCCAAGTACCTGAACTCGCCGGAGACACCGCTGTTCCGCAAGGGCCGCGAGCTGTACGGCCTGTGGCAGGTGCGGCAGACCCACTCGCGCATCCCGCGGCTGATCGTGGTCGAGGGCTACATGGACGTGGTCAGCCTGTTCCAGTTCGGGGTGACGCAGGCGGTCGCGACGCTCGGCACGGCGACCACGCCCGACCACGCCGAGCTGCTGTTCCGCAACTCCGGCGACGTCTACTTCTGCTTCGATGGCGACCGCGCCGGCCGTGCGGCGGCGTGGAAGGCGCTGGAGTCGACGCTGCCGCGACTGAAGGACGGACGCCAGGCCTGGTTCCTGTTCCTGCCCGAGGGCGAGGACCCCGACACCGTGGTCCGCAGCGAAGGGGCGGAGGGCTTCGACCGCCGGCTGCAGCAGGCCATGCCGCTGTCGGAGTTCTTCTTCAACGAACTCGGTCGCGACATCCAGATGGACAGCCTCGATGGCCGCGCGCGGCTGGTCGAGCGCGCGCGACCGATGATCGAGCAGATGCCCGACGGCGCCTTCCGCGACCTGATGCGGCAGAAGCTGGCCGAGTTGACCGGGCTGGCCGCGCGCGTCGAAGTGGCGCGCCCGAAGCCGGCCGCAGCGGCGCCGCGCCCGCGCAATGCGCGACGCTCACTCGTGCGCATCGCGATCGAACTGCTGCTGCAGCAGCCGGCGCTGGCGCAGCGCGTCGAGCCGCCGTACGTGTTCGCGTACCTGGACCAGCCCGGCGTGCCGCTGCTGCTGGATCTGCTGGAGCGCTGCCGTGTGCGCCCGGACATCACCACGGGCTCGCTGCTGGAAAGCTACAGCGACAGCGAGGACCTGCCCTCACTGACGCGACTGGCGGTCGCCGAGATGATCGCCCCGCCGGAAGGCTGGGCCGCGGACTTCGATGGCGCGATCCGCGGCCTGGAGCTGATGGCGCTCGAGCAGCGCGAACGTGACCTGCAGGCGCGTGCACGCGAAATCGGGCTGGCCAACCTGAGTCGTGAGGAGAAGGACGAACTGCGTTTGTTGCCGCAGCTGAAGGCGGAGCGACGCGGCGGACACTGACTCGCCAAGCCTCCGGCCCAAGCAGCATTCGATTGCATCTGGCCTCGCCCTCGCAGGTGGCCGCACCAAGGCCTCATGCGGCTGGTGGAGGTGCTCAGCCGAAGTGCTCGTAGCCGCAGCGCTCGGCCCGGTACGCGAATGCATGCCCGCCGCGCTCGAAGCGCAGCCCCTGCGTCGACTCGATGCGTCCGATGCGGGTGAGCTCGCCGCGCGCGAACTCAGGCAGCGCTTCGATGTCCGCTGTCTCGCCGCAGACCAGCAGCTCGTAGTCGTCGCCGCCGGCAAGCTGCAGCGGCCAGCGCTGCTCCGCGTCGGGCCGCAGCGCACGCAAGGCCGAAGAGACGGGCAAGGCATCGAGGTCGAGCACGGCGCCGACAGCGCTCGCCCTGAGCACATGGCCGAGGTCCGCCAGCAGCCCATCGCTGATGTCGATGCAGGCGTGTGCGGTGCCCGCCAGCGCCTGGCCCAGTTCGACCCGCGGCGTCGGCCGGTCAAGACGCGTGCGCAGGGCTCGCGCGACCTGCGGATCGCTGCATTCGATCCGTTGCTGGACGATCGCGAGCCCCGCGGCGGCATCGCCGGTGCTGCCGCTGAGGTAGATCGCATCCCCCACCCGCGCGCCGTCGCGTCGCAGGGCGCGCGTGGGCGCGACGCTGCCGATCGCCTGCACGGACAGGCTCAGGGGCCCGCGCGTGGTGTCACCGCCGACCAGGGCGACCGAGTGCTGTTCGGCGAGGCTGAGCAGGCCGTCGATCAGGGGATCGACGAAGGCCGGATCGGAACTGGGCAGGCTGAGCGCCAGCGTCGCCCAGCGCGGCGTGGCTCCCATCGCGGCGAGATCACTCAGGTTCACTGCCAGCGCCTTCCAGCCGATGTCGAAGGGCGCGGTGCCGTCCGGGAAGTGCACGCCGACGTTCAGCGTATCGACGCAGACGCAGAGCGCCTCACCTGCGGGCGGCGTCGCCAGCAGGGCGGCGTCGTCACCGATGCCCAGCAGCACGTCGGCGCGACCACGGCTGCGCGCGGCGATGCGCGCGATCAGGTCGAATTCGCCGGCGCCCACGGCGCTGCGCGCGCTCAGCCGCGACGCGTGCCGCCGCGGGCCTCGGCCGCGCGCCAGCTCTGCGCGCCGCGGTCGAGCACGCCGTTGATGTAGGTGTGGCCGTGCTCCGAGCCGAAGCGCTTGGCGATCTCGATGGCCTCGTTGATGATCACCCGATAGGGCACGTCGAGCCGATGCAGCAGCTCGTAGACGGCCAGACGCAGCACCCCGCGCTCGATCGGATCGACCTGCTCCAGCGGGCGGTCGATGTAGGGCGCGAGCGCCTCGTCGACCTGGGCCTTGTGCGCTTCCAGGCCGCGCAGCAGGTCCTCGAAATACTCGAGGTCGGCGATTTCCATGTCCTGCTCGTCGCGGAACTGCTCCAGCACCTTGTTCATGGTGGAGCCGGACAGCTGCCAGGCGTAGACCGCCTGCAGGGCGCGGCGGCGCGCGCGCGAACGGGCGCTGGGATCGATGCCATCGGGACGTGCGTGCTTCATGTTCGGCTCCGCGGGCGGGGTGCGTGGCCCTGCCCTGTTCGTGGGACCGCTGGCGAACCAGCGTGTCGGATCAGTCGTCCTGGCCGCGCAGGGCGGCGATCAGGCTGGCCATTTCCAGGGCGGCCAGGGCTGCTTCCTCGCCCTTGTTGCCGTGGCTGCCGCCGGCGCGCTTCTCGGCGTCTTCCAGCTGTTCGACGGCGAGCACGCCGTTGGCGACCGGGATGCCGGAATCCAGCGCCACCCGGGCCAGACCTTCGGCGCACAGATCGGCCACGTGCTCGTAGTGGCGGGTGTCGCCGCGGACCACGCAGCCCAGTGCGATCAAGGCCGCATGCCGGCCGGCCAGAGCCAACTCGCGCGCTGCCAGCGGCAGCTCCCAGGCGCCGGGCACACGAATCACATCGACATCAGCCGCGTCGACGCCGTTGCCAATGAGCGCGCGCCGCGCGCCGTCGACCAGGACATCGGTGATGCGCGGGTTCCAGCGGCTGGCCAACACCGCGAACCGCGCGCCCGGCACCACCCGCAGGTCGCCTTCGTAATGCGCCATGGGTCAGGAATTCTCTTGAGGGGGCGGGAGTTTAGCTGCTTTGGGCCGGGAATCGGGAATCGGGAATGGGGAATCGCTGAAAGCCCGCACGCGGCCAAGCTTCCCTGGCAGTCTCCAGGGGAGCGCGCCGCCAGGATTCTCGCCCCACGCCGCTGTGGCGATTCCCGATTCCCGATTCCCGATTCCCGGCCTCAGACATACCCCACCACCTCAAGCCCGAACCCACCCAGACCCACCTGCCGGCGGGGGGTGCCGAGCACGCGCAGCTTGCCGGCGCCGAGGTCCGCGAGGATCTGCGAGCCGGCGCCGTTGCGGCGCCACTGGCCGGCGCGGGCACCGGCGGGACCGGCATCGCCGTGGCCAGGCTGCGGGGTGTCGCCGGTGATCCGGGCCAGCATCTGCTCGGTCGACTGCGGCTCGGTCAGCACCACCAGCACCCCCTGACCTTCACGGTCGATCGCCTGCAGCGCGTCGATCGCGGCAACGCCGAAATCCGGGCGCTGCCAGTGCAGCACGTCGGCCAGCGGGTTCTTGACGTGGACGCGCACCAGGGTCGGCGTGTCGGCATGGATCTCACCGCGCACCAGCGCGAAGTGCAGTTCGTGACTGAGCCGGTCGCGGTAGGTGTGCAGGGTGAAGGCGCCGAAGCGCGTTGGAATCTCGCGGCTGTCGATGCGCTCGACGGTGTGCTCGTTGGCCAGCCGGTAAGCGACCAGATCCTCGATCGAGCCCATCTTGAGACCGTGCTCACGGGCGAAGATCTCAAGGTCCGGCCGCCGCGCCATGCTGCCGTCCGGGTTCAGGATCTCGACCAGCACGCCAGCCGGCTCCAGGCCGGCCAGGCGCGGCAGGTCGGAGGCGGCTTCGGTGTGGCCGGTGCGTGCCAGCACGCCGCCCGGCTGGGCGGTGAGCGGAAAGATGTGCCCCGGCTGGCGCAGGTCGGCGGCGCGCGCATCGGGCTTCACGGCGGTACGAATCGTGTGGGCGCGGTCGTAGGCCGAGATGCCGGTGGTCACGCCCTCGGCCGCCTCGATCGAGACCGTGAAGTTGGTGCGGTAGGGCGAGTTGTTGTCGACCACCATCGGCGGCAGCGACAGCTGCTGGCAGCGCTCGCGGGTCAGTGAGAGGCAGACCAGGCCGCGCGCATGGGTGACCATGAAGTTGATGTCCTGCGGCCGCACCAGCTCGGCCGCCATGATCAGGTCGCCCTCGTTCTCGCGGTCCTCGTCATCGACGATGACGACCATGCGACCGGCGCGGATTTCTTGGAGGAGTTCGGGGATGGGGGAGAAGGGCATTTGGCTGTGGCCGAGATTCGTGATTCGAGATTTGGGATTCGTTAGGAACAGCTTGAGGCACGCCCGATGTCGAGCATCGATCCGAGGCAATGAACCAAAGACGTCAGGCGCCGGACTTTCGTTCAGTCGGAGCCCCCGGCTTCTGACGAATCCCGAATCCCGAATCCCGAATCCCGACTCCCGAATCCCGAATCCCGAGCGGCGACCAGCCGCTCAAGATACCTCGCCACCAGGTCCACCTCGATATTCACCCGCGCGCCAGCGCCGAGCGCACCGAAGTTGGTGTGGGCGACGGTGTGGGGCACGAGATTGACCTCGAACTCGGCGCCTTCGACGGTGTTGACCGTGAGGCTGGTGCCTTCGATGCAGACCGAGCCCTTTTCGGCGATGTAGCGGGCGAGCGTCGCCGGCACGCGGAAACGCCATCGCTGCGAGCGCGCGTCATCGGTGACGGACACGACTTCGCCGACGCCGTCGACGTGGCCCGAGACCATGTGCCCGCCGAAGCGGCCGTCGGCGCGCATGGCGCGCTCGAGGTTGACCGCCGAACCGGGCACGAGGCCGCCGAGCGTGGTGCGCGAGAGCGTCTCGTTGGAGACGTCCGCCGCGAAGCTCGCAGCATCGAAGGCGATCACGGTCAGGCAGACGCCGCTGACCGCGATGCTTTCGCCCAGCACCACGTCATGCATGGCGAGCGTGCCGGTGTCGATGTGCAGGCGCACGTCGCCGCCTACAGGCTCCAGCGCGCGGATGCGGCCGACGGATTCGATGATTCCAGTGAACATGGTTGGGAGCCGGGATTGGGGATTGGGGTGAGGAGGCTCGCTGGCGCGGCACTGCCACGCCAGCCGACGAGCGCCCGAGCGCCATGCGCGAGGGCCGGGGAAGCGGCATCAATTTAGGAACACTTCGATCCTTCGAAGCGCATGCTGCCGATCAACGCGACCCGCATAGGGTGGGCCCTGGCCCACCGGCGCTCAACGCTCGCTTCGGTCCATGCTGCACTGACACGGCACGCTCGGGAATCGAGCCCGTCGCGCAATTCAATGCCATGGTGGGCCAGGGCCCACCCTATGCGGTTAGCAGGGTCACACGGGCCGCAGGCGCAGGCGCTGGTCGACGCCGACCTGCCGGCGCTCGATCAGCCGCCAGCGGGCGTGCTGATCAAGGCGCTGCAGGCCCAGCGTGTCCAGCATCGGCCGCGCGTCGCCGCCAAGCAGCATCGGCGCCTGGTAGAGCAGCAGCTCATCGACGAAACCTCCGCGCAGCAGCGCGCCAGCAAGCCTCGGACCGCATTCCGCCAGCAACTCATTGACCCCGCGCCGCGCGAGCTCCGCAAGCACCGCATCGAGATCAAGCCCGTGTTCGCCTTCGGCCACGCCGAGGTGCTGCACCCAAGGGCCAAAGTCTGCGGGCGCGTCGATGCGGTCGGCGTGAAACACCAGGGTCGGTGCGGCGCCATCCGCCAGCAGGTTGGCCGAGCGCGGCAGGCGCAGCTCGCGATCCAGCAGCACGCGCAGCGGCGGCACGCATTCGGTGTCGGCGAGGCGGACGGTGAGCTTCGGATCATCCGCCAGCGCGGTACCGCTGCCGGTGAGGATGGCCGAAGACCGCGCGCGCCAGCGCTGCACGTCGGCGCGCGCAGCCTCGCCGGTGATCCACTTCGACGCACCCGAGGCCAGCGCGATGCGCCCGTCCAGGCTGGCCGCGAGCTTGAGCCGCAGGAAGGGTCGCCCGATCTCGATCCGGCTGAAGAAGCCGATGTTCAACTCGCGCGCGTCCTCGCGCATCAGGCCGGAGACGATCTCGATGCCGGCCGCACGCATGCGCTCCACCGCCCCGCCCTCCCGCTGGAAGGCGTCTTCGCAGGCGATCACCACCCGCGCCACGCCGGCGGCGATCAGCGCATCCGCGCAGGGGGGCGTGCGCCCGTGCAGGCCGCAGGGCTCCAGCGTGACGTAAGCGGTGGCGCCGCGCGCCGACTCGCCGGCCGCGCGCAGCGCATGTACCTCCGCATGCGGACCGCCGGCGCGGACATGCCAGCCCTCGCCCAGCACCTCATCGCCGCGCGCGATCACGCAGCCCACCCGCGGATTCGGCTGGGTGGTGAACAGCCCGCGCGCGGCCAGACGCAGGGCCCGGGCCATGTGGGCGTGGTCGGTGGCTGAGAAGCGGGGATTGGGGAGTGGGGGTTGGGGATTCACAGCCGGTGAGCCTGAAGTCGTCTGGAAGACGAAGTGTCTGCGCGGGTAGAGGCCTGCGTCGTTGCGGGGTCGGGACGGTCCGGGCGCGAGCTGACTCAGAGTGGAGATCCGCGCCACCCAACAACTTCGGGCATGCCGGGTGTGGACGCGTCATCCATGCGCCGCGGGTCTCTCAGCACGCTTCGGATCAGGGTTCCGCGCCCTCGGCGGGCAGCTCGGGCTCCGGCGCATTGGGATGGGTGCGCGTGCGCATCAGGATCGCCGGCCCGACCGGCAGGCGCACCACGCCGACGCGCTCCCAGCCGTGGCGCTCGTAGTACGGCGCCTGGTCGCGGGTCCACAGGTGCAGGTAGGCGTGGCCCATGTCGAAGGCTTCGCTGCTGGCGCGCTGCATCAGGGCGCGACCGATGCCGCGCCCGCGCAGATCCGGGCGCACGAAGAAATTGGCGAGCCAGGGGGCGTGCTCGGCGCCACCGGGCGGATCCTCCACCAGCAGGCTGACCGAGCCCAGGGCCTCGCCCTCCTCGCTGATCGCGACCAGGGTGCAGGGCAGATCGTGCAGACGGTGGGTGGCGAGTTCGGCCGCGGCGGCGGCAACGCTCCAGTTCGGCACGTAGTGGCGGAAGGCGTCGTAGTGCCAGGCCGCAAGCGTGGGCACCAGGTCACGGTGCGCCGACAGCCAGGTGATGCGGTAGTCGGGCGTCGGCGCCGCCGGCTGCGGTGAATCGGGCGACTCGCTCATTTGCGACCTCGCGTGGGCGTGGGCGGCAGGTCTTGCAGCAGGGGCAGCTGCACCTTGTCGAGGCCGGGCAGCTCGCGTTCGAGCTTTTCGATCTCCTCGCGGAAGGCCTGCACGTCCTCGAAGCGACGATACACCGAGGCGAAGCGCACATAGGCCACCTGGTCCAGCTCGCGCAGGGCCTCCATCACCCATTCGCCGAGCTGGCGCGAGGGCAGCTCGCGCTCGCCAGAGAGCCGCAGCTGGCGCACCAGCCCGCGCACGGCCTCATCGATCTGCGCCTCGGACACCGGCCGCTTCTGCAGGGCCTTGCCGAGGCTGCCGCGCAGCTTGCGCTCATCGAACGCCTCGCGCCGGCCATCGCTCTTGACGATCGCCGGAAGCTTGATTTCCACCGTCTCCAGCGTCGAAAAGCGCTCGCCGCAGGCCGGACACTCGCGCCGCCGGCGAATGCTGCCGCCGTCCTCGCTGACCCGACTGTCAACGACGCGACTGTCCTCGTGCTGGCAGAAGGGGCAGCGCATCAGGGCCGGCGATCTTGGGTTAGGTTCTTGTCGAGCGTGTGGGCCGGCCCGGGATTTGGGATTCGGGATTCGGGATTCGCAAGAGCGGACTGAGGGGAGCTGGATCGCAGCGCTCCAAGCTTGGCTCGAAATGCAGTGGCTTCACCGACCGGCATGGAGGACCCTCGCCCTTTGCCACACCCGGCTCTAGCGAATCCCGAATCCCGAATCCCGAATCCCGGCCTCACTGATACACCCGATACTTCCGGCACTGCGCGCTCACCGCCTCGCGCACGCGGGCCAGCACCGCCTCGTCGGCTGGGGCATCCAGGACGTCAGCGATGCAGTTGGCCAGCTCGACGCAGTCGGCTTCGGTGTAGCCGCGGGTGGTGACGGCGGGGGTGCCGATGCGCAGGCCGGAGGTGACGAAGGGCGAGCGCGGGTCGTTCGGGACCGAGTTCTTGTTGACCGTGATGTGCGCCTTGCCGAGTGCGGCTTCGGCATCCTTGCCGCTGACCTCGCGGCCGATCAGGTCGATGAGCATCAGGTGGTTTTCGGTGCCGCCCGACACGATCTTGTAGCCGCGCGACATCAGCGTTCTCGCCATCGCCTGCGCGTTCTTCACCACCTGCTGCTGGTAGGCCTTGAACTCGGGCTCCAGCGCCTCCTTGAAGGCCACCGCCTTGGCGGCGATGACGTGCATCAGCGGGCCGCCCTGGATGCCGGGGAAGACGATGCTCTGCAGCTTTTTCTCCAGCTCCTCGGCCTTGTCGCCGGCGCCTTCGCGGCTGAACACGATGATGCCGCCGCGCGGTCCGCGCAGGGTCTTGTGGGTGGTGCTGGTGACGACATGCGCATGCGGCAACGGGTTCGGGTAGACGCCCGCGGCGACCAGACCGGCGATGTGCGCCATGTCGACGAACAAGTAGGCGCCGACCTTGTCGGCGATGGCGCGGAAGCGCGCCCAGTCCATCACCTGCGAGTAGGCCGAGAAGCCGGCGATGATCATCTTTGGCTTGTGCTCGATGGCGAGCTTCTCGACCTCGTCCATGTCGATCAGGCCGTGCTCGTTGACGCCGTACTGCACGGCGTTGAACAGCTTGCCGGAGGCATTGACCTTGGCGCCGTGGGTGAGATGGCCACCGTGGGCGAGGCTCATGCCGAGGATGGTGTCGCCCGGCTGCAGCAGGGCCAGGAACACGCCCTGGTTGGCCTGGCTGCCCGAGTGCGGCTGCACATTGGCGTAGTCGGCGCCGAACAGCGCCTTGCAGCGCTCGATGGCCAGCTTCTCGGCGACGTCGACGTGCTCGCAGCCGCCGTAGTAGCGCTTGCCCGGATAGCCCTCGGCGTACTTGTTGGTCAGCACGCTGCCCTGGGCTTCGAGCACGCGCGGGCTGGCGTAATTCTCGGACGCGATCAGTTCGACGTGGTCCTCCTGGCGCTGGCGCTCGGCGGCCATGGCCGCGGCGAGTTCGGGGTCATAGCCTTCGATCTTCATGGAGGACGCGAACATGGGGCGGTCACCGGCGCTGGGAGGGAGGCCGCCGATGATACCGTGCCGGGGTTTGGCCCCCGAAATTCGCGCATGTCACATCCGGATGGAATCCCCAGCACGGCGCCCCCTGGCGGCGCCCTGCCCGACTACGCGGCGCTGCGTGCCGCCGAGCGCGCCGGCAGCCCGGCGCGGCGACAGGCTGCCCAGCTGCGTGCCGAAGCCAGCACCGACGTGTACTCGGCGATGGACTGGGCCTTCGAATGCTTCTCGGGCTTTCGATTCCGCGAGGGCCACCGGGCGCTGGACGCGGCCTTGCGTCGCGATCCGGGTTTTCTGGCCGCGCGCTGGCTCGCTTTCCAGTACCCGCTCGACCCGAGCCCGACCAGCGAAGCCGAGCAGTTCGCATTCGTGCAGCGCTGGCGCGAGGGCCTGCGCTGGTTCGAATCGCAGGACTTTCGCCGGCCCGAACTGGCGGCCCAGGTCTGGGGCTGCGTCGGCAGCGTCACGCCCTTCTACCTGCACTACCTCGAGGACGCGGTGCCGGAGATGCGTCGCTACGGGCGCCTCGTGGCGCGGATGATGGCGGCGCTCGACCCCGGCCTGCCGCCGCGCCCGCTGCGTACGGGCAGGCGCCGCATCGCCGTGGTCAGCGCCCACTTCCGCGAGCACACCGTGGCACGTCTGTTCCTGCCCCTGTTCGAGGGCCTGGACCGCGAGCGGTTCGAGGTCCATTTCCTTGACCTTGAACCCGGCGCCGCCGAATGGCAGGCGCGCCTGCAGGCGGCCGGCACGCACCACCCCGGGCCGCGGCCCGCACCGCAGTGGCGGGCTCTGCTGGCCGCGCTTGCGCCGGACCTGATCGTCTACCCGGAGATCGGCATGCACCCGATGCACCAGGGCCTGGCTGCGCTGCGTCTCGCGCCGGTGCAGGCCTGCCTGTGGGGGCATCCAGTGACCACCGGCCTGCCGACGATCGACTACGCCCTGGTGCCCGATGCGCTGGAGCCGCGCGATGCGGCCAGTCATTACCACGAGGCTCTGGTGCGCCTGCCGGGCTTGGGCCATGGCCTCGCGCCGGCGCCGGCGCGCGTGGCGGCTGAAGCGCCGGAAGGCCTGCGACGCAGCGAACCCGGCGGCCTCGAGATTCTCTGCGCGCAGGCCGCATTCAAGCTGCTGCCAGCGCAGGACGCGGTGTTCGCGCGGATCCTGCGGGCGCTGCCGCAGGCCCGCCTGCACCTGACCCCACTGGTCGGCGAGGAACACATCGCCGATCTGCGCGCGCGCATGCGGCCGGCCTTCGAGGGCGTGGGCGTGGACATGGATGCGCGCGTGCTGACCCATGCGCTGATGCCGCTGGAGCGCTTCCAGGCCCTGGCCGCTGCCTGTGATTTCGGGCTTGACACGCTGGGCTGGTCGGGCGGAATGAGTGCGCTCGATCTGCTGCCGCAGGGGCTGCCGATTGTGGCGGTCGAGGGCCCGACGATGCGCTCACGCCAGACCGCCGCCCTGCTGAAGTGGCTGGACACGTCCGAGCTGATCGCGCGCGATGCCACCGACATGGTGCGGATCGCGCATCGCCTCGGTACCGACGCCGCGCTACGCGACGCACTTCGTGCGCATCTGCTCGAGCGCGCGCCACGCCTGTATGCGCGTGCCGAAACGCAGCAGGCTTTTGCCGATTTCCTGGCAAGCGTGCAGCCGCACCCCGCCTGACACGCTGGGCCCAAAACCCAGCGGGCTCGGCATCAAGCCTCGGCTGCTGTGACGCACGGCCGTGCTTGCCCCCTCGCTCCTGCAGGTAGGGAGCTTCTTGGCCCCGCTTCGCGGGTCGGGTGTTCCCGAAGAAACTTCGGATTCGTCATCCCCGCGAAGGCGGGGATCCAGGGCTCTTGCCGCTACTGCAAGTCCGGCCCTGGGCCCCCGCCTTCGCGGGGGCGACGAAGCAGGGGTCGCTATGCCGGTCGGAAAACGCGAACAGCCCGGCATGGCCGGGCTGTTCGCGACTCGCGGGGGCTGCGATCAGCTGTTCGCGAAAGGGCTTGGGTGTCTCACCTCCGAGTTGGAAGCGAGCGAGCGGCGCCTCAAGCGCAGCGTTGGATCTTCCTCAGAGAGCCAGCGCCTGCTCCGCCGGCACGTAGGGCAGTTTGAAACCTTCCGCCACCGGCTGGTAGGTCACGTGGCCGGCATGCACGTTCAGGCCGCGCAGCAGGTGCACGTTCTCGGCCATGGCGCGCTTGGCGCCCTTGTTCGCCAGTTCGAGGATGAAAGGCAGGGTCGCGTTGTTGAGCGCGAAGGTGCTGGTGCGCGGCACCGCGCCCGGCATGTTGGCCACGCAGTAGTGCACAACGTCGTCGACGATGTAGGTCGGATCGGCATGGGTGGTGGCATGCGCGGTCTCGAAGCAGCCGCCCTGATCGATGGCGACGTCGACGACGGCTGCGCCCGGCTTCATGCGGCGGACCAGATCGGCGCTGACCAGCTTGGGCGCCGCAGCACCCGGGATCAGCACGCCGCCAATCACAAGATCGGCCGTCAGCACGTGGCGCTCGACCGCGTCGGCGCTGGAGAACACGGTCTCGACGCGGGTGCCAAACTGGGCGACCAGGCGACGCAGCACGTCGACGTTGCGGTCGAGGATCACCACCTGGGCGCCCAGGCCCACCGCCATCAGCGCGGCATTCGCGCCAACCACGCCACCGCCGAGGATGACGACCTTGGCGGGCTCCACGCCCGGCACGCCGCCGAGCAGCATGCCGCGGCCGCCATTGGCCTTCTGCAGGGCGGTGGCGCCGGCCTGGATCGACATGCGGCCAGCCACTTCCGACATCGGCGCCAGCAGCGGCAGGCTGCCGTTGGCGGCGGTGACGGTCTCGTAAGCGATGCAGGTGGCCTTGGACTTGATCAGGTCTTCGGTCTGCGGCCAGTCCGGCGCCAGGTGCAGGTAGGTGAACAGCACCTGGCCCTCGCGCAGGCGGGCGCGCTCGACGGCCTGCGGCTCCTTGACCTTGACGATCATCTCGGCGCGGGCGAAGACCTCGTCGGCCGTGGCCAGCACCGTGGCACCGGCGGCGACGTAGTCGGCGTCCGAGCAGCCGATACCGGCACCGGCATTCGCTTCGACCACGACCTGATGGCCGTGCTGCACCAGTTCGCGGACCGAGGCCGGGACCATGCCGACGCGGTACTCGTGGTTTTTGATTTCCTTGGGAACGCCGATCAGCATGGCTGCGACCTCGATGCGGTGGATGAGAGGAATGCCCTGCCATGACGCGCCGCAACAGAGCAGATCCGCTGCCCCAAGCGTCCAAGGCAAAACAGCCGCGAAGTCTAGGCGCGGATCTCCAGAGTTTCCTGCTGTAGATTGAGGATCGACCGCCGAATCGTCGGCACAAGCGCGACTTCGCAGCAGGATCTCCGTGAAGCAGAAGAAAGTAGTTTTAAATCAACTGGATAAGATCGATCGCCGGATCCTGCGCGAACTCCAGCGCGATGGCCGTCTGGCCAATGTCGAGCTGGCCAAGCGTGTCGGCCTGTCGCCCACGCCCTGTCTTGAGCGAGTCAAGAAGCTGGAGGACGAGGGCTACATCCGCGGCTACCACGCGCGCCTCGACCCCGGCCGCATGGGCGCCGGCCTGCTGGTCTTCGTCGAGATCCGCCTGCTGCGCACGGCGATGGAGGTTTTCGAGGAGTTCAAGCGCGCCGTGGTGGTGCTGCCGCAGGTGCTGGAATGCCACCTGGTGTCGGGTGACTTCGACTACCTGATCAAGGCCCGCGTGCCCGACATGGCCGCCTATCGCCGCCTGCTGGGCGAGACCCTGCTGACCCTGCCGCATGTCTCCGGCTCGCGCAGCTATGCGGTGATGGAGGAGGTCAAGGAGACGCTGGAGCTGGAGGTGGATGGGTAGCGGGGATTGGGGATTGGGGATTGGGGATTCGGGATTGGCAAGCCTGCCTCGCGTCGTGTTCGAGCGGCCGATGGCCGTACTCCCCTCTCCGCCTGAGGGACGCGCTCTCTGGCGTCCAAGCAAAGCGAAGGCCTGTCGGGCAGAGGGAGTCCTTGTCGCAAGGTTCACCCCCCTCTCCCCCAGCCCCTCTCCCACAAGGGGAGAGGGGAGACGATCGGCGAGCTCATGCAGCCCACTCACCAGTCTTCCATCTACCGCGCCCAGTGCCTGCGCCTGGCGGGAACCCTTGCGCGACCCTGCTCTACGAATCCCGCTCGGCCCTCGCGCACAGCGCTCAGGCGTTCGATGGCTCGCGCGGCAGTGCCGCGCAAACGAGCCATCTGCCTGCGGCCCCGGCCCTCGCGCACAGCGCTCAGGCGTTCGATGGCTCGCGCGGCAGTGCCGCGCAAACGAGCCATCTCACCCCCAATCCCGGCTCAGACCGGCTGCACCCAGATCCGCGTCCACATCTCGCCCAACCGGCGCCTCGCCTGCCAGGGCCAGGACAGCTGCTCGGGGCGGATCTCTTCAATTCCACCCTCGGTCACCCGCGCCACCGCGAAGTTGAAGCTGTAGTCGGGCTCGGCACCCATGCGCAGATCGGACAGCACGACCTGCCCCTCGCGCACCTCGGCCTTCATGAAGCCGCGGTTGAACCACAGCAGGCGCTGCACCGCCGGCAGCGCGCGCACCGCGTCCAGCGCCGCGACATCGCTGCGGTATTCACGGAAGCGGATCGGGCCGGTATCGGCCCACAGCGAGCGCTCGCCCTCCAGGAAGCCATCGGGTGTCATCACCACCACCCGCCAGAGCAGGGTCTGGAACGGCATGGGCACGGAAAAGCGCGGCGCATCCTCATGGCCGGTGCCGGCGAGGCTGCGCTCGACCTCGCGCTCGACCACGGCCTTGGCGGTGAGCGACCAGCCGATATAGCCGGTCGACAGGATCAGCCCGGCCAGTACCGCGCGCGTGCCCGCGGGGCGGTGGCGCAGCAGCCAGCCCAGCGCACAGCCGATCAGCAGCGGCACGGTGTACAGCGGATCGATGATGAACAGCGAGGCCCACATCGCCGGGTGCGGCTGCAGCGGCCACACCAGCTGGGTACCGTAGACGGTCAGGGCATCCAGCAGCGGATGGGTGAACAGGGCGAGCGCGATGCCGGCCAGCCAGGCGCGCGGCGCCTCGCGCACCGGTGCCCATCGTCGCAGCAGCGCCCATATCGACAAGGCCAGCAGGGGCAGCAGGAACAGCGAATGCGAGGCGCCGCGGTGCAGGGTCATCTGCTGCACCGGGTCAAGATCGAAGAAGGACAGCGGGATGACGTCGAGATCCGGCAGGGTGCCCAAGGCCGCCCCGACCAGCAGCCCGGCACGGCGATGGCGCGCGGGCACACAGGCAGCCGTGCAGGCCGCGCCCAGCAGCAGTTGGCTCAGCGAATCCATGCGCTTGCGGCTCCCTCAAGACCAGCGGCTGCCCGTGCGCGAAGCCCAGGAGGGCGCGCACGGGCCGGGCTTCAGGCATCCGCTCAGTCGAGCGCAACCTTGAGCGGACTGGAGTCCGGGATGACGCGCGCCGCCAGCTTGGAGTCGGCGCGCAGCAGGTCGATGGCGTCGATCAGCAGGTGAGCCGTCTCGCGGACCAGCGCATCGGGCTTCTCCTCCGCGCTGTCCTCGTCCGCCTCGATCGGACGTTCATCGGCCTGCAGACCGTCGTCGAGCGTCGCGACGGCATCCTCGTCGACCTCCTGACCCAGCGCCTTGCGCTGGGCCTCCCGCGCGGTGCGGCGGGCTTCCTCGCGCTCACGCTCGGCGCGACGCGTGGCCTCGTTGAGCGACAGCGTCTTGCGCTCACGCAGCTCGCGGTACTCGTTGACGTCCTCGATCCACCACTGGAATTCCTGGTCCTGGGCGATGCGCGCCTCGTGCTTGCTCTTCAGCAGAGGCAGCATCGGCTTGAAGTCGCCGTAGCTGTCGAACTTGGCCGGGGCGATCGCCGCCCAGGGCAGCGCGTTGTCGTACACGCTCTCGCCATACTCGGTCGCGTCCCAGGTCACCGGAAACGCGATGTCGGGCACCACGCCCTTGTGCTGGGTGCTGCCGCCGGCGATGCGGAAGAACTGCGCGACGGTGATCTTGAGGTGGCCGAGGCCCGGGTTCTCGCGCGAGAACGCGTCGAGGTCGACCAGGTTCTGCACGGTGCCCTTGCCGAAGGTGGGCTCGCCCATGATCAGGCCGCGGCCGTAATCCTGGATCGCGCCGGCGAAAATCTCCGAAGCCGAGGCGGACGCACGGTTGATCAGCACCGCAACCGGGCCATCCCAGGCCACGCCGGGCTTGCGGTCGGTTTCGATGGACACGCGCCGTCCCGCATCCTTGACCTGCACCACCGGGCCGGTGTCGATGAACAGACCCGTCAGCTCGACGGCCTCGTTGAGGGAACCCCCGCCGTTGTTGCGCAGGTCGATGACCACGCCCTCGACGTTTTCGGCCTTCAGCTCTTCCAGCAGGCGGGCGACATCGCGGGTGGCCGAGCGGTAGTCGGGCTCGTCGCGACGACGGCCTTCGAAGTCCTGGTAGAAGGCCGGCAGAGAAATCACGCCGACGCGGCGCGCGTCCTCGCCCTCCCCCATCTCGATGACCTGCTTCTTGGCCGCCTGCTCCTCCAGCTTGACCTTCTGCCGCGACAGCGAAAGCAGCACGTGTTCGCCGTCGATGCCGACCTCGGCCGGCAGCACGTCGAGGCGCACCACCGAGTCGGCGGGGCCGCGGATCAGGTCGACAACATCGTCGAGTCGCCAGCCGACCACGTCGACCATCGGCCCCGATTCGCCCTGGCCCACCGCGAGGATGCGGTCGCCGGGCTTGATCTTGCCGGACAGCGCGGCCGGGCCACCCGGCACCACCGAGCGGACCACGGTGAACTCCTCGTCGCTGCGGCTCAGCACCGCGCCGATGCCCTCCAGCGACAGGCGCATGGAGATGTTGAAGTTCTCGGAGGTGCGCGGATTCATGTAGGCCGTATGCGGCTCGATCGCGCCGGCATAGGCGTTCATGAAGGTCTGGAACACGTCCTCGGCGTCGATCTGGCGCACGCGCTCGCCGAAGTTCTTGTAGCGCTTGTCGAGCGTCTCGCGGATCTTGTCGATCTCGCGGCCGGCCAGCACCAGGCGCAGGGCGTCATTCTTGACCCGCAGCCGCCACAGCTCGTCGAGTTCCTCGCTGCTGGTCGCCCAGGCGGCGTCCTTGCGGTCGAAGCTGTAGCTCTCGTCGACGCTGAAATCGAAATCCTGTTTCAGTGCCTCGCGCAGGGCGCGGGTGCGCTCCTCGACCCGCTGCCGGTAGACCTTGAAGATCTCGAAGGCCGGCGCCAGACGACCGCTGAGGATCGCCTCGTCCATCTGCAGGCGGTAGGACTCGAAGGCCGCCACGTCATCGGCCAGCAGGAACAGCTTGTCGCCGTCCAGCGATTCCAGGTAGCGGTCGAAGATCTGCTCCGACAGGGCATCGTCGAGCTTCTGTGGGCTGTAGTGGAAGCGCGAGTTGCTGACCAGCTGCGCCATCCAGCGCGCGGCCTCGGTCTGCTGGGCATTGGGCTCGAGCGAAAGCGCGTCGACGCGGCTGCGCTCGGTCTTGGCCGACAGCGGCGCCAGCGGCAGCAGCAGGGCCAGCAGCAGGGGGGCGAAACGGGAAACCGGAGAACGCATGCCATGCACCTTGAGGTCGAGGTCGGAGCCCACGCGGGGCCGCGGACCGATCATGCCAGCCCGGCACCGTCGGGGCGACGGCTCGGGCGCACGAAATCGGCGAAGGACCGCACGGAGTCCGCAGCGGGGACGGAGTTCCCGCGAGCCTCCGGGGCGATTCAGACACCCCTACCCTGCACCCGCGGATGTCGGCACGGCGTGTGCCGAAGGGCAGACCGGGCGCGAGCGGTTCAGAGTTCGACGAATCCCGCGTCCTTGGCCATGCGGTCGGCGTGATAGCTCGATCGCACCAGCGGGCCGGACGCGACGTGGGTGAAGCCCATGTCGAGGCCGATGCGCTCGAGCTCGGCGAACTCGTCGGGGTGCCAGTAGCGCATCACCGGATGGTGGTGCGGGGTGGGCTGCAGGTACTGGCCGATGGTGACCATGTCGACATCGTGATCGCGCAGATCGCGCAGCGCGCCGACGACCTGGTCCATGTCCTCACCCAGGCCGAGCATGATCCCGGACTTGGTTGCCACGTCCGGATGCTGGGCCTTGAAGCGCTTCAGCAGCTGCAGCGACCAGTCGTAGTCGGCGCCGGGGCGGACATTGGTGTAGAGCTCGCGGACGGTTTCCAGATTGTGGTTGAACACGTCCGGCGGGTTCGTCGCCAGGATCTCCAGCGCGCGGTCCATGCGGCCCTTGCCGCGGAAGTCCGGGGTGAGGATCTCGACCTTGATGTTGGGCGACAGCGCGCGGGTTTCGCGGATGCAGTCGACGAAGTGCTGGGCGCCGCCGTCGCGCAGGTCGTCGCGATCGACCGAGGTGATCACGACGTACTTCAGCCGCATGTCGGCGATCGTCTGCGCGAGCTTGAAGGGTTCGGCCGCGTCCGGCGGCTTGGGCCGGCCGTGGGCCACATCGCAGAAGCTGCAGCGGCGGGTGCAGACCTCGCCCAGGATCATGAAGGTCGCGGTGCCGTGGCTGAAGCACTCGTGGATGTTCGGGCAGCTCGCTTCTTCGCAGACCGTGACCAGGGCGTTCTCGCGCAGCCGCGACTTGAGCTGCTGCACGGCGTTGCCGGAAGGCAGGCGCACGCGGATCCAGCTCGGCTTGCGCAGGGTGGGTGCCTCGTCGAACTTGACCGGGCTGCGCGCGATCTTGGTTTCGCCGAGCTGCTTTTCGCCCATCACCAGCAGCGGGATCTCGCGGGACTCGGGCTTGGTGGCGATATCGCTCATGCGGGGCTCGGCTCTGGGGAAGTGGCGACGGCGGCCTGCGCGGCGAGCGCGGTCAGATCCGGCGCGGGTGTCTCGACAGGGTCCAGCCCGAACACGCGGGCCAGGGCCGACACCAGCACGGCGGCGGCGGCTTCGAGGGTGTCGGGACCGCCCAAGTCTAGCAGCTGGGTCACCGCCAGCCCCTGGTAGCCGCAGGGGTTGATGCGGACATAGGGCGACAGGTCCATGGCCACGTTGAAGGCCAACCCGTGGAAGCTGCAGCCGCGGCGCACGCGCAGACCGAGCGCCATGACCTTGGCGCCCTCGACGTAGATGCCGGGCGCGCCATCGACGCGATGCGCCTTGACGCCCCACTGGGCGAGCGCATCGATGGTCGCCGTCTCGATGCGGCAGACCAGCTCGCGCACGCCGATGCCGAGGCGGCGCAGGTCGAGCAGCGGATAGGCGACCAGCTGGCCGGGGCCGTGGTAGGTCACCTGGCCGCCGCGGTCGACGCGCACCACCGGGATGTCTCCAGGCAGCAGCACGTGCTCGGGCTTGCCGGCCTGGCCGAGGGTGAACACCGGCTCGTGCTCGACCAGCCAGAGCTGGTCCGGGCTGTCCGGCCCGCGCTGGTCGGTATAGGCCTGCATGGCCCGCCAGACCGGTTCATACGGCTGGCGCCCCAGCTGGCAGACCTGCAGCGAGCTCACAGCGTCCACTTGATGCCGGGCAGTGCGCGCAGCGCGGCGTGTGCAGCCTCGTAGTGCTCGCGCGCCTCGGCGTGGAAGGCGAGCGTGACCGACTGGTACTTGCCGCCCGAGGAATCGCGCGAGCGCACGCTGTCGGGATCCAGCGCCAGCCCGGCCGCGGTGATCGCGCCGGTGACGCGCTCGACCCAGTCCGGCGCGGCCAGACCGACCGCGGTGATCTCGACGCTGCAGGGAAATTCGAAGCCGCGCTGCTCGGGCGCGCCGCCGAAAGGCGATGGGGGCTGGCTGTTCATCGCCGCATTATCGGGGCGGCGATGTGGATTCCCAAGCAAGGCCGGGGTCGTGCCCGCGCAGCGGCGCAGGCAGCCAGGCACCGATCACCCGGGGCTTCAGTCGTCCTGCGGCCGATGGCGGTTGTCGTGCTCGTGCTCCCTGCCCTCGCGGCCCTCGCGGCCTTCGCGCCACCGACGGTAATCGCGGCGCGGCACGCTGTCGGCCAGCTGTGCGCGCTCGGCGTCGGTGAGCTCAGCGGACAGCCGCAGCAGGCCGCCATGCACGCGCTCCGCCATCGCCCGCTCGCGCTCGCGCACCTCGGCCAGGGCCGCCGCCAGCGCGGCGGCCTCGAAGGGTTGCGCGCGCAGGGCTTCGCGCACCCCGCCATGGGCGGCGCGCAGGGCGCGCAGGTCCGCGACGAAGCCGGCCCGGTCCGGCGCCAGCGCAGCGCGGACCAGCGCCCGCCGCTCCGGCGGCAGGGCGCGCGCGATGCGCCGCGGATCGGGCAGGCTGCGCGCCTCCATGGCTTCGCTTGGCGCCGGCGCGCTGCGGACGCGCCACCACAGCCCGCCCAGGCCCGCGGCCAGCAGCAGGTTCAGGCAGAGCGAGAGCAGCAGGACGATGCGGATGGGTGTGCTGAGCGTGCTCACGGCAGTTCCTCGCTGTCGGCGGGGTCGATCCAGGCCAGCGCAAGCCAGCTGTCAATCTCGGCGTCGGTCTCCGCCTGCGGCGGCGGCAGCATCCAGACCAGGGCCAGGCCGAGGCTGAAGGCACAGGCGAAGGCCGGGCCGACCAGGCGCGGGCCGCCGAGCGCCAGGCCCAGCTCGCGCCACCATGCGCGGCGTGGCTGCGGAGCCTGCGCCAGGATGCGCGCGCGCAGGCCCGCCAACGGCGCTGGCGCCGGCAGCGCGGCGTCCAGGTCGGCGTCCAGTGCGTGCGCCTGCTGAAGTGCCTCGGCCAGCGCCGGTGACTCCGCCGCCAGGGCCTGCACCGCCTCCTGCGCGAGACGCTCACCCTGCGGCCAGCGGCCCGGGTCCGCGCCGTAGGCTGCGATCAGGTCCCTCACCCGGTTGGGGTTCATGGCGTGCCTCCTTCGGTCGCCGCAAAACGCTGCTTGAGCGCGCGCCGCGCGCGCGCCAGCAGGGATTCAAGGGCATCGACGCTGACGCCGAGCGCCTGCGCGCACTCGCCCTGGTCGAGCCCTTCGTAGTGGAACAGCAGCAGCGCCTCGCGCTGGCGCTCGGGCAGGGCCTGGATCGCAAGGCGCAGGGCGCCCTCGCGCTGGTCGAGCTGCAGGGCGCGCTCCGGCTGCGCGGACTCGTCGCCCATCAGGGTGTTCTCGACGGCCTCGTCGATCGCCAGCTGAGGCCGACGCCGGCGCAGGCGATCGCGGCACAGGTTCACGGTCACCGTGTGGATCCAGGTCGACACCCGCGCCTCGCCGCGACGCCAGCCGGCCGCGGCCTGCCACAGCCGCAGGAACAGTTCCTGGGCGACATCCTCGGCCTCGGCCGGATCGTCCAGCAGCCGGGTCGCCAGCCGGTGGACGCGGCCCAGATGCCGGTCCACCAGCTGGGCGCAGGCACGGGGCTCGCCGCGCCCGGCCGCCGCCAGCACGGCGGCGTCCGGGTCGTCCTCGCGCGCTTCGCGAGGCGCGGCGGGCCACAGGCTCAGCATCGGCGCGGATCAGCCGCCGCTCGGGCCATGGCGGTGGCCATGGCGACGGCCTTCACCGCGCTCGTGCCGGCGACTGAGTTCATCCGCCTCGATCACGCCGTCGCCATTGCGGTCCATGCGCTGCAGGCGCTGGGCGTGGGCGGCGGCGAACTCCTCGGCGCTGAGCTGGCCATCGCCGTTGGCGTCGAAGCGTTCAAGCATGTGCTGCTGGCGGCGGGCCCGGGCTTCGGCGCGACGCGCCTCGCGGTAGGTCTCCAGCTCGGCGGCGCTGATCACGCCATCGGCATTGGCATCCACCTCGGCCGCATGGCGCGCGGCAGCAGCGTCGATCTCGGCCTGGCTGATGCGGCCGTCGCCGTCGCCGTCGAAGCGGGCAAGCAGCTGGGCGCGCATGGCTTCAGCCCGCTCGGCGCGAGCGCCGGGTGCGGCTTCGCCGGGCGCAGGACGCGCCAGCGCAGTGGCGCTCACGAAGGTGCCGCCCAAGGCCAGCACCAGCAGGGAACGGGAGAGTGTGGGTTTCATGCTCGCGACTCCTGTGGATCCAAGGCGGATTGCCTTGTGCCGTTCAACGCCGCAGCCCACGGGATCCGTCGCCCGTGGCTGCGGATCCGTTCAGCGAGTGCCGAGCTTCCAGCCCGCGCTGCGCCTCAGTCGGATTCCCACCACAGCATCAGGCCGTCCCAGGTGCGGCCGAAGAAGCCGGCCTCGGGCGCGTCGTCGAGCGCGATCAGCGGGCGTTCGACCAGAGTCTGCTCATCCAGCACCAGGCGCAGGGTGCCCACCGCATCGCCCTTGGCGTAGGGCGCGACCAGCTGCTTGGGCACGTCGATCAGCGCCTTGACCTGCTCGTACTTGCCGCGCGCCACGGTGATCCGCAGCGGTTCGGCGACGCCAAGCCTCAGCGTGCCTCGCTCGCCCTTCCACAGCTTCGGCTCGGCCAGCACGTCGCCGCCGGCGTACAGCTGATGCGACTCGAAGAAGCGGAAGCCGTAGTTGAGCAGTGCCTGGCTGTCGTCGGCGCGCTTCTTCTCGCCGGACGACCCCATGATGACCGTGATGAGGCGCATGCCCTCGCGCTGGGCCGAGGTCACCAGGCAATAGCCGGCGGCGCGGGTGTGGCCGGTCTTGATGCCGTCGACGGTGGGGTCGCGCCAGAGCAGCGAATTGCGGTTGTGCTGGGTGATGCCGTTCAGCGTCAGCTCCTTCTGCGAGTGCACGGCATAGCTCTCGGGGAAGTCGCGGATCAGGGCCTGGCCCAGGATCGCCACGTCGCGGGCGGTGGTGTAGAGGTTCGGATCGGGCAGGCCGGTGGCGTTGGCATAGGAGCTGCCGGTCATGCCGAGCTGCTGGGCGTAGCGGTTCATCAGGCTGGCGAAGGCTTCCTCGCTGCCGGCGACGTGCTCGGCCAGCGCGATCGAGGCGTCGTTGCCACTCTGCACGATCATCCCGTACAGCAGGTCCTGCAGGCGGTGCTTGGAGTTCACCGGCAGGAAGCTGGTCGAACCGTCAGTGCCGCCGCCGCCGCGACGCCAGGCGTATTCGGAGATGGTGACCTCGTCATCCATGCCGACCTTGCCGGCGGCGACCTCGGCCGAAACCACGTAGCTGGTCATGACCTTGGTGATGCTGGCCGGCTCGACGCGGGCGTCGATGTTCTCGCCGAGCAGGACCTGGCCAGTGGCGTAGTCCATCAGCAGCCAGGCGGTGCCTTCGACGCTGGGCGGCTGCGGCGCGGGTGCGGGTGCGCTCGGCACCGGCACGGGTCGCGGCACGGGCTGCGGACTGGGCACGGGCTGGGGCGTCGGGGTCTGCGCCAGGGCGGCGGTGGCGAAGGCCGCGGCGCCGCAGAAGGCGGCGGCCAGCAGGCGCTGATGGAGTGGTTTCATGGATGTCCTCGCTTGAATGTCTGGAATCAGGGCCGGACCGGACGCGGCGTGCCGAGGCCCAGGGCCTGCACGCGCTCGACCACGGCGGTCTGGCGGTCGACGTCGATCGGTCCGATGCGGACGCGGTAGACCGTGCCGCTGCCGACTTCGGCGCGCTCGATCCGCACCGGCCGCAGCCCGGCGCGCTCCAGCTGGTCCTGCACGCGTCGCGCGTTGCCGCGCTCGCCGTAGCTGCCGACCTGCAGCAGCACGTCGCCGGCCTCGACCAGCATCGGCGGCGGCGGTTCCGCGGCCGGGCGTGCGCCGGCGGCCGCGCGCGCTGCGGGCGGCGCTTCGCCCACACCGGCATGCATGCCCGGCGGCACGATCGCGCGCACCTCGACCGGGCCGGTGCCGCGGATGTGGATGCCGAGCTTCACCGCCGCCGCATAGGACAGGTCGATCAGGCGGTCGGCGTGGAAGGGCCCGCGATCGTTGATCCGCACCGTCACGCTGCGGCCGTTCTCGAGATTGGTGACGCGCGCGTAGGTCGGCAGCGGCAGGGTCTTGTGCGCCGCAGTGAAGGCGTACATGTCGTAGGGCTCGAAGCTCGAGGTCGGCCGGCCGTGGAACTTGGTGCCGTACCAGCTGGCCACGCCGCGCTCGACATAGCCCTCGGCGCTGTCCATCACGTGGTAGCGGCGGCCGAGCACCACGTAAGGGCTGTGGTTGCCGTAGCGGGCGCGCGGCTCGGCGCGCGGCACCGGCTCGGGCAGGCCGCTGACGTCGGGCGGCACTTCCGGGCCGCCGTCGCGGATGTGCGGCGCGTACAGGCCACCGCCCTGCTCATCGGCGGGTTCGCCCTGCGAAGGCGGTCGACTGGGACGCGTCGGCGCCGGACGCGCCGGCGGCACGTGGCCCTCGTCGCGGCGCGGCTTGGGCGACGATGCGCAGGCGGCGAGCAGCAGCAGGATCAGGGTGGCGGCAAGCGCGGGCCTGGCGAGCACGCGCAGGCGATGCAGCGCCCTCACGGTGCCAGCGGGGTGGCGCCGTCGGGGCGCGCCTGCGCGATCTCGCCGGCCAGCTGGAACACCGCCAGCGAGTAGAGCTGGCTACGGTTGTAGCGCGAGATCACGTAGAAGTTCTTGAAGGCGATCCAGTGCTCGCGGCCGTCCGCGCCGTCGAGGTTGAGCACGGTCGCCGGCAGGTCGGCGCCCACGGCATAGCGCGGCCGGTAGCCGCGCTCGGCGAGGTCGGCCAGGCCATGGGTCGCTTCCAGGTTGCCCGGCGCGAACTCCTCGGCGGCCTCGAACTTCGCCGGCACCACCACCGGCTGGCCGCGCTCCCAGCCGTGGGCCACGAAGTAGTTGGCGATCGAGGCGGTGATGTCCGGCAGCGAGCCCCAGAGGTCGCGGCGGCCATCGCCATCGCCATCCACCGCGTAGGCACGGTACGAGGACGGCATGAACTGGCCCCAGCCCATGGCGCCGGCATAGCTGCCTTTCGCGGTGTTGAGGTCGATCGCCTCTTCCTGGGCCAACTTGAAGATCGTCGCCAGCTCGCTGCGGAAGAAGGCCTCACGCGGCGGGTAGAACAGGGCGAGGGTGTACAGCGCATCGAGCACCCGGTGGCTGCCGGTGATGCGGCCGTAGCTGGTCTCGACCCCCATGATCGCGACGACCATTTCGGCGGGCACGCCGGTGTCAGCTTCGATGCGCGACAGCAAGGACCAGTGCTCGCGCAGGAAGGCCCGACCATCGTTGATCCGCCGCTCGTTCATGAAGATCGGGCGGTAGTCGCGCCAGGGCTTGGCCTCGGCGGGTCGGGTGATGGCGTCGATAATCGACTGCTGGTAGCGCGCCTCGCCGAGCCAGCGCTCGATGTTCGCCGGATCGAGCCCATGCTTGTCAGCCGCTTCGGCGACGAAGGCTGCCCGCGCCTCACTGGACAGTTGGGGCCGCGTCGAACCGGGCGCTACCGCAGGCAGCAGGAGGGCCGCAGAGACGGCGAGAACACGGGAAGCACGCAGGATCTGCATCGGGGACGGCACGCGGACAGCTGGAAACGCCGGCATCTTACACGCTGCGGCGCGCGGCTCCCCTTGACCTGCTGAACGCGGCTCAGCCCTCGGACTGGAACTGCGGCAGCGCGTCGAGAATGCGGTCCAAGCGGTCCGCTGCCGAGTCCAGTTCCAGCAGCGCCTGCCGCGCCTCGTCGGTGAAGGGCAGCATTTCGGCAAGGCGGAACCCGACCCAGTGCGCATCGTCGAGCTGGGCCTTGCCGGCGTCCGCGTGCGGCCCGCCAAAGTGGTCGAGCAGGCGCTCCAACAGCTGCGCCAGCAGGCCATGCTGGGGCGCCACCGGCTCGGCCGCGAAGTCCTGTATCGACTCGATCTCGCCGATGATCAGGCCGGTGTCACGCATGCGGGTCTGGCGCACCCGGAAGCGCGACTCGCCAACGCAGCGGAGACCGAGCAGTCCATCAGGCAGGGTGTAGAAATCGATGATGCGCGCCAAGGTGCCGGTGGCCGCCGGCAGCGCCGGACCACCGGCTTCGACGCCTTCGAGGATCAGCGCGACGCCAAAGGGGCTGCCGTCGCGACTGCACTGTCGCACCAGATCGAGATAGCGCGGCTCGAACACGCGCAGACGCAGGTCACCGCCCGGAAACAGGACGGTACGCAGCGGAAACAGCGGCAGGTCGCGGACGGCCATTGACGGAGTCTAGTGCAGCGCTTCGCCCTTGGTCGAACGCCTTCGCGGCAAGCATGCATGGCGGGCGGGCTTGCGCATGCTCGCCACGCCTGCCCCGGACGTTGTCGACATACGCGCCGCACAAAGCCAACTTCACTCTGGGCCAAGCGCTGCGCAGCTCAGTGAAGCAGACCCGGAACCAGCGGGGCCCTCGGGCCGACGGCTCAGGAGTCGAAGCTGCCGCGGAACAGCGTGGCCTCGGCCGCGGAGTCGGCGACGGACTCGAAGGACACCGCGCTGATGCGATCGGACTCCGGAGCGGAATCCTGCGCCATGCCCTGCGGCGCCTCACCTGAAGGCACGCCCGGACGCAGGCCGACCGCGACCACGGCCGCCAGCGCGAACGACGCCGCGAGGGCAGCCCACAGCGGTCGCTGGCTGGCCGGCCTGCGGCGCAGGCCGCGCAGCTCGCCCCGCAGCGACTCGCTGTCGGCGCGCAGGCTGGCCACAGTGCGGAGGATGGCGGCCTGGGCGGGATTTGCCGCGGCCAGACTCAGAACCTCATCTCGCGACTCGCGGCTGCCGATGCCATCGAGTGCGGACAGCAGGGCCTGGGGCTCGGCTGCGGGCGACTGCGCCATCGCGGCGCGGTAGAGCTCGGCAAGTCGGCGGGGGGCGGGTGCGTCAGTCATCGAAGTCATCCAGTCCAAGCGCCGCTAGGCGCTGCTTGATCTCATCCAGCCCGCGATAGACCAGCTTGCGGGCGGCATCCAGAGTGAGGTCGGTCAGGTCGGCGATTTCCTGCAGGGCATAGCCCTGCAGGTAGAGCTGAAGCGGCAGCCGCCGCCGCGGCGGCAGTGCCTGCATGCAGGCCCGCAGGTGCTCGACGTTCTGGGCATCGAGCGTACTGCGGTCCGGACCATGGCCAAGACCCGGCAGATCGACGAGACCTTCTTCCGTCTCCGGAAGCGCCTCGGTGGGACGTACCTGCGCACGTCGCACCGCATCGACCAGGGCACTGGCCACCGTTCTCTGGATATAAGACGCAGGGAGTTCGGCATTTGGGTCACGCTCCAGCGTCTTCCACAGCCGGATGCGAACTTCCTGTTCGACGTCCTCGGGGTCGATTCCGTGCTGGCTCAAGCGGTTGGACTCGATCTGGGCGCGCACGCGCGCGCCAAAACGGGCGAGCAGCGCCTCCAGCCGGAGCTTGAGTTCAGCCTGCATCGGTCAGGCGTTCGCGCAGGCCGCCGGCGCCGGCGCTGCGGCGGAAGCACCCGGCCGCAGGGCGGTTTCGATCAGATACAGCGGTCGCTGCTTGGCTTCCATGTAGAGCCGGCCGAGGTACTCGCCGATCACCCCCAGCGCCATCAGCTGCAGGCCGCCGAGGAACAGCACGACGGTCATCAGCGAGGGATAGCCCGCCACCGGATCGCCCCACAGCAGGGTCTTGGCGATGATCACCAGGCCGTAGACGAAGGCAGCCAGCGCCGCCAGCCCGCCGGCATAGGTGCCGATCCGCAGCGGCACCGTGCTGAACGAGGTGATGCCCTCGATCGCGAAATTCCACAGCTTCCAGTAGTTGAACTTGCTGGTGCCGATGTGGCGGGGGTCACGGTGGTAGCCGATCGCGCACTGCCGATATCCCACCCAGGCGAACAGGCCCTTCATGAAGCGGTGGCGCTCGCGGACCTGGCGCAGGGCATCCAGCGCCTGTCGCGAGAGCAGGCGGAAGTCGCCGGTATCGCGCGGCACCGGGGTCGAGGACAGGCGCTCCATCAGGCGATAGAAGCCGGCCGCAGTGAAACGCTTCAGCCAGCTCTCGCCCTCGCGTTCAAGCCGGGTGCCGTAGACCACGTCATGGCCCTCGCGCCAGCGCGCGACGAAGTCGGCGATCAGCTCGGGCGGGTCCTGCAGGTCGGCATCGATGACCACAGCGGCGTCGGCGTCGACCGCATCGAGCCCCGCAGTCAGCGCCAGCTCCTTGCCGAAGTTGCGCGACAGCCGCAGCGCGCCGCAGCGGGGGTCTTCCTGCACCAGCGAAAGCATGACCTGCCAGGTGTCGTCGCGGCTGCCGTCGTCGATGTAGAGGATCTCGCCCACCAGATCCGGCAGCGCGTCGAGCGCGGCGCGGGTGCGCGCGTGGAAGGCGCGCAGGCCTTCGCCTTCGTTGTAGGCGGGCACCACTACGGTCAGTCGCGAACTCACGGGCGGGCTCGTTGCGGCGTCAGGCGATCGGGCGCGCATGCTAGCAGGCCCGCGTTCAGGGCAGTCCGCAGCAGTCCTGCAGGTAGGCCGGGCCGCCGAGCTGGCGCACCTGCCGCTGCACCCAGGCTGCGCGCCGCTGCAGCGCTGGCGAGGGTTGCACCGCGCTGTAGCGGCGCGGCGCCGGCAGCACCACCGCAAGGCGCGCGGACTCGACCGGGCCGAGGGCGGCTGCCGGCTTCGAGAAGAAGCGCTGCGAGGCGGCTTCGGCGCCATAGACGCCCTCGCCGAACTCGGCCAGGTTGAGGTGCATTTCGAGAATGCGTCGCTTCGGCCACAGGCCCTCGATCAGCACCGTGAAGCCTGCCTCCAGGCCTTTGCGCGGCCAGCTGGAGGCTTCCCACAGGAACAGGTTCTTGGCGACCTGCTGGCTGAGCGTGCTGGCGCCGCGCCGGCGGCCGCCGTCCCGCGCTTCGTCGAGCGCGCTGCGGATCGCCTCGACGTCGAAGCCGGCGTGCTCGGGAAAACGCTGGTCCTCGGCCGCCACCACGGCGATCGCCAGCTGCGGCGAGATCGCTTCCAGCGGTCGCCAGCGATGCTCGGGCCAGCGTCCCTGCTCGATCCGGTAGGCCAGCATGAAGGCCGAACCCGGCGGGTCGATCCAGCGCAGGGCCAGCACCAGCCCGACCGGCAGCAGGGCCATCGCCAACGTGGCCAGCAGCAGGCGGCGCAGCCAGGGCCGCCGACGGCGCGCTTGCGGCCGTCGGCGGCCGTCCCCATAGTCGCGGGCTGACTTTTTCATGGCGGCATCCTAATGGCATTCGAAGACTCCACCCCCCTGGCGTCCGATGGGGGCGGCCTGCTCAGCCGCTTCCTGCTGGAGCGCAGCGGCCTGCGCGGCGTGCACGTCCGCCTGGACGAAGCCTGGCGCAGCATCCGCGGCCGCAGCGCCTACCCCGACGCGGTGGCCGGCCTGCTGGGTGAAGCCAGCGCCGCGGCTGCCCTGTTCACCGGGCATGTGAAGGTGGACGGGCGCCTGTCGATCCAGCTGCGCGGCAGCGGTGCGCTGCGCACGGTGTTCGCCGAGTGCACCTCGGCGGGCAGCCTGCGCGGCCTGGCGCGCTTCGAGGCGCCGCTGCCCGAACGGCTGGACCCGCGCCACTTCGGCGCCGACGCCATGCTCGCCATCACCATCGAGAGCAGCCTCGGCGAGAACCGCGAGCCGCAGCGTTATCAAGGGCTGGTAGGCCTCGATGCGGACAGCCTTGCGGCGGCGTTCGAGGACTACTTCGGCCAGTCCGAACAGCTGCCGACGCGGATCCTGCTGGCCGCCGACGGCGAGCAGGCCTGCGGCCTGATCCTGCAGCAGCTGCCTGGGGCCAGCGATGACGCCGACGCCTGGCCGCGGGCCCAGGCCCTGTTCGACACCCTCGGCCGCGACGAGCTGCTGGCCCTGCCCGCCGAAACCCTGCTCTACCGCCTGTTCCACGAAGAGGGCGTGCGCCTGGTGGCGCAGAAGCCGCTGCGTTTCGGCTGCTCCTGCTCGCGCGCGCGCGTCGGCGGCATGCTGATCTCGCTCGGCCGCCAGGAAGCCTTCGATTCACTGCAGGACGGCCGCGTCGAGGTGATCTGCGAATTCTGCGGCCAGCACTACCACTTCGATCCGGTGGACCTGGAGCAGCTGTTCGCCGGCGGCGGCAGCGGCGAGGCGGGAACGCTGCAGTAGCGCCTGCTCGCCGCGGGCGAGGACGTCCACGCCAGATTCGCCCCTCGGTCCGCGCGGCGCAGGCGAGGCGCCATCGTCGACCGCCTCTCCGCAGTCGCCCCTTTCGTCACCGCCCCCACCTAAGGGCTATTGCTCCTCGTGGGGCCGCGCACGAGACTGCGGGCTTTGGGCCGTGGGGGCTTTCGATGTCGATGTCCAGACTGCCGGCCTGGGTGGCCGGTTTCGCTTTCTTCTTTGCCTTTGATTGCAACGCTGCCGAGGGTTGGTATCGCGACCCGGCCCTGCATGGCGACACCGTGGTGTTCACCGCCGAAGGCGACCTCTGGCGGGTGCCCGCGCAGGGCGGCCTGGCCCAGCGCCTGACCACCCATCCGGCCGAAGAGGCGCAGGCCGCGCTGTCGCCAGACGGCCGCACGCTCGCCTTTGTTGCCAGTTACGACGGCGCACCGGAGGTCTACGCGATGCCGCTGGCCGGCGGCCCGCCCAAGCGCCTGTCCTTCGAGAATGCGCGGGTCTGGGTGCAGGGCTTCGCGCCCGATGGCCGGGTGGTCTACGCCAGCGAGGCGACGGTGGGCCCCTCGTGGATGCGCGTGCTGCGGCTGGTGGATCCGCTCAGCGGCCTCACCGAGACCCTGCCGCTGGCCGATGCCCGCGAGGCCGCCTTCGACGCCGAGGCCGGTCTGCTCTACTTCACCCGTTTCGGGCTGGCGGTGACCCACGACAATGCCCGCGACTATGCGGGCGGTGCTGCCGCGCAGCTGTGGCGTTGGCGCTTGGGCTCGCGCGAGGAGGCCGAACAGCTGCAGCCCGCGGGAATCCGCGAACCGCAGCGGCCCCTGCTCGGCGCCGAGGGGCTGGTCCTGCTTGGCGAGCACGCGGGACGGGTGAACCTGTGGCGCTGGAGCGGCCAGGGCGCCGCCGAGGCACTGACCCGCCACGCCGATTTCGACGTGCGTCGACCCAGCCTGCACGGCGGTCGCGTGGTCTACCAGCACGGCGCCGACCTGCGCCTGCTCGATCTCGTCACCGGCAGCGACGCACGCATTCCGATCACGCTGAGCTCGGACCTCGTGCAGAGCCGCGAGCGCCAGCTCGGCGAGCCGCTGAAGCATCTGCAGAGCGCCAGCCTCGCCGCCGACGGCAGCAGGGTCGTGCTGACTGCGCGTGGTCGCGCCGTGGTGGCCGGACTGGAACAGCTGAGGCGGGTCGAGATCGCCGCGCCCGACCGGGCGCGACTGCGCGAGGCCGTGTTGTCCGGCGACGGCCGCCATGTCCTTGCCATCACCGACCTCGAAGGCAGCAGCGAGATCTGGCGCTTCCCGGCCGACGGCAGCGGCGGCGGCGAGGCGCTGACGCGCGGCGGCGATAGCCACCGCTTCCGTCTGTACCCCTCGCCGGACGGCCGTCTGCTCGCCCACACCGACAAGGCCGGCCGGCTGTTCGTGCTCGATCTGGAGAGTGGCCGCGACCGCGAGATCGACCACGGCGAGTTCGCCCGCGACGACGCCTATGCCGAGGTCAACTGGTCGCCGGACGGTCGCCATCTCGCGGTGATCCGCGTCGACAGCGCGCGCCTGGTCAACCAGCTGGTGCTGATCGAAGTCTCGACGGGTCGTCGCGCCACGCTGAGCTCGGATCGCTATCCGGTGGTGTCGGCGGCCTTCTCGCGCGACCGCGCCTTTCTCTACTTCCTCGCCAGCCGCAGCTATGCGAGCTCGGTGCCCGGCCCCTGGGGCGATCGCAACACCGGGCCCTTCTTCGATCGCCGCAATCGCCTGTATGCGCTGGCGCTGGATCCCGAGGCGCGGTTCCCGTTCGCGCCGGCCAGCGAGCTCGACCCGCCGCCTGCCGAGACGAATGCTGCCGGCGATGATGCGAAGGGCAAGACCAGGACCGCGCCAGCGTCGTCGGCGCTGCAGTGGGAAGGCCTCGCCGAGCGCCTGTTCGAAGCCCCCCTGCCGCCCGGCAACTACAGCCAGCTCGCCGCCGACGACAAGCGTCTGTACTTCCTCGATCGCGACAGCGCGCCGAACAGCCAGGCGGCGCTGCGCACGCTGGCGATCGGCAATGCGCCGCCCAAGCCCGAGACCTTCGCCACCGGCCTCGCCGGCTATGCGCTCTCCGGTGAGGGCAAGCACCTGCTTCTGCTGAAGGCCAAGGGCGAGAGCGGCGGCATCGGCGACGTGCTGATCGTCGAGGCCGGCGCCAAGGCGCCCGAAGACCTGTCGCGGGCTGCTGTCCGTCTGGGCGACTGGCGGCTGTCGAATGCGCCGCGCGAGGAATGGGCGCAGATGTTCGATGACGCCTGGCGCATGCACCGCGAGTTCAGCTTCGATCCGACCATGCGCGGCGTCGACTGGGACGCCCTGCGCGCCCGCTTCGCGCCGCTGCTGCCGCGGGTGCAGGACCGCATCGAACTCGACGACCTGCTGGCGCAGATGATCGCCGAGGTCGGCCTGCTGCACTCGCAGATCCGCCCGGGCGAGTACCGCGTGGCGCCGGATGCGCCGGTGCCGGCGGCGCTGGGCGCGCAGATCGGAGCCGATGCCGAAGGCCTGTTCATCGAGCACATCTACCGCAGCGACCCGGAGCTGCCCTCGGAACGCGGTCCACTGGCGCAGCCCGGCGTCGACGCCCGCGTCGGCGACCGCCTGCTGGCGGTCAATGGTCGCGCCCTGCGCACGCGCGCGGAGCTGGCGCAGGCCCTGGTCAACCAGGCGGCACAGCAGGTTCTGCTGGAATTGAAGCGCGGATCGGCGGCCACGCACCGCACGGTGGTGCTGCCGGTGCGTCTGGATCGCGAGGCCGCGCTGCGCTACAGCGACTGGGTCGAGGGACGGCGCACACGCGTCCAGGCCGACTCCAACGGACGCGTCGGCTACCTGCACCTGCGCGCGATGGGGCCGCAGGACATGGCCAGCTTCGCCCGCGACTTCTATGCCCAGTTCGACCGCGAGGGCCTGATCATCGACGTGCGCCGCAACCGCGGCGGCAACATCGACAGCTGGATCATCGAGAAGCTGCTGCGCCGCGCCTGGGCATTCTGGCAGCCGCCGCGCGGCGCGCCCTACACCAACATGCAGCAGACCTTCCGCGGCCATCTGGTCGTGCTGGCCGACGCGCTCACCTACTCCGACGGCGAAACCTTCGCTGCCGGCGTGAAGGCGCTGCAGCTGGGACCGGTCATCGGCACGCGCACGGCAGGCGCCGGCATCTGGCTGTCCGACCGCAACCGGCTGGTCGACGGCGGCACCGCGCGGATCGCCGAGTTCGGCCAGTTCGAGGTCGGCAGCGGACGCTGGCTGATCGAAGGCCGCGGGGTGGCGCCGGACATCGAGGTCGACAACCCGCCGTACGCGAGCTTCATGGGCGCGGATGCACAGCTGGACGCCGCGCTGGCCCATCTGCAGCAGCGCCTGCGCGAGGCGCCGCTGCCGACCCTGCAGGCCCAGCCGATTCCCCCCCGCGGAGCGCACGGCCACGACGGCAGCCGCTGAGGCCGCAAGCGTTCCATCGGCAGTCGGCCGCTCCGCATGCGGGAGGCCGACTGCTAGCATGCGCGGCTGCCCATGAGCGCCCTGCCCCCAGCCACCGATATCGATGCCTTGAGCCCGGCCGCGGACTCCCGCTCCGCGCCTGCGTCCGTCGATTCGCACGGCCGCAGCCTGCATGCGCGCGGCGTCGTCCTGCTGGCGAGTTTCGCCCTGCTGCCCAGCCTGCTGCTGCTGGGCGTGCTGCTGTGGAGCTATGTCGACAGCGCCCAGGTCCGCATCGGCAACGCGCTGGGCTCGGTCGCGGATGCGCTCGCCCTGGGCAGCAGCGGCCTGGTCGAGCGCCACCTGACCGCGATCGAGCTGGCGGCCCGCCTGCCCTGGCTGGACGTCGACAGCGCCACCGCCGAACGTCGCCTGCAGCAGCTGTCGCAGCGCAATCCGGAACTGCGCACCCTGCTGGTCGCCGATCCCGAGGGGCGGATCGTCTCGCTGCAGCGCGAATCGGAAAGCGCGGAAGCCCTGCGCAGCCGGGTGGGCGCCTCGGTCGCCGATCGCGAGTACTTCCGGGTCGCCTGGTTCGAACGCCGGCCCTATCTGAGCGACGTCTTCATCGGCCGCGGCCTGTGGAACGAACCCGTGGTCGCGCTCTCGGCGCCGGTGCTGGACGGCGCCGGCGAACCGCTGGGCGTACTGCAGGCCACGCTCAACCTCGATGTCATCCAGCGCCGCCTGGGCGAACTGGTCGACCGCAATCGCGAGGGGCTGCTGCTCGATCGCGCCGGGCAGGTGGTGTTCGCCAGCGCGGGGCTGGGCCTCAAGCCCGGCGTGCCGATGGAAGCGGGCGCGCTGCAGCAGATCGCCCAGCTGCCGGCCACCGACGAGCCCGGCCTGATCCAGCTTGGCGGGACGCGCCACTACGCGATGGCCGAGCGCACCGACTTCGGCTGGACCGCGGTGGCGCTGCTGCCAGAGCCGGCGCTGACCGGCGTGCTGTGGAGTGCGCTGAGGATGGCGCTGCCGGTTCTGCTGCTGTCCCTGATCGGCGTCTGGGTCGCCGCCCACTTCGGCGGGATCTGGCTGACCCGCCCGGTGCGGCAGCTGCGCCAGGGCATCCGCCGCCTGCAGCCGGGCCTCGCCGTCAATGCCGGCGATGCGCTCGGCTTCAAGCTGCCGCGCGAGCTGCAGCCGATCGCCAGCGAAGTCGAAGCCCTGTGGCTGCGCGAGCGCGAGGCCTATGCCCAGCTCGATGCCGCGCTGCGCGAGCGCGAGCACGAGATCGAACGCCGCACGTCAGCGCTGCGTCGCGCCGTGGCGGCACTGCGCGACGAGAGCCGCACCGATTCACTGACCGGCGTCGGCAACTACCGCGCCTACCGGCAGGCCATCGAGGAAACCTGGCAGCGCATCGCCGGCAGCCATGAGCAGATGGTCGTGCTGCAGATCGATATCGATCACTTCAAGCAGTACAACGACAGCTACGGGCACCCCGCCGGCGACCTGTGCCTGCGCCGGATCGCCGAGCTGCTGCAGGGCGTGGCCCGCGAATGCGGCGCCCAGCTGGCACGCAGCGGCGGCGAGGAGTTCTCCATGGTCATGGTCGGCCACGGGATCGAGCGCTGCATCGCGACGGCCCGCGAGCTGCTGGCCCGGGTCGAGGCGCTGGACCTGCCGCATGCGCGGGCGCCGGCCGGGCGCGTGACCCTGAGCGCGGGCCTGGCCTGGGGCGAGTGGCAGCCGGGGACCGGGCCCGAAGACATCGTATCGGCTGCCGATACCGCGCTGTACGCGGCCAAGAACGCTGGCCGCAACCGGCTCGAACTGGCGGCCGGCCTGCCTTTGCCGGGCGCGCCATTGGCGCCGTAAGGCCGCACGCCGTCGCGCCAGTCCCACGGTCGCGGTAGTGAGGCCCAAGGCCGCACTTCAACGCAGTGCAGGATGCGGGCGGGACGCACCCCGCGTACATTAGTGGCTTCGCATATGAGCGCCCGCCATGTCCGCCCTGCCCCAGCTGCCATCCGCTCCCGGAGCCCTTGAAGCCCATTTCGCGCCGTTCCGGAGGAACACGCTCGGTCAGGCGCAGACGCTGCGCACGCCCTACGGCGAGATGCCGATCGTCTATGCCGACTGGATCGCCAGCGGTCGGCTGTACGCGCCGATCGAGCGCCGCATGAGCGAGGTGATCGGCCCCTTCGTGGCCAACACCCACACCGAGACGTCGACCACCGGCACGCTGATGACCCGCGCCTACCACCAGGCGCTGAAGAGGATCAAAGCCCACGTTGGCGCCTCGGCCGAGGACGCGATCATCTGCTATGGCTCGGGCATGACCGCGGTGGTCAACAAGTTCCAGCGCATCCTCGGGCTGCGCGTGCACGAGAGCTACCTCGACCGGGTCAGCCCGGCGCAGGATCAGCGGCCGATCGTGTTCGTCACCCACATGGAGCACCACAGCAACCAGACCTCGTGGCTCGAAACCCTGTGCGACGTGGAAGTGATCCCGCCGGATGCCCACGGCGAAGTCGATCTGGCCGCGCTCGACGCGCTGCTCGCGAAGTACGCGCAACGGCCGGTCAAGATCGCCAGCATCACCAGCTGCTCGAACGTCACCGGCCTGTTCACGCCCTACCACGACATCGCCGAGCGCATGCATGCCGCCGGCGGCCTGTGCTTCGTCGACTTCGCCTGCAGCGCGCCCTACATCGACATCGTCATGCACCCGCCGGGCCGGCCGCAGGCCGGGCTCGACGCGATCTACTTCAGCCCGCACAAGTTCCTCGGCGGCCCCGGCACCTCGGGCGTGCTGGTGTTCAACACGCGCCTCTACCGCAACCGCGTGCCCGACAACCCCGGCGGCGGCACCGTCGACTGGACCAACCCCTGGGGCCAGCACAAGTACGTCGACGATGTCGAAGCACGCGAGGACGGCGGCACGCCGGGCTTCCTGCAGGCGATCCGCACGGCGCTCGCCATCCAGCTGAAGGAGCAGATGGGCGTGGCCAACATCCTCGCCCGCGAGCACGAGCTGCTGGACATCGTCTGGCCCGCGCTGTCGGCCACCCCCGGCCTGCACCTGCTCGCCGCCGACCATCCGGATCGGCTCGGCGTGCTGAGCTTCTACATCGAGGACCTGCACTACAACCTCGCCGTGCGCCTGCTGAACGACCGCTACGGCATCCAGGTGCGCGGCGGCTGCTCCTGCGCGGGCACCTACGGGCACTACCTGCTGCAGGTCAGCATCGAGCGCTCGAAGTCGATCACCGACAAGATCAACGCCGGCATCCTCTGCGACAAGCCCGGCTGGGTGCGGCTCTCGCTGCATCCGACCATGACCGATGCCGAGGCCCGCTTCATCGTCGAGGCGATCCGCGATCTCGCGGCCAGGCACCGCGAATGGGCGCAGGACTACCGCTACTGCGAGCGCCGCAACGAGTGGTTCCACCGAGAGGACTGCGATTTCGTGGACAGCACGTCGGCGGGCTTCTTCGCGCCGCTGTAGGCGTCAGTAACGCTCGACGCGCAGCTCCGCGCGGCCGTCGGACTCGATGCGGATCAGGCTCAGGCGGTCGTACTCGGATTCCGGCATGGCCTCAGCCTCCTCGCCGGACAGGGCCTCGACGATCGCCGGCACCGTATTGCTGTGGCCGACCACAAGCACCGCCTCGCCGCGGTGCGCGCGCAGCAGGGTCTCGCGCAGGGCGCGCGCGTCCTCGTCGTGATCCCGGCTCACGAACTCGCGCACCTCGACCTCGATGCCCTGCGCAGCGGCAACAGGCCGGGCGGTCAACTGTGTTCGGCGAAAGGGCGTGGCGTAGGCCGCCGCCAGGGGCAGGTCGCGCAGCCGCTCGGCGAGCGCCTCGGCGCGCTGGCGCCCACTTTCACTCAGGCTCGGATCGCGCGGATCATCCTGCGCCTTCTCGGCATGCCGCACGACCACGACCAGCAGCCCCTCGGGCGGCACCTGCCACGCCAGTGCAGGGGCGGACAGCGGCCAGGCCAGCGCCGCCAGCAGCATCCATCGCGGAACCATCGGACCACCCTCGTCTGTGTGGAAAGCGTACACGGTAGGGGTTCGCAGCCTCGGGTCAAGCGGGCGGGGATGTCGCGCCTTCCGCACCCGGCTATCCTTGCGCGCTTCCCGACCCTCCACGAGCCCCTTCCGATGAGCGATACCCCTCCCGACCGCATGTGCGCCGACCCGCGCAGCCGCTTCCACAACGCCGAGGCGCTGGAGCGCGGCATCGGCGTGCGCTTCAACGGCGTCGAGCGCACCGATGTCGAGGAGTACTGCGTCAGCGAAGGCTGGGTGCGGCTGCCGGTGGGGCGCAGCCTGGATCGCCGCGGCCGGCCGATGTGCTTCAAGCACGGCGGCACCGTGGTCGTGTGGTTCCTCGACCAGGACGCCCCCGCCTGAGTGCAGGCGGCGCAAAAGCAGCGGACCGGCGGCGCTCGACGCTCAGGCCGCAAGGGGACTAGGCTGGCGTCGAGCGGCCGCCGTGCGTGCGGCCCGGAGCGTCCGCCATGTCCCTGCTCCCTCGCCTCGCCCTGCTGCTGATCAGTGTCTGGCTCGTCCCGACGTCGCCCGCCAGTGCCGCGTCGGACTCGCCGGACTCGCCGCCCGCGATGTCCACGCCACCGCCCGTGGAATCCCTGATGGCGGTGCCCGACGCACTGCGCCAGCTGGTGCGACAGCGGGTGCTGCCGCGGCCGGGGCCGGACCGCCAGCTGGAAGCGCTCGCCGACTTCCTGCTGCGGCCCGAGGGCCTGGGGCTGCGCTACCGGCATGACGCCACACTCAGCGTCGCCGAGGCCTTCGAACGGCGCGAAGGGAATTGCCTGACCTTCACCCTGGTCACTGTCGCGCTGGCCCGCGAGCTCGGCTTCAAGGCCTACGGGCAGGACGCCGATGCGGTCAGCTGGCACCAGGAGGGCGGCAGCGTCTATCGCACCCAGCACGTGAATGCGGGCGTGCGGATCGAGGGCCGGCGCTTCAGCGTCGACATCGCCTCCAATCAGGTAATTACCCGCGAGCCGCCACAGCCGATCGATGACGCCCGCCTGCTGGCCCACTACTACAGCAATCGCGCCGCCGAACTGCTGGCCGCGGGGCAGCTCCAGGCTGCGATCGCGCACGCTGAACGCGCGCTGCAGGTGGATCCTCGTCACGCCGCGGCGCTCAGCAATGCTGGCGTGATCCGCGCGCGCATGCAGGACCCGGCGGGCGCGGAGCAGGACTATCTGCGTGCGCTGTCGATCGACCCCAGGCACCCCGGCGCGCTGTTCAATCTGTCCGAGCTGTATGCGCGCAGCGGCCGCGGCAGCCTCGCGCGCGACGCCCAGGAAAGGCTGCGCCACGAGCTGCAGCGCGACCCCTTCCATCACTTCGTGCTCGGCCTGCAGCGCGAGGCTGCGGGAGACCCCCGCGGCGCGCTGGCGCACTTCCAGCGCGCGGTGCGCCTGCACCGGCATGACCACCGCTTCCATTTCGCCCAGGCCCGCGCCTGGATCGCGCTGGATCGCGGTGATCGCGCCGCGCGCGCGCTGCAGACCGCCCGCGAGCTCAGCGCGGGCGAACAGCAGCAGCGCTACCAGGCCAAGCTGGACGGGCTGCGCGCGCGTCCTGCGAACGGCCCTTGGCTGCACGGCCGCCGCTCCTCCTGAGACCCGGCTCAGCTGACGGGCGGTGCCTCGTAGACGCTGTAGCGCGGTGATTCGAAGCGGGTCTCAACGAAGTCCGCGGCCTGCCAAAGCGCGCCGTGCACCGGCTTGAAATACAGCACCAGCAGGCGATGCGGAGAGGTCCGCTGGCGGCGCCGCAGCGCGTCGATGACCCGCTGCATCACCACCTCGTCGAAGGGGTGGTACATGAACACGACCAGATCACCGTCCGGATAGGCGAACTCGCTGGCGTCGGCGGTCACGACTTCCACGGCCCGGGTGCGGCGCGGCCCACGGTAACGCTCAAGATTGCGGCGCGCGATCGCAGACAGGGCCGGCGAATACTCGACCCCCAGCACCTGCGCAAACGGCAGCGCAGCCGCCATCATCAATACGCGGCCCTTGCCGCAGCCGAGGTCGACAAAGGCGGCGCGGGCTGGGTCGAGTGCGAACGGAGCCAGCACCTCGGCGAAATCGATCGGGCTGGTGGCGACGTAGGCGGAACCATGCACCCAGTTCGGATCGTCGACATCGAGGTCGGCCTGCGGGATGACGCCGCCGGTGTCGACGCCGAAATGGCGATCGAAGTCGTCATCGGCGGCCGTATCCGGGTGCGCAGGCGCACGACCGCGAAGGCGCGCACCCAGCGCGTCCAGCGCATGCGCGAGGCTGCCCACGAATCCGCGGGTGCGCAGGGAGCGCTGCAGGCGGCGGGTCACGCGCAGGGCGAGATTGGGCATGGCATCTCCTTGTGAGCCGACACGGGGAAGCGGACTGACGACGGCGAGTTTAATGTGAACTGAGTCACACACGAAGCCCCGAATCCAGCGAGCAATGTGGTTTCCGTCGGGGCAGCCAGTGCGAACTGCCAGCAGCGGACCGCAGGGAACCTGCGCCCACATCGCCCTGCTCGTCCCGCGGATGCGCGCGAGCCAACGGCGCCGGAGGGCCGTACCCGACACCTTGCGACTGCCGGGGCTCAGCTCCCGGGCAGCAAGCCCTGCGTCAGCTGAACGCCTCCGCGACGAGGGCGTTCCGGCCACCCTGCGTACAGCTTGCGGGCCCAATGCTTCGTCCGCGTCGACCGCTGCCGGTCGGCGCCGTCGGGGCTCGCGTTCCGATGGCCTGGCAAGGACGCCAGGCGCGAGAGCCGCCAGTGCTGGCGGCCTCGCCGGGCAGCATCACGGTGAGCGGCCCGGAGGGCGCGCCGCCGGAACCTGCTGGAGTCACCCGAATGAAAGCCCTGAGTGCTGGCACCCTGATCCTGCTGCTTGGCCTTGCCGCCCCCGTGCTCGAAGCCCGCGACGACCGTCCGGGCCGCGGCGCGGACTACGGCGACAAGAGCGGCTTCCGCGATGCGCCGGCCCGCGTGGAGAGCGAAGGCCGCTGGCGCGGCGAGCGCGCCGATCCCTCGCCCTCGGTGGGCGATGCGGGCGGCCGCGGCGGCTACCCGAGCCAGGAGCGCGACTACGGCGAACGCGAGCGCAACACCCGCATCGCCGGCTTTCAGGGCGGCTATCGCGAGTCGCAGGATCACGGCGGCCATCGCGGCCAGCGTGACGATTGGCGCGCGGAGGGGCGCGGACGCGATCTGCGCCACTCGGACTCGCGCTGGCGCCACGACGAGCGTGGCGACAAGGGCTGGCGTCATGACGACTATCGTCGCGATCAGCGCTGGGACGGTCGCTATGGGCACGAGCGCCATCGCCATGACGACTGGCGTCATCCGCAGTGGCGCCGCGACTGGAACCACGGCTGGTCGGGCCATCGCTACCGTGCGCCGGTGCGCTACGTGTATCCGCGCGGCTACCACGCGCGCAGCTGGCGCATCGGCTACCACCTGCCGCCGGTGTTCATCGTCAACCACTGGTACGTGGACTGGCGCGCCTACCGCCTGGCGCCGCCGCCCTGGGGCTGCCGCTGGCTGCGCGTCGATGGCGACCTGCTGCTGGTCGACGAGCGCAGCGGCGAGATCGTCGACGCGCTGTATGGCTTCTTCTACTACTAGCAAGCCCGGCTCCGGCGGACGCAAGGCCGACACGCATCGCCCTTCCGTGAGCATCTCGTGAACAATTCAGGCGCTGCATCCAGTCTCCCCGCGCGCTGCGTATCCCTGCCCTGACAGGAAGGCGCAGCGCGCGCACACGGGACTGCATCCAGCCCACGCGCCGCATGCGTACTCCGATCCAGTGAGAGCGAAGCAGCCCGCTTCGCCCACCGCGTGGAGACGGGTATGCGGAACGACATCACGCGTGCGCTGAGCGCATTGACAGCCCTGCTGCTGGCGATGCCAGTGCTGGCACACGACAGCTGGTTGAGCCTGGCCCCGGCACCGGCCCCCGGCGCCTTGCTGCGCGAGTTCCGGCTCAGCACCGGCCATCATTTCCCCGAGCCCGAGGACGCCAGCAGCACGGCGCGTATCGCCCGCGCCGAGCTCGAACTCGCGGACCGCCGCCTGCCCCTGCTGCCGGCGCCGCCGCAGGCGCGCTGGCTGCCCCTCAAGGTCGCCGCCGGCGAGCAGGCGCTGCTGAAGATCTCATTGAGCCTGTGGCCAGCCACCATCGAGCTGGACGCCGGCCAGGTCGAGTCCTACCTGCAGGAAGCCGGTGATACCGGTGCAGCGGCACAGCGCCATGCCGAACTCGGCCGCTGGCGCGAGCGCTTCGAGAAGCATGCCCGCAGCCTGGCGCGGCTGCGCCCCGGCCCCGCCGATCCACGTGCCAGCGTGCCCAGCGGCCAGACCTTGGAGCTGGTGCCGCGCAGCGACCCGACCGTGCTGGCTGAAGGCGAGGCGGTGACCGTCTGCGCGCTCGGCGCCGGCGCACCGCTGGCCGACCTGCAGATCGGCCTGATCGAGGCGGATGGCCAGAGCAGCGCGGCGCGTACCGGCGCCGACGGCTGCGTCGAATTCCGCCCCCGCCGCCCCTCCGGCTACCTGCTGCGCAGCGTCTGGCTGCGGCCCTCCAGCAGCGCCGAGTTCGACTGGGAAAGCCACTTCGCCAGCCTGACCGTGTTCGTCGACACGGCCGGGGATTCTTCGTCCACCACCGGGAGTTCTCCATGAAACGAACGCTTCTGGCCTGCGCACTCGGGCTGGCCTGCACGGCCACGCCCGCGCTCGCGCAGACCTCCGCCTATGCCCTGCTGCTGCCCGACAACCAGCTCGCCTTCGCTATTCCCCAGCGCGGCGCCGAACCCACCGCAGCGCGCAGCGTCACTGGCGTCGAGGCCGGCGACCAGCTGGTCGCAATCGACGTTCGCCCGCAGAACGGTCGACTCTATGCCCTGGGCAACAACCCCAAGACCGGCACGGTCCGCCTCTACCTGCTGGATCTGGCCGGGCCGATGCTGCGCGCGACCGCGCTCGGCAGCGCGGCGCAGCTCGCCCGCGCGGATGGGAGTCCGCTGCCGATTCTGGCGGCCGGCTTCGACATCGACTTCAATCCCAGCGTGGATCGCCTGCGCGTGGTCAGCACGGGCGGGCTCAACTTCCGCATGAATCCGAACACCGGCGCGCTCGTGGACGGTGACTTCGGCACGCCCGGCACGCCGTCGCCGGGCGTCAATCCCGACGGCAACCTCAACGCCGCCGGCAGCGCCGAGGGCGCGATGGGCACGGCCTACAGCAACAGCGTCATCAACACCGCGATCACCACCCAGTACAGCCTGAGCGCCGCCAGCAACACGCTCTACCTGCAGAACCCGCCGAATGCCGGCAGCCTGGTGCAGCCGCTGCCGATCAGCTTCAACGGCAGCCCGCTCGACTTCGGAAGCGCCGGCGGCCTCGACATCGAGCCTTCGGTGTCGGCGGCGGCCAGCAATCAGCCCGCCAGCGGTGCCGCGGTGGCGGCGCTGACCGTCGGCGGCATCGCCGGCCTGTACCGGATCGACCTCGGCAGCGGCGCAGCAACGCGCGAAAGCAGCCTCGGCGGCCTCAGCGTGCTCGGCTTCGCCCTGCTGCCGGATGCGCCCACCGCCCTGGTGCTGGCCGACAACGGCGACCAGCTCGGGCGACTGCCGCTGGCCGATCCGTCGGCTGCGCGCTTCGTCAGCATCAGCGGCGTCGCCGCCGGCGAGCGCCTGGTCGGCTTCGACCTGCGCCCTGCCACCGGTCAGCTGTACGCGCTCGGTATCGACGCCGACACCGACGCGGCGACGCTCTACCTGCTGGATCCGCAGAGCGGCGCGACCGCCACGGCCACCGCGGTCGGCACGCCCGGGCAGATCGCCTGGGTCGATGGCAGCGGGCAGCGGGTGGACCTGAGCGATCTGCCCGCCGGCTTCGACTTCAATCCGACCGTCGACCGCATCCGCTTCGTCGACGCCTCCGGCCTCAACGCCCGCATCAATCCGGAAAACGGCGCAGCCGTGGACGGTGATGCCGGCAGCGCCGGCATCAATCCCGACGGCATGGTCCAGGCCGAGTTGGGCACCCAGCTGGTCGGCACCGCGTACACCGGCAGCGTGCCGATGGCGCCCTTCACCACCCAGTACACCCTCGACCAGGGCTTCGGCCGTTTGTCGATCCAGAACCCGCCGAACAACGGGGTGCAGACCGAAGCGCGGCGCGTGCGCCTGGACGGCGTCGACTTCGATTTCGCCGGCGGCAGCGGCTTCGACATTCCGCCCGGCGTCACCGGTGCTGCAGCGAACGCGGTGGCGGTGGGGCTTGGCTACTTCACTGCCAACGACACCCAAGGCGTTCCCAGCCTATACGCCCTGCGCCTGGACGATGCCAGCGCCGAGCGTGTCGGTGCAGTCGCCAATGCGCCGGCCGCGGGTCTGTCGGGCCTGGTCGTGGCCGACGCCGCGCGCGAGCTGGACGTGGTCGCGCGGACGGTGACCGCGCCGCGCGGCGGCAGCGCCCGCATCGAGGTCGTGCTGCTGTCGGGCAGCAGCGGCGTCGCCCATCTGCGCACGCGCGACGGCGATGCCCTGGCCGGGAGCGACTACAGCGCGCGTGCGGGCAGCGTGTTCGTCAGCGGCGGCAGCGCGCGCGCCAGCTTCGACATCGCCATCAGCGCCGAAGCCCAGCCCGGGCGTCTCTTCGAGGTGCTGGTCGAACAGCCCGGCTTCGACCCGATCATCGTCAGCGTGCGCATCGTCGCCGATGGCGACGCCCTGTTCGCCGACGGCTTTGAATCCCCGTGAATCCCTTCATTCCTTCCGGAGCCCACCCCATGAAAGTCCTGATGCTTGCCGCCGCCACCGCGATCGGCCTCTGCTGCGCCGCGACCAGCTTCGCCTCCAGCCACCGCGAAGCGCCCTTCATCACCGAACACCCCAAGGTCGACGGCGCCGATTTCTACCTGTTCCGCAGCTACGAGCCGGGACGCGCCGACTACATCACCCTCATCGCCAACTACGTTCCCCTGCAGGACAGCTACGGCGGCCCCAACTACTTCAGCCTGGATCCCGAGGCCCTCTATGAAATCCACGTCGACAACGACGGCGACGCCATCGAGGACATCAGCTTCCAGTTCCGGTTCAACAACCAGTACCAGAACGCCGCGCTGAACATCGGCGGGCAGACGGTGCCGGTCCCCCTGCTGGCGCTGGGCACGATCACCGGCACCACGCCCGATGCCGGCGACGGCCTCAAGAACCTGGTCGAGACCTACACCGTTGGCGTGGTGCGCGGCCCCCGTCGCGGCAGCGCGCCGCAGCTCGCGACCAACCCCGCCGACGGCAACAGCACGGTGTTCCGCAAGCCGCTCGACAACATCGGCGAGAAGACCTTCAGCGACTACGCCGGCTATGCCGACAGCCACATCTTCCCGATCGCGGTGCCGGGCTGCGCGCAGCCCGGGCGGGTCTTCGTCGGTCAGCGTCGCGAAGGCTTCCGGGTCGCACTGGGTGAGGTGTTCGATCTGGTCAATCTGAATCCCCTGGCAGCCAGCAACGGCAACCAGGGGCTGGACGACACCGGCGACAAGAACATCACCAGCCTGGCCCTGGAGCTGCCGATCAGCTGCCTGGTCGACGGCGATCCGGTGATCGGCGCCTGGACCACGGCCAGCCTGCGGCGCGCGCGTACGCTGAATGCAGCGCCCGGCGGCACATCCGCCGTGCCCAATTCCGCCGGCAGCGCGGCGGCGGTCGAGGGCGGCGCCTTCGTGCAGGTCTCACGCCTGGGAACGCCGCTGGTCAACGAAGTGGTGATCGGCCTTGGCGACAAGGATCGCTTCAATGCCTCGGAGCCGCGCAATGACGGTCAGTTCGTCGTGTATGTCACGAACCCGACCCTCCCCGCCCTGCTGGAAGTGATCTTCGGCGGCGCAGGCGTGCAGGCGCCGACCCTGTTCCCGCGCACTGACCTGGTGGCCGCGGCCTTGACCGGCGTTGCCGGGCTGAACCAGCCGGCCAGCGTCACGCCTTCGGAGATGCTTCGCCTGAACACCGGCACGCCGGTTGTCGGCGCCGCGACGCAGAACCGCTTTGGCGTCATCGGCGGCGACACCTCGGGCTTTCCCAACGGCCGTCGTCCGGGCGACGACGTGGTCGACATCCTGCTGCGGGTGATGCTGGGCGTGCTGCTGGATCCGGCCGATGCACCCTCGGGCCAGCTGCCGGTGGTCGACGGCGTCGAGGTCAATGCGGGCCAGTTCAGCGAAGCCTTCCCCTATCTGGTGACGCCGCTGCCGGGCGCACGCCTGCCCTGAGCCCGCGTCCCGGGCGCGGGTGCCCTGGGCGCCCGCGCTTTCCCCGCGCGAGGGTCGCCGGAGTACGAGTCGTCCCCCCAAAGACCGCACTGCGGCGGCTCTCCGCCTTCTGATGGCCCCCAGGGGCAGGCTCGGTTCGACGCGCCTGCCCCTCGCTTCCGGGAATGACCCATGACTCTGCTGCTGGCAGCGCTCCTGAGCGCGTCCGCTGATACCTCCCAGCTGGATCGCATTGAGGTGGTCGGACGCCGTCTTGACGGACTGGGCCGCGATTTCAGCGCGTCCGAAGGCCGGGTCGAGGGCGATGAGATCCAGGCGCGCCCGCTGCTGCGGACGGGCGACGTGCTGGAGTTCGTGCCCGGACTGGTCGCCACCCAGCACTCGGGCAGCGGCAAGGCCAACCAGTTCTTCCTGCGCGGCTTCAATCTGGACCACGGCACCGACTTCGCGACCTTCGTCGACGGCATGCCGGTCAATCTGCGCAGCCACGGTCACGGCCAGGGCTACACCGATCTCGGCTTCCTGATCCCCGAGCTGGTCGACTCGCTGCGCTATCGCAAAGGGCCGTACGCCGCGGAAGTGGGTGACTTCAGTTCGGCCGGCGGCGCCGAGCTCAGCCTGCTGCGACGGGCGCCCGGAACGCGGGTCCAGCTGGCAGCAGGCGAGTACGGCTACCGCCGCGCCTTGCTGCTGGATGGCGCGAAGATCGCCGGGCTCGACTCGGTCTTCGGCTTCGAGGCCCAGACCCACGAGGGCCCCTGGCGCGCGCTGGAGGAAGACGTGGCGAAGCGCAATGCGGTCTGGCGCCTCGTGGAGGGCGAGCCGGGCGCCGGCTCAAGCTTCAGCCTGATGCACTATCGCAACCGCTGGAACAGCGCCGATCAGATCCCGCTCCGCGCCGTCGAATCCGGGCGCATCGACCGCTTCGGCTCGATCGATCCCAGCCTCGGCGGACGCAGCGAGCGCAGCAGCCTGTCCGGCACGCATGAGCGTCCGCTGCTCGGCGGCCAGCTGCAGGCGTCGGCCTATCTGATCGACTACGAGTTCGAGCTGTTCTCCAACTTCACCTATTTCCTCGAATCGCCGGTGGACGGCGACCAGCTCCAGCAGTTCGATGAGCGTCGCGTCAGCGGCGGCAGCCTGCAGCAGCACTGGCTGCTGGGCAGGCACCGCCTGCAGGCCGGCGTCGACCTGCGCCGCGACGACATCGCCGCGGTCGGGCTGCGGCGCAGCCAGAATCGGCAGCCGCTCGAGGCGATCCGCACCGACGCCGTCGACCAGCGCAGCACCGGTGTGCATCTGCTGCTGGAGAGCGCCCTGAGCCCGCGCCTGCGCAGCCAGCTGGCGCTGCGCCACGACTGGCACCGCTTCGAGGTGGGCGCCGATCGCGCCGACAACAGTGGCCGCCGGCGCGCCAGCGCCAGCGCCCCCAAGGCCAGCCTCGCCTGGCGTGCGAGCGAGGCCATCGAGTTGTACGCCAGCCATGGCCGCGGCCTGCACTCGAACGATGCCCGCGGCACCACCCTGCGCGTGGATCCACTCAGCGGCGCGCCGGCGGAACCGGCCGATCCGCTGGTGCGCTCGCGCGGCAGCGAACTCGGCCTGCGCTATCAGCCCGGCCCGGACTGGTCGCTGGCAGCCGCCGCCTGGCAGCTCGATCTCGACTCCGAACTCCTGTTCGTCGGTGACGCCGGCGGCACCGAGGCCAGCGGCGCCAGCCGTCGTCACGGCCTGGAGCTGGGGCTGTACTGGAGCGGCAGTCGCCAGTGGTCCGGCGACCTTGAGCTGGCCTTGACCAATCCGCGTTTTCGTGAGTCCGACCCCGCAGGGCGCGAGATCCCCGGCGCCCTGCCCTTCGTCGCCAGCCTGGCGCTGCGCTGGGAAGGTCCGGCCCAGTGGTATGCGCAGGCGCGGCTGCGCCATTTCGACCGCTACCCGCTGATCGAGGACGGCAGCGTTCAAGCGGCCTCCAGCCAGCTGGCCCATCTGCGTATCGGCAAACGCTGGCAACGGGTCGAGCTGGGGCTGGAGGTGTTGAACCTGTTCGACTCCGACGATTTCGACATCGAGTACCTGTATGCCTCGCGCCTGCCCGGCGAAGCGTTCGAGGGCGTTGTCGATCGCCACGTCCACCCGTTCGAGCCGCGCAGCCTGCGGATCAGCCTGGAGTACCGCTTCGACTGATGCGTCGACTACTGCCCGGCGCTGCCCGCGAATCGCCATCTCGACCCCGCAGTCTCTGGCACACCTTGGAACTGGAGTGCCACATGTCGCGCCTGGGAATCCGTCGTCGCCTGGTCGGCGCACTTGCTGCCGGCTGTGCCCTGCCCCTGCTGCCCGCCGTTGCGACACCGAGCGTGCGGCGCCTGTCCACGGTCGAAGCGCAGTCCCGCCTCGCCGCACTGGAGGCCAAGGCCGGTGGACGTCTTGGCGTGTTCGTGCTGGATACCGGCAGCGGCCTTGGCCTCGCCCACCGCGGCGGCGAACGCTTCGGCCTGTGCTCGACCTTCAAGCTGCCGCTGGCCGCGGTGATCCTGCGCGAACATGCGGCCGGGCGGCTGGATGGGCATGCGCCGATCGCGCTCGCTTCCACGCCGACGGTCCCGCATGCGCCCGCCGTCGAGGCCGCGCGCGCAGCGGGCCGCACGCACCTGAGCGCGCTGGAGCTGGCCCGGGCCACCCAGACCACCAGCGACAACGTCGCCGCCAACCTGCTGCTCGATCTCCTTGGCGGACCGGCGCGGTTTACCGCCCTGCTGCGCGGGCTGGGCGATGAGGTGACGCGCCTTGATCGCTACGAGACCGAGATGAACCGCGTCGGCCCCGACGAGCTGCGCGACACCAGTACCCCGCAGGCGATGGCACGGTTGACCGCACGTCTGTTCGGTCCCGGCCTGCTGGACGCCAGCAGCCAGCGCGTGCTGGCGCACTGGATGGTGGAGACCCGCACCGGTCTGCAGCGTCTGCGCGCCGGGCTGCCCGCCGACTGGCGGGCCGGCGACAAGACCGGCACCGCACTCATCCCCGGACTGTCCAATCGCCACAATGACGTCGCCGTGACCTGGCCACCGCAACGCCCGCCGGTCGTCATCGCCGGCTACTACGAGGCGGACGGGCACTATCCGGTGATGCGGGCCGAGGATGACGCGGTACTGGCCGAAGTCGGCGGCCTGGTCCGCGCCTGGCTGGGCTGATCCACCGCTGGCGACTTAAGCCCAGGCCTCGCCCCGGGCTCGCGCCCGGATGCGGGGTGATTCCGGGTCGGAATCGGCGCCGGGGCAGGCTGCGGGGGAGACAGGCGGGGCCGCGAGGAGGCATGCTCCGCGCATCGCGTGGCAGGATGCCCCGCGCAGCGAAGCAGGCGCGTGGAAAACCCCCTTGGACAATCCGAAACCGCCCCGCCAGGCAGCCTGCCTGCGGCGGGCAGCGTGATGCGCGCGTCGGAACTGGCGGGCGTCGACCTGCGCTCACCGGACGCAGGGGACGCGTTTGCCGTGCTCGCCCATCTGCAGTCGGCCGCCTGGGTCTTCGACATCGACCGCGCCCGCATCCACTGGGCGAACCCGGCCGCACTGGAGCTGTGGCGGGCCAGGGACATCGACAGCCTGCGCGCGCGCGATCTCGGCCAGGGCATGTCGCGGTCGGTCGCTGAGCGGCTCGCCCAGTACCAGCAGGACTTCCTGGCGCGCGACGCCCGTTTCCACGAACAGTGGACGCTCTATCCAGCCGGCCAGCCGGTGACGGTGAACGTGCGCTTCCGTGGACTCGCAATTGATGGCGGCCGCATGGCCATGCTGTGCGAGGCCTCGCGCGGCGAAGCGGCGGCGCCGGATTCTCTGCGCTCGGTCGACGCCCTGCTGCACACCGCGGTCATGGTCACCCTGTACGACGAGCGCGGCCAAGCCCTGTACCGCAATCCCAGCGCACGGCGGACGGTCCGCTCGGTCGATGAGACCCTGCGCGAGCGCCTGCGCGACGAGCTGCGGTTCCAGCGCCTGCGCGAGGCGCTTCGCGCCACCGGCGAGGCCAGCCTGACCCTGCCGGTCGAAACCGCCCACGGCCGCCGCTGGCACGAGCTGTCGGCCCGCGCCTGCCGCGATCCGGCCACGGGCGCCAGCGCCTGGCTGGTCAGCGAGGTCGACGTCACCCAACTCAAGGACAGCGAGGCACAGGCGAGCTACCTGGCCCAGCACGATGCCACCACCGGCCTGCCCAACCGAAGCTATGCGCGCCAGCATTTCGCGGGCAGACAGGACGCGGGCTCGCCCGCAGCCCTGCTGCTGGTCGACCTCGACGAGTTCAAGGCCATCAACGACAGCCTCGGGCACGCTGCCGGCGATGAACTGCTGGCCGAGGTGGCGCGGCGCCTGCGCAGTGCTGTGCGCCGACAGGATCTGGTCACGCGCTTCGGCGCGGATGTGTTCCTGCTAATACTGGACGGCCACAGCGGCGAAGCCGAACTCGCGGCGGCCGAATCGGCCATCCGCGCGGCGCTCGACGCCCCGGTGCGCCTGCAGGGACGCAGCCTGCGCGTCACCGCGTCGATGGGCGCAGGCCTGCATCCCCGCGACGGCGAGGACTTCGACACCCTGCTGCGCAGCACCGACCTGGCTCTGCAGGCGGCCAAGCAGGCCGGCCGCAACACGCTGGCGCGCTACAACGCAGCGATGGGCGCCGAACTGCGCTCGCGCACCGAACTCGAACAGGCCCTGCGCGCCGCGATCGCGCAGTCGGACTTCGAAGTCCACTACCAGCCGATCCTGAGCGTCTCGGACCAGCGCATCGTCGGCGCCGAGGCGCTGGTGCGCTGGCGCCACCCGCAGCGCGGCCTGGTCGGCCCCGACGCCTTCATCCCGGCCTGCGAACGCCTGGGGCTGATCCGCGCCCTCGACCGCATCGTCCTGCTGCAGGCCGCGCGCCAGCAGGCGGAGTGGGCGCGCGCCGGGCATGCGCTGACCGTGTCGGTGAACATGTCGGCCCAGGAGTTTTCCGAACCTGACGTCATCGCCGACCTCGCACGGGTGCTGGCGGAAACCGGCTGCGATCCGGCTGGCCTGCAGATCGAGATCACCGAGTCGGCCCTGCTGGGCAGCGACGAGCGCCCGCTGGAAACCCTGCGCGCGATGGCCCGACTCGGGCTGGCGGTGGCGCTCGACGACTTCGGCACCGGCTATTCCAATCTGGCCACCCTGCGGCGCTACCCGATCCAGACGCTCAAGATCGACCGCAGCTTCATCCGCGAGCTGCCCGGCAACAGCGCGCTCACCGACCTGATCGTGCAGCTGTGCCGGCTGATGGAGCTGCGCGCGGTCGCCGAAGGCGTGGAGACGCCGGAACAGCTGGAGTGGCTGCGCAGCCGCGGCATCGAAGCCTTCCAGGGATTCCTGTACGCACCGGCGCTGGATGCCGCCGAGTTCGGCCGACGTCTGCAGGCCGGTCACACCGGCTGACTTCGGCTCCGCCAGGGCTGCGTGCCGGCATTTGCCCCTGTGGAGATCGCATGCTTCGATGCGTTCGGCCCGTGGACGCAGCCGTCGACGCCGCATGCGGTCACGGAATGCGGGCGGCCGTGGCCGCTCGCCTGATCCGCACGTGCTGGCCTACCCGGCTTCGACGCGTCCCGCCCCTTGGCGGAGCTCGCGCGCACTCAGGCCGCACCAGCGCCGCAGGCAGCGGCTGAAGTTGCTGGCGTCCGCATAGCCCAGGCGTTCGGCAATCTGCTCGACCGGCAGATCGGTTTCGCGCAGCAGCTGCAGGGCGCGCGCGCAGCGCGCTTCGTCGAGCAGCCCTCGCCAGCGCAGGCCCTCATCGGCCAGCCGGCGGAACAAGCTGCGCGGCGACAGGCCCAGCTCGGCGGCCATCTGCAGTGCATCGGGATAGACACCCTCACAGGCCTGCAGGCGCCGGCGGATGGCGGCGACGAAGTCGAGGCGCGGGCTGGCCAAGGCCAGGCGCCGCTCGCACTCGGCGCGTGCGAACGCCAAGGCCGACGGGTCGGCCGACAGGCAGGGTGCCTGCGCCAACGCATTCGGCAGCCACAGGCGCGCTGCGCGTGCGTCGAAGCGCAGCGGCGAGGCAAGGAAGGCCACGTAGTGGCGGGCCCAGGCCGGTCGCGACCAGGGCAGTTCGATCCGCGCATCGCTGAAATCGCGGGCGCTCAAACCCTGCAGGAGACGCTCCAGCATCACCAGCGCGGCCTCCAGCACGAAGATGCGCGCCTCGCCCAGATCCGCGGCGGGCTCGAAGCGCGCCCACAGGCCGCCGCTCGCGGGCGACACCTGCAGGCTCAGCAGCGGCGCGCGCAGGGCAAGAAAACGCACGATCAGCGCCAGCGCCTCGCCGAGGCTGCCACTGGCCGAGGCCGCCAGCCCCAGCGGCCCGTGGCTCAGGACAGGCACCGCGGCGCCGAACTCCAGCCCCAGCCAGGGCCGGCCGCTGGAGCGCAGCGTGGCCGCGACCAGACGCCGCATGCGCTCGACGTCGATCAGGGCCTCATCGCGTTCGATCTCGTGAGCAGCGATCCCGGCCTCCGCACGCAGGGCCTCGCTGTCCAGACCCGCACGCCGCAGCTGCAGCAGGAGCAGGCGCAGGTAGGCGGGATGCAGGGCGGGCGCGGACGGCGAGGGCATGTCCGGCATGCTGGCACGAACTGACGAGTCGCTGGCAGCTTCGACGCTGGAGAACGCGGCAGCCAAGCGCCAGCCTGTGCGACACGCGCCGAGTGAGTCCACACCGTGTTCCAGCCCCACGTGCCTGCCCCCACGCATGAAGTCACGCCCTGGCGCGACCGCAAGCGCCCGCTCTGGCTGCTGTCGCTGGCCGTGCCCAGCCTGATCGGCGCTGGCCCGCTGCTAGCAGAACTCGTGGATACACCGCTGGCGCTGTGGGCACCGCTGCTGCTGGTCTACGTGGTCCTGCCCCTGCTCGACTGGGCGATCGGCGAGGACCGCAGCAATCCGCCGGAGTCGCAGGTGCCGCAGCTGGAGGAGGACCGCTACTACCGCTGGATCACCTGGGCGGTCGTCCCGCTGCTGTGGTTCTGGTTCATCGTCGGTGCGTGGTACGCCACGCGCGCCGACCTGCCCTGGCACGGCTGGCTGGCGCTGGCCCTGTCGACCGGCGTGGTCGGCGGCTTCTGCATCAATGCCGGGCACGAACTCGGCCACAAGAAATCGCGCATTGAGCGCGCTCTTGCGCAGTGGGTGCTGGCGCCCACCGCGTATGGCCACTTCGTGGTCGAGCACAACCGCGGCCACCATCGCGACGTGGCGACCTTCGCCGACCCGGCCTCGGCCCGCCTGGGCGAATCGATCTGGCGCTTCGTGGGGCGCGAATGGCCGGGCGCCTGGCGTCGCGCCTGGGCGCTGGAAGCCGGGCGACTGCAGCGCGAGGGCCGCAGCACCTGGCATCCCGACAACGAGATCCTGCAGACCGGCGCACTCACGCTGACGCTTTGGACCGCGCTCACGCTGTGCTTGGGCGCCGGGGTGCTGGGCTTCCTGCTGCTGGCCTCGGCCTGGGCCAACTTCCAGCTCTCCTCTGCCAACTACATCGAGCATTACGGGCTGAAGCGCCGGCTTGACGCGGAGGGCCGGCTCGAACGCTGCACGCCGCGCCACTCCTGGAACAGCAATTCGCTGGTCTCGAACTGGGTGCTGTTCCACCTGCAGCGCCATGCCGACCACCACGCCCACGCCGCGCGTCGCTACCAGAGCCTGCGCCACTTCGAGGAAGCCCCGCAGCTGCCGACCGGCTACTTCGGCATGTTCCTGCTGGCCTACGTGCCGCCGCTGTGGTTCCGGGTGATGGACCCGCGGGTGGTCGCGGCGTCCGGTGGCGATGCGGAGCGGATCAACTTCGATCCGCTGCACGAGACACGGCTGCGCGATCGCTTTGGTATGCCCGCACACGCCACCGCGGCGAAGCGTGCGCTGTCCTGAGCGGGCGCGCGCTGCAGGGCTTTGATAAGGTCCGCGAGCCCCTCTCCTCCATGGACACTCGCTTGGCTCGCTACCGCGGCCCGCTGCTGACCCGCTCCATGGCCGATGCCCTGCACGCCGCTCGCGCTGCCGGGCAGCCGGTCCTGCGCGGCAGTTTCGACCTCGGCCGCAGCGAGGCTGAAGCCGCTCTCGATACCGACGGCTGGACGCTCCACGGCGCCCACTACCCCTGGCCGGGCGAGCTCAAGGACCGCACCCTGTACTGGTTCGATGGCGTCGAGTTCAGCGCGGCTTCGCGTTTCGCCGGCGCGCTGATCAAGCTGGTGCCGACCGAGTGGGGCGCGCCGACCTTCGAGATCGACGGCATCAAGATGCTGCCGACCGCAAAGCTCTCGCCCGTCGAGGACGCGCGCCGCAAGGTCGAGCTGGTGCAGCCGCGCGGCAAGCGCCTGCTCGATACCTGCGGCGGCCTCGGCTACTTCGCCGCCTGCGCGCTGGAGCAGGGCGCCGCGCAGATCCTGAGCTTCGAGAAGAATCCTTCCGTGCACTGGCTGCGCGGCCTCAACCCGTGGTCGCCCGATCCGGACTCGGCGGAGGCCGCAGGCCGGTTGGAACTGCGCCAGGGCGATGTCTCGCTGGCGATCGCGGACCTGCCCGAAGCCGGCTTCGACGCCGCCCTGCACGACCCGCCGCGCTTCGGCATCGCCGGCGAGCTGTACTCGCAGGCCTTCTACGACCAGCTGGCGCGGGTGCTGAAGCCCGGCGGCCGCCTGTTCCACTACACCGGCGCGCCGAACCGGCTGACCAGCGGCCGCGACGTGCCGCGCGAGGTCGCCAGGCGTCTGGACAAAGCGGGCTTCAAGGCCGAGCTGGCGCTGGACGGCGTGCTCGCGGTCAGGGCGGCAGACCGGCGCCGCTAGCCCTTGCTCAGGGCGCGAAGATCCACAGCAGCCCGCTGCCGATCAGGCCCACGCACAGCAGCCCCAGGGCAAAGGCCCGCAGCCGCTTGGGCTCGGTGCGGGTCAGCGCGCCGACCACCGCGCCGATCAGCAGCAGCACCAGCAGCAGGGCGATCCACAGTCTCAGCATGGTGGGTTCCTTGAAGTTGACGTGACGTAAGCAGGCGCAGGGCCCGCGCTGCAGCGACGGTAGGCCACGGTCAACGAACATGCCATCCGCCGGCGCGCGATCGCCGGCGCAAGACCCTGCCCAAGGCGGTGCGTGACGGCGCGCGGCCAGCAGCCATGACTTCCGGCACTGATTGGTGTTGTAGTTATCTACAACACTAAACCCACCTGCTGCCCCGGACGCCCACCGCAACCGCTGCCGAGCAGGGCCTGCTGCGAGCGGATGACGGCATGCAGGACACCGACCCCCGGCCGGCAGGACGCCAGCCGGGAGTCTCGATCGGGACACGCGGCCGCGGCAACCCGCCCGGCGCCGCACAAGGAGGATGCCCATGCGCAGCACGATGCTCACCCTTTCGCTCCTGGCCTGTCTGGGCCTGGCCCCGCAGACCCTGCCCGCGCAGACGCCGACGACGGTGGCGATGAGCGCGGTCGCCGCTGCCGACCCTTCGGTGCAGCTGCAGGATCTGGTTCGCCAGTTCCGCAGCAATGACCTGGCCGCCATCGTCCGCGGCAGCCTGCCACCGGCCCACTACCAGACCCTGCTCGACAAGTACGAGGAAGCCCGCAGCAAGCCGATCAGCGACAAGGACCGCGCCGACTTCGCCGAGGGCCTGCAGAAGCTGATCACGCCCGACGCCGTCGACCAGCTGATGGCCGAGATCGAACCGAAGATGCGCGAGCGCGCCGTGCAGTCCGAGGGCATGATCCTGATGGGCCTGGGCGCCATGAACATGGCGGTGACCTCGCCCGACTCCGATCTCACCGAGGAGCAGCGCGCCATGCTGAAGCGCGCCCTGCCCGGCATCGAAGCCTGGGTGATCGAGACCGATTTCTTCAGCGTCGACACCCTGCGCCAGGCGCTCACCCTGGTGGCCGACGCCGCCCGCCGCACCGGCATCAGCGACCTCGACCAGATCCGCATGCTCAGCTTCGAGCAGCTGCTGGCCCACGGCGGGCGCATGCTCGGCGCCGGCAAGCAGGCGGTGAAGCTGTACGGGATCGACCTCGATGCCATCGTCTCGACCGCGCGCATGGAGGTGCTGGAAGTCGAAGGCGACGAGGCGCGCGTGCGCACCACGGTCACCGTGTTCGACGCCCCCCTGCACTTCGAACAGTCGCTGGTGCTGGTCGAGGGCCGCTGGTACACGAAGGAGGCCGCGCGCGACTGGAAGCGGCACGTGCACATCGAGTTCGACGGCGAAGAGCCTGTGGAAGCCGAGGGCTGACACACTCGGGCAGTGACCGCGGCGGGCACCCGGAACCCCGCCGCGGTCGCTGCAGCAGGCGCAGGGACGCGCCGGACGGGACTTTCGGCGCTGTGCAGGCGAAGGCCGCGCCGCGACACTCGGGTCTGGCTCTCCCTTGCGAACTCCGTCGATGACTCGAACCGTCCTGTCCTGCCTGCTGCTTGCCGGTCTTGCCCTGCCCTTCGCCAGCGAAGCCGCGCGCACGCCGCGCGACGTCTCCGAAACCGAAGCGCGCACCCTGCACGCCCGCGTGCTGACGCTCGATACACATGTCGACATCGGTCGCGGCTATGCCACCGACCAGCTCGATCCCGGCCGCTTCACCCGCGCCCAGGTCGACCTGCCGAAGATGCGCGCCGGCGGCCTCGACGCCAAGTTCCTGATCGTCTACACCGGCCAGGGCCCGCGCGACGCCGAGGGCTATGCCAAGGCCGCCGCCAGCGCCGAGGACAGCTATCGCGCGATTCGCCGCGCGATCGATGCCTACCCCGACCAGATCGCGCTGGCCACCACCGCCGACGAGGTCGAAGCCGTGCACGCCAGCGGCCGCAAGGTCGCCCTGATCGGCATGGAGAACGCCTACCCGCTGGGGCCCTCGATCGACGGCGTGCCGCTGTGGGCCGAGCGTGGCGTGCGCTACGTCGGCCTGACCCACATGGGCCACAACCAGTTCGGCGGCAGCTCCAATCCGAATCCTGCCCTGGGAGACGCCTCCGAAGACGAAGGCCTCACCGAGCTGGGCCGCGCGCTTGTCAAGGCGCTGAACGATCACGGCATCCTGGTCGACATCAGCCACGTCGGCAAACGCTCGATGCTCGAAGCCGTGGCGCTGTCGCGCGCACCGGTCATCGCCTCGCACTCCGGCGCCTCGGGCCGCTATGAGAACGCGCGCAATCTCGACGACGAACAGCTGAAGGCCATCCGCGACAACGGCGGCGTGGCGCAGATGGTGGCCTTCCGCTCCTACGTCGCCGCACTGGCGCCGGAAGTCGCCGCCGGCATCGTCGAGCTGCGCAACACCCATATCGCCAAGGGCTGGGCCGAAGCCAGCGAAGCCGACATCGCCGCCTATAACCAGGGCGTGCTCGACCTGCGCGCGCGCTACTCGGACGTCGGCCTCGACGCCTTCGTCGACCACATCGACTACGCGGTGGATCTGATCGGCATCGACCACGTCGGCATCGCCTCCGACTTCGACGGCGGCGGCGGCGTGGTCGGCTGGGACAACGCCGCCGAGACCCTCAACGTCACCTGGGAGCTGATGCGCCGCGGCTATAGCGAGGACGAGATCGGCAAGCTGTGGAGCGGCAATGTGCTGCGCATCCTGCGCGCGGCACAGGCTGCATCAGGTCAGCGCTGAGCGCGCTGCATGCGCCGCGGCAAGGCGCGTGACAGCGGAAGGGGCATAGGGTGGGCCCTGGCCCACCGTGGCCTTGCCGCTTGGGGCTTTCCCGGGGGCAGAGACGAGCACCCGATTCTGCGATAAGCGTCGCGGCAAGCCCCGCCCCCTCTCCCCCGACCCCTCTCCCTCAAGGGGAGAGGGGAGCGAAGCGCGCATAGGGTGGGCCCTGGCCCACCATGGCCTTCATGCTCGCGAGGTCGGGCTCATGGCCCGCGACGCGGGACAACAAAGATGTCCACAAACAGGTCGATTGCGCCCCCTCCTATCGCCGCCCCCGCGAAGGCCGCCTGCTTGTAGCAGCGAGCTTGCTCGCGACACGCAGGGCGGGCACAGAACGGAGGCTGCGGTCGCCTGCAAGCAGGCTGGATACAGCGCAAGCCGGTGAATCCTCGTTTCTTTGCGAACACCCGGCCCGCAACCAAGGGCTGAGACCCTCTCAGGGCTCGAAGCCATCGCGGAACAGACTGGCGCGCGGCAGCACCACTGCGGCGCCCTGCCAGCCCGCGGCCTGTGCTGCCGTGAGCACCAGGCTCGGCGCAATCGCGCTGCCGCTGTCGCCCTGCGCGTGCGCCAGCGCCAGGCAGGGCGTACCGCCGCTGGCGCAGATCGGTCCGAGTACGGCGAGATCGGCCGCCGCCGTCAGCGCCCCCGGGCTCGACTCGAAGGCGAACACCGCCAGCGCCGCCTGGGCCACGGCAGGCGTGGTGTTGAGCAGGCCAAGGCTGGGCTGTGCGTTCTGCCCGCGCGCTGCATTCGCCGAGCGCAGGGCCCGCGGCTCGATCAGCAGATCGCCGTAGCCCAAGGCCAGTACGCAGGCCCGGGCGTCGGAGGCGAGGCTGTCCAGGCGCAGCTGCAGACGGTCACCGACCCCCAGACCCTGCTGCAGTCGACCGCCCCAGAGCAGAGCGGCCGCGCCGTGCTCGCGGGCACGGCTGGCCGCCAAGGGCAGATAGACGTTGCCGCGGCTGTCGCCCAGGCTCAGCCCGCTGGCCAGCCCGGGCCCTACGGCGACCGCGAGGCTCAACGTCTGGCCCGCGCTCACCGGCGTGGCAAGGCTGAATTCGAGGCGTCGCTCGGCATCGAAACTGCCGCAGCCGCCAAAACCCGGGGTGACGACCTGCTGCGCCAACGCTGGCGCGCACGCCAGCAGCCAGCCGCAGGCGACTGCCGACAGGACGCGCACGCGCGACCCTGCGACGGGCATTACAGCCGGCCCAGCGTGCCGGTCGGCGCGCCATTGCTCAGATTGCCGCTGACCCGGTTGTCGCCGTAGGAAAGCAGCTGCCCGCCCGCTACAGACTGCAGGCCCAGCGCATTGCCGGTCACCGTGCTGCCGGAAAGCCGCAGTACGCCCGCGCCGCCTTCGACGCGCACACCGGTTTCGGCGCTGTCGATCACGCTGCAGTTGCCGATGTGCAGATCAACCGCCGCCGTCGGAGTGGCGAGCGCGTGGACTCCGTACGTCGTCGCACCCTGGATGGTGGAGTCGCGGACGTCGCCGCTCACCGGTCCCTGCAGCAGCAGGCCGACCTCGGCCTGCGCGATCTGCAGGCGCTCCAGCTGGATCGCGGCCGAGCCCGCGGCGCCGGGCTTGATGTGCACGGCCGCATCCGCGCCCGCGGTACCGCCGACGCTGCGGATCTGCACCTTGCGCATGACCAGGCTGGCAGGGCCCGCGGGCTGGAAATCGACGCCATGCGTGGTCATCGACTCGATGCTGAGGTCCTCGATGATCAGCGCCTTGCCGGCCAGGAAGCGCACCCCGCTAAGACCCGTGCCGGCGCCGTTGAGGCTGAGCCCGCGCAGGCTGACGACGTCGTTGGCGCCGGCGTTGATGACGATGCCGTTGGTGCCCGAGAACAGCACGCCGGCGATGTCGCCCTCGGATTCGATCGTCATCGCCTTGGTGATGGTCACCGCACCGTAGGCACCGGGATCGAGCACCGAGATCAGGCCGCCTGCCGCCGTCTTGCTGATCGCGCCGGCAAAGGTGCGGCAGGGCGCGGTGCGACTGCAGGGATTGGCATCGTCGCCCACGCCGGACACCCAGGTGCGGGTGGCCTGCGCCTGCGCGAGTACCGGCAGCAGACACAGCAAGAGCAGACCGAGCACAACAGCCGAGCGGATGGGATGGCGCATGACGGCAACTCCGGTGGCGGTGGCGCATGCTAGCGCCGAAACGGCCGCCGCGCGCGGCCTGTACGGCGCTGGCGATGCACGGTTCGCGGCGCTCTGCTACGGTCCCGGGCCCGCCACTTTCACAGGACACGTCCGATGAAGCTTCCGCGCCTGGCCCTGCTGCCCGCCCTGTGTCTGCTCGCTGCCTGCGGCAATGACGCTCCACCCGCCAGCACCGAAACGCCGCCACCGGCACCCGCGGCCACTGCACCGGCTGCCGCCGAAGCACCGGTCGCGCAGGTCGTACGCGCCGCACCCGATGCCTTTCTCGATGCCCTGCGCCAGCACTGCGGCCAGGCCTTCGGTGGCCGCATCGTCACCAATGTGCCGGCCGAGCCGAACGATCCCTTCGAGGGCAAGGCGCTGGTGATGCACGTGCGCGAGTGCGGCGACAGCGAGGTCAAGGTGCCCTTCCACGTCGGCGACGACCATTCGCGCACCTGGGTCATCACCCGCACCGACACGGGCCTGCGGCTCAAGCACGATCACCGCCACGAAGACGGCAGCGAAGACGCCATGACCCAGTACGGCGGCGACACCGCCAGCGAGGGCACGGCCCAGCGCCAGGAATTCCCTGTCGATCAGTTCAGCATCGACCTGTTCAATGCGCAGGACCGTGCGGTTTCGACGACCAACACCTGGGCGATCGAGATCGAGCCCGGCAAGCGTTACCTGTATGAACTGTCGCGACCGGGCGGCCGCCTGTTCCAGGTCGAGTTCGACCTGAGCACGCCGGTCGACGTCCCGCCCACCCCCTGGGGCCACCCGCCGCTGGACGGCGACGGCGAGAAGCGCGCGGAGAGCTGAGGCAGGGAAGGCGTCGGATATAGCCGATACCGTCCTTCTGGGCGGTATCGGCTGCGCGCCTCAGCCCGGCCGCTTCGCCAGCATCAGCACCCCGGCCACCGGCTCACCCTTTTCCAGGCGGATCTCGACCTGCTGCTCGGCGATGTCGACGAAGCCGCAGGCTGCCAGCTGCGCGCGCAGGGCCTGCGGCGCGTGGCGGTAGCGGCCGGTCTCGGCCGGCAGCTCGGTGGCATCGCCCGCGCTGCGCTCGATCGAGAAGGCGAACACCCCGCCGGGCGGCAGGCGCTCGAAGGCCGCCGCGAACACCGGCGCAAGCTCGGCGATGTAGACGAACACGTCGGCGGCAACGATCAGCGCCCAGCGCTGATCGAGCCCGCGCAGGAACTCCAGCACTTCGGCCGCATACAGCGAGCGGTACACGCTCTTCGCGCGGGCGCCATCGAGCATGCGCGTGGAGAGATCCACGCCGTCGATGACGCGGCCCTCGGCGGCCAGCTCGACGGCCATCAGGCCGGTGCCGCAGCCGAGATCGAGCACGCTGGCGAAGGCATCGCCCGCCTGTTCGCGGATGAAGGCAGCCAGCCGCGCCGGCGTCGCATAGCCCAGCTTGCCGACCAGGGTGCTCTCGAAGTGGCCGGCGAAGTCGTCGAACAGGCGGCGGATGTAGTCGCTCTCGACGCCGCTCGGCAGCTCACCAGTCAGGGCGGCGAGGAAATGCGCTGCGACCTGGTCCTGCGGATCGCGCTGCTGCGCCTCGACAAAGGCCACCCGCGCGGCCTCGCGCTCACCGCGCTTGAGCTGGGCACGGCCCAGCCAGGCCCAGGCCTGGGCATCGGCATGCCCCTCGGCGATCAGGGCTTCGATCGAGCCCACCGCCGCGTCGGCCTGCTCGTGCAGCAGCTGCGCGATCGCGAGCTCCAGGCGCAGCTCGGGATCCAGTGGCCGAAGCGCCAGCGCGCGGGTACGGCATTCGAGGGCGAGGTCGTTGTTGCCGACCGCCGCGTTCACCGCCGCCAGCCCACGCCAGGCCTCCAGCAGGTTGGGATCGGCCTGGACCAGCTCGTAGAAGGCCTGGCCGGCATCGTTCAGTCGCCCCAGACGGCGCAGGCACTGGGCGCGGTGCAGGCGCAGCGCCGGATGTCCGGGGCTCAACTGCAGGCCACGTTCGAAGGCGGCCAGGGCCTCGTCGAAGGCGGCGTTCTCCATCGCCGCCAGGCCCAGCGCATTCCAGCCCGACATCCGCTGCGGATCAGCGGCGGTAGCGCAGCGCGCGGCCAGCAGGGCGGGTTCGGCCTGGCCGCTGCGGCGCAGGGCCAGCGAGGCATTCACCGCCAGCTCGGCGTCGCGCGGCTCGGCCTTGGACAGCGGCGCCAGCACCGCGGCGCCTTCCGCCCAGCGCTCGCGCTGCAGCAGCAGCACGCCAAGCATGCGACCCGCGCTGGCCGGCTGGGTCGGCAGCAGGGCCCGATAGGCCTGCTCGGCCTCGTCGAAGCGCCCGGCACGGTGAAGATTCAAGGCGGCGTCCAGCTGGGGGGTGCTCATGCGTCGATAGGGTCCGGTGCTTTGGCGAAAGCCGGCGAGCATAGCCCGGATGCCGCATTGCCGCAGACCGGCCGCGGGCCTACGCTATGCGGCCCGCGCGATTGGCCACGGCCTCTCGTCGCACCTCGATCCCCCTTCCCTAGCTGATCGCGACCGCGCCCTGCGCGGCGCCCCGGAGCTGCCATGCGTACCCACTTCTGCGGTCTCGTCGACGAGGCCCTGCTCGGCCAGAGCGTCACCCTCTGCGGCTGGACCGATGTCGCCCGCAACTTGGGCGGCGTCTGCTTCATCGACCTGCGCGACCACGAGGGCGTGGTGCAGGTGGTGGTCGAGCCCGACCAGGCGGCGCTGTTCGAAGTGGCGGCCAGCCTCGGCTACGAGGACGTGCTGCGCGTGGTCGGCACAGTGCGTGCGCGCCACAGCGTCAACGAGCGCATCCGCTCCGGCCGCGTCGAGATCGTCGCCAGCGAGATCGAGATCCTGAACAAGGCCGGCAAGCTGCCCTTCTACGGGCACGAGAACCCCGGCGAGGACTCGCGTCTGAAGTACCGCCACCTCGACCTGCGCCGCCCCGAGATGCAGCGCATGATGCGCACCCGCATCAGGCTCGTGCAGGCCCTGCGCCGGCATCTGGACGCCGCCGGTTTCCAGGACATCGAGACCCCGATCCTGACCAAGGCCACGCCCGAGGGCGCGCGCGACTACCTGGTGCCTTCGCGCGTGCACGGCGGTCAGTTCTTCGCCCTGCCGCAGTCGCCGCAGCTGTTCAAGCAGCTGCTCATGATGGCCGGCTTCGATCGCTACTATCAGATCGCCCGCTGCTTCCGCGACGAGGACCTGCGCGCCGACCGCCAGCCCGAGTTCACCCAGCTCGACATGGAGTTCGCCTTCGTCCGCGAGCGCGACGTGCAGGACTTCGTCGAGGACATGATCCGCAAGGTCCTGCGCGAGGTCGACGGCATCGAGCTCGATCAGCCCTTCCCGCGCATCACCTATGCCGAGGCCATGCGCCGCTACGGCTCGGACAAGCCCGACCTGCGGATCGACCTTGAGCTCATCGACATCGCCGAGGCCGTGCGCGGCTGCGAGTTCAAGGTCTTCGCCGAATGGGCCGGGCACGCCGACGGCCGCGTGGTCGCGCTGCGCGCGCCGCAGGCGCAGCTTTCGCGCAAGCAGATCGACGACTACGCCGCCTTCGTCGCCCGCTACGGCGCCAAGGGCCTGGCCTGGATGCGCGTCGACGACCTCGCCCGCGGCCGCGAAGGCATCAACTCGCCGATCGCCAAGTTCCTCAGCGACGAGGCCATCGCCGCCATCCTCAAGCTCGCGGGTGCGGAGAACGGCGACCTGCTGTTCTTCGGCGCCGGCACCTACAAGGTCGTCAGCGACTTCATGGGCGCCCTGCGCCTCAAGCTCGGCCGTGATCTGGGCCGCGTTGAGAACGCCTGGAAGCCGCTGTGGGTCACCGACTTCCCGATGTTCGAGTGGGACGAGGAAGGCGGCCGCTACGTCGCCCTGCACCACCCCTTCACCGCGCCGGCCGTCGACGACATCGCCGACCTGCGCGCCAACGCGAAGATCGCGGTCAGCCGCGGCTACGACATGGTGCTGAACGGCAACGAGATCGGCGGTGGCTCGATCCGCATCCACCGCACCGACATGCAGGCGGCGGTGTTCGAGCTCTTGGGCATCGAGGCGGAAGAGGCCCAGCTCAAGTTCGGCTTCCTGCTTGAAGCGCTGAACCACGGTGCACCGCCGCACGGCGGCATCGCCTTCGGCATCGACCGCATCGCCGCGTTGATCGCCGGCACCGAGTCGATCCGCGACGTGATCGCCTTCCCCAAGACCGCCAGCGCGCAGTGCCTGCTGACCTCGGCGCCGTCGCCGATTCCGGCCGCGCAGCTGAAGGAGCTGTCGGTCAAGGTCGACCTGCCGCAGGGCTGAGCGGCCGTGTCGGATCCAGCGCGCCCGCGCGCGCTGCTGCTGCACGGGCTGTGGCTGCGCGGGGCCACGCTGATTCCGCTGCGCGCGCGGCTGCGTGCGGCGGGCTTCGAGGCCGAGTGCTTCGACTACCGCTCGGTGTTCCAGAGCCCGCGCGAGCATCTCGCGCGGCTGGAGCGGCGGATCCGCGAATGGCCGGGCAGCGGGCCGGTGCATCTGGTCGGCCACAGCATGGGCGGACTGCTTGCGATCGAGTGCGCGCGCGCGCACCCGGAGCTGCCGATCGGGCGGATTCTCTGTCTTGGCTCACCGCTGACGGGAAGCAGCACCGCCGCCGGAGTCGCGGCGCGTGGACCGCTGGGGCGCGTGCTCGGCCGCGCCGTGCACCTGCTGCGCGCCGGCGTGCTGCCGCTGCCCGAGGGCTTCGAGGTCGGCGTGATCGCCGGCACCCTGCCGCTGGGGCTGGGCCATTGGTTCGGGCGTTTTGAAGGCGCCCATGACGGTACGGTGACGGTGGCGGAAACCCGCGTGGCGGGTATCGTCGATCATCTCGAAGTGCGCACCAGCCATACCGGCCTGATCTACTCGCGAGGGGTGGCACAGCAGGCGGCGGCGTTCTTGCGCGAGGGGCGGTTTACGCGTTGAGGCGGAGGAGACTGCGCCTGGGTCGGAGCGCAGCCGCATCGCTTGAAAGGCTGGAGCGCAATGGCTGGCAGTCCCCCGCGACGAACACCGGCAACGCGCACACCGGCGGGCGTTCGAGGTCACGGTGGGCCAGGGCCCACCCTATGCGAGCCGGCGCGTAGACGGTGCGCGAGGCAGGGCGTGGCGCGCTTTCGTAGGGTGCGCCTGTGGCGCACCACGCACGCCCCCCGAAACGCGCGAACGACGGCTGCGATGCGCCTGCGCCTGCTTGACGATCAAGGAGCGCCTAGCGCGGCTCGATCCACACCAGGCTGGCCATGCGGCCGCTGCGGCCGTCGCGGCGGTGCGAGAAGAATCGCGTCGTCTCGCGGATCGTGCAGCGCCCGCCTCCGTACACGGCGGTCACGCCCACGGCTGCGAGCCGCTGGCGCGCCAGCGCATACAGATCGCAGAGCCAATGGCCGGATCGCGTTGCGACGAAGGCGGACGCCGCCGCGGCATCGCGCGCGACGAAGGCCGCGCGGACTTCGTCGCCGACCTCGTAGGCCTGGGGACCTGCGGCAGGCCCGAGCCAGGCGATCAGATCGACCGGCGCGCTGCGCATCGCAGAGACCGTGTTCTCCAGCACGCCCGCGCACAGCCCCCGCCAGCCGGCATGGGCCGCGCCCGCTTCGCTGCCGTCGCTCGCTGCGAACAGCACCGGCAGGCAGTCGGCGGTGAGTACAGCCAGCACCACGCCGGGCGTCGAGGTCACCGCGGCATCGGCCTCGATCTCGACCGCAGCAGGTGCATCGAAACGCCAGACCCGCGTGCCGTGCACCTGGCGCAGCCAGCAGGGCGCCGAAGGCAGGGCGCCCGCCCAGCCCAGCGCGGCGCGATTGGTGGCCACCGCCTGCGGCTCATCGCCGCAGTGCGCCCCCAGGTTGAAGGTGTCGAACGGCGGCCCGGACACACCGACATTCAGCCCACTTCGCAAGCTGCAGAAGCCGCGCACGCGGGGATGCGCCGGCCAGTCGGCGTCGAGGCGAACCGAAGCCCGCGCCTGGGCGTCGAGCGCGCGTTCCAGAGGCTGGGCGATGCGCGGATCGATCACGCCCGCCTCAACGCTTGACCGAGGCCTCGGCCAGATCGGCCGCCAGCGCATCGAGCAGGCCCTGCAGATCAGCTGGCCGCGGTGCCTCCACATCGATCGTCTCGCCGCTGCGAGGATGCGCGAAGGCGATGCGCTCGGCGTGCAGGGCCTGGCGCCTGAAGGCGCGCAGGGCCTCGATGAACTCGGGCGAGGCGGCCTTGGGCAGCTTGAGCCCGCCGCCGTAGAGCGGATCGCCGAGCAGCGGATGGCGGATGTGCGCCATATGCACGCGGATCTGATGCGTGCGCCCGGTTTCCAGGTTGACCTGCAGATGGCTGTGCGCGCGGAAGCGCTGGCGCACGCGGTAGTGGGTGACCGCCGGCTTGCCGTCCTCGACCACCGCGCGGCGCAGGCGGTCGACCGGATGGCGGTCGAGCGGCGCATCGACCGTGCCGCCGGCCACCAGCACGCCGTAGACCACGCACTCGTACTGCCTGTGCACCTCGCGCGCGGCCAGCTGCTCGACCAGGCTGGCGTGGGCCTGCGGCGTACGCGCGATCACCAGTGCACCGCTGGTGTCCTTGTCGAGGCGATGGATGATGCCGGCGCGCGGCAGCGCGCTCAGGCGCTCGTCGAAGTGCAGCAGGGCGTTGACCAGGGTGCCGGCCGGGTTGCCCGCACCGGGGTGCACCACCAGCCCCGCGGGCTTGTTGACCACCAGCAGGTCGGCGTCCTGGTAGAGGAGGTCGAGGGCGATGTCCTGGGGTGCCGCGTGCTCCACCGTCTCCAGCCGCACCGTCAGGCGCACCCGCTCGCCGCCGTTGACCGGCTCCTTGGGTTTCGCGGTTCGACCCTCGATCAGGGCGTCGCCGGCCTTGATCCAGGCGGCCAGGCGCGAGCGCGAGAACTCGGGCAGGGCTTCGGCCAAGGCCTGGTCGAAGCGCAGGCCCGCGCATTCGATCGGCAGGGTGAGCTCGCGGACCTCGGTCGAGGTCGCGTCGGCGGGTGTTCCAGAGGGATTCATCGATTGCGCGCTTTAGTGGGCGCCCCGTGCGGGCTCGGGCCAGGGGCCCGGACCGCGCCGGAAGCGGGCTGCTATGATGCCCGACTCGCCTTGACCCCGAACAGGAACGCGTTCCGCATGACCTTCACCGCCGGACTGCCCCGCCTGCTGCTGCTCAGCCTGCTCGCCCTCCTGCTCGCCGCCTGCGGCCGCTTCGGCAAGGACGACCCGCTGGAGACCCTGCCCGTCGAGGCGCTGTATGCGGAGGCCAAGGAATCGCTGGAGAACGGCAACCTGCCCAAGGCCGAGCGCTATTACAAGCGCCTGATCGCGCGCTTCCCCTTCGGCCCCTACACCGAGCAGTCGCAGATCGAGCTGGCCTACGTCTACTACCGCAACCGCCAGTCCGAGGAAGCCACCTCGGCGGTCGGCCGCTTCATCCGTACCTACCCGACCCACCCGAGCATCGAGTACGCGTACTACCTGCGCGGCCTGATCAACTTCGACCGCGAGCGCAGCGCCTTTTCGCGCATCGCCGGCCTCGACATGACCCGCCGCGACCAGGGCGCGCCACGCCAAGCCTTCAACGACTTCGCCGAGCTGATCCAGCGCTATCCCAACGGCCGCTACGCCGCCGACGCCCGCCAGCGCATGATCTACCTGCGCAACCAGATGGCCCGCTACGAGATCAACGTCGCCACCTACTACCTGAAGCGCCGCGCCTATGTCGGCGCCGTCAACCGCGCGCAGTACATCCTCGAGAACTACCCGCAGTCGGAGTTCACCGGCGACGCCGTGGCGGTGATGGCCGAGAGCTACCGCCAGCTCGGCCAGACCACGCTGGAAGCCGACGCCCGCCGCGTGCTGGAGCTGAACCACCCCAACCACGCCTACTTCCAGGGCGGCTGGCCGCGCGAGCAGGCCAAGTGGAAGCAACTGATCCCCTTCATGGGTGAGACGCGCGGCTGAGGTTCCGGCCTGCGATGGTGTTTAACAGGAAGGCCGCGCTTTGCGCGGCCTTCTTGCGTTGGGCGCCTCCCCTGCGCCTGCGTTAGGCTCGGCCTCGGCCGACTGCCGCGGACGGACGACCCGCATCCATGACAACGCATGCAGAAGCGATCGGGCGCCTGCTTACGGCTGTAGTGCTGAGCGGATGCGTGTTTGCGCCAGCGCAGGCAGCCGCGGACCTTCGCGGTGAAGTCTTCCTGCCCGGCGGAACCTTCGTAGCTCCCGGCGAGGTGGCGAAGGTGGCGCTGACGGTGACGAACCTGGGGCCGGTTCCAAGCTCGCGCAGCCCGGGCATGGGTACGGCGTTCACTCCGAATATGGGCTTCCGGAACTTTGCGGTGATCCCGCTGCCGGAAACCGCACCCTGCACCGTCCGCTACATCGACTTCGTGGCACCGCCGGGCCAGCTGTCCTCGGTCGGGGTCAGCATCTCGACAGAGCGAGTTATTGCACCATCCGAGAGTGCGTCTTGTGTGGTCGGCCTCCTGGCCTACCCCGAATCCCCTTCGCCACAGGTCGTGACCTTCGGGTTCGCGCCGATCGTGGGCGATCCCGATCCTTCGAACAACCTGGTGGAGACCGTCATCCGCACCGGGGTGCGTCCACCCGTGACGCGCCCCACCCCCATCCCCGCTTCGACGCTATCCACGCTGCTGTGGCTGGCTGGCTGGATGCTTGCGGCTGGGATGCTGGCCCTGCGGCGCGCCAGATGAAACGTCATCCAGGACCGAAACCGAGTGGGCTGCGGCGACGCGACCTGCTGCGGGGCTTCGCTCGCGCGTGGTCTGAGCGCACCCTCGCACTGCCTCCCATCGCCTCACGCGCCGCGCCCATCCCGATGCGAACTCATGCAAAGCCAATGTGGCACCTGCTGACGGCGGTACTTCTGAGTGCCATCGCGTTCGCGCAAGCGCAGGCAGCTGCAGACCTTCGTGGCGGAGTGTTCCTTCCCGGCGGAACCCTGGTACCTTCCGGCGAGGTGGCCAAGGTGGTCCTGAGCGTGACCAATCTAGGGCCGGATTCGACAGCCGGCAGCCCAGGCATGGGGACTGTCTTCACACCCAATGTTGGACATCGCGACTTTGCCTTGCTTCGCTTGCCGGAGTCCGCACCCTGTGATGTGCAGTACATCGATTTCGTCGCACCGCCCGGCCAGCTCTCGACGACAGCAGTCTCCATCTCGACCGAGCGCGTACTCGCACCCTCGGAGTCTGCTTCCTGCATCCTCGGCCTTCTGACGTTTCCTGAATCGCCAGCGATCCAGACGCTCAGACTTTCCTTCGGGCCGCTCAGCGAAGACCCGGACACATCGAACAATCGAGTGAACCTTGAGATACGCACTGGCGCACCATCAGTCCTACAACGCCCTGCACCAATCCCCGCTTCTGAATCTCTCGCGCTGCTGTTGTTAGCTGGCGGGATGCTTGCCGTTGGCGCGGCAGCCCTGCGGCGCGCCGGCTGAAGCATCCCCGGAGCCAGAACTGGGTCCGCTGCGGGCACGCTCCGAGGGTCAGCCGACACATCAATCGAGCCACCACGCCACGCTGAACCGTGCCAACCGCTCGACCCATGTACCGCACATGCGAGAACTTGCCGCCATGAAGAGCCCTGCCGCACCCTCCCTGCGCGTCGAGCCTGGGATTCAGGCCGAAGTCGAATCAGTGCTGGGGAAAAGCGAGACTCTTTCGGATTTCATCGCCTGTGGCCTCCGCTCGCGCGACGAAGCCAGGCGCGCACATGACTGCGTCGCTGCCGACATGTTGTCGCTGGCCTGCAGCGCAGGCTGGATGCTGCACGTGTGCGCCTGCGACTCCGCTGACGTCGTCCCCGCGAAGGCGGGGGCCCAGAGGGTCGAGCCCCGGTCGCGAGAGCGCTGGATCCCCGCCTTCGCGGGGATGACGAATCCAGGATTGTTCAAGACCAGCTGCGTCGGCGCGCGGCGTTGCGAAGATTTCCTCTCTGCGGCGCGCACTGGCCCTCCGCGTCCATTTCACGAGATGGCGTATGACTCCAGTTGATCCGTGACAGACCGCAGCCTCACCCCCACCCCGAACAGATCGGATACCGCCGCTCGCGCCCGAATGCGCGTCGCGACACCTTGGGGCCCGGCGCGGCCTGGCGGCGCTTGTACTCGCTGCGGAAGACCAGTCTGGCGACGCGCTCGACTGTCGTCGCATCAAAACCCTGCGCGATGATCTCGACCTGCGACTGCTCCAGATCGACAAAGCGGTAAAGGATGGAGTCCAGCAGCTCGTAGGGCGGCAGGCTGTCCTGGTCGACCTGGCCGGGCTTCAGTTCAGCGGACGGCGCGCGCTCGATCACGCCGCGCGGTATGACTTCGGCCTCTCGATTGCGCCATTCGGCCAGCGCGTAGACCTCGGTCTTGTAGACGTCCAGCAGCGGCGCGTAGGCGCCGCACATGTCGCCGTAGATGGTGGCGTAGCCGACCGCGTACTCGCTCTTGTTGCCGGTGGTGAGCAGCAGCGCGCCCTCCAGATTCGACAGCGCCATCAGTAGCGCACCGCGCGAGCGTGACTGCAGGTTCTGTTCGGTCAGATCACTGTCGCGGCCGTCCAGCAGGCCGTCGAGGCTGCCGAGGAAACCCGCGAACGGCGGCTCGATCGGCAGGGTCAGCAGACGCACGCCCTGGCGCTGCGCCTGGTCTGCGGCGAGGTCCTGGCTCAGCTCCGAGGTGTAGCGCGAGGGCAGGCGCACGGCAGTGACGTTCTCAGCGCCCAGCGCATCCACCGCGACGGCCAGCACCAGCGCCGAGTCGATGCCGCCGGACAGGCCCAGCAGCACCTTCGAGAAGCCGCTCTTGCGCACGTAGTCGCGGGTACCACGCACCAGCGCGCCCCAGGTCTGCGCCGCGCGCGAGGTCTCGGCGTTCTGCGGCCACAGCATCGGCACCAGCTGGCGCTTTGCGGCATCGAAGCCGGCCAGCAGCAGGTGCTCGGCGAAGCTCTCGGCCGGCGCGTGCACCGAGCCGTCGCCATCCGCGAGCTGGCTGGCGCCGTCGAACACGACCGAATCCTGCCCGCCCACCGCATTGGCATAGGCGATGGCCACGCCGCTCGCCGCAGCCTTCCGCGCCAGCAAGGCCGCGCGCTCGGCCAGCTTGTCGGCCTCGTAGGGCGAGGCGTTGGTGACCACGCAGAGCTGCACCCCCTGCCGCGCACGCTCGGCCAGCGGCTCGGGGTGCCAGATGTCCTCGCAGACCAGCAAACCGACGCGCACGCCGGCTATCTCGAAGACGCCGGCACCCGCCGCGTCATCGCTGGCGTGCACGAAGTAGCGCTTCTCATCGAACACCGCGTAGTTGGGCAGACGCTGCTTGACGTAGCGGGTGAGCAGCCGGCCCTCGCCGATCACGCTGGCGACGTTGTACAGCGCGCCGTCGACGCGCTGCGGATGGCCGACGACAGCGGTGATGCCCTGCACCTGCGGGATCAGCGCATCGATCGCGGCCTCGCAGGCCTCGACGAAGCTCGGCCGCAGCAGCAGGTCCTCGGGCGGATAGCCGCAGATCGCGAGTTCCGGGAACACCACCAGATCGGCGGCGAGCTCATCGCGGGCGCGCTGGATCAGTTCGAGAATGCGCGCGGCGTTGGCGGCGACGGCACCGACGGGGAAATCGTATTGGGCGATGGCGAGGCGCATGGAGTCGTGGGTTCTTCAGTAAGTTGCGGGCAGCGCCGCGCTTCGCCCGATCACAAGGTGTGGCGCGGCAGGCAGGGTTGGCAGTAGGGCGGTGTGAGCACTCATCGCCACAGCCGCTCGAAGGCGAAGGACAGCTGGCGGTGGTGGCGGATGGACAGCAGATAGACGCAGCGGCGCTCAGTATCCAGGGTGTAGAGCAGCAGGTAGTCGCCATGGAGGTATTCACGCAGCGCGACCGCGGCTCCGGGGTTAAGCGCGGAAAGCAGCGCCAAGGCTTCCGCTGATTGCGGCGGATGATCGAGATAGCGGCGTCCGATCCGTGGAAACCGCGCGAGGTTGGGCAGCAGTGTCTGGCGCAGCTCGATCAGCAGCACGTCGAAGACAGCAGTCGCATCGGCTTCGGCAAGAAAGGCCTCGATCGCGTGCAGGCGCCCCAGGAAACTGGCCGTCAGCTCGACGCGCCAGAGCAAGGCTTCCTGCGGCTCCATCGCGCGGATCAGCCTGCAGCAGGGGCGGCGCGGCGGGCCTGCAGAGCGGCCAGCGCGATATCCGCGGGCTCGGTGCGGCCGGCTTCGATATCCGCGAGGCCGCGGCGAGCGTCTTCCAGCAGCAGCAGGTGGATACGTTCGCGCTCCAGCCGGTGGTAGTAGTCGAGGCGCTCGGCGTCAATCAGGGCGACGTAGCTCTCGCCGTTCTTGGTGATGATCTTCTCGGCGCCGGCCTTGGCCTGGTCGGCCAGCTCGGACAGGCTGGCGCGGGCCTGGGTGAGGGGAACGACGTCGGCGGAGGTGATACCCATCTGCGGCTCCCATCGGTTTGCTGCACAGAATTCTGCACAGGATACACCCGGCAGCCGGGCAGGCCGAGCCCGCGATTCGTCCCCGTCAGGGCCTGCACTCGGGTATCTGCGGAATCGTGGGGCCTTGCCGAACGCCCTGTCTGCCCGCCCGGAAAGACAAAGGCCGCCCGAAGGCGGCCTTTGCATGCAAACGTGCTGAAACCCGCGCTTACTTGTTCATCAGCTCGAACAGCGCCTTGCCCAGATCAGCCGGGCTGCGCACGGTCTTGACGCCAGCCGCTTCCAGTGCGGCGAACTTGCCGGCCGCGGTGCCCTTGCCGCCCGAGGCGATCGCGCCGGCGTGGCCCATGCGCTTGCCGGCCGGGGCCGAGGCGCCGGCGATGAAGCCGACTACCGGCTTGGTGACATAGCTCTTGATGAACTCGGCGGCTTCTTCCTCGGCGCTGCCGCCGATCTCGCCGACCATGATGATGCCCTCGGTCTGCGGGTCGTCCTGGAACAGCTTGAGCGCATCGATGAAGTTGGTGCCGTTGATCGGGTCACCGCCGATGCCGATGCAGGTCGACTGGCCCAGGCCCACGTCGGTCGTCTGCTTGACGGCTTCATAGGTCAAGGTGCCGGAACGGCTGACGATACCGACCTTGCCGGGCTTGTGGATGTGGCCGGGCATGATGCCGATCTTGCACTCGCCCGGGGTGATCACGCCGGGGCAGTTCGGGCCAATCAGCACGACGTCGTCGTAGCCGGCCAGGGTGTTCTTCACGCGCAGCATGTCGAGCACCGGGATGCCCTCGGTGATGCAGACGATGACGCGGATGCCGGCGTCGGCCGCCTCGAGGATGGCATCGGCCGCGAACGGCGGCGGCACGTAGATGACCGACGCGTCGGCGCCGGTCTCGTCAACGGCCTCACGCACGGTGTTGAAGACCGGCAGACCGATGTGGGTGGTGCCGCCCTTGCCCGGGGTGACGCCGCCGACGACCTTGGTGCCGTAGTCGAGCATCTGCTCGGCGTGGAAGGTGCCCTGCTGGCCGGTGAAGCCCTGGACGATGACCTTGGTGTTCTTGTTGACCAAAACGCTCATGGGTGGGTTGTCCTTCAGGCTCAGGCGGCGGCGACGGCGGCGACGGACTTCTTGGCGCCGTCGTTGATGTCATCGGCCGGGATGATGGCGAGGCCGGAGTTGCGCAGCAGCTCCTTGCCCTTCTCCACGTTGGTGCCTTCCAGGCGCACGATGACCGGGATCTTGACGCCGACTTCCTTCACCGCGGCGATGATGCCCTCGGCGATCATGTCGCAGCGGACGATGCCGCCGAAGATGTTGACCAGGATGGCCTCGACCTTGGGCGAGGACAGGATCAGCTTGAAGGCCTCGGTGACGCGCTCCTTGGTGGCGCCGCCGCCGACGTCGAGGAAGTTGGCCGGCTCGCCGCCCGCCAGCTTGATCACGTCCATGGTCGCCATGGCCAGGCCCGCACCGTTGACCATGCAGGCGATGTTGCCGTCCATGGTCACGTAGTTCAGGTCGTACTTGCTGGCCAGCACCTCGGTTTCATCTTCCTGGCGGATGTCGCGCATCGCCACCAGCTTGGGCTGACGGAAGCTGGCGTTGTCATCCGAGTTGACCTTGCCGTCGAGCGCGACCAGGTCGCCCTTAGTGTCGATGGCCAGCGGGTTCAGCTCGACCAGCGACAGGTCGCGCTCGTTGAACAGTTTGTACAGGCCCAGCATCAGCTTGGTCAGCTGGCCGACCTGCTTGGGGTTCAGGCCCAGCGCGAAGCCGAGCTTGCGGCAGTGGTAGGGCTGCACGCCTTCGACGAAGTTGACGATCAGGGTCTGGATCGCTTCCGGGGTTTCTTCCGCGACCTTCTCGATTTCCACGCCGCCCTCGGAGGAGGCGATGAAGGTGATGGCCTTGGCGCCGCGGTCCACCAGCACGGAGAGGTAGAGCTCCTTGGCGATGTCGGTCGCTTCGGTGATCAGCACGGTGTCCACCGGCAGGGCGACGCCGCCCGACTGGTAGGTTTCCATGCGCGTGCCGAGCATCTCCTTGGCGGCTTCGCGGACGTCGTCGTAGGTCTTGACCAGCTTGACGCCACCGGCCTTGCCGCGGCCGCCGGCGTGGATCTGCGCCTTCACCACCCAGTGGTCGCCGCCCAGCTTCTTGGCGGCATCGACGGCTTCTTCGGGGGTGCGGGCGATATAGCCAGCGGGGACGGCGATGCCGAATTCGGCGAACAGCTCTTTGGCCTGATACTCGTGGAAGTTCATGCTGCACCTGGCTTCGGGGGAGGGCCCGGCGCGCAGGATCCGGCGCCGGAAGGGGCGACGCACCGTAGGGCAACCGGCGCGAGTCAGCGGGGCATTGTCGCCGTTCAGGCTGCCGATGCCAAGCAAACCATGGTCGGAGGGATTCCGACGACGGCCCGTAACGCGCAGTTCGACGCGGGATGGCGCCCCGCATGCAGCGCCGGGAAGCCCGCTTCAGGGCCGCACGGGGAACCCTGACCCACCGTTTCGATACGGCATACGGCGGGCCCCGCCCCACCGTGTCGATACGTCATAGGGTGGGCCCCGGCCCACCGGGGGCATCATCCTCGCCCCGGTCCGGCATGCCACCGCCGCGGCGGGCCTTGAACTCCGGGACGCCCCTCGGAGCCCTCGCGACCGGGGCAAACGTGCGCGCCCGGACATGACCGGGGCGAGAGCGAAGCTCGTGGTGGGCCAGGGCCCACCCTATGCGGATGAGGATGAAGCCCGTGGTGGGCCAGGGCCGAGCGTCGCTCTGCCAGGGCAGCCCCAAACGACGACGCCCGGCTCAGGGCCGGGCGTCGGGTGCAGCGGTGTGGCTGGAAGCTTAGAAGCTGAAGCGCGGGCCGAAGAAATACTGCTCCGCACCACTGCCGAACTTGGCGTCGGCCACCAGGCCCCAGCTCTTGTTGAAGTTGTACTGACCGCCGAGGCGGCCGTAGTAGTCGCCGCTTCCGGTGCCCTCGGTGCGCTCGTAACCGGCGTACAGATAGCCTTCGAGATTCGGCATCAGCTGGCTGCGCGCGCCCACTTCGGTGAAGTACGACTTGAAGGTGTGCGACAGCCCTTCGAAGTCCGAGCGCGCGTGGCCCACGCGGGCCACCAGATCGGTGCTCTGACTCAGGCTGTGGTTGTAGCCGAAGCCCAGGTTCCAGCGATCGAGGTCCACATTCGTGCGGAAGGTCTCGCCGGTACCGAGGACCACACCGGTGGCCTTGATGTCGGTCGCTTCGTAGCCACCGAACACATGGAAGCGCGAGCCCAGGGCGATCGAGCCGTTGAGCGCGGCACCATCGATCTCGGCGCCAGCGCCGTTGATGCGGGTGTAGCCGCCTTCCACGTAGTTGTAGGACAGATCGCTGGCGCTGGCGGCGAAGGGCAGGGTGGCCAGCAGGCCGAGGGCGATGAGGGAACGCGTCATGGGTGAACCTCCGTGTGAGTGGCGTTTCCGCCTCCGATCGAACAGAGGCGGCCCGGATTCATTCCGGGCGCTGCACGGACCGCTGTTCGCTGTCTTGCCAGGCGGTCCGTTCGGGGCAGCGGTGCGGAGTCTTGGCAGCGGCGATTGACGATCCGCTGAACAAGGTGGCGAACGCCACTTCTTCGATCACATGCGATTCAGTGACCTAAACCGAGCCCTGCGCGCGCAGCAGCGGCGGCGGAACTTCGCGGCGCCGCTCGATGCGCTTCCAGACCCGCTCGTGGAAATGGTAGGCCACGGTGTTCAGTAGCGGCTCGACCAGGGCCAGGACTCCACCAACGCGGACATCGCCGGTCAATGCGTAGCCGACACTGAAAGCCACACTGAAGTGGACGAGGGCGAAGCTGGCAGTCTTGGCCATGCTCGATGCTCCGAATGGGACGGCCTGCATTGGAAGCCGGGCCGCCAAGCGGGTCCAATCGCTTCTGCCCACGGCGGCGATGGCCGCCCGCTATCGATGGCGGCTGCTTGCTGGGGCAGGATGCAGGCCCAGCCTCCCACCTCCCCCGCATGTCCAGCATCGAATTCGCCGCCAGCCTGCAGAGCGCCGCTGAAACCCTGCTGGACCGCAGAGCGACGCCGCAGGCGCTGGACCTGAGTTGCGCGGCGCTGTTCGAGGTCTGCGCAGCGCTCAGCGGCGGGCTGGACGAGCAGTCCAGCGCACTGGCCTGCGGCAAGGCGCTGTCCTCGCTGGAGGCGGCTCGCTGCCTGCTCGACCACCGACGCACGACGGTGCTGCTGCGCGCGGTCGATGCAGCGATCCGCGCGCGCCTGCAGCAGAAGCCGGGCCCAATCTGCCTGCTGTACGCCGGCTGCGGGCCCTTCGCCACCCTGATCCTGCCGCTGCTGGCGCGCTACCCGGCCGAACGCCTGCGGGTCTGCCTGCTGGACGTACACGCGCAGTCGCTGCGCTGCGCCGAAGCGCTGTGCGATGCCGCCGGCGTGGCCGATCGCCTGCTGCCCAGCCTGCGCGGAGATGCCGCACAGCTGCGGCTGCCGCGCGGCCCGCGTGTCGATCTGCTGCTCGCCGAGCTGATGCAGCGCGCGCTGGCGCATGAGCCGCAGCTGGCCGTGCTGATGAACCTGCTGCCGCAGTGCGCGCCGGACGTCGCCCTGGTACCGGCGCGCATCCGGGTCAGCGCGGCGCTGGCGGACATCGCGCGCGAATTCGAGCCCGATGCCGAGCGCCTGCGGATCGAGCTGGGCGAACTTGTGCAGCTCTCGCAGCGCAGCCTGCCTGATCTGGCCGCGCGCCTCGCCAATGGCCGCATCGACTGCCCGGACGTGGTGATTCCGCGCGCGATCCCGCAGGGCCTGTCGCTGATCCTGCGCACGCGCATCGAAGCGAGCGAGGTCGATGTGCTGGCGGACTACGACTCGGGGCTGACCCATCCGCTGGTACTGCACGCGCTGGGCGCGCTGCGCGGCGGCGAGCGCTTCGCCTGCCGCTATCGGCTGGGCAGCGATCCCGGCTTTGAACTGGTTCGCGCGGAAGATGCGCCGCCGGCCGACGCATGAGGACTCTGCGCCGGCCGGTCGAGCTCGAAAGGGGCGAAGTCGGCCTGTAAGCCGGGTTCTGTCGAGGACCGTCATTCCTCTAGGCCCTGCGTCGCCGCAGGGCTCAAGCAACCTACCCGAAGGCAACGCGGGCCGCGCCAACGCCTTCCTATTTGGTCTTGCTCCGGATGGGGTTTGCCGTGCCGTCCCTGTTGCCAGGTCCGCGGTGCGCTCTTACCGCACCGTTTCACCCTTACCACGCATGTCTTGCGACACCGTTCGGCGGTCTGTTCTCTGTTGCACTTTCCGTCGGCTCGCGCCGCCCAGGCGTTACCTGGCATCCCGCCCTGTGGAGCCCGGACTTTCCTCGAAGGTGGCAAGCACCCTCGCGACGATCCGGCCAACTTCGCGGCGCGCAGTGTACGCGCTAAAGCTCGGCGGCCGCTGAATCCTGCCCGGCCGCGTACAGCGCCTTGCGCGACGCGCCCGAGAGCTCGGCCGCGAGCTTGGCCGCCTTCGACGCCGGCAGATGCTCGCGCAGCACGGCGAAGATGCGCTGACCCTCGCGCAGGGCGGCGTCGCTGTCTTCGGGCGCGCCTTCGATCATCAGCACGAACTCGCCGCGCTGCTGGTTGGGATCGGCCCGCAGCACCTCGACGAGCTGCGGCAAGCGGCCGTCGAGCACGGTCTCGAACAGCTTGGTCAGCTCGCGTGCGACCACCGCTCGGCGCGCTTCGCCGAACACCGCGGCGGCGTCCTCAAGACAATCGAGCATGCGGTGGCTGGACTCGTAGAACACGAGCGTGCGCGGCTCGCCCAGCAGTGCCTGCAGACGCTCGCGGCGCGCACCGGACTTCGCCGGCAGGAAGCCCTCGAAGGCGAAGCGATCGGACGGCAGGCCCGCCACCGACAGCGCGGCGATGGCCGCGCACGGGCCCGGTACCGGGCTCACTTTCAGGCCGGCCGCACGCGCGGCGCAGACCAGGCGGAAACCGGGATCGCTGATCAAGGGCGTGCCGGCATCCGACACCAGGGCGATCTGCTCGCCCGCGCGCAGGCGCGCCAGCACCGCCTCGACCTGGGCCGACTCGTTGTGCTCGTGCAGGGCCAGCAGGGGACGCTTCAGCCCCTTCGCCGCCAGCAGCTGCTGCGTGTGGCGGGTGTCCTCGGCGCAGACCAGGTCGGCCTCGGCCAGCACCTTCTGCGCGCGCGGCGAGAGGTCGTCGAGGTTGCCGATGGGCGTGGCGACAACGTGGAGGCAGCCGGTTGGGAGCACGGGATTGGGGATTCGGGATTGGGGATTCGAGGGCGCGGCGGCAGGCTCAAGGCCGCGCTGCGAGGGGCCACCATGCTAACCGCTGCGCCCGCCTGCACCGCTCGGAGACGATCTGCCGGGGCGCAGAAGGCGGCCGATTCCTGAATCCCGAATCCCCACTCCCCAATTCCCGCTCTTACACTCCGCATTCCGAGTCTGTCGCCGAGTCCCCGCCCATGCGCCGCCTGCGCCCCCTGTTCTGCGCCCTGCTGATCGCCACCGCCCTGAGCGGCTGCGACAGCATGCCGACCCGCGCCTCGACCTCGCCCGAGCAGGAGATGGCCGAGCGCCTGTACGCCGAGGGCGACTTCCCGATGGCGGCGCAGGCCTTTCTGGATGCGGCCAAACGCTCGCGCGCGCAGCGCGATCTGCTGACCCTGCGCGCGGCCGAGGCCTGGCGCGAGGATGGCCGGATCGAGGAAGCGCGCCCGCTGGTGCCGATGATCGGCGAGCGTCGCCTGGATGCCGACGGCCTGCTGCGCCTCAACCTGCTGCGCGCCGAGCTCGCGCTGGCCGACCGCGAGCCGCAGCGCGCGCTGGACGTGCTGGGCCAGCCGATCGAGGCCGTGCCGGAGGCGCAGCGCGACCGCGTCTACTTCCTGCGCGCACAGGCCTACGCAGGCCTCGACCGGCCCTTCGAGGCCGCGCGCGAACGGGCAGCGCTGGAAGCCTGGCTGCCGGCCGGCGAGCGCGAGGAGAACGCGCAGGCGATCGCCTCACTGCTGGGACAGATGCGCCCGGCCGACCTGCAGCGCGCCAGCGCCGGGCTGGGCCGCAGCGACCCGCTCTACGACCACGCGGCGCGCCAGCTGCGCTCGCTGGGCCTGGCGATGCCCAGCTCGGCCGGCCGCACCGGCGGCGTCGGCGGCGCCCGCGCCAATCGCGTTGCCCTGCTGCTGCCGCGCAGCGGCCCGCTGGCCGCCGCCGGCGAAGCGGTGCGCGATGGCTTCATGGCGGCGTACTACGCCGATGCCGGCGAACAGCGTCCCGAAGTGGTGCTGTACGACGCCGGCGACAGCGTCGAGCAGAACCTGCAGGCCTTCCGCGACGCCAGCGCCGACGGCGCCGAGCGCATCGTCGGCCCGCTGTCGCGCGAGGCGATCGGCGCGCTGTTCGAGATGGGCACGCTGCAGACGCCGGTGCTGGCCTTGAACCGCGGCACGGTGACCCCGCCGCCCGGCAGCCAGAGCTTCGCGCTGAGCCCGGAAGACGAAGGCGTCGCCGCGGCCGAGCGCATGCTCGCCCTGGGTTACCGGCGCGTCATCGTCGCCAACGGCGGCGACGAGCATGCGCGCCGCGTGCTGTCCGCTCTGGGCCCGACCTTCGCCCGCGGCGGCGGCAGCGTGCTGACCGAGATCGTGCCCCCGGAGGGCAGCCCGAACTACTCGGCCGAGATACGCCGTGCCATCGCCGCCGCGGGCCAGCGCGCGCCGGACCCCGCGGCCACCACGCTCGACCGCTCCGGCGCCGTGCAGATCGATGTCGATGCGATCTACCTCGCCGTGCGCTTCGAGCAGGCCCGCCTGCTGGTGCCGCAGCTGCGTGCCGCCGGCATCTTCGATCGCCCGCTGCTGGCCAGCTCGCAGATCCGCGGCGCCGACGGCAATGCCCGACCCGACCGCGATTTCGACGGCATCGAGTTCACCGAACTGCCCTGGCTGCTCGGCGCCAGCGGACCCGGCCTGCCCTCGCAGGACGAGTCCCGCGCGCTGAGCACGGCGCAGGGCGCCTCGGCGCGCCTGTTCGCCTTTGGCCTCGATGCCTACCGCGTGCTGGCCGCCCTGCCTGCGCTGAGCCGCCTGCCCGGCACGTCGATCGAAGGCGCCAGCGGCAGCCTCAGCCTCGACGAATTCGGCCAGGTCCAGCGGCGCCCCGGCTGGGGCCGTTTTCGCGGTGCGCGCGCCCAGCTGATCCCCAGTGAAGAGACCGGAATGCAGCTCGATGGCGGCGCTGCCCTCCGCTGAGGGCCCGCGCCGCGAAGCGCAGGCGCGCGCGCACCTGGAAGCGCAGGGCCTGCGCTTCCGCGCCGCCAACGTGCGCTACCGCTTCGGCGAACTCGACCTGGTGATGGAGGCCGGCGAGATGCTGGTCTTCGTCGAAGTGCGCTACCGGCGCAGCGCAAGCCACGGCGGTGCCTTGGCCTCGATCGGCGCGGCCAAGCGCCAGCGCCTGTGGCAGGCCGCGCAGGCCTATCTCGCGGCGAATCCCGCGCTGGCCAAGCGCCCCTGCCGCTTCGACGTGGTCGCCATCGAGGGCCAAGGCGCGGGCGAGCGCCTGCACTGGCTGCAGCACGTGCTCGAATCGGCCTGAGCACTGCGCTTCCGACGAACGCTCCGCGATGACCTTTGTCGCCTTGCCCCGCCGCTGAGCGCTCGCGCATCATCCGGGGCCCATCTCAAGCTCGAAACGCGCGCCCATGAGCACTCCGCAGTACCCCGAATTCATCTGGCAGAACGGCGCGATCAAGCCCTGGGCCGAGGCCACCACGCACGTGATGGCGCATGCCCTGCACTACGGATCGTCCGTGTTCGAGGGCATCCGCAGCTACGAAACCCCGAACGGCCCGGCGATCTTCCGCCTCAACGACCATCTGGTGCGGCTGTTCCACTCGGCCAAGATCTACGACATCCCCATGCCCTACGACCTCGCCACGCTGGCGCATGCCTGCCGCGAGGTGCTGAAGCGCAACGGCCTCGGCAAGGGCTATCTGCGGCCGGTGGCCTATCGTGGCCTGGGCGGCTTCGGCCTCTCGGCCGACTGCCCCACCGATGTCGCCGTGGCCGCCTGGAACATGGGCGCCTACCTCGGCGCCGGCGTGCTGGAGCAGGGCATCGACGCCTGCGTGTCGAGCTGGCAGAGGATGGCGCCGAACACCATCCCGACCGGCGCCAAGGCCGGCGGCAACTACCTGTCGGGTCAGCTGATCGCGCGCGAAGCGCGGCGCTTGGGCTTCGGCGAGGGCATCGCCTTGGCCTCGACCGGCCTGCTCAGCGAGGGCGCGGGCGAGAACCTGTTCCTGGTGTTCAACGGCGCCCTGCACACGACGCCGGCTTCGGCGGCGATCCTCAACGGCATCACCCGCCACAGCATCATGACTCTGGCCCGCGAGCACGGCATCGAGGTGGTCGAGCGCGACATGCCGCGCGAGTATCTCTACCTCTGCGACGAGCTGTTCATGTGCGGCACCGCCGCCGAGATCACGCCGATCCGCAGCGTCGACGGCAAGCCGGTGGGCAGCGGCAAGCCCGGCCCGGTCACCGCGCGCATCCAGGAGCTCTTCTTCGGCCTGTTCAACGGCCGCACCCCGGACCGCCACGGCTGGCTGGAAGCGGTCGGCTGAGCCCTGCTGCAGGTCCGCGGCAAGCGCCCCGCGCGGGCACTTGCCGATCCCGAGCCGGGCGCCGACCTGCGGCGCCTGGCACGGCCTGATCTCCGCCGCCCTATGTCTCGCAGCGCCAGTCGCGGACAGCACCCCGACAGCGTGATCGCCGGCGCCCCCGCGAACGGTGCAGGACTTGCATGATGTGCGGACTCCCGCGCCGCCGACTTCCCGATTGACCGCAGCCGTTCGCCGCCGCAGCCGACCTGAGCCCGAGCCTTCGGGCGACGCCCGCGCGGGCGTCTGGCTGTGCCTGCTGGCGCTCCTGCTGTGGGTGCAGACAGCAGCCGCGGCGCTGCCGCTGGACCAGTACTACCAGGAAACCTGGACCACCCGCGAAGGCCTGCCGCACAACACGGTCAACGCCATCACCCAGACCCCGGACGGCTATCTCTGGCTGGGCACCTGGGAAGGTGCGGTGCGCTACAGCGGCCTGCGCTTCCAGAACTTCGACCGCAATGCCGGCACCGACATGCTGGACTCCGGCGTCCGCGCGCTCACGCTGGAAGCCGATGGCGGCCTGCTGGTCGCCGGCTCGCGCGGCAGCATCGTGCGCCTGCACAACGGCCACTGGCAGCGCCAGCCCGCCGCACCGACACTCGTCACCGACGTCCTGCGCGATCGCTTGGGGCGACTGTGGGCGGGCACCGAGAACGGCGGCCTGATGCGCATCGACCCCGATGGGCGCCGCCAGCACTTCGTCGTCTCGCCCGAGACGGGCGGCGGCAGCGTCTATGCGCTGGCCGAAGACGCGCTCGGCCGCATCTGGGCCGGCACCTCGCGCGGGCTGATGCGCGCCAGCGAAGACCGTCTGTTGCCCGCCCCGGACCGCGGCGGCGTACTCGGCGAGCGTCGCGTGCTGTCGCTGCTGCTCGGCGCCCAGGGCCAGCTGCTGGTCGGCACCGAGCACGGCCTGTTCGCCTCGCAGCAGCCGGTCGCGGCCGCCGCCGACCCTGATCTCGCATTCGCCGCGCGCGAGCCCGAGCTCGCGGCCACCTCGATCAGCCGGCTGCTGGTCGATCGTCGCGGCAACCTGTGGATCGGCACGGTCTCGCACGGTCTGTTCCGGCGCAGCGAGGACGGCCTCGACGTCCTCGACACCGGTAGCGGCCTCCCCAACAACCGCGTGCTGGCGCTGTACGAAGACCGCGAGGGCAACCTGTGGATCGGCACCAACGGTGGGTTGGTGCGGCTGGGCGAGGCCCCGTTCTCGACGCTGACCCGGCGCCACGGGCTGGCCGACGATTTCGTGCGCAGTGTGCTCGAGCTCCCCGATGGACACATCCTGGCCGGCACCAGCCGCGGCCTCAGCCTGATCAACGGGCATCGCATCGAAGCCTGGCCGCGCCTGCCCGGCGAAGCCTCGGGGCTGTCGGTGCTGAGCCTGGCCCGCGCGGCGGGCGGCGTCTGGATCGGCAGCTACAACAGCGGCGCCCTGCGCGTCGAAGGCGAGCGCGTGGTCGAGCGCGTCGGACGCGAGCAGGGCCTGCCCTCGAACGAAGTCCGCGCGCTGCTGGAAGATCGCTCGGGTCGGCTGTGGATCGGGACCACCCAGGGCCTCGCCTTGAGGCAGGGCGATGCCCTGACCGTCTACGGCACCACCGAGGGCCTGCCGGGCGAGTACATCGTCGCCCTGTTCGAGGATTCGCAGGGCACGCTCTGGGTGGGCACCGGCACCGGCCTCGGACGCATCCGCGAGGGCCGCGCCGAGACGCTTTCGCTGGCAGGCGCTGGCGCCGTCGAGTCGGTGTTCTCGATCCTTGAAGACAGCCGCGCCGGCGTGCTCTGGCTGGCCACCGATCGCGGCCTGCTGCGCTGGCGCCGCAGCGACGGCCAGCTGGCGGCGATCGGCCACGGCGCCGGCCTGCCCTTCGAGAAGTTCTTCGCGGTGCTGACAGACGCCGCCGGCGACCTCTGGCTGACCGGCAACCGCGGCGTGCTGCGGCTGCCCGCTGCCGCCGCCCACGCCTACGCCGATGGCCGCGCCGAAACCGTGCCCTTCGAGCACTTCAACGAATCCGACGGCATGGCCAGCGCCCAGTGCAACGGCGGCTCCGGCCCGCCGGCGCTGCGCCGCAGCGACGGCAGCCTGTGGGTGGCCACCGCCCTGGGCGTGGCCCACGTCGCCCCCGAACGGCTGGACGACTTCGCCGAACAGGCGCCGCCGGTGGTGATCGAATCCCTGCTGGTCGATGGCGCCCAGCTGCCGCTGGCGCCGCGCGTGGACCTGCCCGCCGGCACCAGCCGCATCGAAGTCGGCTTCGCAGGCCTGGCCTTCGTGATGCCGCAGCGGGTGCGCTACCGCTACCGGCTGGAGGGCTTCGACCACGGCTGGATCGAGCGCGGCGAACAGCGCAGCGCGGTGTTCACGAACCTTGGCCCCGGCGACTACGCCCTGCACGTGCAGGCCGCACATCCGAACGGGCCGTGGAGCGAGCGCGAGGGCCGCATCGACTTCCGCATCGCCCCGCATTGGTGGCAGCGGCCCTGGGCCTGGCTGCTGCTGGCGGCGCTGCTCGCGGCGAGCGTCCACCACCTGCTGCGGCGTCGCCTGCTGCGGCATGAGCAGAACGAGATCCGCCTGCGCGAGCTGGTCGAACAGCGCACCGTCGACCTGCGCCTGCAGGCGCAGCGGCTGCAGGAGGCCGATGCCGAAAAGAACGTGCTGCTGGAGCGCCTGCGCGAGCAGTCCGAGGCCTTCGAGCGGCAGGCCCGCGAGGACGCGCTGACCGGGCTGGCCAACCGTCGCGCCTTCGACGAGCTGCTGGCCTATGAGTTCGCCCGCGCCGGCCGCTCCGACCAGCCGCTGTGCGTGGCCCTGGTCGATCTTGACCACTTCAAGCGGATCAATGACGAGTACTCGCACGCCGCCGGCGACGCCGTGCTGCGCGCGGTGGCGACGCGCATGCGCGCGCTCTGCCGCGAGATCGACACCGTGGCGCGCTGGGGCGGCGAGGAGTTCGCCCTGCTGCTGCCGAACACCCGCCTGTCCGATGCCCTGGTGGTCTGCGAGCGCGTGCGCGCGGGGCTGGAGCGCATGGAGCTCGACGAGGTCGCCGCCGGCCTGCGCATCACCGTGAGCATCGGCCTGGCCTCGCACGAAGGCCACGCTGACTACGATCGCATGCTCTCGCAGGTCGATGCCGCCCTGTACGCGGCCAAGCAGTCCGGCCGCAATCGCGTCGCCTGCTGAGCATTCCCGCACCACATGGGCCGCACGCCTCCAGCTGAACGAAAGCCCGCCGCGTGCTCACGCGCTGACACGCTCGCATTCCGCGCTTCGTAAAAGCAGTCAGGTCCGACAGCATCGCCGGACCGCCGCGGCGCCGGATCGCGCCTGGCCTGAGGCAAGCGCCCGGGCCATCGCCTCAAGGACAGAGCCATGATCGAACTCCAGCGTCTCGACCTCTACCGCCCCATCCACAAGGCCCTGCGCCTGCTCATGGCCGAAACCCTGGTCGAGGTCGGCCGCCTCGACTGCGAGGACAGCCCGGAGCTGCACGCCGGTCTTGATCGCGTCGAACAGCTGCTGCGCGCCTGCCGCAGCCATCTGCAGCACGAGGATGCCTTCCTCCACCCTGCGCTGGAACGCCTGCAGCGCAACGGCGCCGAGCGCACCCACCACGACCACCTCGAGCACCGCCACGCCATCGATGCGCTGCAGCGACAGGTCACGGCCGTGCGCGAGCGCGTCGGCGGTGCGCGCCAGCAGGCCGCGGACGCGCTGTACGACGCGCTGGCCGACTTCATCGGCGAGAACTTCGCGCACATGCGCATCGAAGAGCGCGACAACAACGCCCGGCTGTGGTCCGGCTACGACGACGCTGCGCTCGTCGAAGTGCACGAAGCCCTGCTGGCGTCGATTCCTGCCAGCGAAATGGAAGACACCCTGCGCCTGATGGTGCGCGCGCTCAGTCCTCGCGAGCGCGCCGGTCTGCTCGGCGAGATCCGCGGCAAGATGCCTGCCGATGCGTTCTCCGCGCTGCTGGGCGGCCTGCTGCCGCTGCTGCCGCCGCGCGACCGCGCCAAGCTCGTCATCGCCCTCGGCGAGGCGCGCGTCGCGGCTTGAGGGCGCAGGTCTTGCATGGCGTCGGGTCCACCCGCGCCATCGCGCCTGGGACATCCCTCATGCGCCGCACTCACGCGTATGCGGTGTAGCATTTCAGCCCTGCGCGTTCGAGTTCCGTCTCATGCCCGATGATTCCAGCAGCCGAGGCCAAGCCCTGCCGACGCGCGCCCCCGGCGAGGGTCGTCCGGCGCCTTCAGACATCGCGCGCGAGACACTGAAGCGGCTGGCCCATCTGCGCCTGCCGCCCACGCCAGAGAACTACACTCGCACCTACCAGCAGATCAGCGGCGAAGAGAGCGCCGCGCCGTTTCCCGAGGAGTCGCTGCGCGCACTGGTACATGCCCTGCCGCGCGGCACGCCCTCGCTGCTGAACCTGGCGCGCCAGTGCGAGCGCGCGATCGCCCTGGGCAGCTGGACCGAACTGCGTTCGGCCTTGAACCATAGCCTGCTGGAAATCGTCGACGCGGAACTGCCCTGGGCCTCGGTGCTGCTGGAAACCCTGCGCGAGCTCGACCCCGACCGCGCCGGCCCCCAGCGCGGCCTGCGCCAGCTGCAGCTGCTGCAGCTGCTGGCCCAGCCGATGGAATCCGCCCAGCTGCACCGGCGCATGGATGCGCTGGTGCGCGAATGGCGCAGCCGCCGCGCGCCCGAAGCGCGCGAGCCCGCCGCCAACACGCCCACCGAAGGCCTGCACGAACTGCTGGCCGGCCTGCTGCGCGACGGCATCGCGCCGATGCTGGAGCCGCAGCCCGCGCTGGCGCACGAAGCCCGCATGCTGGCCGAACAGCTGCGCGAAGCGCAGGGCGAGTTCGACCTGCAGGCCCTCGGCCAGCAGCTGCATCGCTTCCAGCGCGGGCTGGAGTTGGCCGCGCAGTCCGATGCCGCCCTGCGCGACGCGCTGATCGACCTGCTCCGCCTGATCATCGACAACATCCGCCTGCTGGTCACCGAGGACCACTGGCTGCACGGCCAGCTCGGCCTGCTGGCCGAGTCGCTGCAGGGACAGCTCGACGTGCGCGTGCTGGAGGAAGTCGGCCGCCGCCTGCGCAAGGTCATCGAAAAGCAGCGCCACCTGGCGCGGCAGATCTCGGACGCCCAGCAGCGCCTGAAGAGCCTGCTGTCCGGCTTCATCGATCGGCTGGGCGAACTGACCGACAGCACCTCCAGCTACCACGACGTGCTGAGCGACTGCGCCACCCGCATCAGCGAAGCCGACAGCATCGAAGCGCTGGCCGAGGTGGTCGGCCTGCTGCTGACCCGCACCGAACAGACCCGCGAGACCGCCGCCCGCTCGGCGGCCGACCTCGCCGAGCTGCGTGAAAGGGTCGAGACCGCCAACCAGAGCGTGCTGGTGCTGCAGCGCGAGCTGGAAGAAACCAGCCAGCTCGTACGCCTCGACCCGCTCACCGGCGCGCTCAACCGCAAGGGCCTCGACGAAGTGCTGGAGCGCGAAATGGCGCGCATGCAGCGGCTCGGCACGCAGCTGTGCGTGGTCGTGCTCGACGTCGACAACTTCAAGGCCATCAACGACAGCCACGGCCATCTGGTTGGCGACGAAGTGCTGCGCCACATCGCCACCGTGCTGCGCGAAACCCTGCGCGGCAACGACTCGGTGGTGCGCTTCGGCGGCGAGGAATTCGTCCTGCTGCTGCCCGGCGTCGGCGTCGAAGAAGCCAGCAGCGTGGTCCAGCGCCTGCAGCGCGAACTGACCCGCCGCTTCTTCCTCGCCAACGCGCAGAAGCTGCTGCTCACCTTCAGCGCCGGCATCACCGCCTTCGCCCAGGGCGAACACCCCAGCGAAGTCATCGACCGCGCGGACAAGGCCATGTACGCGGCCAAGCACGCGGGCAAGAACCGGGTGATGGTGGTGGAGGCCTGAGCGTCGAGATCCGGGATCGGGAATCGGGATTCGCCGAGACGGATGCAACGACGAAGCGCAGCGCACCTCTCGATGCCGGAGCCGGCCCCTTGGATCTGACGGGCGCCACAACCCAGCCGTCCGATCGGACATCACACACCCTGGATCATGGATTCGCTTCAGGGCCTGTTCGGGCGCCCCGGGCGACCACGGATCGAGTCTCTACTGGCCTTGATCCGTGGTCGCGAGTCCAGCACCTGTCCAGACGCCTTCGGCCGCTGCGCGGCGACGCCTTCGCTTCGCCCGGCCACGCTGGGCCAGGCATCGCCCGTTCGATCGGCTGGCGCGCCCTCAAGGGCGCGCGGCAACGCTGAATCCTTCAGCGCCGCCCAGGCGGGAGTCCAGCCAGCGTGGGCGCGTGCCCACCCCATGCCACGCGCCCCTGCGGCTCCCGAATGCCGAATCCCCAATCCGGCTCCGCAATCAGATCGCAGCGAGCGCGTCCTCAAGCTCCGCGCGCAGATCGGCCAGGTCTTCGACTCCGACGCTCAGGCGCACCAGGTTGTCGTGGATGCCGAGCCTGGCGCGGTTTTCCGGCGGAACCGACGCGTGGGTCATGATCGCCGGGTGGTTGATCAGGCTTTCGACGCCGCCCAGCGACTCGGCCAGCGCGAACAGCTGGCAGCGCTCCATCATCCGGCGGGTGCCGGCGAGATCGGTGTCGAGCACCACGCTGATCATCCCGCCGAAGCCGTGCATCTGCGCTTTCGCCAGCGCGTGCTGCGGATGCGAGGCCAGACCCGGATAGATGACGCGCCGCACCTTGGGATGCGCTTCCAGCCACTGCGCCAGGGCAAGCGCGTTCTCGCAGTGTGCGCGCATGCGCAGGTGCAGGGTCTTCAGGCCGCGCAGGGCGAGGAAGCTGTCGAACGGACCCTGCACGCCGCCGACGGCGTTCTGCAGGAAAGTGAGCTTCTCCTCCAGCTCGGCGTGCTCGCCGACCACCAGCATGCCGCCGACGATGTCGCTGTGGCCGTTCAAGTACTTGGTCGCCGAGTGCATGACCAGATGCGCGCCGAGCTCCAGCGGACGCTGAAGGATCGGGCTGCAGAAGGTGTTGTCGACCGCGAGGATCAGGCCCTTCTCGCGCGCGAACGCCGCGAGCCTGGCGATGTCGACCAGCTTCAGCATCGGGTTGGTCGGCGTCTCGCACCAGATCATCTTCGTGTTGGGGCGCAGCGCCGCCGCCACGGCGTCGAGGTTGTCGAGGTCGACGAAGCTGAAGTCCAGCCCCGCCGAGCGCCGGCGCACGCGCTCGAACAGGCGGTAGGTGCCGCCGTAGACGTCGTCCATGCAGATCACGTGGCTGCCGGAGTCCAGCACTTCCAGCGCGGTCGAAGTGGCGGCGAGACCGGAGGCGAAGGCATAGCCGCGGCGGCCGCCTTCGAGTGCGGCGACGCAGTCCTCGTAGGCGAAGCGCGTCGGGTTGTGGCTGCGCGAGTACTCGAAGCCCTGGTGGTCGCCGGGGCTGCGCTGCACATAGGTCGAGGTCGCATAGATCGGGGTCATCACCGCGCCGGTGGTCGGATCGGGCGACTGGCCGGCGTGGATGGCGCGCGTGCCAAGGCCGTGGTGGGCGTGCGAGGGCTTGCTCATGGGGCGTTCCGTGTGGGGGCTGCCGAGAGGCTCGGCGAGGCGCGAAGTCTAGCCGCTGGCGCGCATTGCCCGAAGTGCGGAAAGTGCGCTCAGCCGGGAAACAGCGCGTCCAGCGGTTCGGGCCGGTGCAGCAGATAGCCCTGGGCGTAGTCGACGCCGAGCGCGTTCAGCGCGTCGAACACGCGCTCGGAATCGACGAACTCGGCGATCGTGGCCAGGCCCAGCACCTGGGCGACCTGGCAGAAGCAGCGCACCGTGGCCTGGTTCAGCGGGTCGCGGTCGAGATCGCGGATGAACTGGCCGTCGATCTTGATGTAGTCCACCGGCAGCTGCTTGAGATAGCCGAACGAGGACGCGCCGGCGCCGAAGTCATCCAGCGCCACGCGCACGCCCTGGCGGCGCATCTCGCTGATGAAGGCGGTGGCATCGCCCAGCGCGGTGATCGCCGAAGTCTCGGTGATCTCGAAGCACAGACGGTGGAGGTCGAAGCTGGACTCGCGCAGCAGCTGGCTGGCGTAACGGTGGAAGGCGCGGTCGCCGATGCTCTGACCGGACAGATTGATCGCCAGCGTATCGATATGGGCGAAGGCCTCGCCATGCGCTTCGATCCAGGCGAAGGCGCGGCGCAGCACCCAGCGGTCCACCCGCGAGGCCAGATTGAAGCGCTCGGCTGCGGGCAAGAAGGCCCCTGGCGCGATGCACTGGCCGTCCTCGCGCAGGCGCAGCAGCAGCTCCAGGTGCGTGCTGGCGCCCGCCTGCGGCAGCACCGGCTGGATGCGCTGCGCCCACAGCTCGAAGCGGCCCTCGTCCAGCGCCGATTCGATGCGGCTGGCCCAGCGCATCGAGTCGCGCCGCTGCAGCATGGCCTCGTCGCTGTTCATCCAGGCGTGCACGCGGTTGCGGCCGGCCTCCTTGGCGGCATAGCAGCAGGTGTCGGCCGCCTGCATCAGGGTGGCGACGTCCGGCCAGTCGCGCTCGATCGGCACCAGGCCAATGCTGGTGCCGACGCGGAAGCGGCGGCCGTCGTGTTCGAAGCGGAAAGCCTCCATGCGCTCGCAGATCTGCTGGGCCACGCGCTGCGCATGATCGAGCCGGCAGTGCTTCAGGATTGCGCCGAACTCGTCGCCGCCCAGACGCGCCAGCAGGTCGCCGCTGCGCACGCATTCGCCCAGCAGGCGACTGACCTGCTTCAGCAGTTCGTCGCCCACCGCGTGCCCGCAGGCGTCGTTGACCAGCTTGAACTGGTCGAGGTCGATGAACAGCAGGGCGTGACTCTCCTCGCGGAGCTGCGCACTTTCGAGCGTCTGACCCAGGCGCCGCTCGAACTCGCCGCGATTGACCAGCCCGGTCAGGGCGTCATGGGCAGCGCGATGGCTGATCTCGCGCGACAGCCGGCGCTGCTCGCTGACGTCGCGGAACACCATCACCACGCCGAGCAGCTGGCTGGCCTCGTCGCGGATCGGCGAGGCGGAATCCTCGACCACGTACTCGTTGCCCGCCGGCGACACCAGCAGGGCGAACTCGCCGGGGCCTATCACCTCACCGCGCTGCAGGCAGAGCCGTACCGGGTTCGCGATCGACTCGCGGTCAAGCTCGCCGTAGACGCTGAAGACGTCCTCGACCGGGCGTCCGCGCGCCTCGACATCGCTCAGGCCGAGCAGGCGCTCGGCTGCAGGGTTCATGAGCACCACCCGACCTTCGGCGTCGGTGGACAGCACGGCATCGCTGATCGCATCCAAGGTGACCGTCAGCAGGGCGTGCTCGGAGGCGAGCTTGAGTTCGAGCGTCTTGCGCTGGGTGATCTCGCGGAAGGTGCCGACCACCCGCTGCACGCGGCCGTCGGCGTCGCGATCGGCCTCGCCGGTGGTGTGCACCCAGATCGCCCGGCCGCGCGCGGTGACCATCGGCAGTTCGAGATCGTAGGGCACCCCGTCGCGCACGGCGCGACGAAAGCTGTCCGCGAGGATGACTCGAGCTTCAGGGGGATAGAAGTCGAGGTAACTTTCCAGCGGCGGCGTCTCTCCCTCCGGCAGATCGTGAATGCGCCTGACGAGGGATGACCACATCTGCTTGCCAGTGCCGGGCTCGTACATCCAGCTGCCGAGACCGCCCATGCGGTTGGCGCGCTCGAGAAAGGCCTCGCTCTCGCGCAGGCGCTGCTCCATCGCGCGGCGCTCGGTGATGTCCTTGACCACGCCGACGAATCCGCCGCCGTGTTCGTCTTCGGGCAAGGCCGCGGCCTGCGAATGGACGATCCGCACCTCGCCGTCGGCGCGCTGGATACGGAACACACGATCGAACGCAGCCCCCAGGTGCGCCGCGGCCTCCCAGGCGGCGGCCACGCCGGTCCGGTCCTCGGGATGCAGCACGGCGAGCCAGCCGGTGCCGCGCGCGTCCTCTGCGCTGCAGCCGAAGATCGCCTGCCAGCGCGCGTTCACATAGGTGCAGCGGCCTCCGGCATCGGTGTGGAAGACGCCCAGCGGCGAGCGCTCCGACAGCACCCGGAACTTGGCCTCGCTGGCGGCGAGCCGGGCCAGCAGGGTCTGCGCGCGATCCAGCTCGCAGTCGATCCGCGCGTTGGCGCTGACGTCCTGCTCCATCATGCGCTGGCGCTGCTCCAGCAGGGCTGCGGTCGCCGCCGCCAGTTCGGCCAGCACGGCGCGCTGGCCGGCGTCGAGGCGGCGCGGCACGCGATCGATCACGCACAGCGTGCCGGGCCGCGACCCATCGCTGAGCTGCAGGGGCACGCCGGCTTAGTAGCGGATGCGCGGCTCGCCCTGCACCAGCGGATTGTCGGCAAAGCGCGGATCGGCGGCGGCGTCGAGCACCTCGAACAGCCCCGCGCCCTGGATGGCGTGGTCGCAGAAGGCCCAGGCGCGCGGCGTCTCGCGCGCCTCCGGCAGACCCACCCGGGCCTTGAACCATTGCCTGTCCTCATCGACCAGGCTGACCAGGGCGATCGGCGTGCCGCACAGGGCGGCGGCGGCACGCGCCAGTCGATCGAACACCGGCTCTTCCGCGGTGTCGAGCACGCGCAGCGCCTGCAGGCTGCCGAGACGCATGGCCTCGATCAGGGCCTGCTGCGACGCGGAGGTATCGGCATCGGCGGCGGTGTACTGCTCGGACATGAACGATGAGGGCTCGGAACGCGGTTGCGGAGTGTAGGCAGAGACGGGTGAACGACGGTCGCAGATCGCCGCCGGACATGGGCCGGATCCGCTGCAAAACGTGCGCCAAGGCACACTGTTCCACGCTTGACGACCGGGCCGCCCGCTACACTGCGCGCCATGCGCATTGGCCCCTACCCCATCGAACCGCGCGTGGTGCTGGCGCCCATGGCCGGCGTCACCGACAAGCCCTTCCGGGTGCTGTGCAAGCGCCTAGGTGCGGGGTTGGCGGTGTCGGAGATGACCCACTCCGATCCCAAGCTGTGGCACACGCGCAAGTCGCGGCTGCGCATGGACCACTCCGGCGAGCCGGAGCCCATCTCGGTGCAGATCGCCGGCACCGAGCCGGAGCAACTCGCCAACGCCGCCCGCCACAACGTCGAGCAGGGCGCACAGATCATCGACATCAACATGGGCTGCCCGGCCAAGAAGGTCTGCAACGCCTGGGCCGGTTCGGCCCTGATGCGCAACGAGGCCCTGGTCGGCCGCATCCTCGACGCGGTGGTGCGCGCAGTCGAGGTGCCGGTGACGCTGAAGATCCGCACCGGCTGGGCGCGGGCGCACCGCAACGGGCTCGCCATCGCGCGCATCGCCGAGGCCGCGGGCATCCAGGCGCTGGCCGTGCACGGCCGCACCCGCGAGGACCTGTACCAGGGCGAGGCCGAGTACGCGCTGATCGCCGAGATCAAATCCGAACTGCGCATCCCGGTGCTGGCCAATGGCGACATCACCGGGCCCGAGAAGGCCGCTGCCGTGCTGCGCGAGACCGGGGCGGATGCGGTGATGATCGACCGCGCGGCGCAAGGCCGGCCGTGGATCTTCCGCGAGATCGCACATTTTCTTGCCACCGGCCAGCGCCTGCCCGAGCCGGGCCTGAGCGAGGTGCGCGACATCCTGCTCGGCCATCTCGACGCGCTGTATGCGTTCTACGGCGAGGAACAGGGCCTGCGCATCGCGCGCAAGCACCTGGGCTGGTATGCCAAGGATGTCGAGGGCGGCGACAGCTTCCGCGCGCTCGTCAACGCGGCGACGACGGCCGAGGCGCAAACTGCGCTGGCCCGCGACTGGTTCGCGGCGCGTGAGGCCGGCCTCACGCTCGACCGCGCCGCCTGAGCCCACCCCCACTCTTCGGACATTGCCGCCGTGAAGTACCTCGGACTGATCTACGCCGGCCTGTTCCGCAAGAAGCTGCGGACCTTTCTGACGCTGGCTTCGCTGATCGCGGCCTTCAGCCTGCTGGGCCTGCTGCAGGCGGTGAACTCGCTGTTCTCGGGCGCAGCCGACTTCCTCGGCGCCAGCCGCCTGATCACCCAGGCCAGCACCAGCTTCACCCAGCCCCTGCCGATGCGCATGCTGCCGCAGATCGAGGCCGTGCCCGGTGTCGCCGCAGTCAACCACTCGCAGTTCTTCGGCGGCCAGTACCAGGACGGACGCGGCTTCTTTCCGCAGTTCGCAGTCAATCCGCAGCGCCTGCGCGACACCTACCCCGAATGGGTGATGGACAACGAGAGCTGGCTGCGCTTCATCAGCACCAATGACGGCACGATTGTCGGGCGCAATCTGGCGGAGCAGTACGGCTGGAAGGTCGGCGACATCGTGCCGCTGAACAGCTTCATCTGGACCCAGGCCGGCGGCAGCCGCACCTGGGAGTGGCGGGTGGTCGGCATCTTCGACGGCATCAACGAGGACTGGTCGCAGCGCGCGAACCTGATGTACCTGAACTATGCGCAGTTCGACGAGGCGCGCTCGGGTGGCAAGGGCCTGGCCGGCATCTTCGTGGTGCGTATCAGTGACCCCGAAGCCTCGGAGCGCATCGCCAGCGTCATCGACGCCAAGTTCGAGAATTCCTCCGACGAGACCAAGACCCAGAAGGAATCCGAATTCCAGCTGGGCTTCATCCGCCAACTGGGCGACATCGGGCTGATCGTCAATCTGATCACCGGCGCGGTGTTCTTCTCGATCCTGTTCCTGACCGGTGTGGCCATGAGCCAGGCGGTGCGCGAGCGCATTCCCGAGCTGGCCGTGCTGAAGTGCCTGGGCTTTACCGATCGGCAGGTGATGGGCCTGGTGCTGGCCGAGGCCTTCGCCCTGTGTCTGGTCGGCGCCCTGCTCGGCATGGCGGTCGCGAGTGTGGCCACCGGCGTGCTGCCGCCCGAGTTCCCGGTACGGGCCGATCTTCGCGTGTGGGTCATCGCAGGCATCAGCGTCGCGGTGCTGACCCTGGCCGTGGGCCTGCCGCCTGCGCTGGCCGCGCGCCGGCTCAAGATCGTCGATGCGCTCGCCGGCCGTGGCGAGCCCTCCGCCTTCGAGCGCGCGCTGCGCCGACTGTTCGGCGGCCGCAGCGAGGAGGCCAGCGCATGAGCCGCTTGACCCAGATCCGCGAGATCACCCTGATGAACCTGCGCTCGATTCCCGAGCGGCTGGCGCCTTCGCTGGTGATCGTGGTCGGCATCGCTGGCGTGGTCGGCGTGCTGGTGGCCCTGCTGTCGATGTCGGCCGGCCTGGGCCAGACGCTGGGCAGCACCGGCGAGCCCGACCAGGTCGTCGCGAGCCGCGGCGGCAGCCAGGGCGAAATCTCGAGTTTTCTCGCGGTGGCCAGCATGACCCTGGTCAAGCAGGACCCGGCGATCGCGCGCGGGCCCGACGGCCTGCCGCTGGCCTCGGGCGAACTCATCGTGATCACCGAGGTGCCGCGCCCGGGACAGGACACCGGCGCCAATGTCAGCCTGCGTGGTATCGAGCCGGTGGGCCTCGCGCTGCGGCCCAAGTTCAGGCTGCTGCAGGGGCGCATGTTCCGCCCCGGGGTGCAGGAGATCATCGTCGGTGTCGGCGCAGCGCGGCAGTTCAGCGGGCTGGAGCTGGGCCGCGAGCTGCGCTTCCGCGGCGGGCGCTGGACCATCGTCGGCCACTTCGAATCCGGCGGCGCCTACGACAGCGAGCTGTGGACCGACCGCGAGACCGCGCAGGGCGCCTTCAGTCGCCCGGGTGTGTCCTCGATCCTCGCGCGCCTCAAGGACCCGAGCCTGCTGCCGGCGGTGGAGGCGCGCCTCAAGGCGGATCCGCAGCTCGATGTGGACGTGCGCAGCCAGGACGCTTTCTTCGCCGGCCAGAGCGGCAACCTCACCGCGACCATCGGCGTGCTGGCCGGCATCGTCGCCGCGATCATGGGCGTGGGCGCGGTGTTCGGCGCGCTCAACACCATGTACTCGGCAGTGTCGGCGCGCACCAAGGAAATCGGCACCCTGCGCGCGCTGGGCTTCGGCGCCGCGCCGGTGGTGGCCTCGGTCATGGCGGAAGCGCTGCTGCTGTCTTTGCTCGGTGGAGCACTGGGCGCCGCGCTGGCCTACTTCGCCTTCAACGGCTACGCGGTGAGCACACTGGGCGGCGGCTTCACCCAGGTCGCCTTCGAGTTCGCGGTGACGCCGCAGCTGGTGATGAGCGGCCTGGTCATCGCACTCGGCATCGGCTTCGTGGGTGGGCTTGCCCCTGCGCTACGCGCCGCGCGCCTGCCGGTGACTGCGGCCCTGCGCGGCTGATCGGACTCCGGCGTGGCCCGCCCTCAGCCTTCGCCTCACGGCAACCTGCTTTAACGAATCCCGAATCCCCAATCCCGAATCCCGGCGCCACAGGCGCCACAAGCGCATACTGCCGCGCCCTCCCGCCATGCCCGCCCGTCGCGCCCGCGACGGGGAATCGCTGCATGCCGCTTGCAGGTCGATGCCCGTGAACGCCCATCCCGAACCCCTCGACCGCAAAGGCCTTGCGGCGGCCGTCTTCGCTTTCCTGACCTGGGGCGTGTTTCCGCTCTACTGGGCGCTGCTGAAGCACGTGCCCGCGTTCGAGATCGTGGCCCATCGCATCGTCTGGTGCGCGGTCTTCGTGGTCGCCTGGCTGTGCTGGAAGGACGGCCCCGGCTGGCTGTTCCGCGCCCTGCGCCAGCGCCACGCGGCGTGGATGCTGTTCGCCTCCAGCCTGCTGATCAGCTTCAACTGGGGCCTGTACATCTGGGGCGTCAACAGCGGCCACGTGGTCGAAACCAGCCTCGGCTACTTCATCAACCCGCTGGTGAACGTGCTGCTCGGCGTGGCCGTGCTGGGCGAGCGTCTGCGCCGCGCGCAGTGGATCGCGGTCGCCCTTGCCGCCGCCGGCGTGCTCTGGCTCAGCCTGCAGCAGGACCGCCCGCCGTGGATCGCGCTGGGCCTCGCCGCCTCGTTCGCGCTGTACGGGCTGATCCGCAAGCAGGTCGCCGTCGAGTCGGTGCCGGGGCTCGGCGTCGAGAGCGTGCTGCTGTTTCTGCCGGCCGCCGCCTGGCTGTGGCTGGCCGAACAGGGCGGCGGCGGGGCCATCTTCCACGGCAACTGGGCTACCGATGCGCTGCTGATCACCGGCGGCCTGCTGACCGCCCTGCCTCTGGTGGCATTCGCCTACGGCGCACGCCGCATCCCGCTGTCGGTGCTGGGCCTGCTGCAGTACATCGGGCCAAGCATCCAGTTCCTGCTCGGCGTATTCGTGTTCGGAGAGAGTTTCGGACTGGTGCAGGCGGTCGGCTTCGGTCTGATCTGGGCGGCGCTGGCGGTGTACGCCGCCGAAGGCTGGCAGATGCAGCGGCGCCGCGCGCTGGCGGTGTCGGTATGAGCAGGCCTCGCACGAGGCTGGCGCTGCTGGGCCTGGGGCTGGCGGTGATCGCCGCCTGCGCCGCCCCGGCCCTGCCCTCGCTCGAGGATCGGCTGGTGGATCCGCGCCTGTCCCGCGCGCCCATGCCAGAGGGTGCAGCCGCGCTGTCGGCGGCGCTGGGGCTGGAAACGCGCTACCACGTCAGTGTCTCCGGCCTGCGTCTGGCGTATTCGATCCTGGAGCCCGGCGAGTACGGCTTCGATGCCGGCGTGCAGCGCGATGTCGAGACCCGCGTGCGCTTCCGGGCAGGCCCTCGCCAGCTTGCACAGGCGCCCGCCGGCACGGCCCTGCTGCTGCACGGCTGGGGCATGGATCGCCGCAGTCTGTACCCCTGGGCCCTGACGCTGGCCGAAGCCGGGCATCGCGTCGTTCTGGTCGATCTGCGTGGTCATGGCGAAAGCGGCGACGCGCCACCGGGCTACGGCCGTCGCGAAGCCGAGGATCTGGTCGAGCTGCTGGCCGCCCTGGAGGCCGGCTCGGATCTGGTCGGCCCCCTGCATCTGTTCGGCGTCTCCTACGGCGGCGCCACCGCGGCCCATCTCGCCGCCGCGCTGCCGGAGCGCTTCGCTTCGCTGACCCTGCTAGAACCTTTCGCGAACGCCGCCGACGCTGTGCGCGACATGGTTCCCGCCCTGCTGGAAAGCCCCGATCCGCGCCCGTGGCAGCGTGCCACCCGCGCCCTGCTGCGGCTGCGCTTCAGCCCGGAGCGGGTCGAAGCGGCGATCGCCGCCAGCAGCGCACGGCTGGGAATCGATCTCGATGAGGTCGAGCTCACTCCACTGCTGGCCTCGACCTCGGCCTGCACCCTGCTGATCCACGGCGGTCGCGATCGCCATGTGGGCGTGCAGCACGGCCGCCGCCTGGCGGCTGGCGTGACCGCCCTGCAGTACCGCGAGCTGCCGCAGGAGGACCACATCACCCTGCCGCTGCGCATCGATTGGCTGGGTGCACCGGTCGCCTACTGGATGCGCGCGGTGGCGGCCAGCCCCGCCCAGGCTTGCCCGCGCCTGCAGCTGGCCGCGGATCCGCTGCCGAGCGCAGTGCCGCCCCGCCCGGGGCGCCTCGACCTGATCGAGTTCGCACTGCTTGCGGAGGCCGCTGCGCCCGGCTGAGCGCTCACCCGACCGCCGAAGGCGGGCCGGTGCGAGAATGCCGCGTCCATGCACGCTGGGACATCGTGGGGTAAGAAAACTCCTACCCCCCGACGAGCACTCCGCCGACTGCACCGATGCGGGGTGGCTGCCTAGACTGCCCCGGAACGCGCACTGCCAAGGAACACATGATGATCCGCCTCAAGGCCCTTGATGACCTCGCCCACCGTCTGAGCGAACTGCTGCCCCCCGGCATGGAGGACGCCCGCGCGGACCTCGAGAAGAACTTCCGGGCCGCCCTGCACAGCGGTTTCAGCAAGCTGGACCTGGTCACCCGCGAGGAGTTCGACGTGCAGCGCGCGGTGCTGATGCGCACCCGCGAAAAGCTGGCCCTGATGGAGCGCGTGCTGGGTGACCTGGAGGCCCGGCTCGACGCGCAGGCGAACACGCCTTCGCAGACCCGCAACTGAGCCGGAACCAGCCCGCCCCGAGTCGGTTCGGCTGACCCGCCGCGGTTTCGCAGCTTCCAGGAGGCCCAGGGATGGCGCTCGCCGTGGTCCACAGCCGCGCCCAGTACGGCGTGAGTGCACCGTCGGTGCAGGTGGAAGTGCATCTCTCCGGCGGACTTCCGGGCATGTCCATCGTCGGCCTGCCCGAGACCGCGGTGAAGGAGAGCCGCGACCGCGTACGCGCGGCTCTGATCTGCGGCCAGTTCGACCTGCCGCAGCGACGCATCACCATCAATCTGGCGCCCGCCGACCTGCCCAAGGACGGCGGACGCTTTGACCTGCCGATCGCGCTCGGCATTCTGGCCGCGTCCGGACAGCTGCCGGTGGCGGCGCTCGCGGCCCATGAGTTTCTCGGCGAGCTGGCCCTGACCGGCGACCTGCGCGGCGTCGACGGCGCCCTGCCCGCCGTGCTGGCCGCGGGACGCGAAGGGCGCTCGATGGTGCTGCCGCAGGCAAACGCGCATGAGGCCAGCCTGGTCGGCGGTGCCAGTGCGCATACCGCGTCGAGCCTGCTTGAGGTTTGCGCCTTCCTGCGCGGCCAGTCGCAGCTGCCGCTGGCGGCGACCGAGCCGCGGGCGACAGCGCACGGCGAAGTCCCCGACCTCTCCGACGTGCGTGGCCAGGCCCTGGCGCGGCGTGCGCTCGAGATCGCGGCAGCCGGCGGCCACAACCTGCTGATGTGCGGGCCACCCGGCAGCGGCAAGTCGATGCTGGCCCAGCGCCTGCCGGGCATCCTTCCGCCACTCGACGAAGATGCCGCCCTGGAGGTGGCTGCGATCGCCTCGATCGCGGCTGGACGCATCGACCCCGCGCGCTGGCGGGTGCCGCCCTATCGTCAGCCCCACCACACGGCCAGCGCGGTGGCGCTGGTTGGCGGCGGGTCCCACCCGCGTCCCGGCGAAATCAGCCTGGCCCACCGCGGGGTGCTGTTCCTCGATGAGCTGCCGGAGTGGGACCGCCGCGTGCTGGAAGTGCTGCGCGAGCCGCTTGAATCCGGCCACATCACCATTTCTCGGGCGGCGCGACAGGCCGAGTTTCCCGCGCGCTTTCAGCTGCTTGCCGCAATGAATCCCTGCCCCTGCGGCTGGGCGGGCGACCCTTCCGGTCGCTGCCACTGCAGTGCCGAGCAGATCGGCCGCTATCGCGGCCGGATCTCCGGCCCCCTGCTCGATCGGATCGACCTGCAGATCGAGGTGCCCAGGGTGCAGGCCGCGGAGCTGCGCCCCGATGCACCGCCGGGTGAAAGCAGCGCCGCGGTACGCATGCGCGTGGCGCGCGCGCGCGACCTGCAAATGGCGCGCTGCGGGCGATTGAACGCCCAGCTCGGACAGGCCGAACTGCTGGCGCACTGCCGTCTATCCGATGCCGAACAGGCCCTGCTCGAGGCAGCAGTCGAGCGGCTGCAGCTCTCGGCCCGGGCCAGCCAGCGCATCCTGAGGGTGGCGCGCACCGTCGCCGACCTAGCTGGCGCGGAACGGATCGCCGCTTCCCATCTGGCCGAGGCGATCGGCTATCGGCGCATGGACCGCAGGCGCTGACGGCCTGCTCAGTCGTCGCGCAGCGGGCCGAAGTCGAAGCGCAGGTTCAAGGGGTCGACGCCGAGGCTGATCCGCACCTCGTCCCAGTCGCCGCGTTCGCCGACCGGAAGGTTGGAGTAGCCGAAGGGCTCGGCGCCAAAGCGCCGGTCCTGCCGGCCGTTGCCGTTCTGGTCGTGCCAGACGTGCACCGCATAGTCGCTGGGGCCCAAATCGAGGAACTCGGCGCGGGCGACGCCGCCGCTTGCACTGACGCTCTGGGTATAGCTGGGCTGTCGCGGAAAGCCGACGCGACTGCCGTAGACCTCGACGACGACCGGCCCCTCCTCGTCGGTCAGTCCCGTGACCTCCACCACCAGCTGACTTGCCCGCGCCGGCATTGCGAGCGCCAGGGCCCACAGCCCGGCCGATAGTCCCCACACCATCCGATTCATCCGAAGTCCACCCTGGGTCGATCCCTCCACCGCCCCGCTGCGTGTCGCCTCGCCTGTCTCGGCGCTGGGCGTTGATCCCGCGAGCAAGCTGCAGAAAGTAATGCCTGCGCCCACTTGCCGCAATCATGGGCCATTTCGGGCGTTTCGCTTGACTTGGGCGCTGCGCGCCGCCAAGTCTTCCGGCTGGATCACGCGGAGGGCGCATGGAAAGCCTGCACAGCAACGACATCTGGATGTTGGTCGGTGGAGTCCTGCTGATCGCGGGCATCCTGTCCAGCATGGTGGCAACCCGCTTCGGCGCGCCCCTGCTGCTGGTCTTCCTGGTGATCGGCATGCTGGCCGGCGAAGACGGTCCAGGCGGCATCGTTTTCAGCGACTACCGGATCACCTATGCGCTCGGCTCGGTTGCGCTGGCGATCATCCTGTTCGACGGCGGCCTGCGGACGCGGCTGTCGCAGGTGCGCGGTGCCCTGGCCCCGGCCGGAGTGCTCGCCACGGTCGGCGTACTGCTGACCGCAGGGCTGACCGGTGCGGCCGCGCGCTTCATTCTCGGCATCGACTGGCTGCCGGCGCTGCTGATTGGCGCCATCGTGGCCAGCACCGACGCGGCTGCTGTGTTCTTTCTGCTGCGATCCAATGGCCTGCACCTGCAGCGCCGCGTCGGTGCGACGCTGGAGGTCGAGTCGGGCAGCAATGATCCGATGGCGATCTTCCTCACCCTGCTGCTCGCAGGCCTGGTCATGTCGCCCACGAATCTGTCCGCAGGATCACTGACCTTGAACCTGCTGCAGCAGATCGGCGTGGGCGGCCTTGCGGGTTATGCGGGCGGTCGCGCCCTTGCCGCCGCGCTGAATCGCCTGGATCTGCCTTCCGGCCTGCATCCGCTGCTGGCCGTCAGCGGCGCCATCGCCCTGGTGCCCTTGACCAACCTTCTCGGCGGCAGCGGTTTCCTCGCGGTGTACATCGCCGGCCTGGTGGTCGGCAACCGCCCGGTGCGGGCCTTCGCCAACGTTCTGAGCGTGCAGGACGCGGCCACCTGGCTGGCACAGATGCTGATGTTCCTGGTGCTGGGTCTGCTGGTCACCCCGTCCCGCCTGCTGGACCTGGCCCTGCCTTCGCTGGCGATCGCAGCCTTCCTGATGCTGGTTGCACGCCCGCTGGCGGTCGCGCTCTGCCTGTGGCCCTTCAAGTTCCCCAAGCGCGAGATCGCCTTCGTCTCGTGGGTGGGCCTTCGCGGTGCAGTCGGCATCTTCCTGGCCTCGGTGCCGATGCTGGTCGGCCTTCCCGACGCCCAGATGTACTTCAACATCGGCTTCGTGGTGGTGCTGACCTCCCTGCTGGTGCAGGGCTGGAGCCTCGCCACGGTGGCCTTCTGGCTCAAGGTCGCGGTGCCACGCCGCGACCCGCCCTCGCGCCGCGTCGAGCTCGATCTGCCCGGGCAGCTCGAACACGAAATGGTCGGCTATCGGGTGGCCCCGGACTGCGCGCTCCTCAGCGGGCGGGGCCGCCTTCCAGCGTGGGCGCGGCCGGTCCTGGTGGTGCGCGGCGGCGAGGTGCTGGCGCCGGACGAGGCCCGCGATCTGCGCGTCGAGGACTACGCCTACTACCTGGCGCCACCGGGACGCGTCATTCGACTCGACTGGCTGTTCGCCGAAGGCGCCGAGGCCAAGGAGGCAGAGCGCGAGCTGTTCGGCGAGTTCACGCTGCCGGGCAATGTGCCGCTGGGGCCGCTGGCCGACTTCTATGGCCTGAGGCTGAGCCCACGCCTGCAGGGCCGCTCGGCCGCCGAGCTGTTCGCGGAACGCTACGACGAGCAACCCCAGGTCGGCGACAGCCTCGATGTTGGCAACGCGCGACTGGTGGTGCGCGATCTGCAAGACGACCAGGTCATTCGTGTCGGACTCAAGTTCGCCACTGGAGTAAAAGCCTTCCAGCGCTCGCCGGGCCGCATGCGGCGACTGATGGAGCGGCTGAGGCAGCGTCGGCAGCGGTCCTGATCCCCGATCGCAGGGGCTGCCGAGGCCGAGGCCCGGCGCTGCGCGCAGGCACAAAAAAGTGCCGGTGTCAAGTCTTTCGTGTCCATCACGCAAGGCTTGAAACCGTATATGGGACAGTAGGTTAGCTCTTTTTCAGGCCACTTTGCAGAAGTTTGGCCGCTTGGGCTAGGAGCCACATAAGAGCGTTGGGAGAGAAAGCCGCATCGCACTGTGTCGTGCTGGATTGCCGAGAAACGGCGGGCCTGTTTCATCATCATAGCCCAAGCCGCTCTTGGTGGCATCCAGAACGAAGAACGCGCGGCCTTGGGCCGCGCGTTCGATGGATGCTGCTGGGCAGTGTTCGAGGCCATCATGTCGGCTTGGACGGCACGCTCCGCGTCGTGGTGCCCTTCCTGAATCCCCTATCCCCCGCCATGAACGCCTCCAGCATGTGTGGGATCAACTTCTCGGCATCGACCGCCTCGCCATACGTCTGCGCGTGCAGCGCGGCGTAGCGGTCGAGGTCGGCTTTCAGGCTGGCCGGGCAGGCAAAGGTCAGCTTGACGCTCTCGGTCTTGGGCAGCGGCCCGAGCCGCATTTTCTTGGCCGTGTTCATTGCGAAGCCCCCCGATTGAAGAACAGCGGCTGGTACGGCCGCAGCACCAGATCCCGGTTCACGATGACGCGAACTGGCAGGCCCGGCCTGATGGTCAGCGTCGGCTGAATGTCCATGTTGCGCCGGGTAATCTCCTGGCCGACCTGATTGATGCTGTCCTGGGCGCTGTCGCGCCCGGCAATGACGATGCGGTTGCCATCCTGGCGGTTCTCGGGTGCGGCCAGTTCGGCACCTACTCCCAGCAGCGTTGTCAGCACCGCACCCGCGACGATGCGATCCCAGTGCCAGTCCACGTCATCCTCCAGGCCGGAGTAACCGGCCGGATCGGTGCCGATGAGGTTGTCGAGCGTCAGCGAGGACGTATCGGGCAGGATGACCCGATTCCACACCACCTGCACGCGGCTCTGCCCGTGGCTGACCCGGCTGTTGTAGCGCCCGAGGATGCGCGATCCCTGCGGAATCAGTAGGAACTTGCCCGTGGCCGAGTCATAGACCGGCTCCGTCACCGTGCCGATCACGTCGCCCGGAAGATCGGACTTGATGCCCGTCACCAGTGCCCCAGCGATCACCGTTCCGGCCATGACCTGATACGGCGAGGCCGGCAGCGCCAGATGGCCGGAATTGCGGGTTTCCGTAGAACCGCTTTGCAGGAATGCCTCGTTCTGGTCTTGCCGACTCCGCGCAGCAGCAGGGGCGGCAAGCTGGGCTGCCGCCGAGGCCGGCCCAGCGGCGAGCGGATCGAAGGCGGCGAGCGTGCTGGTAGCGCCAGGAGTGCCCGATGCTGCCTGCGCCACCGTGGCGGCGGTTTGGCCCTGGCCGCCCGAGCGGAAGAACACCGACGAAGCCGCTGCGGCTTCCGCCTCCTTGCGCAAAGCGTCGTTGGGATCGTGGCCGGGAGCCGAGTAAGCGGCCACGGCCGGCTGCTGCGAGTTCACGATGGCTGGGCCAAGATCGCCCGGCAGCGGCGGCCCCAGCTCGGGCACCTTCGGCGGCAGCTTCGAGTAGTCGGCCGGCAGACCGTCCAGCCCTTCGGACTTCGAGACGCGATCGACGTTGTATAGCTCGGTCTGTTCGCCTGCGCTGCGCCGCTGCGGTTGCAGCGACCAGATCGTGGCCCCGAGCACGGCGACCGACAGGCCGCCGATGAGGACGGCCAGCGTGCGCCGGTTCAACCGGGTCACAGCACGCGGCTGGGCACGAAGCGCCACCGCCTCGGGCGCGACCTTGCCCGCCTGCGGCGTGGCGAGGTCGGGGGTGTCGTCCTGGCTCATGGTCAGTTCCTCCGTGCCACGCCATCCGTGCGCTCGATCCGCACCACGTCGCCCTTGTCGCCGCCCAGGCGCAGTTCCGCCGCGCCAAAGAGGCGATCCACGATGTAGTACGGCGAGCGGAAGCGGTAGTTCACCAGTTGTCCGTCACCTTCCGGCCCGATCACGAACAGCGGCGGAAGATCGCCTTGCGCGATGCCGGCGGGAAACTGGATATAGACCTTCGCGCCATCGTCGAAGGCGCGCAGCGGCTTCCACGGCGGATTGCTGCCGCTGATCGCGTAGCGAAAGCGCAGGTTCTCCAGCGATAGGCCGCTATCGACCGGCGCGGCGGCGCTGGCCGCCTGCGCTTGGCGCTGCAAGGCCAGTATCCGGTCGCGCGGGTACTCCCAGGACACCGACGCCATCCACGTCTTTTCCGTGGAAGTCAGTTCCAGCAGGTACGTCCTCCGGCTGGTGGTGATGACCAGATTGGTTTTCAGGCCCGAGCGAATGGGCTTCACCAGCACGTTGACGCGCAAGTCGGCACCGTTGCCGCTGGACGTGTCGCCCACGATCCAGCGCACGGTATCGCCGGCGGCCACTGTCACCAGCTCCTCGCCCGGCTGGAGCGAAACCACGGTCACGCGGCCCACGGCCGCATAGACCTGATAGAGCGCGCCATCCGTGAAGGGCCACACCTGAATCGCATTGACGTAGCCCTCGCGCGTGGGCGCGACGCGGGCCTCGGCATTGGCGCGCGAGACGCGCACCGTCTCGTCGGCCGGCTCCGGCGTGGGCTTGGCGTCCTCGGCTTCGGGCAATGGCTTCAACTGCGCCGGCATCGGCAGCACCTCGGGCACGGCCACCACCTCCACCGGCGCGGGCGGTTCGGGCAGCGGCTGGGCCTGCACCGGCTCATCGAGCGAGATGGTCGGCGGTGGCTTGCCCTGCGTGGCGCAGCCCGCCAGGGCAAGCAAGATCACCGGCAAGGCGGATTTACGGAAAAGATCATTCATGGCTTGGCTCCTTCGGAAGAATCCAGTTCGCGGCTCCACGACAGGCCGTTGACGTAGATGCCCAGGGGGTTCTTGCGCAGGCGCTGCTCGGTGCGCGGGGTTTGCAGCACTGTGGAAATCACCGCGTTCCAGCGTTCGGTGCGATCCAGCGCGCCGTTGACAAAGCGCGTCTCCGTCCAGCGCACGTTGAACGACGTGTCGCTGGCGCGGGTCACGCTGCTGATCTGCACCGTCACCGACTCCTTGCCGATGCGCGCGAACGGATCGTTCACGCGGGCGTAGTCGTTGAGCGCCAGGGCGCCCTTGTCGGTGGTGTAGTCGTAGGCGTCGAGCCAGTTCTGGCGGACGACGATGGGGTCGATGGACAGCGAGCGCACCAGCGTCA